>CAYJAY010000027.1:0-33972 GCA_964368445.1 uncultured Oscillospiraceae bacterium
TAGACTATAACCTTGTTAACTATCTTCCAAAGCAAAGCCATTCGACCGTGTCGCTCGACGTCATGACAGAAAATTTTGATCAAAATTTACCCAACTTTAATGTGGTGGTTCAGGATGTTTCGATAGGAGAGGCGCTTGAAACAAAGGCGCTTATCGAAAAGGTTGAGGGTGTCGAGCTTGTTTTGTGGCTTGATGACACGATAGATATAACCGACCCGTTTTCAACGTCCAACCCCGATTTGACAAACGCATGGTATAAAGATGGCAACGCGTTTTTCTCGGTGGTGGTGGACGATGGGCGACTGGTGGAAGCGTCGGAGGATATCTATGCGGTTATTGGGGACGAGGGCATGGTGTCGGGCGACGGAATAAGCACGGCGGCGGCTCAAAAAGTCACAATGAACGAGATGCCTAAAATCATGGCGATAGCCGTGCCCATTGTGCTTATAATTTTGTTTCTTTCCACAAGCTCATATTTCGAGCCGGTGTTGTTTTTGGCGGTTATTGGGGTATCAATTCTGTTAAACGAGGGCAGTAACATCTTTCTTGGCGGTGTTTCGTTTGTGACACGTGCGTGCAGTGCTATTTTGCAACTTGCGGTGTCGATGGACTATGCCGTGTTTTTACTCCACAGATTTCGTGACTATCGCGACGACGGAATGGAGATTCGCCCGGCCATGGAAAAGGCTATGCGAAAATCCGGTCCGGCTATTTTTTCAAGTGCCATGACGACGGTTTTCGGATTTTTGGTGCTGGTTTTAATGGATTTCAAGATAGGGGTAAACTTGGGGCTTGCGCTTGCAAAGGGTATCTTTTTAAGCCTTGTTGCGGTGGTGTGTCTTTTGCCTGTGCTTGCGATGTATTGCGAAAAACTGCTTGATAAGACGCGGCATCGTTCTTTTTTCCCAAGTTTCAAAGGCTTTTCAAACTTTGCGTTTAAAGTGTGTCTGCCGTTTTCTGTCGTGGTTGTTGTTTTGATATATCCGAGTTTTGTGGCACAAGGGCAAAGCGAATTTGTCTATGGTTCCTCAGCAATGAACGGACCCGAAACACGTGTTGCACAGGACACCGAAAAGATACTTGAGCTGTTTGGAAGTTCAAACCAGATGGTTGTGCTTGTTCCAAATGGCAACCCTGTTAAAGAAACCGAGCTTATAAACGACCTTGAGCAACAACAAAAGATAACCGGCATAACGGCGTATGTACAGCTTGTTGGCGAGGAAGTTCCCGAAAGTTTTCTGCCGGGCAGCATATCATCAAACTTCGTTTCGGATGAGTTTTCAAGAATTATTTTAAACGTTGACATCCCGGACGAGGGGGAAACGGCTTTTAATACGGTGAGCGAAATTAGAGAAATCTTGGATAAGCATTATCCCGAACAAAACTACCTTGTCGGCACAAGCGCCAGCAACTTTGACCTTATGAACGTTGTCACACGAGACAACGCTGTTGTGAACATTGCGTCGATGATTGCGATATTTTTGGTGTTGGTATTTACGTTTAAGGACATAACTCTTCCGTTTATCTTGGTTGTCGCCATTAAGGTCGCAATTAACATAAATCTTGCGATACCGTTTTTCACGGGCGACTTGATTGTTTATATAGGATATCTAATCATAAGCTCGGTTCAGCTTGGCGCAACGGTGGACTATGGTATTTTGCTTGCGACACACTATCTAGACCACCGCAAAAAAACGCCAAAACTTGAAGCGGTTAAATTGGCAATTCAAAGCGCGACACCCTCTATTTTAACCCCTGCGTTAATTCTTATATCGGCGTGTTTCTCGCTCGGATTTGTTTCGACAAACGGAGTTATAAGCCAACTTGGAAACATGTTAGGGCGTGGAGCGATTATATCGGTTGTAATGGTGCTCTTGTTTGTGCCGGCGATGTTTATTATATTCGATCCACTTATAAAGTTGTTTGATAAAAAATATCGCAACCAAAGATTTAATAAAGTCAGAAAGGTCAAAAGTAATGGACGATAGAATTTTTAAAAAAAGTATGGCGTGTGGGCTTATCGTTGTCTTTGTGTTTTGTCTTTTTGTTTCTCCGAAAACATCTGCGCAAAACTCGATATCGAAAGAAGAGGTTGTATACGGAATATTAAACTCCGATGGCACGGTTAAAGAGGTTGTTGTGGTTAATTCGTTTGATGTGAATTCCGCGACACAGTTGGTTGATTACACAAGTGGATACAGCTCGGTCACAAACTTAACCAACGGCGAAGAGATAACGGCGAATGGCGACACCGTCAAAACCACAGCTACCGAAGCCGGAAGGTTTTCGTATAGCGGAGTTTTGGAAAACACATGGCTGCCGTGGATTGTTGACGTTGAATATCGTCTTAACGGAAGTGAAACAGAGCCCGAAACCCTTTATAACAAAAGCGGAAAACTTGAAATTATAGTGAATGTTGCGAAAAACACCGCGATAGAGGACGACTATTTCGACACGCTAGCGGTGCAGATGACCGCGACGTTTGACGCAAACAAAACAGGAGGGATAACGGGGGACAAGTTAACCGTTTCTTCGGGGGGCGGCTCGAGAACTGCGTCATATATATTCATGCCGGGCGAGGGCGGAACGGCTAGCCTGTCGCTTGATATAAAAGATTTTGCGTTTTCGGGGATACAGTTTGCCGCAGTTCCTTTATCAGTTGATATCGAGGATAGCTTTGACGTATCCTCAATTGCGGGAGACCTTTCGTCGGAGCTTTTAGACCTTGAAAATGGAATACATGAGTTGAGTGACGGAATAGACGATATTTCGGACGGGACAAGAGTTATGACCGACGGCATGATTAAGTTTAACGAAGGGCTAAAACAAGCGAGAGACGGGGCGAACTTATATTATGAGGGGGTAGCGGAATTTAACACTCAAACGGGATTGCTTTTGCAGGCTGTCCAGCTTACAATTGACACAACGTTACTGCAAGCGCAACCGATAGTGGTCGCGGTTAACGGTGCACTAACCCTCGCGGGACAACCGACACTTCCCGCTTTAACCGAGAGTAACTATAAAACGGTGCTAGAAAGCTTATTGAACGCACAGCCAGGCACAGTTGTTGGGGGCATAGTTGGGGGCATGATGGCGGCGGATCCCACATTGGCGGCAAATATAACTCAGATAATAGGCATGCTTGACTACAATACCGGCATAAAGGCGTATATGTATGGCGCAAAAGAACTAGCTAGCGGCTCGCTTCAAATAACGAGCAGTATTCCCGAGATGTCAAAAAACTTTGACCTTATGACAAGCGGCGCGGCTTCGCTTTTAGGTGGAGTTGAGCTGTATCAAAACGGCGTGAACAGGATGTCGGATGAAGTTTTTGGCATGGGTTCGCAGGTCGAAGACGAGATAAACGAAACTATTGAAACGGAAACAGAAAGCTTCACGGCGGAGTTTGTGCCGAAATCGTTTGTGTCTAACAAAAACAAAAACGTAGAAGCGTTGCAGTTTATTTTAAAAACTGAAAGTATCGAAGAGGGTAGTTTAAAAACCGATACTACAAACAGCGACGAGGCAGACGAGGGGGAGACAGTGACACAACCCTCGATTATGGATAGGGTCAGAGAACTGATTGACTTGATGTTTGTTGAGGGGCAGGGGGTGTAGTGAATTTAAACAACAAAAAGCAGCTTCAATTATGCAGCCAAACAAAAAAATAAATTTTATTAAAAATCTGTTGACAGATTAATAATTATAATTTATGATTTAATCAATTAATAACACCACTGGAAAAATTAATGAAATTGACCTTTTGAGAATACAACATCTGAAACAATCAATAATAAACATTGTATCTTGTTTTAAAAAATGAAATATTTCATTTTAAAATAATAAAGGAGAAAAGTATGAAAAAAATTCTTGCATTGTTGCTTGTATTAGCTATGATTATGAGTTTCACAGCTTGCACAAGCCCGGAAACCGTTGAGACAGAAACCGAAACAGGGACACAAACAGAACAACAGGAAAAATTCAAAGTAGGTATCGCTTTTGCAACAGAGGTTGCTCCAAGATTCCAGTTCGACCTTCAGTATATGACAGAAGTCATTGAAGCTGCTGGCGGAGAAGTTTTGGTTCAATGGGCAAACTACGACCAAACACAACAAGAAAACCAAGTTGAAAACCTTATTACCCAAGGAATTGATTGTTTGATTCTTGTTGCTGTTAGCCCAAGTATGGTTACTTTGGTAGAAAAAGTAAAAGCAGAGGGTATACCGGTTGTTTGTTATGATAACTTCATACCGGACGCTCCTATCGACGCATATCTAGACAGAGATAACTTTGCCGGTGGTGTCATGCACATGGAAGCCACTATGGAAGCAATTGGCGGAGAAGGCAACATCGCTATTGTACATGGCGAGCCGACAAGCTCGGTTGTTCATGGATTTAAAGAAGGATACGACTCTGTTCTTGCAAACTATCCAAACGTTAATGTTGTAGTAGAACAATACTGCGAAGGATATTCTGCGGAAAAAGCTTTGAAAGTTGCTGAAGATGCTTTGACGGCAAACAATAACGATATCGATGCGTTCGTTTGTACCGCTGACGTTCTTGCGCTTGGACTTCTTCCGGCAATCGAAGCTGCTGGACTTTCGGGAGACGTATTCGTAACAGGCATGGACGTTGACGTTGCTGCTGCGAAAGCTATCTATGAAGGAAACATGGGTATAAGCATTTGGACAGACATAGTGTCGTGTGCAAAGAGAGCCGGCGAATGTGCTGTTGCTCTTGTTGAGGGCACAGAGATTGTTTCGGACGAAGTCATGGATAATGGCGGAAATCAAGTTCCAAAGATATTTGTTCCTATTATAGGAATAACATCGGAAAACCTCGAAGAATGGGCAACTGAAATTGCTCCTCCGGGATGGGTTGAATGGGACGAAGTAATTGCTTAACAGCTTTTAATTAAGATAATATCACGCTTTTCTTAATGGAAAGCGTGATATTAATGGAAAGGGTGAATAAAAATAGAAAGAAAAAACATACTATCATTTTCCAATATAACAAAAGTCTTTCCCGGAGTTGTTGCGGTTGAAAATGCTTCTCTTGAGATCTTTCCGGGTGAAGTTCATTCTATTGTTGGGGGAAACGGTGCCGGAAAGTCAACATTAATGAAGATGTTGGCGGGAGTATATCCCGGAAACTCGTTTGAGGGTTCGATTTATGTCGGTGGTGAAAAATGCAACTTTAAATCTGTGCTCGATGCACAGAAGGTAGGCGTTGCAATGATTCCACAGGATTTAAATATGGTTAACGAAATGAGCGTTGCGGAAAATCTTTTTATGGGAAACTATCCGACAAAGGCAGCCGGAGCAATTGATTTTCACACAATGTTTTTTGAATCTCAAAAGATTATAGAGAGTTTTGGGTTAAACGTTAAGCCACAGACTTTGGTAAAAGACATAGGAATTGCTCAAAAGCAACTTATTGTTATAGCGAGAGCAATGTATAATGATGCTAAAGTATTGCTTCTTGACGAGCCTACATCTACCCTTTCGGACAAGGAATGCCAAATTCTTTTTAAAAAAGTTGAAGAATTAAAGAAAAAGAATATAGGTTTAATTTACATTTCACACAGACTTGAAGAGGTTAGGATGATCTCTGATGTTATAACTGTTATGAGAAACGGAAAGATTGTCGGAACTGAGTCAAAAGATGATATGACAGACAAAAAAATCGTTTCTATGATGGTTGGAAGAGAGGTAGACGAGGTTTACCCCGAACACAATAGGACGTCGGGTGAGGTTGTGCTTAAAGTAAATGATGTCACAATACACGACCCTAAGTCATCAAGCCAACTACTTGTAGACGGAGTATCGTTTGAACTGAAAAAAGGCGAGATTTTATCGATGTATGGTTTGGTTGGAGCAGGCAGAACAGAGACAGCTCTTGCGATGATTGGAGCGTTCAACGGGCCGGTTTTGTGTGATATGGAGATTAAAGGCAAGAAAGTCAGAATTAAATCACCAAGCGATGCCGTTAAACATAAAGTTGGATTTTTACCTGAAGACAGAAAAAGATTGGGCGTTGTTGATATATCAAGCGTTGGAAAAAATATAACGATGTCTAGTTTGAAAAATCTATCGCAAGCTTCGGTTATTGATGAGGGAATGGAACGAAATGCAGTCGATAATGTTATCAAAAAGCTTTCGATTAAAACGCCGACTCAAGAAACTTTGGTTAGAACTTTAAGCGGAGGAAACGCCCAAAAGTGTGTATTGGGAAGATGGATCTCAGCAGATTCTGAAATTTTAATTTTAGATGAAGCCACACAAGGAATAGATGTTGAAGCTAAAACACAGATATATTATATTTTAGACGATCTTGCAAAACAAGGGAAGGCTATTTTGTTTATTTCTTCCGACCTATCTGAAGTTATAGGAATATCCGACAGGATTATTACAATGAAGCATGGAAAGATAATAAACATAACGGATGGTAAAAAGGCAGAAAGGAATAAAATATTGTGGGAGGCCACAATAGGTAGTATGGAGGAAAATGCAAATGAACAATAGTATGTTGAAACATCTAGCTAAAAGGTTTATTGTTGCGATAGCTGTGTTTACGTTGTTAATCATATGTAATCAACTAACAGATGGCTCGTTTCTTTCACAAAGGAATTTGACAATAGTTCTTAAACAAGGCTCTGTTCTAATGATTTTGGCGTCTTCTTTGATGATACTGTTAATATCGAAAAACTTTGATTTAAGCGGTGGTTCGGGGGTATATTTAACCGGAGTTATCGTTGCGTTATTAATTCTTGAACAAGGAATGAACATCTATTTAGCTATCTTAATTGCGATAATCGCAGGCGTTTTGATGGGCGCATTAAACGGAATATTTGTTGGTTTTCTTGGGCTTCCGGCTTTTATCGTAACGCTTGCGGCACAACAAATTTTCCGAGGGATAGGTTATACAATAACAAATGCATCGACAATTGGACCTATGCCAAAGGAACTGACCAACATAAGTGAAGCATATGTTTCGCCGGTGATATCGTTTGTTCTTGTTGCAAGTTGCTTTATTGTTTTTGTTATATTAACTTTGTTGAAATACAAAAAATTTAAAGCATGGTATTCGGTTGGTAATATAATTGAAAATATAATATATGCGGCCATTGTTGGCGCAATAGCGGCGTGGATTTTCACGGGGTACAAAGGAATACCTATGGCGGTTGTGGTTGCTGGGATTGTTGCTTTTGGCATTCATCTTTTAACAACTAAAACCGTTTTTGGAAGACAAATTTATCTAATTGGCGGAAACATTGAAGCTGCGAAGCTTGCGGGTATAAAAACGAAAAGAAGAATATTTGATACCTACTTAATCGAGGGATTAATGTACGGGATAGGTGGCGTTGTTTTAACAGCTAGGCTTGGCGGAGCGGCGGCAACGGGCGGAAATCTTTTGGAACTCGACGCGGTTGCGGCGGCGTGTATAGGCGGAACAAGTATGAACGGCGGCTCCGGAAGCATCATAGGGGTTGCTGGAGGGGTTATAATTCTAACGTTTATCAACAATGTTATGAGCTTAATGAATCTTTCGTCATATTTGCAAATGGTTGTTAAAGGAATTATTCTTCTAATTGCGATTTGTATAGATTTATATACCACAAAAGCTAAATATAATTTTAAATTAGTGAATAAAAAGAAAGCGTAATTGAGTAGGTGAATAATAATGAAAATAGCAATAGGTATGTTTTATCATGAGGCAAATTCATTTAATCCATACTTAATTCAAAAGGAGGATTTTACCTTTGCGGAAGGCGATGAAGTTCTTAAAAGAATGTATGCCACCGAGATTTTCGAACAAGAAAATGCCGAGATAGTTCCTTTGATTTATGCAGTGGCTATGCCAAACGGAGTTGCAAGCAGAGATGCGTTTGAATTTTACGCAAATAAGATAACAGATATTATCGAACAAAACAAAGATTTAGACGGAATTTTTCTTCATCTTCATGGAAGTATGGAGGTTGACGGTTTAGGCTCCGGCGAACTTGAACTTGTGAAGAGAATAAGATCTATTTTGGGAGAAAAGGTTAAGATTGGAGTTGGTCTAGACGCCCATGCAAACACCTCGACAGAATTTTGCAAATACATAAATGCTGTCAGAAATTACAGAACTGTTCCGCATTGTGACCAAAAAGAGATGGAACAGACGGTGTCAAGGCATATAATTAAATGTATTAAAGAGGACATGAAAACGACGCCGTTTTTTGTGCGCCTTCCATATGCAATACACCCAGAGAAAGCTCTTGGTGCTACATGGCCGCTAAATGAAATCTTTGCAAAGTTAAATGAGTTGGAAAAAAAGCCGGAAATTGCTTTTGCAACGCTCGGAATTGGTGCGATTTGGATCGATTCACCGACGCTTGCAAGTAACGTAGCAGTTACGCCAAGCAAAGATGAATATAGCGCGTTTGCCAAGCAAACTGCTATTGAACTAGCTGAGTTTGTGATGGGGTTCAAAGACAGTTTCGAATTTGAACAACTTCCGCTTCTTCCAAAGGACGCAAGAAGATATTCTTTAGAGTTGGACGTAAAGCCGGTGTTTGTGTCTGATTCGGGGGATAACACAACAGGTGGTGGAGTTGGCGACCACACAGTTTTACTTAGAGAGTATCTTTTGCATTGCAAAGATTACAGAAATAAAAAGGTGCTAATAGCAGGAATTTATGATGCGAAAGCTGTAAGCGAGTGTTTGGATTTTAACGAGGGCGATGATATTACCGTTAATGTAGGGAAAAACACTACAGAAGATAACAAGCAAATAACTCTAAAAGGGAAACTTAAGAAAAAAGGTATGCTAAGGGGATATCTAGGTTGTGAAAACGTTAATGTTGGACAGGCGGTCACTATCGAAGTTGGCGCTGTTGATGTAACGTTAATCGACCGACCGGGTTCTTTTATAAGCTTAGAACATTTTGATGTTGCGAATTTGAATGTAAGCGAGTATGATGTGATTGTAGTCAAGCAAGGATACTTGTTTGTTCCGCTGAGAGCTGTTTCGAAGTTTTCCATCTTGGCGTTGACTCCGGGAGCAACTCACCAGATTATTGAATCGCTTAAGTATTATAAAATAGTCCCTCCGGTATATCCGTTATCGCTTAGTACGTAATGGCAATCGACGTTTGGGTGATAAGATAAAATTTATTTAAAATTTTTTTCAAAATAAAAAGGTAGTTTGACTTGTTCAAACCACCTTTTTTATAGAAAATCAACTATTCATCATCAAACTGTTGAATCATCATGTCTATGTAATTGTTAATAGCGACATATGCAGCGCCAAGAATCGCATTGTTTTCTTGTATTCTGGGTTTTATTACAACAGCGGAATAGAGGTTGTCATGCATGAGATTTTTAAGCTTTTCGTAAACCATCTCATAAACCTCAGGATATCTTGCAACGATAAATCCACCAATTAAAATGTACTTTGTGTTGTAGGTATAAATCATATTACTAACAAGATTAGAGAGGTTTAAAACAAAATCATTTATAACTTGTATAGCCCATTCGTTATTTTGTTTAAATGCTTTAAAAATCTCATCAAAACTTTCAACATTGTTGTTAATGAGGTTGCTTTGTTCAACAATTCCGCGTTCGGTTAAACAAGTAGCAAGACACCCACGCCGACCACAGACGCACACTCTGCCATTTGGGTCGATAATTGTATGACCGATTTCTCCCGCGGCATTATTTACTCCTCGCACAATATTTCCGTTATACATAACCGAAGCGCCAACACCCTCTCCGACAACGATATACAAAACGTCCGATTGTCGCATAGATTCCGATTGGAACGTTGAGCCGATTAAAGACATTTTTGTATCATTATCAACAAAAATGGGAAGCGAGAAGGATTTTTGGGCAATCTGTTTTATGTTGAAATTCTTCCATCCCATCTGTGGGGCAAAATAAACCTCTCCTGTTAAATGGTTAACATTTCCGACACAAGCAATTCCTACCGCTCTTAATTTGTTTGATATCGAAGTCTTGTCTTTGATCATTTCATCATATAACATTTTTGAAATATCAATTATTTCTTCGGGCGAGTAGCTTTTTCGATCTAAATCAAGATGCTTTTCGGCAACTATTGATCCATTAACGCTCATTATACAGGCTCGAACAATGTTGCTGTAAATTCCGATTCCAAGACTATATATGCTGTCATTAGTGATTCGAAGCCGTGTTCCGTTTCTTCCAACACCGGTTGAAAAAGTTTCGGCTGTTTCAACAATTTTCATTTTAATAAGGGTAGAGGTAATTCGGGTTATACTCGTCGGACTCATTTTGGTATTTTTAGAAATATCGGCTCTTGATATCGGCTCGGAATGAGAATCTCTTATTATATCAAGAACAAGTCTGCAATTGTGATATTTTAAAGATTGTTGGTTTTGGACGTGAAACTTTTTCATGCCATACCCCTCTATAATTTATTGATTTATGATAGTATAATAATATACAATAAGTTAAATTTCAACACTTATATTGTTAATAATTAAGGAGAAAAAAATGAAAAACGTAATTACAAAAACTTTAACACAATTTCCAAACGGCATGAAACCCGCAGACACTAGCGAGCTTGTAAATATAACGGGTGAAGACTACAGAAAAAGAATCAACAAAGCGCTTGAACTCGCCAAAAATAAGTATACACACCTGTTCATTTATGCAGATAGAGAACATTTTTGGAATATGGAATTTTTCACAGGATATGACCCTCGTTTTGAAGAGGCGGTATTGATTTTACAACAAAATAAAAAGCCGGCTTTAGTTGTTGGAAACGAAGGGGTTGGCTACGCGGCCAAGATACCTTTTGAATTTGATATGTATGTTTTGCCTACCTTTAGTTTGCCGGGACAACCAAGAGATAAAAATGCAAAGCTTTCAAATATGCTGACCGAAATAGGATTGGCTTCAACTTCAAAGGTTGGGGTAATCGGATTTAAAGGATTTTCAACTGAAGATTATGAAAACTATAAAAATGTTTTTGATCTTCCAAGTTTTATTATGGATGAATTAACAGCTGTTGTTCCAAGAGAAAACCTCGAGAATGCAGTCGATTTAATGATAAATAACGATGATGGTCTTCGTTGTTTCCTTGACGTTAAAGAATTAATTTTATCTGAATATGCGTCGACAAACGCAACGTACAACACATACAATGTAATCTCTCAATTAAAAGAAGGAATTAGCGAGATAGAAGCTGCAAGCAATCTAAACATAGGCGGCGAGCCTACCAATGTACATCCAAACGTTAATTTTGGGGAAAATATGTACTATGGACTGGCAAGCCCAACGTTTGACAAAAAGCTAAAACGAGGACAGCTTGCGGGAGTTGGGATGGCGTATAGACGTTCGTTGTCACACAAAGTTTCGTTTTTTGTTGAAAATCAAGACGAGCTGTCGCCCGACCAGATACAACTTATGAATACATATTATTTGGCGCTTGACGCATGGTATTGTTCGCTTAAAATCGGCGCGAAAGGTAAAGATGTTTACAACTCAGTTCTAGACGTGGTTAAAGACTTTAAGGAAGTTGGAATAGGACTTAACCCGGGACATTTAATTCATACAGACGAGTGGACAAATTCTCCGTTTACTGCCGATTGTGAATCGACGTTAAAGTCGGGAATGATGATACAATGTGACTTCACGTCGTCGGTTCAACAAAAGAATTTTCAAATGCATGCGGAGGACGGCGTTATTATAGCGGATCAAGAAACACAAGCGCAGATACAAAAAATAGCACCAAAGGCATATCAAAGAATGATAAACAGGCGTGAATTTATGCGAAAAGAGCTTGGCATATGCGTTGATGATTGCGTATTGCCAACCGGAGATATGCCGGCGGTTCTTTGGCCGCACTTGATGGATCTTACAACCGTATTAGCTATAGAAAACTAAGGAGGCTTTTAAATGTTATCCATTTCAATAATTACAGCAGGAAATATAGCGAAGTTTATGGCGACAGCTCTTTCAAACATGAAGGGCGAAATTAAATGCAGGGCAGTTGCAGCAAGGGATATAGAAAAAGCGAAAGAATTTGCCAAGGAATTTAACTTTGAAAAGGCTTACGGAAGCTATCAACAGCTAGTTGAAGACGATGAAACGGATATAGTTTATATAGGCTCTCCACACTCACATCATTATGAACACATTAAGTTAGCGTTAAATGCCGGAAAACACGTTATTTGTGAAAAGACATTTACCGTTAATGCTGTTCAAGCAAAAGAGGTAATCGAACTTGCGCGATCAAAAAATCTATTTCTTATGGAGGCTGTGTGGACGCGATTTCTTCCCGCTGTAATAAAAGCCAAAGAGGTTGTTGATTCAGGAAGGATAGGAACACCAAAAGTTTTGGTCTGTAGCTTTGCTCAAACGATTGATCATCTGCCAAGGCTTGTAGATCCGAACCTTGCCGGCGGGGCTCTCCTTGATTTAGGTATCTACCCGTTAACGCTAGCGTCGATATATTTTAATGATGCGGAAATAACCGACACACAAAGTTGGGCATATATAAAAAATGGCGTTGACTACCAAAGTAGCTACAATTTGACGTATAGCGACGGAAAAACGGCGGTGTTGCATAGCGGAATTGATAGCGAAAGCAATAATGTGGCGTTTATTGGTGGGGATAACGGCTATATCATCATTAAAAATTGTTGGGCTCCCGATAGTTTTTCGGTCTATAAAGATAGGTTTAGCGAGCCGGAAGTGTTTGATATGCCTTTTGAAATCAACGGGTTTGAATATCAAGTTAGGGCGGCAATTAAGGCTATTGAAGAGGGCAAAACACAAACAGATGAAATGCCGTTGGATACCACGTTGTCAATGATTCGAAGAATGGATGGAATGAGGGACGCTTGGGGATTGAAGTATCCATTTGAGTAATACAAAGCTCGCCGTTTAAAAATAAATTTAAAACGGCGAGCTTTTCGTTAAAGTTATTTAAAAGGCCTAAAAAGAGATTGCTTTTATTGAAAGGACGGTAATACAAATGAAGGTTTTGTTGATTGGTGGAACCGGCTGCATAAGTTTTGAACTAACGCTTCTTTTAGCAAACCAGCAGGGAATAGAGTTGTATGTCTTAAACAGGGGAAACAATAACACTAACATACCGGAAAATGCAAATGTATTGGTTGGTGATTTTTGTGACAGATTGGCTATGGAAAAAATGTTTGACGGGATGACTTTTGATGTTGTTGCGGATTTTATATCGTACAGCTTGAACGACGTTCAAAGAGCGTTTGATATTTTCAAAGGGAAGGTTAAACAATATATTTTTATAAGTACAGTAATGACATATCATAAGCCGAGTATACAGCCTGTTATTAATGAGGGGCTTTCACAAAAAAATCCGTATTCTAAATATGCCCAAGATAAAATTAAATGCGAACAGTTTTTATTTGATAGATATAGGGAAGATAATTTTCCGATAACGATTGTAAGACCAAGCCATACCTATGACAAAAGATATCCTATCGCTGATAACTTTACCGTAATCGAAAGAATGTTATCTAAAAAGCCGATAATAATTCAAGGAGACGGAACAACC
Organism: uncultured Oscillospiraceae bacterium; assembly: GCA_964368445.1. Lineage (GTDB taxonomy): Bacteria > Bacillota > Clostridia > Oscillospirales > Ruminococcaceae > CAYJAY01. Next base: position 13,564 of record CAYJAY010000027.1, read on the forward strand.
TATTGGACAATAACGCATAGCAGAGACTTTGCAAAAGCTTTTTTTGGCATCATGGGAAACGTTAAAGCTATTGGACAAGCCATGCATATAACATCTGACGAGGTTTTAACTTGGAACCAAATATATGAAACTATGGCAGATGTTATGGGTGTTGAATTGAACTGTGTTCATGTGTCGACAGATTTTTTGGTTAAAAGCGGTATGCCGGAAAAATTAAAACATCTTTATCATGGTGATAAGTCGAACAATGTATTGCTCGATAACAGTAAAATAAAGGCGCTAGTTCCATCGTTTTGTGCCAAGATATCTTTTGCGCAAGGCTTTAAAGAAGTTTATAATTATTACTTGCAAAACAAAGATTATATCAAGATTGATGAATATTATGATAACTGGTGTGACACTGTGGTTAAAGTTCTAGACAAAGCGGCTAGCGAAGTTGAAAGAAGCGTTCAAAGCAATAATTTTGTTAATGAATAAAGACGTTTTTATTGAGAATGTTTTAAATGCGGGCGTTTATTATACTAATAATCAAAATTGTTAAACATAGTATTGTGTGTCGGTTGTTTGAATTTTGAATTGGTTTGACTATAAACGTAGCATTATGTAACACACAAGACCGCAGCTATCAAAGCGATAGCTGCGGTCTTTATGTTCAAGTTAAACGTTGTAACAACAATGAATTATAACCCCATGTTTTGCAGTTGATCTGCTATAGTGTCGACACATTTTTTGTATTCCTTAACGTTTTTACCAAGTTGGTTTATAACAAAAACCCAGTTATCTGTTACGACATCGATTACAGTGTTTATAATGAGGTTGTCAAGCCCAACTTCGGGCAAAATCATAACTCGATAAGCGTTGATTTTGTCCCCCATTTTTGCGGGGTTGATAACCATTTGGGTGTCCTTATTGATGGGTGCAAAAACAATTAGTTTTGCGGCGCCATGCTTTGCAAGGATAGGCTTGCCCAATGGGAACTGAACATCTTTAATCGCCTCGTAAAGCTCTTCCATTGTGTAGTCGTTTTTAAAGGTTACCTTCTTCATATTCAAAAATGCCATGTTTTTCCTCCGTGTATTGTTTTTTGTTGAAACTTTAAACACTATATAGCATTTATAAAGTTGTGTCAATAGCGACAAAGTAGAAAACAGGCAGATATGCTAATGAAGCACCCCAAAAAGGGTGCTTCACAAGGCTTAAAATGTTTTACTTTTTGTATCCGCATTTTTCGCAGACACCGTCTTTGTTAAGCGCTATTCCGCAAAGTGGGCAACGTTCGATGTTGTTTTTTGTATCGAATTCAGCCGAGGCGGCGTTAACACCGCTTGTAAACGTAATCTTAGCAATGTTGAGTTTTTCTTTTAAAAGTTCGTAAACGATTTTGATCATGCCTTCAACCGTCATTGTTTCTTTTGTCACGACCAAACGACAATCGGGATAAGCCGTAGCGAGCTCTGTTTTGAAAGCTTCGCCTTTCATTTGGTTTTGAGGTGTTCCGTCTTTTATCCCTGTTTGCTCGTAAACTCCGAGGATTGCCGGAAGAAGAGGATCGTCTTCGCGTAAAATAAGCGAATGGTCAAAGTTTTTGAGTAGCGACCACGCGGTTTTTTGAATTTCATTACATGGGAAAACCATGTTTACACCGGGGTTGACGCTGTCTTCAACCTCAATCGTTAAAATACCGGTGTGTCCGTGAAGATACTGGGCTTCACCTTTAAAACCATAAAATCTGTGTGCATATTGTAAGTCGAATGTTGTAATACTTCTCATTGGGAACCTCCATATTTTTTATTTAATTCGGGGTTACGCCCCCCGTTAGCGTTGGTTAAGACTGAGGGTTACAGTTTGAACAGATTCCTTTAAACGTTATTGTGTGTCCGCTGAAACAAAAACCATCGGTATTGTTTATTCTTTTTTCAAGGTCAAACAGATAGTCAAGTTTAACATCAAAGACTTTGCCGCATTTTGAACATTTCGAGTGGTAATGCGGATTCGTTTTGTGGTCGAACCGGTCGGCTTCGCTTGGAACTTCAATCTTTGAGATGTCTTGGTTTTTAGCGAGTTGATTAAGGTTTCGATAGACCGTTCCGCGACTTATACTTGGATATGTTTTAATAACCTCGTAATATACCTCGTCCGCCGTTGGGTGGCTCTTTAGGTTGTTTACTGTGGACAACACAACACCTCGTTGGATTGTGTTTCGCTTGATTGTCATATTGTTTGCTCCATTTAGTAGGATGTCTTAATTAGGATTATATATCATTAACGCTGTTTAGTCAATGAATTTGGTTTGAACATTTTGTGAATTAAAATATTTGTGTGTATATTTTGTAGAAATATTCTGCTTATTTATTTTAACAAACTGTTTTATTAAATTTTAATTGAAATAAAGGGCTCTTTTGTGCTAAAATAAACCGTACTAATAAAGTTTATAAGAAAATACATTATTATATTATTTTAAAGAGGAACAGTAAAGATGAGCGAAACAAACAATTTTATACATGATATTATCGATAAAGACCTCAAAGAGGGAAAGGTAACAAAGATCCATACAAGGTTTCCGCCCGAACCTAACGGGTATCTTCACATAGGACACACAAAGGCAATGTGGATAAACTCGACGACTGCAAAAAAATACGATGGGCTTTTTAATCTTCGCTATGACGACACAAACCCGACAAAGGAAGACGACGAGTTTGTTAAGTCGATTTATGACGACCTTTGTTGGCTTGGAACCGAGCCTACCGGTGGCATCTTCTACGGAAGCGATTATTTTGATAAATGCTATGAATTTGCGGTTGAGCTCATAAAAAAAGGAAAGGCGTATGTTTGTTCGCTTTCTCCCGAAGAGATGAGGGAGATGCGCGGAACGCTTACCGAGCCGGGCAAAAACAGCCCGTTTAGAGAACGTTCGGTCGAACAAAACCTTGATTTGTTTTCACGCATGAAAAACGGCGAGTTTAAAGCCGGCGAACATATTTTAAGGGCAAAGATAGACATGGCAAGCCCCAACATGAACATGCGTGACCCCGCTATCTATCGCATTATGCACCTTGAACACCACAGACAAGGAAACAAATGGTGCATCTATCCGCTGTACGACTATGCGCACCCAATTCAAGATGCGCTTGAAGGGATAACCCATTCGCTTTGTTCGCTCGAGTTCGAGAACCATCGCCCGCTTTATGATTGGGTTATCGACAACATAGGTTTTGAGCACAAACCCCACCAATACGAGTTTGCGCGCCTTAACCTCACATACACCGTTATGAGCAAACGTTATCTTAGAGAGCTTGTCGAAACAAACATAGTTGACGGTTGGGACGACCCTAGGATGCCGACGCTTGGAGGTCTTAGAAGAAGAGGGTACACCCCAACTTCGATAATTAACTTTGTTAAAACTGCCGGTGTTTCAAAGGCTAATAGCCTTGTGGACATTGGTTTGCTTGAGTTTTGCATCCGCGACGAGTTAAACGCGATAGCGCCGCGCAGAATAGCGGTTGCCGACCCTGTGAAGGTTACCGTGACAAACTACCCTGAAGACAAAGTCGAAGAGTTTTCAGTTTCAAACAATCCGAATGACCCCGAATCAGGGACAAGAACGGTTAAGTTTTCAAAAGATCTTTATATAGACAGAAGCGACTTTTTTGTGTCGCCTCCGCCAAAGTTTTTTAGAATGTTCCCCGGCAACGAGGTTCGGCTTATGGGCGCATACATCGTTAGATGTGACGATTATAAGCTTGATGACCAAGGAAACGTGGTCGAAATTTTGTGCACCGCCGACCTTACAAGTGGGGGAAAAGCTCCCGAAGACGGAAGAAAGATAAAAGGCACTATACATTGGCTTTCAAAGCAAAACTGTTTTGATGCAACGGTTAGACTATACGACAGACTGTTCACCCTTGAAAACACAGGGGATATTGAAGAGGGCAAGGGATACGGAGACTATCTTAACCCGAATTCAGTTGAAACGTTTGAAAATGCAAAACTCGAAGCGTGCATTGAAAACGAGCCGGACGACACGAGATACCAGTTTGTGCGCATGGGGTATTTTGTTAAGGACACAACCAATGGTGGTTTTAACAGGATTGTAGGCCTTAAAGATACCTGGGCAAAGCTTAAAAAATAGTTAAAAAAACAGATGAACGGCATTTTGTGCCGAGCAGATAGTTTCAATATCGAAAAAAAGATTTTTGGAGAAAACGCTATGACAGTTAATAATTTTAACCCTGCAATGCTTTGTGATTACTATGAGTTTACAATGGCTAACGGATATGTTTTAAGTGAAATGGCGGACAAATATCTTTATTTTGATCTTTATTTCAGAAAAGTTCCGGATGGCGGAGGCTTTGCTATCGCCGCAGGGCTTGAACAGGTTGTCGATTATATCGAAAACCTTAAGTTTACCCAAAATGACATAGACTATCTCAAAAAGAAAAATCAATTTTCCGAAAAGTTTCTCGAAAGGCTATTGGAGTTTAAGTTTACGGGGGATATATGGGCGGTTCCGGAGGGAACACCTATCTTTCCAAACGAGCCGATAATGACGATAAGGGCGAAAGCTATAGAAGCCCAAATAGTTGAGACATTTTTGCTTTTGTGTGTAAACCACCAGTCATTAATAGCGACTAAAGCCAATCGCATAGTACGGGCGGCGGCAGGCAGGGCGATACTTGAATTTGGCGCGCGGCGTGCGCAAGGGGTCGAGGCGGCTTGTCTTGGGGCGAGGGCGGCATATATTGCCGGTTGTGTCGGAACCTCTAACTCTGCGACGGGTCAGTTGTTTGATGTGCCGGTTTCGGGAACTATGGCGCATTCGTGGATACAGACTTTCGACGACGAGTACACCGCGTTTTTGACCTATTGCAAGGCGTACCCAAACAAAGCTTCGTTACTCATAGATACCTACAGCGTTTTAAAAAGTGGTTTGCCAAATGCGATTAGAGTTTTTAAAGAGCTTGGTATCGAAAACTGTAGCGTGAGGATAGACTCGGGCGATATTACCTATCTTTCCAAAAAAGTTCGAGAAAGGTTAGATGCCGAAGGCCTACCTAACTGTAAGATAGTCGCGTCCAATTCGCTTGACGAGAACATAATTCGCGACATAATTTTGCAAGGTGGTTGTGTCGACGTTTTTGGCGTGGGCGAGCGGCTCATAACCGCGAAGAGCGACCCTGTTTTTGGCGGCGTTTATAAACTTGTCGCGGTTGAGTCTAAAAGCGGAAGAGTTGTACCAAAAATTAAGGTTTCAGAAAACGTAACCAAGATCACGACGCCACATTTCAAAAAGGTGTATAGGATATATAACATGGACACGGGAAAGGCGGAGGCGGATCTTTTGTGTTTGCATGATGAAACAATAGACACAGAAAAACCGCTCACTATCTTTGACCCCAACCATACATGGAAAAAGAAAACATACAACAACTATTATTTAAAACAACTGTTAGTTCCGATTTTTGAAGGCGGAAAAAGGGTGTATGAGATTCCGTCGGTTGAGCAAACAAGGGAGCATTGTTTAAAAGAGATAGACAGCCTTTGGGATGAGGTTAAACGTTTTGAAAATCCACATACATATTATGTCGATCTTTCGGAAAAACTATGGAAAACAAAACAGAAACTGCTCAAGGAGAACAGCGAAAAATGAGACCACGATATGACTATGCAATATTTGATTTCGACGGCACTTTGATAGACACAAGCGAGGGAATTGTAAAAAGCCTTATATATATTTTGTCTAAGGAATTTTCGATAAACGAAACGGACCAACAAAAGTTAAAAAGATTTATAGGGCCTCCGCTGGCCCCAACGTTTGAAGAGGAATATGGCTTTAAAGGTGAACAGCTTGAAAAAGCGATGGAAACTTATAGGGAACATTATACCAAAACGGGTTTGTATCAAAGCCGAATGTTTCCTCTTTTAAAGCAAACTCTTGAAACGCTTAGAGAGAACAACGTTAAAATTGGAATAGCGAGTAGTAAACCGGCGTATCTTATCCATACACTTTTGGAATATTTCGGGCTTGAAGAGATGTTTGATACCGTTGTTGGCGTGAAAGGCGGCATGACCCAAAGTCACACGAAATCGGAATGTATTGAGATAGCTCTTGACCAACTCGGCTGTAAAGATAAAAAACGCGCGGTTATGATCGGCGACAGGTGTTTTGACGCGGTGGGAGCAAAAGACAGCGACATAGATTTTATAGCGGCAGAGTACAGTGGTTCTGCGCCGATTTCCGAGTTTTCGGGATTTGTTGTTAAACTTTTTGCAAAGAGTTTAACAGAGGTTGCCGATTTCATATGTGGTTAGTAAAAAAATATTTATTTAATATGTATAATATAAAATAATAAGGTCATACTATAAACAGAAGGTAACAAAAGAATTTTGAAACTTGTTTGGTAAACAAACAAAAACTAAAATTTTTTATGCCTTCAAGATATAGCAAACGAAGCCGACAAACAAAGAGATCAAGAAAATTTTAAATATATAATTGTAATGCTGTAGCTTTTGTATTACAATGAAAATTTAAAAATGCGAATTGCTCGCAACGAGTTTCTTTTGGAAAAACGGTTTTGAATGCAAAAAAACAAGTTTTCACACATTAAATGGTGCGGCAACTTGTTTTTTGTTTTGTCTAAATTTTTTTGTCTTAAGCTAAGTAGTTTCAAAATCCACACAACACGGCTGTTAAAATTTTGTTTAATTAATCCAGTGTATCGGACGCGTCGGAGGCGTCAAATGCATCGTATGTATCTGATATATCGAATCTATCCAATATATTGGATGTAACGGATGTTTCTTCCGATTGGCTGGTTTTTGCCAACATAGTTTGTTCAGAGGTTTGCAAAGATAATTGCTCGTCGCCGTCTTGGTTTTGCTCGGCTTGTTCCGGCAAGATAACTGGGTCGATTTGCTCGGCTTGTTCCGGCGAGATATCGGGGACAGGTTTCTCGAAAGTTGCCGGTTCGTGATTTTTTGAAACAACAACTCCGATTAATAGCACAATAAAATAGATAAGTAGAAACGATGCTATGATAGCGAGTATTATAACGATAACGGTCATCACATTATTGGCGAGGTTTTCATTTATAAAAGAATTTAAAAACTCTTCCGGTTCAAAGGCATAATAGCTTTCGTCAGACATTTCAAATTCTAAATCAAGTTGGTGATCTAAATCGGCCGATGATTGATTTCCGCTATAATAAAAATCTATGCTTTCTACGACTGAAACAAGTGTGTTTATCGTATTGTTATCTATCGGCTCACCGGTATAAGAATAAAGTTCAAACGACATAGAATAACCATTTGATATCGTAACAATGTCGATTCCGTTTATTTCGGATCCGTCGGTGAATTCGTAAAGCATCGCTAAAAATTTATATTGTTCTGTTTCGATTATAAAATAATCGGTATAAATTAAAATGTCTTCCGAAAAACGCCCTTTGTAGTCGTTGAAAATTGCGTCCAAATCTTGGTCGTCATACAAACTATAATCTGTTGAACTGTCCTCGATGGCAGAAAAATAGATAGATTGGGTGAAGTTTGAGTTAATCGCCCAAAAATAAAGATCGGAATCGTAAAACATCTCGATAGTTTCATCGTAATCATATCCGAACTCTGCAAAAACGGGGTTGTCTTTCTCGGATTTTTCCGTTAACACATAGTATCCCGCGGGGGAGTTAAGTGACAAGCCCAGTTCGTCAAAAGTTAGTGTGTTTGAAACTTGTGCCGCAACAAGAGGCGAAAAGGCAAACGAAACCAAAATTAAAAGGACTAAAGTTTTTGTTATAATATTTTTTTTCATGAAACTACCGCTTCCTAATTATTATTTTTAACACAATATAACTTGATTGTGTTAAAAAAAAGTTTTTATTTAACGCTGCCATCTTCGCAGACGAAAAATTCTTTTGGAGGGGTTTGCGAGGAAAACTGCATAGGAGACAAAACCGCCGCATAGCTTCCGGCGTTTGTCATTATAACTGCGTCTCCAGCTTGAAGTTTAGGAAACGTTATGTCTTTTGCGACGATGTCCGCCGCGGTACAGAGATTTCCAACAAGTGAAACTTGCTCGGTTTCGCCACCGTTGTCTTGTAAGCAAAGGGGAATAAATTGAAAGGCGTCCAAAGAGGTGAAAAGAGGCTCGACGGGGAGCGGGTTTTGGGATTTGTCATAGTTTAAGACAAGTTGTTCGACAGATGGGCGGATAAATCCGTTTAACGTGTTGCACAAAATTACAAACGTCTTGCCGCACGAAACTTTTTTGTCGAGAACCTTTGTGACATAAACGCCGTTTTTACCAACAAGAAACCTTCCAGTTTCGATAAAAATTGTTGTTTTTGAAAATTCTTTTTTGAACTGTTGCGTGAGTTTTGACATCGAACTTCCGAGATACTCCGTGTCGCACGGCTTGTCAATATCGGCATAAGCTATTCCTATGCCGGAACCCATGTTGATAAATTCAAGCGGTTTTTCGAGTTTTTCAACAACTTTCAAAGATAACGAAAACATCTTTTTATAGTAGCTTTCGATAACTTTTTCATCAAGCTCTTGGCTTCTCGAATGGACATGAATTCCTACGATTTCGACGTTTTCAAGTTTTTTTAACTCGTCAAGGTTGGAAAAAAAGCTGTCGCTGTCTATGCCAAACTTGGACGGAACGGGGGAGTCTCCTACAAACGTGAATGGAGGGTTTAACCTAACACCAATTTTAACGTTAATTCCTTTTTGTTTTGCTACCGCATTAATACGGTATATTTCGTCCAAACTGTCCGCAATTAATGTCGAAATCTCGATAGTGTTAATAATGTCCTCCGTCGTTTTTCCGGGCGCTGAAAAAAGAATAAGTTCTTTAGGCACGTTGTTTTTGGCAGAGATTAAAACCTCGTTTACGCTTGCGGCGTCTGCGCCAAGGCCGCTTTTAAAGATCGTTTCAACTACGTTGCAATTAGGGTTTGTTTTCAAAGAATAGAGAAATTTAATTCCGTCAAAACTTTGTGTCAAAGTCGTAACGCTTTGTTCTATACCTTTTTTATCATAAAGATAAAAGCTGTTGTTTTGTTCCAAAAGATTTAAAATAATCTGTTTGTTGTTCATGTCACACCCCAAATATTAATCTTTCAATTTTATTGCACAATCAATTATACCACAAATAAAGATATAAATCAGTTTGTTTTTATGTCTGGTTGTAAAATAATCACTTTTTCTTTTATTTGAGACATTTAAACCAAACATCAAGCGACAGTTTAATTGCGCTTTAAACTGTATACTGATAAAAATTTGATTTTGGTGGTGTAGTTTATTTTGAAGATTGCAGTAGGTTCTAGGTATATACAAAAAAGTTTATCAGATGTTTCGTATAAAATAAAGCCGCTTATACCCGCGCTTTCAAGACTAGCCGTCCAACTCGCGATGGTTGGAATGTCTTTTCTTGTGTCGCGAATTCCCGTTTACGAGGGCAACTGTCTTTTTGGCATAAGCTTTGTTGTAGGTTCGGCAAACAGCTATTCGCTGTCGGTTTTAATTGGTTTCATTTTAAATGCGTGGTTTGGAGGAAACCTGATTGAAAACTCAACCTTTCTTGCGGCGGCGGGGGTAGCCGCTACAGTTAGAATTATTGTTAATTCAAACGCGAAAAAAACAAAAACAAACAGCTTTGTTCCGTCGCTTATAGCCTGTCTTGTTTCGGTTGCCATCACCGAGATTTCAATTGTTATATTTTCCGAAACATTTTCTTTTAGAATGTTGGGGCTTCTTGTAAGCAAATCCGCGTTTATTTCCGCGTTTTCATACTTTTATTATATAGCGACAAACTACATAAACGACAGACATTTTACAAAGATAGGAATGCAAGAGGGGTTTTGTTGTTCGTTTGCGTTTGCAACGATGTTGATGGCCCTTTACCCGATAAACATATCGGTTGTGTCGCTTGGACGAGTTGTGGCGTTTGCATTTGTTGTGTCAAGTTTTTATTTTTTAACCACAAAATTTTCAATAGCGGTTTCGGTTGCGGCTGCTTGTGCCGTTGTTTTTTCGGAACATGAATTTGCGTTTGCTGCGCTAGGTCTTATTGCCGCGGGGACTATATCGTCGTTTGTAAAGGAAAAAGGACGCGCACTTTACGCCATAGTTTTTGTGTGCGGTGCTATAATGTTTTCCGCTACAAGCAATTCCCATTTCTATTCAATAGCGTATATAACCGAAGTAATAGTGGCTACCCTTGTTTTTTTGCTTATTCCGATAAAGTATAAGGTTATCGAAAATTCGGGGATTAAGCTCCACAGAAGCGCCGCGCTTGCGGTTGAAAGCCGCCTTTTGTCGATGTCGGCGGCGATGAAAGATATCTGTTCCATTTTAGAACGAAATCTAACCGAAACGGCAAAAAACAAAGAGATTGAAAAGCTTTACAACACGGCGGTCGATAAAGTTTGTAGAGGTTGCACCCTAATGTCATACTGTTGGGTCAAATGTTACAACAACTCCACCGAAGCGTTAAACTCGATAACACCAATTCTTTCGGCGTCGGGGGAGGTGACGAAAGATCAGGTTTTTTCGGCTTTTGACAATCGTTGTATAAACTGCTCGGAACTTTCCGAGATAATAAGTGAACAGTATTTAAAATACATAGAAACCCAAAGAATAAACCGCAACGCTAAACTATTTAGAGGATTGTTAAAACGTCAGTTTCACGCGTTAAGTCAGATGCTTTCGTGCTCTGCAAAAGAACTTAGGAGCATGTATGAATGGGACGAAAACGACAGTGCAAGGATATATATCTATGCCGAACGTCTCAGAATACCAATAGACACAGCGAGTTGTGTATACGACGCGGCACATCACCCGACAATTACAATAAGGCTTAAAAAGTCAATCGATGATCGTCTGTTGAAACGCTTTTCCGCGGCGATTTCAAGCGCCGTTGGGGTTACCCTTTCGCCACCGATAATAAAGAAAAACGCAAACTCTGTGACGCTTTTTTATTCGGAACAACCAAGGTATATTGTGCACACAGCGGTTTCCCAACGTGCCGCATACGGAGAAGTTTGTGGCGATGTATATACGGTTTTTGCCGACACAAAAGGAATTGTTCATTTGGTTCTTGCAGACGGAATGGGGACGGGGGAGCTTGCCGCAAAGGACGGTACCGTGTGCTGTGCTTTTATGAGACGGCTTATGGAAAACGGGTTTCCCGCTCTTCGAGCCGCCGAAATTGCAAACAGCACTATGTCGATGAAAGAGGACAGCGAGTCGGCGTGTACGCTTGATTCGTTGAGTTTTGACATGTATTCCGGAAACATGTCGCTTTTCAAAGCGGGGGCGGCGCCCACCTATCTTTTCGGAGGGGGAGGGGTCAAAAAATTAAGCTATCCGACGCTTCCTGTCGGGATATTTTCCGAGGTGACGGGCAGAGAGTTTCGACATAAACTTATGCATGGAGACATAATAGCGATGGTGTCGGACGGAACGATTGGTAACGACGGAAGTTTTATCGAGAAGATATTAAAAGAGCGAAGTGGCCAAAAGGCGGAGGATATATGTCTTGCGATTAAAGACCACGCGGTTATAAGAGGAGGAACTCCGGACGACGTGACGGTTATTGTTGCGAAGATTGAACAAAGCAAGTCTAGTTGACCGTTGAAAATTGAAGAGCATAAAGTCTTGGGAGGCGATTTTGGAAGCCGCGGGACTGTCGCAAATGTAGATATCATTTGCGACAGTCCCCTTAGTTTTTTAAAAAAAGATGTTGACTTTCTGTGCAGATGTGTAGTACAATAAAACAATTAGATTTTAATGTGGGTTATCATGCGCAATTGAAGAAAAAATGCCTAAAAAATGGATATGTCTTTTGTGCATTGTGTCGAATTTGCGTGAATTATTTTTGTCAGAATAATATAACTTATATAATAAATATAAATAGGAGATAAATCTATGGTTAATGTGCATCCGGTACAGTATGGGCGAACAGAAAGGCAGAGCTTCTCTCAAATCAGCGAAGTTTTGACGATGCCCAATCTTATCGAGGTTCAAAAGAAATCTTATCAATGGCTTTTGACCGAAGGCTTGAAGGAGGTTTTCAGGGACATTTCGGCTATCGAGGATTATATGGGAAACTTAGTTCTGGATTTTGTCGACTATCGTCTTGAAAACACCCCGAAATACACTGTAGAGGAATGCAAGGAGTGCGATGCGACATACAACGCACCACTTCGCGTTAAAGCAAGACTTTTTAATAAAGAAACGGGCGAAATTAAAGAACAAGAGATCTTCATGGGTGACTTTCCCCTCATGACAGACAGCGGAACTTTTGTTATCAACGGTGCGGAACGTGTTATAGTTTCGCAACTTGTGCGTTCTCCCGGAGTTTATTTTTCCGAAACAAGAGATAAATCGGGCACAAAGCTTTTCACGGCACAGGTTATACCAAACCGTGGAGCGTGGCTTGAGTATGAAACGGACAGCAACGACGTGTTTTATGTCCGTATCGACAAGAACCGAAAAATCCCGTTGACCGTTTTCCTTCGTGCCATAGGTCTTGGAACAAACCAAGAGATTCTTGAATATTTCGGCGAGGACGATAGAATTCTCGCAACGCTTGAAAAGGATACGACGGCGACCGAAGAAGAAGGTTTGCTTGAAACATACAGGAAGCTTCGCCCGGGCGAACCGCCAACGTATGACAGCGCAAGAACCCACCTGAACAATCTGTTTTTTGACGCAAGAAGATATGATCTTTCGCGTTTCGGACGTTACAACTACAATAAAAAACTCTGCTTAATGCCAAGAATTATGAACTGTGTTGCGGCGCGTGACGTAATCGCTCCGCTAACGGGCGAAATCTTGGTTTCGGCCGGCGAAACAATAACAAGAGAAACAGGAAACGAGATAGTTAAAAACGGCGTTAATCTTGTACACTTAACGGTTCAAGGCCCCGAGGGAGAACCAAAAGAAATCAAAGCATATTCCAACAACATGGTTAAAATCTCTGATTTTGTCGACCTTGGATATGGTGACGACAAAGAGGCAGAGAAAAAAGCGTTTGAGGATCTTGGAATAAACGAAAAGGTTTATTTCCCGGTACTTAAAGAGGTTCTTGAAGCCGCCGATGACGATATAAAAGAAATTAAAGCGTTGCTTGTTAAAAGAGCGGACGAGCTTATACCTAAGCATGTTTTGATAGACGACATCTTGTCTTCGGTTAACTATCTCAACGGAATTGCATACGGAGTCGGAACGGTGGACGACATCGACCATCTCGGCAACAGGCGTATTCGTTCGGTTGGCGAACTTCTTCAAAACCAGTTTAGAATTGGTTTTTCGAGAATGGAACGCGTTATACGCGAAAGAATGACACTTCAAGCAGGTGAGATGGAAAACATCACACCCCAAGTTCTCATAAACATTCGCCCTGTGGTTGCGGCTATTAAAGAATTCTTTGGAAGCAGCCCGCTTTCACAGTTCATGGATCAAACAAATCCGCTTGCGGAACTCACACACAAACGTCGTCTTTCAGCTCTAGGACCCGGTGGTCTTTCGAGGGACAGGGCAGGGTTCGAGGTTCGTGACGTTCATTACAGCCACTATGGCCGCATGTGCCCCATCGAAACCCCTGAAGGCCCGAACATCGGACTAATTTCATACCTTGCGACGTTTGCAAGGATAAACGAATATGGATTTATCGAAGCCCCCTACCGTAAGGTGGACAAAGAAACCGGCGTTGTAAGCAGCGAAGTCATGTATATGACAGCGGATGTCGAGGACGAATATGTTGTGGCACAAGCGAACGAACCGCTCGATGACGAGGGACGCTTTGCAAGAAAACGTGTAAACGCACGTCGTCGCGACGAGATTATAGAAACTTCGCGCGAAAAAGCCGATTTCATGGACGTTTCACCAAAAATGGTTGTGTCGGTTGCGACCGCCATGATACCGTTCCTTGAAAACGACGACGCAAACCGCGCGCTCATGGGCTCCAACATGCAACGACAAGCCGTGCCGCTTCTCATTCCGCAAGCTCCGATTGTCGGAACCGGAATGGAACACAAAGCCGCGATGGATTCGGGCGTTGTTGTTATAGCAAAAAAAGACGGAATAGTCAAAAGCGCAAGCGCAAGCAAAGTCGTCGTCACCGATTCAAACGGCGAAGACACAAGCTATAAAGTTATCAAATTCTTGCGCTCCAACCAAGGAACCTGTTTCAACCAGCGTGTTGCGGTTAAAGTTGGCGACAGAATTAAAGCGGGCGACCTTATAGCGGACGGTCCCGCGACCGACCAAGGCGAGATTTCACTCGGTAAAAACGTTCTTATCGGATTCATGACGTGGGAAGGTTACAACTACGAAGACGCTGTTTTGATAAACGAAAAGATAGTTCGCGACGATGTGTTTACTTCGATGCATATCGAGGAATATGAAATTGAAGCTCGTGACACGAAACTAGGCCCCGAAGATATCACAAGAGAGATTCCAAACGTCGGCGAAGATGTTCTTAAAGACCTTGACGAACGCGGAATCATCCGTGTCGGCGCAGAGGTTAGATCGGAAGATATCCTTGTCGGTAAAGTCACCCCGAAAGGTGAGACCGAGTTTACGTCGGAGGAACGCCTCCTTCGCGCAATCTTCGGCGAAAAAGCACGAGAAGTTCGCGACACTTCGCTTCGCGTTCCGCACGGTGAATATGGAATCGTTGTCGATGTCAAGGTGTTTACCCCTGAAAACTGTGACGAACTTAACCCGGGCGTTAACATGGTGGTTCGTTGTTACATCGCACAAAAGAGAAAGATTTCTATAGGAGATAAAATGGCGGGACGTCACGGAAACAAAGGTGTTGTCTCAAGAATTCTTCCCCAAGAAGACATGCCGTTCTTGCCGGACGGAACCCCTCTTGACATCGTTTTGAACCCGCTTGGTGTTCCTTCTCGAATGAACATCGGACAGGTGCTTGAGGTCCATCTGGGTCTTGCGGCTAGCAACCTCGGCTGGAAGATAGCAACCCCCGTTTTTGACGGCGCGAACGAACAGGACATTCGCGATTGCTTGGCCGAGGCCGGACTTGACAGCGACGGAAAGACATGGCTGTATGACGGAAGAACGGGCGAACGTTTCGACAACAGGGTCACGGTTGGATATATGTACTTCCTTAAACTCCACCACCTTGTCGACGATAAAATCCACGCACGTTCAACAGGCCCGTATTCGCTCGTAACTCAACAACCTCTCGGCGGTAAAGCCCAGTTCGGCGGACAGCGTTTCGGCGAGATGGAGGTTTGGGCACTCGAGGCATACGGCGCGGCTTATACGTTGCAAGAGATCTTGACAGTTAAATCTGACGATGTTGTGGGACGTGTTAAGACATACGAATCGATAGTTAAAGGTAAAAATATTCCGAAATCGGGAATTCCCGAATCGTTCAGGGTTTTGATTAAAGAACTTCAATCGCTGGCTCTTGATGTCATGGTTTTGGACAGCGAAGGCGAAGAAATTGATCTTAAACAAAACTTCGACGACGAAGAGATTGGGGTAGCTCCGATGAAGAGCGAGCTTGAGACGGTTGTGGTTGAAACGGAACTCGAAGAAGGCTATCAAACCGAAGAAATCGAGCCGGAAGACGACATTTTCGAACAAGAAGTTGACGAACAAGCTTTTGACGGAAACATTGAGGATGACGAAGATGAGTTTATAGAAGATGAACCGTTTGAACTTGACGAGGTTGACTTCATTAAAACCGAAAACGAGGACTTTTAGAATTAATGTTTAAAATTCCTATTAAAAAAACTATCCCTTTCAAATCTAAACATTGGAGGATTCGTATATAAATGGAACACAGCGTTTTTGAATCGATTAAAATAGGTTTAGCTTCCCCCGACAAGATAAGAGAATGGTCGTATGGAGAAGTAAAAAAACCCGAAACAATTAACTACCGCACACTTAAACCCGAACGCGACGGTCTTTTCTGTGAAAAGATTTTTGGGCCGACAAAAGATTGGGAGTGTCATTGCGGAAAATATAAAAAACTAAGATTTAGGGGCAAAATCTGCGAACGTTGCGGAGTTGAGGTCACTAAATCAAAGGTTCGCCGTGAAAGAATGGGGCACATTGAACTTGCTGCCCCCGTTTCACATATATGGTATTTTAAAGGAATACCGTCAAGAATAAGCCTTGTTCTCGACATAACGCCTAGAGACCTTGAAAGAGTTTTGTATTTCGCGTCGTACATCGTAACCGATCCCGGTTTTACGCCGCTTGAAGAAAGACAACTTCTTAACGAGAGCGAATATCGCGACATGCGTGAGCGCTATGAAGATGAATTTTCTGCTTCGATGGGAGCAGAGGCTATTAAAGAACTGCTAGAAAAGATCGATCTTGCAAAACTTTCGGACGAACTTAAAGAACTTCTTGAAACGGCTTCGGGTCAAAAAAAGGTTCGCTATCTTAAAAGACTTGAAGTTATCGAGGCTTTTAAGATTTCGGGAAATCGTCCGGAATGGATGATACTAGAAGTTGTCCCGGTCATTCCCCCCGACATTCGCCCTATGGTTCAACTTGATGGCGGAAGGTTTGCAACTAGTGATCTTAACGACCTTTACAGACGTGTAATAAATAGAAACAATCGCCTTAAGAGACTACTTGAACTCGGCGCGCCCGACATTATTGTGCGCAACGAAAAAAGAATGCTCCAAGAAGCGGTCGACGCGCTTATAGACAACGGCAGAAGGGGACGCCCGGTAACAGGCCCTAACAACCGTCCGCTTAAATCGCTTTCCGACATGCTTAAAGGAAAACAAGGACGTTTCCGTCAAAACCTTCTCGGAAAACGTGTTGACTATTCGGGACGTTCGGTTATCGTTGTAGGACCGGAACTTAAAATATACCAATGTGGTCTACCAAAAGAGATGGCTCTTGAACTGTTCAAACCGTTTGTTATGAAACTTATAGTTGAATACAAGGTAACAACAAACATTAAGAGTGCGCGTAAAATGGTTGAACGCATGCAACCCGAAGTTTGGGACGCGCTCGAAGAGGTTATTAAAGACCATCCGGTTCTTTTAAACCGTGCGCCAACGCTCCACCGTCTTGGTATCCAAGCGTTTGAACCTGTTTTGGTTGAAGGGCGTGCGTTGAAACTGCATCCACTCGTTTGTACGGCATACAACGCCGACTTCGACGGAGACCAAATGGCGGTTCACGTTCCGCTTTCGGCAGAAGCACAAGCGGAAGCGCGTTTCCTTATGCTTGCGGCAAACAACCTTTTGAAACCGTCCGACGGACGCCCTGTTGCCGTACCGACACAGGATATGGTTCTCGGAGCATACTATCTTACCATTAAAGAAGATTTCGCGCTTGACAAAGAACAAACAGCAAACACAGATATTGATTCTCTTAAAAGATATACATCTAAAGAAGATGTTGCCAAAGCACTTTATGTAGGCGAAGTTAAATTTAAAGAGATGATTAAATATACCCCGAGCGACGTAGAAAAAGCCGAAAATGACATTTCGGACGACGAGATTGTAACAACCGTTAACAGGGTTATGCCCAAAACTTTCTCGAACGAAGACGAGGCTATTCTTGCGTATCAAGACAACAGAATTACTCTTCATGAGAGAATCCGAATTAGGGTGACAAAAGAGATAGGCGGCGAAATGTTAACCGGAATTATCGACACGACTGCCGGTAGAATGATCTTTAACCAACCTATCCCACAGGATCTTGGATATTGCGACAGAACTAATCCGAAAACTCGCTTAAACTTTGAGATAGATTTCCTTGTTGGCAAAAAACAACTCGGAAAGATTGTTGATGAGTGTATTCGTGTTCACGGAACGGCGGTCACAGCAAAGGTTCTCGACCTTGTTAAATCACTTGGGTTCAAGTATTCGACAAAAGGCGCTATAACCGTTTCTATCTCAGACGTTGTTATTCCGCCACAGAAAAAAGAATTGATCGAAGAAGCTGAAGAAAAAATCGATCAAATAACCCTTAAATACCAAAGGGGTCTCATATCGGACAACGAAAGATATGACGGAATTATCAAAACATGGAGTGAAACGACCGACAAAGTATCGTCCGCTCTTAACAACAACCTTTCAAAGAGAAACCCGATCTTTATGATGGCGGACAGTGGTGCTCGCGGAAGCTCGGCACAGATTAAACAGCTTGCGGGTATGCGCGGACTCATAGCCAACACATCGGGTAAAACTATCGAGATCCCAATTCGCGCCAACTATCGTGAAGGTCTCAACATTCTAGAATACTTCATCTCGTCGAGGGGTGCGCGTAAAGGTCTTGCGGATACTGCGCTTAGAACCGCCGACTCGGGATATCTTACACGCCGTCTTGTTGACGTTTCGCAAGATGTCATCATTCGCGAGTTCGATTGTGGAACAAAAGAGGGAATTCTTGTTGCCGACATCAAAAACGGCAATGAAATTATCGAAAGTTTTGAAGAACGACTAATCGGAAGGTACACAGTAGACGACATAAAACACCCTGAAACAGGGGAGGTTGTCGCGTCGACCGAAGTTATGATAACGGCGGACATTGCGAAAAAAGTTGTTGCGGCCGGCGTAACAAACGCTCTTCTTCGCTCAACGCTTAACTGTTCAAGTAAGTTTGGCGCGTGTGCAAAATGCTATGGCGCAAACCTTGCCAACGGTAAACCGGTAGGGCTTGGCGAAGCGGTTGGAATCATCGCGGCTCAATCTATCGGAGAACCGGGAACACAGCTTACCATGAGAACGTTCCACACCGGCGGTATAGCCTCGACAGAGGATATCACACAAGGTCTTCCGCGTGTTGAAGAGTTGTTTGAGGGTCGTCGCCCGAAACCGCAACATCTCGCTATTTTGACCGAGATTGCCGGAACGGTTCACATCGACGAAAGCAAGAAAAACAGGT
This sequence comes from uncultured Oscillospiraceae bacterium, assembly GCA_964368445.1. GTDB lineage: Bacteria > Bacillota > Clostridia > Oscillospirales > Ruminococcaceae > CAYJAY01. The sequence goes on from CAYJAY010000027.1 coordinate 32,455, forward strand.
TTGCCGTTGTTAACGGCGAAGACGAATTCGGAGTGCCTGTCGAAAGAAGTTATCTAATCCCCTATGGGGTTGGGCTTAAAGTTGCAGAGGGTTCAAAAGTTGAGGTTGGCGACATGTTAACCGAAGGTCTTGCAAACCCCCACGACATCCTTGCAATTAAAGGAAAACTTGCGGTGCAAGATTATCTTATCGAAGAAGTTCAAAGGGTCTACCGTTTGCAAGGTGTTGATATCAACGATAAGCACATCGAAGTTATTGTACGCCAGATGATGCGCAAAGACAGAATTCTCGAACCGGGCAGTAGCCACCTTCTTGGCGGAACGCTTGTGGATAAAAACGAAATAGCTCTTGTCAACGCAAAGCTTAAAGAAAGAATGGAAAATGGTGAAGAGGGGCTTATGCTCGTCACGACCGAACCGGTTCTTCTCGGAATAACAAAAGCTTCGCTTGCGACCGACAGCTTCCTTTCGGCGGCATCGTTCCAAGAAACGACAAGGGTTCTAACCGATGCGGCGATTAAAGGAAAAACCGACCCGCTTCTCGGACTTAAAGAGAACGTTATCATAGGTAAACTTATACCTGCCGGAACGGGACTTGAAAAGTTCAACAAAGCGTCGTACGAAGAGGTTGAAAAACCCTCCGTTATAGTTTCTGAAGAAGTTTTAAGCATGTCAAATTTAGTTTAACTTAAAGTTAAAATTAACCTAAAACAGTTGCAAAATAACCTTAGATAGTGTATAATTTTTAAGGTTAGCCTTGTTTTAATTGTTTTGTTGATTAAACTGATAAAAACATCGTTTGTGTGACAAGATTTTTAAGTCAAAACAGACAAAAACAACGTTGGTTTTCGGAAAGAAATTTTCGATTAATCATATAAACTTTTTAAATTTTTTGGAAAGGAGGAAAAGAATATTGCCAACCTTTAATCAGTTGGTTCGTAAGGGACGCGAGGCTTCGGTTTCAAAATCTACATCTCCCGCGCTTCAAAAGAGCTATAACTCACACAAGAAACAACATAACGACGACAGCTCGCCGCAAAAACGTGGAGTTTGCACGACAGTGAAAACGATGACCCCGAAAAAACCAAACTCGGCTCTTCGTAAAGTTGCGAGGGTTCGTTTAACAAACGGCATAGAAGTTTGGGGATACATTCCCGGAGTCGGACACAATCTACAAGAGCATAGCGTTGTTCTCGTTCGTGGCGGACGTGTTAAAGACCTTCCCGGTGTGCGTTATCACATCGTAAGGGGAACACTTGACACACAAGGCGTTAACGGAAGAAAACAAAGTCGCTCGAAATACGGCGCAAAGCGCGGTAAATAAAGCGACAAAACAAACATTTAAAAACAGCCTTTAAGAGAGGTTTTATATATAATCTTCGCCTTGCGGCGGAGCTCTTGTTAAACAGATATGTTTATATTTATATTACTTGCTTCTCTTTTGGCTTTCACAGAATTTATTTGAATTTTGTGAGTACCTATGAAATCATTATTTGAGGGAGGGAAGAACTTATGCCAA
>CAYJAY010000028.1:0-32166 GCA_964368445.1 uncultured Oscillospiraceae bacterium
TCAAATAAACAACATAAAACCGATACAAATGTATCGCAAATTGAATACAACTTAGGAGTGGGAATAAGTATAAAAAGGCTTAAAAGTGGCTTTAACACTAGGTCTTTGCCCTCTAAAAAGTTCTTGTGATACTACTATTGATACCAAATTACTAATTCATTTAAATCAGTAATTGAAAATTATTTTAAGCGATAATTTTCGGTATCACCCAAATGAATATGAACATGAGGAAAACCCTCCTGTTTCGCTAAGTTTTAAACAGCATTATGTTGTTTTACTTAGATTGAAATGGAAGGGTTCTTTTTCGACAAACCAACAACTTTTTTCATTAAACCAAAATGTCTAAATATATATTTTAATCACAAAATAAACTTTTTATATCGTTTGAGTATCATCAATTTTGTTTACTTAATTTAAATGTATCCACTGTTGTTTTTAGTAAATTTATAGTATAATCATTTTATTATTTTAAATTTATTAAACGGGATTAAGGGGTACATTATGCTAAAATCTGGGCTATACGAGCAGGTTATAAATAAAGATATCGATGGTAAGCTTAAAAATAGCATTGATATTATCTCTAAAACAGAAATGATAGACCGCGCTGAAGCATCAAAGATTTTATCTTCATATATTGCTGAGGTTGTCGAAAAGGGACTTTTAAATGTTACCGATAATGGTGGCGATATAAATTCTCAAATTGAACTCGTTAATAAAATTATCAGTGAAATCAAAACCAGCACCGGTGAAAGCGATTTTGAAGAATTTGAAGTTGATGCACGAGCACAACAGCTTTTAGCACTTGTAAATACCAAAGATAGCATTTATGCTCTTGATAAAAAATCCGAGATAATACGCCCTGAAACATCCATTGCAATGAGCTCGCTTTTTACCGGTGCAGTTCACGAACCACAGATGTTTTCAGAGCTAAAAAAAGAGATTGTTTCTTGTGATAGAATTGATATGCTTGTTTCGTTTATTAAATGGAGCGGTCTTCGTTTAATTATCGAACAATTGCGTGAATTCACAAATAAAGGTGGTGAGCTTCGTCTAATAACAACCTCTTATATGGGAGCGACTGATGTTAAGGCGATTGAGGAACTCCGAAAGCTTCCAAACACAAAAATCAAAGTTAGCTATGACACAAAGCGCACTAGACTCCATGCGAAAACCTATGTTTTCTATCGTGACACCGGCTTTACTACTGCTTATGTAGGCTCGTCAAATATGTCAAATGTTGCTCTTTCAAGTGGTCTTGAATGGAATGTTAAACTTACATACAAAGACCTCGCACAGACGATTAACAAAGTTGAAGCCACGTTTGAAAGTTATTGGAACAGCAGTGAATTTGAATATTATGATGAGGGCGAAAAACAACGACTTATTAGGGCTCTTTCGTCTGAAAAGTATGTAGATGTAACTGATGAAGGCATGATGACCTTTGACATTCGTCCATACTCATATCAGCAAGAGATCCTTGACGCATTAGATGCCGAACGTGAGGTTAGAGGGTATTATAGAAATTTAGTTGTGGCTGCTACTGGTACCGGTAAAACGGTTATTTCTGCGTTTGATTATAAGAAATTTGTGAAAACATCTGGAAATAAGCCTGCAAAACTTCTTTTTATCGCCCATAGAGAAGAAATTTTAAAGCAGAGCTTATTTACCTTTAGGCATATTTTAAAAGACAATAATTTCGGCGATATGTTTGTTGGAGCTCATAAGCCGGAGCAAATCGACCATCTTTTTATGTCTATTCAAACATTTAACTCGCAAGATTTTGCAAGTAAAACAACTTTTGATTTTTATGACTATATCATAGTAGATGAATTTCATCACGCAGCTGCGAATACATATCAAAAACTTTTAACACACTATAACCCGAAAATACTTTTAGGCCTTACAGCTACGCCAGAGCGTATGGACGGAAAAAGCATTCTCACCTATTTTGACAACAGAATAGCTGCTGAAATCAGACTTCCAGAGGCAATCGACAGAAAACTTCTGTGTCCATTTCAGTATTTTGGTGTTACAGATGACATTGATTTAAAAGATTTAAAGTGGTCACGCGGTGGATATGATAAACGTGAGCTTTCTAATATTTACACAATAAATGGAGCTATATCAGAAAGGCGCGCACAAAATATCGCATCTGCTACGGTTAAGTATGTTACGGATGTAAATGATGTTAAAGGCTTGGGATTTTGTGTTACAAAAGAACACGCTAAATTTATGGCTGATAACTTTAATAAATATGGAATTAAAAGTATATACCTTACAAGTGAATCCCCTACTGAAGAAAGAAATTCTGCAAAAAAACTTTTAACAAGTGGTGAAACACGATTTATTTTTGTAGTTGATTTATACAATGAAGGGGTGGATATTCCAGAGATAAATACAGTATTATTTTTGCGTCCTACTGAATCGCTAACGGTATTTTTACAGCAATTAGGGCGCGGTCTTCGTTTGTCGGAAGATAAAGAATGTTTGACTGTTCTTGATTTTATAGGGCAGGCGAACAAAAAATATAACTTTGAAGATAAATTTTCGGCACTGCTCAATGATAATAATAAAAGCATTTCAAATGAGATTAAAGAAGACTTTGTTTCACTTCCGAAAGGCTGTTATATCCAACTTGAAAAGAAGGCGAAAAAGTATATTTTAGATAATATAAAATCATCTTTCGGGCAAAGAGTTGGACTTATTTCAAGGATTTCTACATTTACTGAGGACAGTGGACTTGAGCTTAATTTAAAGAATTTCTTAGAATATTATCATCTCGATATTAGAACTATCTATGCAAAAGATAGCTTTTCAAGACTTTGTGCTTTAGCTAAAGTTTCGCCTGATTTTAATGAAGAATTAGAGGAAACTTTGACAAAATCTTTTGCACGTTTTCAAAGTATAAATTCAAGAAGATTTATTGCTTTTGCTTTAGATGTGCTTGAAAATGATAAATATCTTTACAACGAAATAGAAACTCGAATGCTTCAAATGATTCACTTTACAGTATACGGAAAATTGGCTGAAGAATGTGGTTTTAACTCTGTAAATGAAAGTATTTCCAAGATAAAAGAAAATAAAGTTATGTGTGCTGAGCTATGTGAAATGCTTAGATACAATTTTGAAAAAATAGATTTTATTGACGAAAAAGTGAATTTAGGATTTGACTCTCCGCTTGATTTACACTGCACTTATACAAGAGACCAAATTTTAGTTGCACTTGATTTTATGAAGCCGGGAACAGTTCGCGAAGGTGTTAAATACTTACCTGAAAAGAATATAGATGTTTTCTTTGTTACACTGAATAAATCTGATAAAGATTACTCACCAACTACGATGTATAACGACTATTCGATTAATGAAGTGCTCTTCCATTGGCAAAGCCAAAGCACCACAAACGAAGCATCTATTACCGGCAAGCGATATATAAATCATAACGATACCGGGAATAGAATTCTATTTTTCGTTCGTGAGTTCAAACAAGATAAAATACTTGGAACTGCTTCTGCCTATACTTTTTTAGGAACTGCAAACTATGTTCGCCACGAAGGCTCAAAACCTATGAATATCACATGGAAACTTGATAAAGCAATTCCAGCAAAATTCCTTAAAAAGACAAATAAGCTGGTGGTAGGATAATTGCTGGATATTTAATATTTTTGAATTTTAGTCATATACAACCAACAAATGGGAGTTCAATATGAAACAAATTACATTGATGCTTTTAATTTTAATCTGCTCGGTAGTGTTCGTTTCTTGTTCCGAGATAACAGCAAAAAACGAGTATACGGAGTTTTTACAACAGCTAGATGCTGCTGATGTTTCCGTGCTGATAAACAGCAAACAAGAGGAGATTACTGATAGGAAAATTATAGCCGACGTTATTGAAACTATAAAAAAAATAGAACTCGGCGAGAAAGCAAACGCTCCGCAATTTAGAAGTTCTTTAGAGTCTATAGTTTTTGAATTGGAAGATGAAAGTTTAATAAATTTAACGTTCCCTCTTTTTAGTGTTATGTCTGACGATATCGAGGACCCTTTATATTTTAATTCGAGTATCGACGGAGTTGATGCTTTGCAGATAATAGAGCAAACGGTTGATAACCATAGGCCGTTTCCTATAAGTGTTCCGTTTTTGGAGAGTTCATTTTTCGATAAAATCGATGGTAACAAAGAAGGAAGCTATCAAGATGCAGATATTCGGGCATATCAAGAATATCAAGCATACTCCAAGATGGAGGACAATCAAAAGCATAAAATCTATGCATACGATTTGCCGCCGTCAATATTTACCGAAAACACAACGGTCAACGGAATAGACAGCGACAGAAATATATACTACACCGAAACGGTTGAGGGACAAACAGTTCAATCATTCTTTTCAAGGTATTCGCCTCTTTCAAATCAAAACGAAATACTCGTTGAACTTCCGACTGGATATCGATTTTTTTGCAACCTTGTGACCGATAGATATATAATCTACAGCACGAGATCGGACAACTATAAACAATTCGCTCGATTAAGAATGTTGGATTTGCAAACAAACGAAGATGTTGTTATATATGAGCATAGCTCGGACACGCTTTTGGACGGTCCGACAGCGGGCAAATGTTCGATATCAAACGGCAAGGTGTATTTTGCGGGCGTATACGATGAAATGTATGGGCAAACTTCAATCTTTCCGCTCTACCGACCATATTCTTATGATATCGAAAGCAAGACATTAACAGAACTGCAAAACGGCGGTGCTTTGTCCTCCTATCCTATGGCTTACAAAGATGGGGTTTATGTTTGTGTGCTTACAACAAACGAAATTTCTGAAGGCTTTTCTACGCATAAAATCACATGGCAAGACGAGGAAGTTTCAAGCACTTCCTATAACGGCGTGCACACCTTTAATCCGGCATATTCAAACAACCCATATTTTTTAATATTAAACGATATCGGAACAGACACTATAAGATTAATTAGGGATGACAAAGACATTGCGCTTATCAATATAGTTGGAGGTTTCGACAACCAAAACGATATGAATTTTGAGTTGCCTTGCAATGACAATGGAATTGCTTTGACGGAAAATTTGCTTTATGATATCGATAAAGCACGGGTTATTCAATTGGATATCCTGTCAACAAAAGACACTGTGCTTGGTTACTTTGCAAGCGACACAAGTTTTGGATATCACATAAACAAATATGTTGAAAAGCAACAAACATTTGTCAAGCAGATGGTGTTTTTGGAGTTTTAAAGGATTGGTGATCGGAATTGGTTTTGTTGAAAATTTTTCTACAACTTCATCAAACACAACTTTGTAAACGTCTTACCGACATATTGCCTATATATATCATTAAATTCTTCATAATCTATAGTTCCCAAAAAAGATAGAACTTCCATATCTATTCCTACAAGTTTTATAAAAAGTCCTGTTTCGGAAAATCCGCTTTTAAGGTAAAAATTTTTCCTTCGCATCCTCGTATCATAATCACTATATTTTTTATCAACTTTTTCAATTTCAAGAACAATTCTTTTATCTTGGTGAAAACACTTTAAAGCCTCGATCGCCTTGCTTCCATAACCATTTGAACGATGTTGCTCACCAATTGCAAAATAGTCCACAAACACGGTGTCTCTAACCACAGCATTTATGAAAAAACCAACGCTCTCCCCTGATTCTTCAATCACCAAAATTTCGGCTAAATTTTGTTTTTGCTTTTTTCTTATAAAGAAAAAAGGTTTTCTCTCAACTTGTGGAAAAGCTTTTTTATATAGCGATTTTATATATCTTAAGTTTACTTGATCTGCATTCTTAAGTTCCATTTTTATGACCATTTCTTTCTTCAATTAAAATTATATTTTGTTATTTTAATTGTATCATATATTGGGTTATGTTAAAATATATATAGTTGAAAAATCCGTCAAAGGCGAAAATGATATATTTTTTATTTTCTACAACTTTAAGTTGTCACTATATCAAGATACTAAACTTTGTTTTAAGGTGAAAATAATGAAATTTGAGAAATTTTTAGATAGCTTTAATATAGAAAACAAAACATTAAATATGTATATTATATTGTTTAATGTTTTTGTTTTGTTTTGCACAATATCATTCCTTGTTCCTGCCGCTGTGTCAAATGACGATTATCTAATTCATATGATAACATCGGGGGCATATGGGGAACATTCGTCGTTTGTTGTGCTTTCCAACTATTTTTTGCTTAGCTTTTTGAGTTTTCTCCAATCAACTATTGGCGTTTTTAACTTTTTGACATTATCCCAATATCTTTTTTTGTTTATTTCTTTTTGCCTTATTGGGTTTGTTTTTTTGCAAAAACAAAAAAACATTATGGGAGTTTTGTTGTACATAGGGTTCATTCTAGTTTTCGGAACAGATTTTTACAACAACATACACAACACAAAATCGGCAATTTTCATTGCGTTTTGTTCGCTCGTCTCGATATACCTCGGAACACTAACAAAATCAAAATTCATCACTGTTATTAGTTGTTTCGGCGCGATTTTCTCTGCCCTTATACGAATGAGCGCCTTTTTTATGGGTGGACTGTTTGCGTTTGTATTTGTTGTCTTTTACATCTTCTTTAATGACAGTTCAAAAAGCATAAAACAAAAAATAGTTAATTTTTTACGCTTGGGAACGCCGTACTATATAACTTTTGCGGTAATATTAGCTTTGTTTGTCGGTGACAGAATTGTTTACGCTTCTAATGATGACGCGACTTTTTATGAGAAATACAATAGCGCACGTGCCGAACTAATGGACTATGACCTTGCGCCGTATGTCGAATATAAACAACAATATGAGGCAATTGGAATATCAGAAAATGACCATAAGCTAATAAGTGTTTGGGCGTTTTCAGAATCCAACACTTTTGATATTGAAACACTGGTTTCGATAGGCGAAATAACTGAAAAACAAAATATATCGTCTTTTTTCTCAAATCTTGCTGGGCAAGTTTTTGCAGTTTTAACAAACATTCCGTTTGTATTATACTTATGTTTGTTTTTGGGTCTATTTTTGTTTAACACAAAACAAGGAAAACTTCTGCTTGTTGCTTTTCCTGTCGCCATTGTCTTAGTTATATTATTCACTTCACTTATAGGACGCATGACACCGTGGGTGTTGTCCGGGCTTGTTTCGTGCTCGGTCGGACTGCTTTTGTTGTTGATTGATTTTAAAACGGTTGCACATCGTTTTAAAAAAGCAACAGTATGCTTTTCATGTTTAATCGTTGTAATTTCTTGTGTATACGCGGTTGCTGTAAGTGTTAAAGAAGTTGGAATTCCAAAAGAACACTTCAAAACAGAGGCTATGGATATATATTCAACGCTCAACAGCACGGGCAACTTGTATCTTGTAGACCTTTTCAGCACCGAGCGAATTGAAATACAACATGTAATTTCCCCGTTTTACGCCGTTCCTTTTGACTATTATAAAAATATATATTCTTTGGGAAACTGGGACACCGAATCACCCGCCAAAAACTCTGTTCTCGAACGCCATAATATTGAAAGCAGCACATATCTTTCTCTTGTCGAGACCAACGATGTTTTTTTGGTTGATGTAATGTATTACAATGAAAAATTAAACTATCTAAAAGAAAACGTAAGCGAAGATGTTACGTTTTCAATCGTTGATGTTGTAGGCGGATTATTTGTGTTCGGTTTTACAAATGAAGCCCCAACACCCACAAAACAAGGTTGTTCAATAATAGATATTTTGGTTCAACCAAGTAGCCTGTTGCCGGAGTTTGCAAACGTTGTTTTCAAAACCGACAATATTATAGATGAGTATGAAATGATCTTTCTTGAAGTTACAAACGTCGATAACCCCAATGAAACTTTGATATATAAAACAAGGGTGCTTAGCAATGATAATGGAACAACTACAGTTTCACTTGATGTTCCCTATATCGATTTTAATCTGTTCGGCGCAAACTATACTGCAAATGTAGTTGTACAATATCTCGACGGCAGCGTAAGCAAAGGAACAAACAACATTCAATTTAATATTTAAAGGTAGACAAGTTTAACTATGACTATTAAGCCCATTCTTTTAAACAACAAATTAACAGCTTTTTTTGTTGTGGTATTTAACGCAATTTTAATGCTGTTTTGTGTGTTTTTTCTCGTACCCACATTTATGAATAACGATGATGTTTTAATTAACTATATAGTCAGCGGAGCATTTGGAGAGCCGTCCCCCGTCACTTTTTATAATAACATCATCTTTTCGGAGCAACTTGTCTTTCTTCACAGTTTGTTCTCCGAAATCAACTGGCTCGCGATAATTGAAATCCTGCTTTTATTTATCGCGTTTTGTCTAATAAATTATATTGTAATCACAAAGTCAAAAACAGCTTTTGGTGTTACCGTTGCAATTTGCTTTAACCTAATTTTCGCAACAGATTTTTACAATAATCTACAGTATTCCAAGATAGTTCCGTTTGTCGCGCTTGTGGGGATAATTTCGGTACTGTTTGGCGTTATTAATAAACAAACTATAGTTGCAGTTTTAGGTGCTTTAATAACGATATACTCACCGCTTGTTCGATTTAACGTTTTTTTAATTGGCGCGGCTCTTGGCTTTTTTGTTGTGGTTGCGTTTATATTCAAATTTAACAACCAATCAAAACTCAAATTTGATATCAACAAAAAGTTATTAACGATTTTTTGTGTACTGTTTTTACTTGTTTTCGGGTTGAAAGTATATGATATATTTTTTTATTCGACCAACCCTTTGGCAAAAGATTATTCCGATTATAACAGCGCGCGCATGGCGGTGTCTGACTATTTTTTACCTGATTACGAACAAAACGAAATAGCGTTTCAACAACTTGGGATATCAAACAATGATCATCAATTGATTAACAACTGGAATTTTTCTGATTTCGAAAAATTCGGAACACAAACCCTTAACGATATCTCAGAGATAGCCTCTCCCGATATTGATTATTTTTTTGAAACAGTTTCTAGTGGACTGGTTGAAATCTTTACAAATGATTTATTATATTACATGCTTTTTGTCATTGTTGTGTCGGTTGTGATTTGTAAAAACAAAGCCAAAGATCTTTTGTTGCCCCTGTTTTCATTTATATTTGTTCTAACCGTCATGTTTGTTTTGGGTCGTGCAACGCGTTGGGTATCGGCCGGGATTGTTGCGGCTTTGTTTGCACTGTTGTTGTTCACATTGGATTTGAAGCAATTTCGTTTTGTCTCAAGACAAAAAAAAATAACAAAATTTGTCATTATAATTATGTTGCTCATCTCAGCTATACCGTTGTCGTTGCTTTGTGTTAACGAAATGTCTGACTACGATACACATTTCAGAACCGATTTAAACGCTGTTCACAGTTCCCTGCCTGAGCAAAATCTCTATCTTTTCGACATAGAGACGTTTCCACCAATCGAGAGAACCTCTCCAACCTTTTCCTCTGCTCAAATAGGATTATACCAAAACACATACATTCTTGGCGGTTGGGACAGCAACTCTCCTGCCAAAAACAGCGTTCTTGAACGATATTCGATACAAGGCTCACCCTATAAAGCGTTGATTGAAAAACAAAATGTGTTTTTAATTGATAACTTCAACTTACAAAACAAGGTTGATTTTATACAAGAAAACTACTACCCCGAAGCGTTTGTTTCTATACTTGAATATATAGAAGGATATCCGATATATGCTTTCACAACTGTTCCCCAATTTGAAGTCAAAAGCGGCTTCCCTGTCGTCGACATGGCAGATTTAATCTGTGAAGCTAATGCCGAGTTCACCTCGTTCGCTATAAAAGCTGAGGGCGAAATTCCTATTGGCGAAGAGATAAAAGTCTTGTTTGTCGACAACGATACGGGCAAACCTTTGGCCTATAGGGCAAAGGTTTCCGATTTTAAAGATGGAACAAGCATTATTTTGTTTTCCGCTCCGTTATCTGATTTTAATTTCTTTTCAGAATATACAGTTAATATCTTAATGCAACAACAAAACAATAACTTTTTTGCATATGATACGTATCTTTTTAGATTTTAAATCACATCAATAGAAAAAGGCTTTGCTTTTCTGTAACTATGCTACAGACGGCAAAGCCTTTTTTTGTTGAATTTATGAAAAATTATAAACGTTGCTACTCTTTATCGGGTCTATTCCGAGAGCGCTCGCTTAAGATCGTTTGCAATAGCGGCGGTCCAAACATCTGCGCCCTCGTTGGTCAAATGATACGCCGTATCAAAAAAATATTCTGTCGGGTAGACATAGCTGCTTAAATCAGATATAAACCCCGGAACATTTTGTTCCAATTTTTTTTGCTCTGTATCGATATCATAAACAAGGCCGGGTTCAAAGATTGGGGAGGTTATAACAAAAAGTTCTGCTCCCCTGTCCTCGACAGCTTTTCGAAACTCGTCAAGTTGACTGATATATTCGTCGTCTAAAGAAAACCCTCCGTGTGACAGAAATTCTTTTGTATACATATAATCGAGCGTTGTTCTAGGGTATATATTATCTCCGTAATCGTTAAATGCATTTCGCTTATATGCTGGGTCAGACGGAACCAACAAATCGGCCGACAATGCGCCTAGTGGTTGTTTAATAAAAGTATCAAAAACAAGTCGCGGAACAGCTTTGCTCGGATAAACCGTATAGTAATACGGCAAAAGTTTTTTTATCGTTTCGCTGTCCAGTCGTTCCCAAAGGTGTTTGTGGTTCTCAAGCGTTATTAGAGACAGTTCTATGTCGTTTCCCCACGACACAAAATCAACTGTGGACACAATGACAATGTCTCCTTCATATATGCCGGACAAAGACATATCCCACATAAATTTATCGCTTAATCCCCCATGCAACCCCATGTTAACAACCGGCATATCAAACTCTTGTTCTAAAATATCTGAGCTTATTCCAAAAACCAACTGAGAAGTTCCGACTAAAACTATCTTGGGCGCCGTTGTGTTGTCGAGGCGGTCGACCTTGTCGAGCAAAGACGCTTGATAAGTTTCACTGTATTGAGGCGGTATAATCGGAACAACTATAGCGGTTGCTACAACAAAAATCACACAAAAAGAGATAAACAGAGCTGATACTTTTGCAAATTGTTTCATTACTATGTATTATCCCCTTTTTAAAATTGAAAGTATATAAACTGGGTTGTTCCACCAAGTGAAAAGTTTGAAAAACCAAGTACCATCCAGATGCTTACGATATAGATTGTATATCTAACGGCTAGTGGCAATTTATCAAGCTGTTCCCTTAACCGTATCTTGTTTTCATGTAAAACGTCAACCAAAAGCAAGACAAACACACCGACAGCAAACGAAACAAGCCAAAGTTGCATATCGTCTATATCAAAGATACTAAGCCAACTGTTTGAGAAATTATGTACCAACTGATTTAATATAAGCGGCAACTGTCCATTAGTTGCCCTGAAAAGCATCCATGTAGATGTTGTTAACATAAATGTAGTTGTTATGCTAATAAATTTAAAGATATATTTAAAAAAATTAAATTGTTCGGTTATTCTATTCTTAAATTCACTTCTGATCACGTGGGTGAATTTTCCAATTATCTGAAGTAAGCCGTTGGCTAAACCCCACAAAACAAAATTCCAAGAAGCGCCGTGCCAAAGCCCACTCACAATAAATGTTAAGACAAGGTTTAACTTTGACCTTAATGGTGAACACTTGCTTCCGCCAAGTGGAATATAAAGATAGTCTTTAAACCATGTTGAAAGCGAAATGTGCCATCGTTTCCAAAAATCTTGGATAGATACCGCAAAATATGGTTGCTTAAAGTTATCCATAAGTTTGAATCCCAAAACCTCGGCCGCACCTATAGCAATGTGGCTGTATCCACCAAAATCGCCGTATATTTGAAACGCAAACACCATCATTATGAAGATAAGTTGAATGCCGGAATATTCCCCGATGTTTTCAAATGCGGCATTAACAATGATAGCCGCCCTGTCCGCAATTACGAGCTTTTCAAAAAAGCCCCACAACATCAAAAGCAACCCATTTCGAACTCTTTTGGCGTCAAAATAATGCCGCTGACTTACTTGCGGCAAAAGGTTTTTGCTTCGCTCAATCGGTCCTGCAACCAACTGTGGAAAAAAGCTTACAAAAAGAGCATATTTAAATAGGTTTTTTTCCGGCTTGATATCCCCTCTATACACATCAATTGTATACGAAAGGGCTTGGAATGTATAAAAACTTATTCCAACCGGCAACATAACGTCAAACACCGGCACATTTAGTTGCACATTAAAGACCGAAAACACGCCCTGTAACGAGTCTATCGCAAAGTTATAATACTTGAAAAAGAAAAGTATCGCAAGGTTTATAAAAATGCTTAAAAAAACTACCGTTCTTTTTTTCAAACTATTGTCGCAAAAACGATGTATAGCAATTCCGCTAAGGTAGGTTATAACGGTGCTTGCGGCAATCAACAAAGCATATTTGGCGTTCCAACACATGTAAAAATAATAACTTGCAACCAATAGCCAAATATATCGAACCTTATGCGGTATAACAAAATAGATAACACAAACTATCGGAAAGAATATTAAAAAATCCAGCGAATTAAACAGCATGCGCCTTGGCTCCGTTTCGTAGTTGCTTTTGTATTGATGTCAAAAAAGTTATTCATAGAAAAGATTTGTAAAAAATTTTCTTAAGCCACTTTTTTCTTTTTTTTGACTTTGAGCGTCAATAGTGTTAAACCTATCAAACAGTTGTTGCTGTGAATTAAACTGTTGAACTGCATATGAGGGCGTGAGTTTTCGATATTGTCCGTTTTTAATCTGGAGATTTGCGTTCATGTTGTCGTTAGCGCAGTATTCAAACACCATTTTAAGCTGTTCTTTAAGGATGTTGTCATTAACTCTAACCGCGACTTCAATTCTGCGTTCGGTATTTCTTGTTAAAAAATCTCCCGAGCTTATGAAATATTGGGCGCTAGTTCCCGTTCCAAAACAGAAAATTCTTGAATGTTCAAGATATCTTCCGACAATGCTTATAACTCTGATGTTGTCGGTTAATCCAAAAACACCGCTTTGCAAGCAACATATACCGCGAATATACATCGTCACCTTAACTCCGGCAACCGAAGCTTCAACAAGTTTTGTTATGATATCATAATCACTAATCGAGTTGCATTTTATATTTATCTCTGCCGGAAGCCCCTCTTTTGCTTTATCGGTTTCAAGTTCTATTAACTTTATAAACTGTGATTTAAAACCAATAGGCGCAGCAAAGATATCCCCATCGATTTCGGGAAGTTCTCCGCAAGAAATCGAGTTGAAAACCTCAAGAAGTTCCAAGCAGATCTTTTGCTTGGAGGTAACAAAACCTATATCTGTGTAAAGTGAAGCGGTTTTTTCGTTAAAGTTGCCTGTGCCGACATAGCCTATGTGGCTTAGTTTGTTGCCGGTTTTTTTGGTTATCAATATAAGCTTTGCGTGCACCTTATAGTCGCCCAAGCCATATATTACGGTGCAACCGGCTTCTTCTAGCAGTTCGGCATATTCGATGTTGTTTTCTTCGTCAAATCGCGCGCGAAGCTCGATTATCGCCAAAACCTGTTTTCCCTTTTCGGCGGCTTTAATTAACGCGCTAATTATCTTGCTGTCGTTGGACACGCGATAAAGCGTTATTTTAATCGAAACAACATCCGGATCGTCTGCCGCTTTGTCTATTAAATCAATTATCTTGTCAAAACTTTGAAACGGGAAAAACATAAGCTGATCGTTTTTCTCGAAAACCTTGCTTTTATAAAACGAAATTTCCGGTTTAACCGCTCGGTTTTTTTCATAGTAAAACTGTGCATAGTTCCTTGAATCAAATGCCGATTCAATCATCATTAGATGTTTTAAATCAAGCGGTGTTTGTTCGACATATATATCGTTTTTTTCAATTCCAAGCTGGTCTGTCAGGTGGTTGGACATAGTTTCGCCAAGTTCCTGTGAAACCTGTAGACGAACAGGGGCGAGTTTTTTGCGCTTTTTTATAAGCATCGTCATCTCGGAACGATAGTCTGTATCAAGTTTAAAAACACCTTCGTCGGGGTTAATATCAGCGTTTCGTGTAACTCTGAATATAATCTTTTCATCGATTTTATATTTTGAAAAAACTATGTCTATGAATTTATAAATAAGTTCAACAGCGGTCGTAAATTCAGACAACGGCTTTTCTTTATTCCAAACAACGCCACGACCAATCGTTGGAACCGGAACAACACCAAACAAAACCCCTCCATTTTTTTGCTTAAATCTAATATAGATATACTGTTCACAGTTTTGCAAAAACGGATAAGGATGTCTTTTATCGATTACTTGCGGAGACAAAAGCGGCATTAATTCCGACATAAAGTAAGATTTCCAAGCTTGAAGGTCTTTTGAAGAAAGCTTATCAAGGTTAACTTTTTTAATACCCTCTTTAGAAAGCTTTTTCATAAGGTCTTTATACATTGCGTCTTTTTCTTTTGTCAGTTCTTTAACCATTGAAATCGCTGCGTTTAACTGTTCTTTCAGGTTCATTCCTGTTTTGTTGTCAATTAAATTAGGCGATACAATCATCTGATCCACAAGTGTGCCAATTCTAACCATAAAAAACTCATCAAGATTAGAACCATATATCGCAAGAAACTTAAGCTGTTCAAACAACGGGTTGTTTGCGTTGTCACATTCATTTAAAACACGCTTGTTAAACTCAAGCCAACTGAGCTCTCGATTTACAAAGATATCTTTGCTTAATTTGTTTTCGTTTTCTGACATAATAACACTACCCATATAAAAAATAGTTTAAGACTAAAATAACAATGCTTACTAAAATTGAAGTAACAATTAAAACAACATTTAGTTTTCCCATAAAAAACCTTTTTAGCCGACAGAAAATTTTCTGCCGGCTAACTAAATAGAATTACTTTTTTAAATTAACTGCTGCGCAACACTTGTCTACAATGTTTTGCGCCGTTAGTCCGAAATATTCCAAAACTTGTTGTGCGGGAGCAGATTTTCCAAACACATCGTTAGCTCCAACTTTAAGAACAGGAACAGGATATTGTTCACAAACTAGCTCGGAAACTGCCGAGCCCAAGCCCCCAATGACGCTGTGTTCCTCTGCCGTGACAATTGCACCTGTGTTTTTTGCGGCGTCTAATACAATCTTTTGGTCAAGCGGTTTGATTGTATGGATGTTTATAACCGCGGCGGAAATCCCTTTATCTTGTAGCATTTTTGCAGCTTCGAGGGCTCTTGACACCATCAAACCGTTTGCAATTATCGTTACGTCGCTACCCTTAACAAGCTCTACGCCTTTTCCGATTTCAAATTTATAATCTTCTGAATTTATAACCGGCACCGCAAGACGCCCAAATCTCAGGTATACTGGGCCTTCAAACTCTGCCGCCGCCATAACCGCTTGCTTTGCTTCGATGTCATCAGACGGGGAAATAATCGTCATTCCCGGGATAGTTCTCATAAGCGCGATATCTTCGTTGCATTGATGCGTTGCTCCGTCTTCTCCAACCGAGAACCCCGCATGTGTTGCGGCTATCTTAACATTGAGGTGTGGGTATCCAACCGAGTTTCTAATCTGTTCAAACGCCCTTCCGGCGGCGAACATAGCAAAAGAGCTCGCAAACGGAATCTTTCCACTAGCGGCAAGTCCCGCCGCAACCGAAACCATGTTTGATTCGGCAATACCACAGTCAATGAATCTTTCGGGAAATTGTTTTGCAAAAACTGCGGTTTTTGTTGCGCCTGCTAGGTCGGCATCCAGCACAACAATGTTTTCGTTTTGTTTGCCAAGCTCCGCTAAAGCATTTCCGTAACTTTCGCGTGTAGCAATATTTTTTACTTCAGCCATACCCATTAAGCCTCCAAACTCTTTTTAATGTTGTTTAAATCGGTCATCGCCTGTTCGTATTGCTCGTCGTTAGGAGCAGTTCCGTGCCAAGACGCTTTGTTTTCCATAAAGGAAACATCTTTACCTTTTACGGATTTTTGAATAATTACGGTGGGTTTGTCGCAAGGCTCAGACGCTTTGTCGAAAGCTTGTTTTAGCGACAAGAAATCATGGGCATCGGCGGTCAACACTCTAAAACCGAATGCCTCGAATTTATCAGTTATCGGATATGGCGAGTTAACCTTTTCGATCTCACCATCGATTTGAAGGCCGTTGTTGTCGACAATCAACACAAGGTTGTCAAGTTTTCTATGAGCGGCTAACATAGAAGCCTCCCAAACCTGTCCCTCTTGAAGTTCTCCATCCCCCAAAATAGCATATACTTTGTATGAAGCGTTGTCGAATTTTGCCGCAATAGCCATTCCGACAGCACACGAAATTCCCTGTCCCAAAGAACCTGAACTCATGTCAACACCCGGTATGTTTTTCATGTCGGGGTGTCCTTGCAATATGGAATCAAGGCTTCTAAACGTCTTAAGTAGTTCTCTGTTGAAATATCCCATCTCGGCAAGAACAGCATAAAGCGCCGGGCATGTGTGGCCTTTAGAAAGCACAACACGGTCGCGATCTTGTTTTTTCGGGTTTTTCGGGTCGATGTTTAAAACCTCGTTGTAAAGATATGTGTAGGTGTCGCACATCGAAAGCGAGCCACCGGGATGTCCGGCTTTTGCACTGTGAACTTGGTCTATTACATCGATTCTAAGTTGGTTTGCAAAAAGTTTAAGTTGCTTTAATTTTTGATTGTCCATTATTTTTTCCTTTCGGTTTATTATAAAATATCTTGATATTTTTTCTCTATATATTCGATAGCCTCGGCAACGCCGCCTTTAAGACAGGAAGCAACAACAAGGTCGGCTTCGCTTTTAACATCTTCCGGAGAATTGTCAACCGCAATTGAATATCCCGAAGCTTTAAACATTCCGATGTCGCTGTAATAGTTTCCGATAGTTATAACTTTTTTTATGTCAAATTCAAACATCTCACACAGTTTTGCGAGTGCATTTTCTTTTGTGGATTTTGTTGGCATAATTTCATAATATAGCTCGTTAGTTCGAGAAAAGTTAAAAGTTTTTGAAAGCTCTGTGTTAACATAATTCTCGTTAAAATATTGTTCAACCTTGTCGATGTATGACTCGTCCCCCGCAAACAAAACCTTGTTCCAACCGCTTGGAACGGCGGTTATGTCGGTCATTGTATAAGTTAGGTGTTCCATCGTGAAATGTTCTGAAACGTGCTTGTTCATCTTGGTTGAATAGTTTTCTTTTTGTTTCATTATAACTACGCCGACGTTTGAAAAACGTTTTGAAACATCAGTTATAATTTCGACAACGCTTTGTTCCATAACTTCATCAAACACAAGTTGTTCTTTTTTATAGTCATACATTATTCCGCCGTTACAAAGTATCGCCGGATGGGTGAATTTAACCAAGTTGGTGTAGTATCCAACCGAGTCTATTCCCCTTCCCGTTGCAAGCGTAAAGTTTCCGCCTTTCGCAATAAAACTTTCAACTGCCTCGATATTAACCTTTGGCAAGCCGTGCCCCGCCTCAAGCAACGTTCCGTCCATATCACATACAACAAGTATATCGCTAAGTTTAATCGACATTGTCTACCTCTATTTTTATTTTTTCAAGATAATCTTTAAAATACTGTGGAAGTTCACTCACAAATTCAATATATTCGTTTTTTATTGGATGGACAAAACCGAGCAGCCTTGCATGTAGGCATTGTCCTTCAAGCATATCTTTGAGTGGTTTTCCGCCATACACCTCGTCCCCAACAAGCGGATGTCCAATCGAGGCGAGGTGTACCCTTATTTGGTGGGTACGGCCCGTTTCAAGCTTAAGCGACACAAACGAAAATTTGTCCGTTTCGCCTAAAACTTCATAATGAGTCACGGCATGTTTAGAGTTTTGATCTGTAACACAGAATTTTTTTCGATTGTTTTTGTCGCGACCGATAGGTTTATCAATCGTTCCAACCTTTTGTTTAAACGTTCCATGAGCCACCGCAACATAAACCCTTGACATAGAATGTTTCTCAAGTTGTTTTGAAAGCCCAATGTGTGCCTTATCGTTTTTTGCAACAACCAAAAGGCCGCTCGTGTCTTTGTCTATCCTGTGGACAATTCCGGGACGTTTTACTCCATTTATACCGGAGAGTTCACCCTCAAGATGATAAAGCAACGCGTTGACCAACGTTTTGTCGGGATTACCCGCCGCCGGATGTACAACCATTCCTTTCGACTTGTCGACCACCGCAATGTCTTCGTCTTGATAAACAATGTTTATCTCAATATTTTGTGGCACCACGTCGATAGGTTGAAGTTTTGGAACTACAACTTCAACGACATCTTTATTTAAAACTTTGTTGCCTTTAGATATCTTTTTTCCGTTTTTTTTCACAAGACCTTGGTCAAACAACCGTGTTATAAGCGTTCTCGAAAAATCCGAAACAGCACCTTGAACAAATACGTCACAACGTTTGCCGTCATCGCTTTCGCTTGCCGTCAACTCCACTATCGATGTGTTTTCAAAATCGAGACTATTCATCTTTGTTGTTATTATTACTATTAAGTTTATCGGTTTCGTCAAGCGACTTTTCGCTTTGTGGTTGTCCGCTTGGTTGTTCTGAATCGATTAATTTTTTATCTTTGCTTTTTGAACTCTCGTCAAAAAACAATATGGCAACAGCAAAAACAACCGCGCCAACCGTCACAAGACAATCGGCAAAGTTGAATATTGGGAAATCGAAAAACAAAAATTCAAGGTAATCAAAAACAAACTGGTTGAACACCCTGTCGTAAAGATTTCCAAGTCCCCCGGCTATTATCATTATCATCGAAATTTTAAAAAGCGGATGATATTTTTTTGCAACAAAAAATAAAATGTAAAGCATGACCAAAATAATAATAAAAGTGGCAATGCTTAACGCCGTCGTTCTTCCTTGAAACAAACCGAAACCTGCGCCGGTATTTTCGACATATGTAAGTCCCAATATTCCGGGAATTAACGTATATGTTTCTCCTGTGTTAAGAACAGGCATCAAAAAAACCTTCAAAGCCCTGTCTATAACAACCAACAAAAACATCGAAACAATAGATATAATCAAATTAACCCCTTATACTAAAATAATCTTCACCTGCAGTTAAGCTCATCAAAATACTGCTCGCCTCGTTTCACTCGGCATTTTGCACCGCCCGTGCAAAAACGTAGTATTTCTTGAAATTCAAGCTACATCTAATTCAAATAACATAAAATGTATTTGTTATTTACACAATTTAAATTTGCCGTGCGACAATTAGGCCATCACGGCAAATTTATATTTCATCTTTTTTAAATTTATAAGCAAGGATGTCGTAAACTTAGTTATGACCGCCAAAGTCAAGCTGTCCAAACCTTGATGTCGGTTTGTTTGGTTCAAGTTTGAATACGGAAAAATCAAGATCCGGCTCAACGGCAGAGACTTCGGGAGTTTCCGGTTTCTTTTCAACTTCAGCCGCCGGACTTGTTACAGCCTCTGGCGCGGGCTGTTCGGCCGGTGCGCTTTGTTCCGGCGCTGTCTCGACAGTCGCAACTTCAGAAACAGTCTCGACAACCGGCTCAGATTTTGCCGCTTCCGGTTCATCAGTATAGTCTTTCGACAGAGTTCCTGCCACAAGTTTTCCGGCTTCATCAAATTCCGGAACAAGTCCAATAGCATTTATATGGCTATTATACATAGCAAGCATTTCTTTTCTAAAGCTTGTTATTTCTTTTTTCATAAGTTTTAGAGTTTGTTTGCTTTCTTCCGCTTGTTCAACCGCTTTTGCCGATATTCTTTCTGCGTCCAATTTAGCTTCTTCAATTATCGAATCGGCTTTTTGTCTTGCTTCTCTAATCATGGTGTCGCTCATTTTTTGTGCGGCAATCAAAGCATTTTTAAGTGTTTCTTCGTCTTTACGATAGTCTTCCATCTGCACAGCGATAGAGTTAACTCTATTTTCATAGTTTAATCTGTCCGCCATTAAAGCATCGATCTGATCGGCGATCTGAGACAAAAACGCCCTTACGTCTTCGACTATATAACCCTTTTTGTCTGTTTCGAACTCCACGTTTCTTATATCATTTGAACTGAACATATATATCTCTCCCAAAAAAATTATAATTTATGAATCTAGAAATAGACGCCACTACTTTCAAGCTCGTCTAAAAGATCACCGACAATTCCAACATTAAACGGTGTAATAATGAACGTGCTGTTTGCAACCCTTTTTATCTGTCCGTTGTTTGCGTATGCAACACCGCTTAAAAAATCAATAAGCCTTCTTGCAACATCTTTATGTGTCGATTCAAGGTTAAGTACAACGGTGCGTTTGTTGTTGAGTTGGTCGGCTATGCCGCTTGCGTCCTCAAACCTTTCGGGTTTAACAAGAACAACTTCAAGTTGAGTTGTTGCGTTAATGTTAACTATCTTGTTGCTTTGCTTCATTTTGGAAGCTGCTGCTTTTGGTGGTTTTCCCGTTTCAACATCATCAAGGCCTTCGAGACCCTCAAGTTCGTCATCGTCCAACATGTCGTCTTCGGGACCATACCCGAAAAGATCTTTAACCGTATCAATAAAACTCATACATTTACTCCCAAGAAATTATTTGAATAGCGAAGAGCCTATTCTAACTACGTTTGAACCGCACAGAATAGCGCTGTCGAAATCATCCGACATTCCCATCGACAAAAAATACATATTTATATTATCTAATTTTTTTTGCTCAATGTCAATAAATAGTTTGCTCATTTTCAAAAACAATTTTTCCGTTGTCGCTTGATCTTCGATGGGAAGTATCGTCATAAGCCCCATAACTTTTATGCCCGCAAGGTTTTTCGCCTTTAAAAGAAGCTCCAAAAGCTCGGATTCACCAATCCCCCATTTGTTTGGGTCATCCCCAATATTAACCTCGATCATTATCTTTTGAACAACGTTTTTTTGCAAAGCTTTTTTGTCAATTGCCTCGAGAAGTTCGACGCTGTCCACGCTGTCGATATAGTCAACCTCTCCGACGACATATTTAACCTTGTTTTTTTGAAGATGTCCGATAAGATGAACTTCGGCTTTGTTGTTTTTGAAAAAATCAAGTTTGCCCATAAGCTCCTGAACCCTATTTTCACCCACAACTTTAAGACCCATATCAAAACAACACTGTATCTCTTCAATACTTCTGTTTTTTGTAACCGCCATAATAGTGATATCTGAAACATCTCGGTTTGCTTGCTTTGCCGATATTTCGACTTGTTCAATGACTTGTTTGATGTTTTGGCGTATCTTGTCAGTTAATCTGTTTTCCGTCATAAAGTTCCTTTCCTTCGACGATTATGTTGTCATAAAGTTCTATGCCGCCTGTGTAACCATTGGAAGCTTCCACCAACAAAAAGTCATTCGTTTCATATAAAATCGTGTCTTCGGTTATCGGCTTAAACCTTATCTCGGTTCCATATTGAATATAAACTCCTAAAACACCTTGTTCCGTTCTGAGATATGAACGATCAATCTTTATACCATTGTAGTTCATAAAATTAATATTTACGTCTTCAATTCTAAGCCTTACTATGTCGGGACTTAATTTGTCACATTCAAACACAACAACACTTTTATCACTTGTTTCATCACTTAAAATCGAATATACCTCACCCGTGATTGTTCCAACTGCATCATAGTTAAACTCTATGTTAACTGCGGTTCCAACCGAAAGCCTTTGTGCTTCTTCCTTTTCGACAATAGCGGCAAAATACCATATATAACTGTTCATTATCTTGCATTGGTCGGATGTTTCAAAATACTTTTTATTATCGTTGACAAGCGTTTCTATGCCTTCAACGCTCATCTCTAAAAGAGATGTCGGATTAACCGCCGTTTCAAATCCGTCACAAGATGAAACAAAAAAACCATCCGCGTCAGAAAAAACATATCCACTTGGTTGATACGCAAGAGTTTTTAGGCGCGCAATTTCATTAGCAACATCAACTAGCTCTTGTTCATATGAAATGTTGTTTCCCGATATAGCAGCATATCCATTTAGGTGACGTTCGATATCGCTTGAAAGACTAACAACCTCGTTATAATCAAGCTTTTTGTCCGAAATATCCCCGGAATATTCTGTTAGCGTTCTATATATATTCTGCCTTAACGCGTCTACGTTTACAACTCCGCTTTCTCCAACTCCACTTAAAAGTTCAAGTTGTTCGAGTCGTTGCTCCAACAGCTTAATTTCAAGCGAATTTGCGGCTGTTTCGGGCGAAGAATAAACGTTTGCCACAACAGACCCTTTGCCGACCTTTTCGCCGTTTTCAACAAGGTACTCTCGTATCCCTTCCTCGTCCCCTGCAACAACTCTTTCGTCACGAACCGCAATTCCAAAGGCACTTATGCTGTCAGAGATATTATAAAGCGTAGCCGTTTCGACAACTATATCAGTTGACACCACCGAAAAAATATTATACGCAATATAAAAAACGGTTACCGCCAAAAAACCCATTATAAGGTTTCTTATAAATTTACTCCGCATCGTTCAACACGTTGTCCAAAGTTGGGATATATTTAGACGGAATTATAGTTGATATAGCGTGTTTGTACACAAGATTTTGACGACCGTCACTTTCAAGGATAACAGTAAAATTATCAAAACCCCTTACAAAGCCTTTAAATTGAAATCCGTTTGTAAGGTATACAACCAAAGAAACTTTTTCTTTTCTTGCATGGTTTAAAAAGGTATCCTGCAAATTAATGTTTTTCATAATCCCACCTCATCGTTTTATTTTTTTATTTGCGTTTCGCGCAAAAATCAAAGTATTACTTATATTTTAAAGTTATCCCATTGTTTAATTATGTCGTTTTTTATACTTTCGAGAGAATTCTCACAAATATCATACTTAAACGCCTCACAATGTCTTTTAAACCAAGTTATCTGTCTTTTGGCATACCTTCTGGTTGCTTGCTTAAGCGTCAACACAGCTTGTTCATGAGTTTCGTTTCCGTCAAAATAGTTGAAAAACTCTTTATACCCAATTGCTTGTGCCGCCGTTATAAATTTTTCTCTATTATCATATACAAATTTTGCTTCGTCCAACAGCCCCTTCTCAACCATCTCGTCTATTCTTTTTTCAATTCTATCATATAAACGCTGTCTGTTTGATGCCACAAGCACTACCAGCATAGGATTATATTTGGGCAGAGTTTGTTTTGATAACATCTCATGCGTTGTAGCGTTTTTTCCGGAAACGATGTATATCTCAAGCGCCCTTAATATACGTTTTTCGTCGTTTGCCTCAATACGTTTTGCATAGTCGCTGTCTACATTTAAAAGTTCGTCGTAAAGTTTAATAAGCCCTTCTTTTTGCACACGTTGCTTTAGGTTTTGTCTAACTTCAAGGTTAGCGGTGTCTTTTGAAAACCTAATTCCGTTTATAAAAGTTGAGATATAAAGCCCCGTTCCCCCACATATAATAGGAACTTTGTTTCGCGACAAAATATCGTCCACCGTTTGTTCACAGCGATTGTGAAAATCAGATACATTAAAAAGCTCGCAAGGTTCCAAAAAATCCACAAGATAATGTGGAACTTGACTTTGTTCAATTATGGTTGGCTTCGCTGTGCCTACATCAAGATGTTTATAAATCTGCATAGAGTCTGCGGAAACTATCTCTCCCGAAAGTTCTGACGCTAGCGACAACGCAAGCTTCGACTTTCCGGTTGCGGTAGGTCCCGCAACAACCAATATCTTGTTGTTATTGTATTCTTCCAAAACGTTTCTCCAAATCGTGTTTCGACATTTCAAACATCACTGGTCGTCCGTGTGGGCAGTATTTAACACCATGCTCGGCAATCAACTTTTCGATTATATAAACAAGTTCGTTTTTTGAAGTTTTATGTCCCGCTTTAATTGCCGCCCTACACGCTATCGAACTTAAAAGCCATTCTTCTTTTTCAAACGAAAGGTTCGCTTTGGGAAAACAAAGTTTTTGTGCAAGTTCTTGAACAGTGTCTTTAACACAACTTATGTTTAAAAATACCGGTATCTCTCTGACCGAAACTTCGTTTTCTCCAAAATCATCAATTAAAAACCCTGTTTGTTCAACAAGTTGTTTTTTATCAAACAACGCTTGTTTCTCTTTTTTGGCAAGCGAAACAATCACCGGTTCAAGCACAACTTGACGGTTTTTTTGCTTGTTATCCGCCAAAAGCCTGTCGTATAAAAACCTCTCATGCGCCGCATGTTTATCTACAAAGATAAGCTTTTCCTTTGTCTTACATATTATATAAGTTTCAAATGCTTCCCCTACAATCTCAACCGACAAAGGTTCTGTTGTAACTTGTTGTTCGTTTTTAGCAACCGTTTCAATTATCGGCGTTTTTTCAAGTTTTTCCGCCACGTCGACAGACGTTTGTTTTGTCTCGTAGTAAGACGAAGGATCGATAGAAAGACTGTGGTCACTTGTTTTGAACGAAGTTTTGTTTGAACTTAAAAAACTGTCGGTTGACTTGTTTTCCGGACCAAACGAAAAAAGCTTTGATGTTTTAAATCTGTCCTCATTTGTTTGTTCAAAAGTTTTTACTGTTTGAACAACCGTTTCGGAAAGAGAGGTTTGCGTAACCTCTGGTTGTTTTTGTATATCATTTATTTGTTGTTTTGATTCTATCGGTTGAGGTTGGGTATTAAGCTGTAAAGTTTCACTGTTGTTCGCATATCCAAACGAGGTTGTAACGCTTGAAAGCGATGCTTTAACCGCATAATAAACCGCGTGAAAAATCTCTTTTTCGTTGGAAAACTTAACTTCAATTTTTGACGGATGGACGTTAACGTCTATTTCATCAAACGGCATCTCTATATTGAGAACAAAAACGGGAAATTTTTTGTGCATCAAAACATCGGCATACGCTTGCTCGACCGCCGACATGATAGTCTTGTTTTTTACATATCTTCCGTTTATAAAAGAATATTGAAAAGCCCTGCTTTTTCTTGCCCCCTCCGGCTTGATAATATATCCATCGACATTAATTTTACGCCCATCGCTTTTTTTGACTTCAATCAAATTTTCCGAGATATCTTTTGGCAAAATCATATATATCGAAGAAAACAGCGATCCGTCGTTTTGGGTCTTAAAGATTAATTTCCCCTCTTTGATAAAAGAAAACGCTATTTCGGGATGTGCTAACGCTTGTTGTTCTACTATTGATTGAACAACGTTTGCTTCGTGTGCATCACTTTTTAAAAACTTCATCCTTGCAGGGGTATTATAAAAAAGGTCTCCCACGAAAAATGTTGTTCCATCGGGCGCTCCTGTTTCGGACAGTTCCCCGTTTTCCCCGCCACAAACTAAAAACTCCGTTGCAAACTCTGCTTGTTTCGTTTTAGTTATAAGTTTAATTTTTGACACCGCCGAAATTGCCGCCAACGCTTCTCCGCGAAAACCCAGTGATTTTATCTCAAAAAGATCCTTTTCACACGTAATTTTGCTTGTTGCGTGCCGCAAAAAAGCGGTCTCAATCTGTTCGTGCGCTATGCCACAACCGTTGTCGGTGACGCGTATAGATTTAAGCCCGCTGCCCCTAATCTCTACTTCGATGTAGTCTGCGCCGGCATCGATTGAATTTTCCACAAGCTCTTTAACCACCGAAGACGGTCTTTCGACAACCTCTCCGGCGGCTATTAGTTCGCGTAAATTTTTATCAAGCAGTTTTATGTTAGGCATTTAGCTAAACTTTTGTTCCTTAATTTTTTTTAATTTTGAAAGTATATTAAGCGCTTCAATTGGTGTTAAAGTATCTATACAGATTTTATCTATCTCTTCAAAAATCTTGGTTTTCTCCTCCGAGATTATATCATCAGAATTTGAAGTTTTTGTTAACAAACTTTGTTTTGGGTTGTATCCAACCTGTTTTTGTTCGAGTTTTTCTAAAAAATCATACGCCATGTCGGTGACCTCTTTTGGAACCCCCGCAAGTTTTGCAACCTCTATTCCATAGCTGTCGTCGGCAGAACCCTCAACAATCTTGTGTAAGAAAACTATATCATCGTCTCGTTTTTTTGCTGCTATGTTATAATTTTTAACGTTTTCAAATTCCTTGTCGATCTCGGTTAACTCGTGGTAGTGTGTCGCAAACATCGTCTTAGCCCCAAGTCCGCCACACTTGCAGATATGTTCAATCACCGCGCGAGCCATGCTCATTCCGTCATATGTAGAGGTTCCGCGACCTATCTCGTCGAGAATAATAAGGCTGTTTTTTGTTGCACAGTTTAAAATTTCGGCAACCTCTTTCATCTCAACCATGAAGGTAGAATCCCCTGAAAATAGGTCGTCCGACGCGCCAATCCTTGTGAATATAGCGTCTACAACCCCAATATGTGCAAACGACGCCGGAACAAAGCATCCGATTTGCGCCATGTAAACTATTAGCGCTGTCGCCCTCATATATGTCGATTTCCCCGCCATGTTTGGGCCTGTTATTATGTTTACAAGGTTTTTATCTCGATCTAAAAAACTATTGTTCGGAACAAACAGTTCTCCGTCAATTACCTTTTCAACAACAGGGTGTCTTCCGTTTTGAATGTCTATAACGTCAGAATTGTCCACACAAGGGCGTTGGAAGTTATTTTCCAGCGAAACCAAAGCAAACGAACAAAGCACATCTATAACCGATATGCAGTCAACCGACTTTTGAACCCTTTCAAGGTTTTTTTCAAGTCGCTCCCTTAGATTTTCGAAGATAGCCCTTTCAAGATTAAGGAGTTTATCGTTAGCGCCTAGTATCTTGTCTTCAAGTTGTTTTAGCTCCTCCGTTATAAACCTTTCGCCATTTGCAAGCGTTTGTTTTCTGACAAAATAATCAGGAACGCTGTTCGAGTTAAGCCGTGAAACTTCGATATAATACCCAAAAACTTTGTTGTACCCTACCTTTAAAGTTTTAATCCCTGTTTGATCTTTAAGCTTTTGTTCCATTCGTGCAAGATATGTTTTCGAATTATGCAAAATCTCGCGAAGTTCATCTATTTCGGGGTTATGCCCGAATTTAATATAACCTCCATCCTTTAAAAGAGCGGGTGGTTGTTGTTCTATAGTAGCTTCAATCTCCTCTTTGATATCGTCCAGCGTATCAATTTCAAAGCTTAATTCGCTTAACATCTTAGAATTAAAATCTTTTGTCAAAGCTTTAAGTTCAACAAGTTTTCCGGCCGATGTCGAAAGCGAAATTAAATCTCGAGGCGAAACAGATTTATAAACAATCCTTGTCATAATTCTTTCGATATCATGAATAGTTTTTAAAATCTCGTTTGTTTTTAATAAGCCTATGTTGTTTTGCACAAGTTCTTCAACAGAGTCAAGGCGTTTGTTTATCTCGTCAACCTCGACAAGCGGTTTTTCCATAAACGAACGAAGTTGCCTTTTTCCCATTGCCGAACCCGTTTTGTCCAGTACCCAAATAAGGCTTCCTTTTCGCTCCCTTCCCGAAAACGTTTCGGTGAGTTCAAGGTTTTTTCTTGTTTTTGCTGAAAGCGAAAGATATTGTTTTTCGCGGTAGCAAACTATGTCGTTAAGCCTTATTGCGCCCTCAAACTGGGTATCTACAATATATTTTACTAATGCGCCCAAAGCACACAGCGCAAAGCCTTTGTCAAACATCGCAACTTTAGAAACTTTTTGTTTTTCAAACAACTTTGTCACGTTGGACATTGCTATCGATGGATCAAAATTTCCGTCGTATAAAATGTTTGGGGTTATGTTTTTTGATTTAGTGATAAACCTATTAACCGTCTTGTTGTTTGCAACAACTTCGTTGCAGATTATCTCTTTTGGATCAAATCTCGAAAGTTCGTTTATTATCCCATCTTCTGAAACGCCTGATTCGGTAACAAACACCTTTCCAGATGTTATGTCTGCCGCGCAAAAACCAAAACCGTCTTTCGTCATGAATATACACGCAAGATAGTTGTTGCGTTCTTCCGAAAGCATGCTGTTTTCGGTCACCGTTCCGGGTGTAACGACGCGAACGACGCCCCGTTTAACTATTCCCTTTGTCTGTGACGGAAGTTCCATCTGTTCGCAGATAGCGACACGATATCCCTTTTTTATAAGCTTTGCAATGTATCCTTCGCTGCTGTGGTGGGGAACGCCACACATCGGGGCACGTTCCGAAAGCCCACATTCCCTTCCGGTCAGTGTGAGTTCAAGTTCCCTCGACGCCGTCAAAGCATCGTCAAAAAACAGTTCATAAAAATCGCCTAAACGATAAAGAACAAGCTCATCTTTATGCTGTTCTTTAATTTTTATATACTGTTTCATCATCGGGGATATTTTTTCGATATCTTTCGGATACGGCATCTTGTACCTCTTGTCTTTTATCTGTATTATATTTCGATAGTTCCGTAAAGTTTTTTTGTGTTTAAGTTGTCTATTGTTACGTCATAAAACGAGTTGATTTCAAGATCTCCCTTTACAAGCACAACCGAATTACTGTCAAGCCTCGTTTCAAAAAAACCGTCCTGTCTTTTTTCGGTTACAAGACAACGTTTTGTTTTACCAACAAGTTGTTTTTCAAACTGTTCAGTTATTTGTTCTTGAAGATTAATAAGCCGTGTAAGACGTTTGGATTTTTGCGAATACTCGGTTTTATCCTCCATATCAAACGCCTTTGTTCCCTCTCGTTTTGAATAGATAAACGTAAAAAGCGAATGGTATCCGACCTTTTCGACAAGCTTTAATGTGTCTTCAAACTCTTCCTCCGTCTCGCCCGGAAAACCTGCTATTATGTCGCTTGAAAAAGTGACACCAGGAATAATGCTTTTTGCGTTTTCTATTAGTTCAAGATATTGTTCACTGCTATATCTTCGATTCATAAGTGACAAAATCCTGTTGTTGCCCGATTGAACAGGCAGGTGTATATGGCGACTTATATGTTTGCTTTTTGCTATTGTGTTAAAAAGTTTTTGTGACGCATCTTTTGGATGTGACGTCATAAACCTAACAAGAAACTCCCCTTCTAATTTATCTATCTCTTCGAGAAGATCGGAAAAATCAATCTTTTGTTCAAGGTTTTTTCCATAACTGTTTACGTTTTGCCCTAAAAGCATAATCTCTTTATATCCGCTTTTTACAAGGCTTTCAACCTCTTTTAGTATATCGTCACTTTTCCGGCTTCGCTCGCGTCCGCGCACAAACGGAACAACACAATATGTGCAGAAATTGTCGCAACCATACATAATCGGAACAAACGCACGACAAAGAGAATCTCTGACTGTTGGGAGATTTTCAACTATCTCAAAGCTTTCTATGTCGCCTTTAAAAACACGCTTGCTTCCCGAAAGCCTTTGTTGCAAAAGAAACGGCAACCGGTCAAGTGCGTTGGTGTTAAAAATCACATCTACATATGGATAGCTTTTTGCTATCTTCTCTTCGATGTGTTTTTGTTGAACCATACATCCACCAAGTGCAATTAGTAGTTTTCCATTTTGTTCTTTAAGTTTTTTCAAGTTCCCAACATGTCCGAAAACCTTATCCTCGGCATTTTCTCTAACGGCACATGTGTTAAAAATTATTATATCTGCGTTTTGTTCGTCGCTTGTACTTAACGCTCCGTGTTGCGACAACAAACCTTTTATCTTTTCGCTGTCATTAACGTTTTGTTGGCAACCATACGTCTTAACAAAACATTTTAACCCTTCAAGTAAGTTTGCTTTCGTCTTTGAATGCTGTATGTAATCACTGTTGTTATTTTTCAAATGTAACCTCTAAAAAAGAATTTTCTGTGATTTTTAATTATACAATAATTTGACTTTTTTTTCAACATCACAACTTCAAAAAATAATGCTGTTTTTGTTGTTTTATATATCTTTGTGTGACAAAATATTTTAAATTATTTTTATGTTGTTTTGTTGAATATTGAAATATTTTTTTTGGAAAATTTACAAGTAATGTATTTAAAATAAACTTTTTCGTAGAATAAAAGATGTATCAACCAAAATTAATTTTGAAAGATGATAATTTTAAACATAGTTTCAAACATGAGTTTTGTGCTTTTCGGTCAAAAGTGTAACAAAAAATTTTCCGCCTTAAAAATCGCTGAGGCAAAATCGCCCAAACATCAAGAAAGGAATCAATATTTTATGAAAATAGCATTTTTTGATACAAAAACATATGACAAACAGTACTTT
This sequence comes from uncultured Oscillospiraceae bacterium, assembly GCA_964368445.1. GTDB lineage: Bacteria > Bacillota > Clostridia > Oscillospirales > Ruminococcaceae > CAYJAY01. The sequence continues at coordinate 30,152 of CAYJAY010000028.1, forward strand.
GAGTTGTTTTCTAAGCAATATAACCATACAATTTTATTTCTCGAAGCAAAGCTAACCCCCGAAACCGCTGCACTCGCAAAGGGATGTGGGGCGGTTTCTGCGTTTGTTAATGCAGATGTCTCAGGCGATGTGTTAAGCGCATTAAAAGAAAGTGGCGCAAAACTTCTTTTAATGCGTTGTGCCGGTTACAACAACGTCGATCTTGAAGCGGCTAAAAAACTTGGTATAACAGTTTTACGAGTTCCAAATTACAGCCCGGAAGCAGTTGCGGAACACGCAATGACCCTTGCGATGGCGGCAAACAGAAGAGTCCATAAAGCCTATAATCGGGTTAGAGAAAACGACTTTAGCCTACAAGGCTTGGTTGGTCTTAACTTTTTTGGCAAAACGGCGGGCATTATCGGAACAGGCAAAATAGGCCTTGCGATGATAAACATTTGTAAAGGTTTTGGAATGGATGTTATAGCATACGACCTGTTTCCAAACGAAAAACTAGATATTAACTACGTGTCGCTTGATGAGCTTTTTAAACGTTCCGATTTAATTTCGCTACACTGCCCGTTGTTTGAAACCACAAGATATATCATTAACTCTGACTCTATCAAAAAAATGAAGGACGGGGTGATACTTGTCAATACCTCTCGCGGAGGACTTATAAAAACCGAAGATTTAATAGACGGAATTAAATCACAAAAATTCCATGCCGTCGCCCTAGATGTTTATGAGGAAGAAAGTTCCTTTGTTTTTGAGGACTACTCTAACGATATTTTAAACACAACGACGGTTGCTCGACTAATGTCGTTTCCAAATTTAATTTTAACCTCTCACCAAGGATTTTTAACCGACGACGCACTGTCCACCATCGCAAAGGTAACCCTTCAAAACGCCACCGATTTTGAACAAGGCGTTGAACTTATTAATCAAGTAACATCTTAATTTTTTTCAGAATACACTTAAAACCCCTGCCGATGAAGCAGGGGTTTTAAGTGTATTTATCGATACTTTTTATATTATGTTTGTTTGAAAAATGCTATAAGTCTATTATCATTAAACAACCTTGGTTTTAAAAAATATTTTTTTTATTAAAATCAACAACACAGTTAATATTATAAACCCAAACACTGTGACAATAAAGGTTAGAAGACCAAACGCCACCGCCGAAAGACTATGTAAAAACGGCCTGTTTGTTTGATAAAAATAGTTGCCACCCGTTAGATAGTTTGCAACCAATGCCAACGGGAAATACACACAAAAGCCGAGAATGGCGTTTGTGCAGGTTTTTTTACTTGGGTACCAATCATACGCAATGACAGCAAACACCGACATAAGCACCGTTATAATATGATTTATCATATAAGAAATTCCGCTTATATGTGCAAAATTATAGACTTGAAGCGGGTAGAAAAGCGAGATCAAAGCGAATATTCCAAAATAGTTCAAAATATCCAAACACACCCTATTTTTTGTTAACAGAAAAATTATGGTCAGCATAGAGGCCACTCGGCACATCTGAAGCGGCAGACCTTCTGACCAAAAGTTTGGGGTATACAAAGCATACCAACCATAAAGCAAAAACACCTGTTGAAACGCAAGCAAACAAAGAAACACCTTTCTAATTGTCTCTTTATTTTCCCTTACCTTTTTATAACGTTTGATAAATAAAAACACTGTAACTATGCAAAAAAACAGATAAACAAGGTGGTGCACACCAAGTATCTTTACAAATTCAGCATTTGGGGATAAAAAATCGTTCATAAAAACCTAAGCCTTGATTAGAAATATTATGATGTTATTATACTTCATCTTTGCTATTAAAGTAAATTAATATTCCTAAAGAAAAATTAATAGTTTTGTCACATTTTTTGGTGATAATACATATATAAGCTCTGCGTTTTTGTCCCCCGACACCCCCAAAACCCCCTCAACGATTTAGGGCGACACACGCCCTAAAAACCCGTTCCGCTTTTTGCGCTTTATAAACTGTATACTGCAAAAAGCTTGATTGTTTGTTCTTG
>CAYJAY010000029.1:0-32149 GCA_964368445.1 uncultured Oscillospiraceae bacterium
TTGAAGAGGTTGTAGCACCTGCGATTATGTCGACCTGTGAAGCGCTTTGTTTTTCGATATACTGGTTAACTAAATCTTTATAAACTTTTTCGGGGTAGGTTCCGGTAGATTCTTGCATATTGTCTTTAAGGTCAGTGTCGGCAGATTTAAAAACTCCGCTTGTCGGTTCAACCGCGTCTGCTTTCATCGACGACAACTGGCCGTTGGTAAATTGAAACTCGATAAAATCTTTATACCCGCGAACATCAACCGTTTCAAGTTCTATTCTGTAAATTCCGTCCTCGACCGGTTCACCCGAACCACTGCAACCTATTAACAATAGAGAAAGTATAACTACTGCTAAAAAATAAACTTTTTTTGTCATTATATCATTCCTTTCTTTGATTTTGTTTTTTTAACTATCAAACTTTTAAAAAAATAAATGACGGCTTAATGTAGAAAACAAAACAATCTACATTTTTTTGTTTTTTGCGAACGCTTACTATTATAATATTTTATGAACTTTTTTTCAACCGGTATTTATTTCCGTGTATCGGCAATTTCATTAATTTGTTTTTTGTGCGATTACGACTGTTATTTTAATTCAGAGTATTGTATAATATATCATTATGAATGAAAAAAATAAATCAAAAAAAGTAGCAACATTTGGGATTTTATTTGCGCTTTCGATAACTCTTTCATATATCGAGGCGTTGTTTCCTTTGTTTCCTATCTTTCCCCCCGGGTTTAAACTTGGGTTTTCAAACATCGTCACGATGTACACGTTGTATTTTGTCGGGTTTGTTCCGGCTTTGGCTCTGGCTGTTTTAAAATCAATGTTCCAGCTTTTATTAAGAGGAGTTGTTGCCGGAACATTAAGTTTTGTCGGAGGCATAATGTCGGTTGCTGTGATGGGGTTGTTTATATATCGGCTTAAGAAATATTCTTTTTCTATAATGTTTGTAAGCATTTTTGGAGCAGTCTCTCACAATTTGGGCCAACTTGTTGCGTCTGCGTTTATAATTAAGACCTATACTGTGATGTACTATCTGCCGGTTATTTTGATTTTTGGAATAATAATGGGATTTTTAATGGGTGTTGTATTAAGTTCGACATTAAAAGTTTTAAAAAACATCAAAAACAACTAGCGATATACACAAATTAATCGAAGAATGAGCGTAGATAAATGTACATTTAAAACAAAGATAAACTGTTCAGAAATTATTACTTGATTTTTATAAAAAAAGGTTTAAAATATAGTTAGCACTCAAAACGCAAGACTGCTAAAAAGTTATTAATTGGAGGTATATAAAAATGAAACTTAAACCGTTAGCCGACAGAGTTGTTGTCAAGATGGTAGAAGCAGAAGAGACAACCAAAAGCGGAATTATTTTAACTTCTTCGGCAAAGGAAAAACCGCAAATTGCTGAAGTTCTCGCGGTAGGTCCCGGAGGACTTGTCGAGGGAAAAGAAGTCGAGATGACTGTTAAAGTAAACGACAAAGTAATCCTTAGCAAATACGCCGGAACAGAAGTTAAGTTTGATGGACAAGAATGCATAATCGTACGTCAATCAGATATTTTAGCGATTGTAGAATAAGAATTTGCAAGCTAAAGATTGCAATTTGCAACCTGAAGATTGCAAAAGGAAGTTTGAGTTTAAAAGCAAAACAGTATAGCCTTGATTTTAGTTAAGGTCAAATACGCTCGAAGTTCCGACATTGTGAAAAACCGTAGTTAAAAAAACAATAAAAATTAAATCAAGTTTAGGAGGATTAAACTTAATATGGCAAAAGACCTAAAATATGGAGAAGAAGCCAGAAAAGGGCTTCAAGCGGGTATTGATAAACTTGCTGATACCGTTAAAATCACATTAGGGCCTAAGGGAAGAAACGTTGTACTTGATAAAAAATTCGGTTCGCCCTTAATCACAAACGATGGTGTTACAATTGCGAAAGAGATTGAACTCGAAGACGCTTTTGAAAACATGGGCGCACAACTTATCAAAGAAGTTGCAACAAGAACAAACGACGCAGCAGGTGACGGAACAACCACTGCAACAGTTTTGGCTCAAGCGTTTGTTCGCGAGGGTATGAAAAACGTTGCTGCCGGCGCAAACCCGATGGCGGTTAAAAGAGGAATTCAAAAAGCTGTTGACGCTTCTGTCGAAGCTATTGTCGCAAACTCGAAACAAGTTTCGGGTTCTAAAGATGTTTCAAGGGTAGCAACCGTTTCGGCGGGCGACGAGTTTATCGGAAGCCTTATAGCGGAAGCTATGGAAAAAGTTTCGCAAGACGGTGTTATCACTATCGAAGAAAGCAAAACAAGCGAAACCAAGATCGAAGTTGTCGAAGGAATGCAGTTCGACAGAGGATATATCACACCATATCTTGTAACCGACACCGAAAAAATGGAAGCGGTTATCGAGGATGCGTCTATCCTTATCACCGACAAAAAGATTTCAAACATTCAAGAGATTTTGCCTTTGCTTGAGCAGATTGTTCAAACGGGTAAAAGACTTGTTATAATTGCGGAAGACGTAGAAGGCGATGCGCTTGCAAACCTAATTGTTAACAAACTCCGCGGAACATTCGTGTGCTGTGCAGTTAAAGCACCGGGCTTTGGCGACAGAAGAAAAGACATGCTTCAAGACATCGCAATTCTTACGGGCGGAACGGTTATAAGCGAAGAGATTGGTATGGATCTTAAAGACGCTACTATCGAACAACTCGGAACAGCTCAAAAAGTACAAGTTAAAAAAGAAGTTACAATCATCATGGGTGGTTCGGGCGAAAAATCGAACATCGATGCGCGCATTGGTCAAATCCGTGCTCAAATCGAAGAAACTACCTCTGACTTTGACAGAGAAAAACTCGAGGAGCGTTTGGCAAAACTTTCGGGTGGCGTAGGCGTTATCAGGGTTGGGGCGGCAACCGAAGTTGAAATGAAAGAAAAGAAACTTCGCGTTGAAGACGCTCTTTCGGCTACAAAGGCGGCGGTTAAAGAGGGCATAGTTGCGGGCGGTGGCGTTGCATTTATCAACGCAATTCCTGCGGCACAAAAAGTTTCCGACATGCTTTCGGACGAAGACGAAAAAACAGGCGCAAAGATTGTTGTTAAGGCTCTTGAAGCTCCGATTCGTCAAATAGCGTTAAACGCCGGACTTGAAGGCTCGGTTATAATCGACAAGATTGTTGCAAGCAAAAAAGTAGGTTACGGCATGAACGCCGCAACGGAAAACTATGGCGACATGATTGAAGAGGGAATTGTCGACCCGACAATGGTCTCGAGAAGTGCGTTACAAAACGCCTCGTCGGTAGCCGCAATGGTTATCACGACCGAAGCGTTGGTGGCTGACCTTCCGGCATCGGCAGAACCTGCAATGCCAAACCCCGGAATGGGCGGAATGTATTAATAGGTTAGATTAGTAGATTTAAAAGACAAGGGCGATGGGTAGAATTTTACTCATCCCTTTGTTTTTTTGCATTATTTTCAGTAACGCTAAATATATATATTATTGATGGCAAAATGTCGGACATATTCAAAGTCATTGTGCAAATATCTGTTTTTTCGATTGTTGCGCATTGAATTCTATTAATATTGACACTTTTCGCGTTATGATATATACTTATTACATAATATCTTTAAAAGAAAGGGATTTTTGCATATGGGATTAATTAAAGCTATTGCCGGAGCGGCAGGGGGCGTTTTAGCCGACCAATGGAAAGAGTTTTTCTATTGTGAATCGATTCCCGTAGACGTTTTGGCGACAAAAGGCGAAAAGCGTGTCGGAGGACGTTCTTCCAACACAAAAGCTTCGGAGAACATTATAAGTAATGGTTCTGTAATCGCGGTTGCAGACGGCCAATGTATGCTTATAGTCGAGCAAGGAAAGGTTGTCGACCTTTGTGCAGAGCCAGGAGAATATATCTATGATATATCGACCGAGCCTTCAATCTTTGCAGGAAATCTCGGCGAAAGCATTATCGAATCGTTTAAAAATATTGGTAAACGTTTTACTTTTGGAGGTGAACCCCCGAAAGATCAACGTGTTTACTATTTCAACACAAAAGAAATTATAGGCAACAAATACGGAACGCCTGTCCCGGTTGCTTTCCGTGTTGTTGACCAACGTGCAGGAATTGACATCGACGTTAATGTTCGTTGTTTCGGTGAATACAGCTATAAAATAGTTGACCCTATGGTTTTGTATACAAACATAATAGGCAACATTTCGGGCGACTATAACCGTTCACAACTCGACAGCCAACTAAAAAGTGAACTTTTAGGTGCATTGCAACCTACTTTTGCAAAAATTGGCGCAATGGGAGTTAGAATTTCCGAAGCACTTGCACACACAAGAGAGATGGGCGACGCCATAAAAGAACTGCTCGCAGCACAATGGCGCGACGGTCGCGGTATCGAGATAGCTAATTTCGGAATGTCGAGCTTTAACCCTGTTGAAGAAGACATGGAAATGCTTCAAGAGCTTCAAAGAAACGCAGCGTTTATGGACCCAACCAGAGCCGCCGCACACCTTGTCGGATCGCAAGCCGCCGCTATGCAAGCTGCCGCCGCTAACGAAGGCGCCGGAGCCCCGATGGCGTTTATGGGCATGAACATGGCTCAAGGCGCCGGTGGAGTAAACGCGACAAATCTCTTCCAAATGGGTCAACAGCAACAAGCACAACAACAGCAGATGCAACAACAATCGCCTGCCGCAGGAGGTTGGGGTTGTGCATGCGGAAAACAACAAAACACAGGAAAGTTCTGTGCCGATTGCGGAAAACCCAAACCGTCAGACACAGGTTGGAGTTGTGAATGCGGAGCGATAAATAAAGGGAAATTCTGCTCTAATTGCGGAAAACCCAAACCTGCCGGAGTTCCACAATATAAGTGTGACAAATGTGGTTGGGAACCACAAACCGGAAAACCCGTGCCTAAATTCTGTCCCGAATGTGGAGACCCGTTTGACAACGGAGACATAGTTTAACGCGCTACATTATCTGTTAATTTTTTGTATCCGACATGAGTTATCGTGTCGGATACTGTAAGTTTTTTTGATTGTATAATCTGTAACATTCGTTATGAAAGGACATCAAATGTTTAAAAACTTTATTAGAAAAAGAAAAAGCTCAGGGATTGTCCTTACGTTTTTTATAAATCTTATTTTTAACATCGAATGGTTAGCGTTGGCGTTGGTTCTCTATGGCTTACATCGTTGGATTGGTATTCCTATATATTTTATGTATGTTGCGCTTGGAATATGGGGGTTAATCGCTTTGTGTATATCGTGCCTTTTGATGTTCGGTTCGGATAACCGCGATAGCCTTAAAACTCCGGGGAGAAGATTTGCTTCCGACAGACTTCGTCAAAAAGCCGAACAAGGCGAAACCGACGACCCTTATGTTGCCGAAGTAGACAGACTTAAAAGAGATTGATAACTTTTTTGAAAAGGAGAGAATTATATGGCATCACAGCTTACAAACTATAAATGCCTTGCATGCACAGGTCCTATTTTTTTTAATAGCCAAAGCGGAAAACTTCAATGTGAATATTGCGGTAGCGCATACACCGTTGAAGAAATGGACGCTGCCTATGCCGAAAAACAGGAAAATGCGACACAAGCGTTTGAAAAAGAACAGCAAAAAAAACAAGACCAACTTGAAACAGCGATGGCTAACGGCGGCGAAAATTGGGACACCTCTGCCCTTCAAGATGATTGGGGCGAAGAAGGTTCAAAAATGGTTTCGTACAGTTGTCCGTCTTGCAGTGCCGAGGTTATCTGTGACGAGACCACTGCCGCGACAAGTTGCCTTTATTGTGGAAACCCGACGGTAGTTCCGGGACAGTTTAGCGGAGCATTCAAACCCCATTACGTAATTCCGTTTGAAATCGACAAAGAAACTGCAAAACAATCGCTTAAAAAACATTATCAAGGAAAGTTTCTTTTGCCAAAATGTTTTAAAGACGAAAACCATATCGAAGAGATTAAAGGAATTTATGTCCCGTTTTGGATGTTTGACGGAACGGCACAAGGCGACATATCTTTTTCTGCCAGTAGTAGTAGCACCCATACATCGGGTGATTACAGAATAACAACGACCAAACATTATGATGTTAGAAGAGAGGGAACGATTACATTTGAAAAGATTCCGGTAGACGCGTCAAGTAAGATGCCGGACGATTATATGGAATCTATCGAACCGTTCGATTACACCGACCTTAAACCGTTTTCAACCGCTTATATGCCGGGATATCTTGCGGATAAATACGATGTAGCTGTTGAACAATGTGCTGAACGCGCCAACCAACGCGCAGAAATTTCAGCCATCGAAAGCCTACAAAGAACCGTTACCGGTTACTCGTCGATTTCGATAAAGAGCAAACATATAATACTTAATCGCGGTCAGGTAAAATATGTTATGGCTCCCGTTTGGCTTTTAAATACTCGTTGGAAAAACAAAAGTTATCTTTTTGCGGTTAACGGGCAGACAGGAAAACTAGTCGGAGACCTTCCTATGTCTAAAGGCAAATATTGGGCAACAGTGCTTTCGATAGCCTCGGCTATTACGATTGTCGGAACGTTGTTCGGAATACTTTAAGAAGGGGAGAATATTATGACAAAAAATCAAAGAATTACAATTTCGTTTGTGGTTGTGCTATTGTTGCTTTTAATCTCTCCGCTGTTCGCATACGCCGAGCAAGGCGAAACGCTAGGATATGTTACCGATGCGGCAGGCATTTTAACGGAAGATGAAATAGCAAAGCTTTCGGCAAAAGCCGAGGAGATATCTGTCGAAAATGACGTTGGAGTTTACATAGTCACGGTGTATGACCATACAGAATTCGGAAGCAATGATGTATTTGATGTTGCAACACATATATACTCATACTACAACCTAGGTTTTGGCGAAGAACAAAACGGAATAATGCTTCTTTTAAGCATGAAAGAAAGAGACTTTGCGCTTATTCGCTATGGAGACGGCACACGCAAGATATTTGACGATGATGCAATGTATGCAATCGAAGAAGAATTTTTGTATGATTTCGGAAACAACTATTGGTACTATGGCTTTGACACTTTTTTGTATGAAACGTCATACAGGTTGAACACATGGTGGTCGATGCCGGTGTTTATTTCGTTATTTTTGGGTATAGGACTTGCGTTTTTTGTGGCATTTGGTTTTAAGCTCCAACTTAAAAGCGTTGCCAAAAAACATTCTGCCAGCGGATATGTTCCGTCAGAGGGTGGTGTTGAACTTACAGTTAAGGAAGACACATACACCCACACAACCACCACAAGAGCAAAGATAGCGTCCAGCAGCAGTAGCCGAAGCGGAGGAAGCAGCAGCCGAAGCGGCGGAGGGTTCTCAGGAAGAAGCGGAAAGTTTTAGATAATTTAATTAAAAAGGTTTTGATGATTTGTTTTTCTCGTCGAAACCTTTTTCTTTACTTTTATTTTACTTGAATAATGTGTTGAAATTTGTTATCCTTATAGTTATGTAAAAGGTGAACGTTAAAAAGGAAATAGATTATTTAATGAAAAGACTAGTTATAATATCTCTCGACGCTTTATCAAGCGACGATTTCAAAATTTTCAGCGAAAATGATAGAGTAAAGCAGTATATAAAACAAGCCCATGTTGTAGAGCAAGCAGACTCGGTTTTTGTCTCAAACACTTATGTTGTGCACAGTTCGGTTGTAACCGGACTTGAACCGTTTGAACATGGCGTAATCTCAAACGTTAAATACAAGCCGTTAGACAACAACCCTGATTGGCACTGGTATTTAAGTGACATTAAAAAACCAACACTGTTTTCAATCGCAAAACAAAACGGATTAAAGACATTGTCGATCATGTGGCCGGCTACCGCTAGGGGGAATATCGATTACAACATTCCCGAAGTTTTCACAAATAGGTGGTGGAAAAGCCAAGTTTTGTTTTCGCTTTGGAGCGGAAAGTTTTTTTACACAATAAAGATGTTTGCAAAATTCCGACATCTTCTTGATGGAATAAAACAACCAAACCGAGACGATTTTTGCAACGCGGCTTTTTGTGACACGATAGTTGCAAAAAAACCTCATTTTATGACAATTCATTTCACCGACACAGACACACAAAAACACGAGTTCGGAATAAAAAGCCCTGAAGTCATGCAATCGATAGACAGAATGGCGGCAAGGGTTGAGAAAATCGTCGATGCGTTAAAGACGGCAGAGATTTTCGACGAGACAAGCGTTATTATTATGAGCGACCACGCACAAGTTGACATAGAACAGACTATAGACATAAATAAATTTTTAGAGAAAAACAATCTTTTATCAAATAAACTTTATTTTGAACCTGCGGGAGGTTGTGCTTTTTTGTTTTGTAATAACTCTGATATCGATGAGGTTAAACAACTGATTGAAACAAACGCAGAAACTTTAGGTTTTGACAGATATTTGAGTGAAGAGGAACTAAAGGTCAGTGGATATCTTGATAAGGCGGCGTTTGGTATCTCTGCGAAATATGGATTTGAATACACCGATAACATACCCCACAAAGGAAACCACGGGTACACGCTTGACCGAGAAAACTATAAACCTTTTTACTGTTATTTTGGTAAAGACGTAAAACCACATGTGGAGCAAAGCGGAAAGCTCACCGATATTTTCGGGTTGTCGTTAAGATTGCTCGGTATAAATAGATAGTTGACACAAATAAAAAAAGAGGGTTAATTTATGAAAGATTTTTCTAAGCTGGAAAAAAGTTGGATTTTTTATGATTGGGCAAACTCGGTCTACGCCACCAACATCATGGCGGCCATCTTTCCAATCTATTTCACATCGGTTGTAGGTGGGGACACAGCAGGGCTCACATGGTGGGGCTATGGCACTTCGATAGCGACGCTTGTTGTTGCGGTTATGTCGCCGATTATCGGGGCGTTGGGTGATTCAAAAGGCATGAAGAAAAAGTTCTGGATGTTTTTTGCGCTTCTCGGAATTATCTTTACGCTGACAATGGCTATCTTTGAAAATTGGCAGATGCTTTTGGTTGGTTATATCTTCTCATATATTGGTTTTTCTGGCGCAAACTTGTTCTATGACTCGTTTTTAACCGATGTCACGGTGCGCGAGAGAATGGATAAAGTCTCGGCTTGGGGATTTGCCGCAGGGTATATCGGCGGAAGCACGATAGCGTTTATTATCTCGATTGTTTGCATGGTTATTATTGGCTTTGACAAACCGTTGGGTGTTAAAATTTCTGTTGTTATCACTTCGGTTTGGTGGTTTGTTTTCAGCATACCAATGTATTTAAACATTGAACAAAAATATTTCCACGAAGATCCGCCCACAAAAGTTTTGAAAAATATTGTTTCGGAGCTTAAAAGAACCATTTCGGAAATCTATCTTGACAAAGCTGTTTTGTTTTTCATGATAGCGTATTTTTGTTATATTGACGGTGTCGGAACCGTTATCCATATGGCAACATCATACGGAACAACGCTAGGCCTTGATAGCGTAATGATGATTTTGGCATTACTTGTGACGCAGGTAGTTGCGGTTCCGTTCTCGATTTTATTTGGAAGTTTTGCAAAAAAAATTGGTTCTATTAAGATGATCTATATAGCCATTTCGGCGTATATAGTTATTTGTTTTATCGGATTTTATATGGGTCAAGTTGTCGAAAATGCCGGAAGCTCGGCGGAGGAACAAGAGGCAGCGCTTTTCACTGCAACTGTGATTTTCTGGGTTCTGGCAACACTTATCGGAACTGTTCAAGGGGGAATCCAAGCCCTTTCTCGTTCACAGTTCGGCCGTATGATTGAGCCGGAAAAGAGCAACGAATATTTTGGATTTTTCGATATCTTTGGAAAATTTGCCACCGTTATCGGCCCGTTCCTTGTTGCAATAATAACTGATATGACGGGAAGATCGTCGGTTGGTATTCTAAGTTTAATTGTTTTGTTTGCTCTTGGCTTATTGTTCTTGACGATTGGACGAAAATATTTTGACCTTAACGGAAACAAGATAATTAAATAATCATAAGATGAATTTTACAATTAATAAGGACAGGCTTTCATGTCTGTCCATTTTCTTTTGGGTCAGTGGTATTCCTTGTCAAATATATTTTCGCTTACAAGCTTCTCAAACTCACAAAGAATTAATATATCGTCATACACCTTTTCGGTCGTCGGTGGTTTTGTGTTTTTGATTTGTTCGATATTAATGATATCAATAGTTTGATAATGGCCTGTTAAAAACGGAATAAATGAGTTTCCGAAACTATCGGAAATGACGAGTATTGAATCGTTTTTTGTAGTTTCAGAGTTAGTTTCAATCGTCGAAACATTGCCGCCAAACAAAAAGCCATCATACGGTGTGTCGCTTTGAAACATCGCCTCAGAGAAAGTTCCGTCCAACCACCGATCGTTCACAAGTGAACGAGTATTTGAAAAATCAAAATATTCGACATAATCATATTCTTTTAGAAATGGCGAATAACTATTATATAGTTCTCCTAAAAATTTATTAGAACTTAAAGGCTTTGTCTCTTTATAGTCATAAGGGGCAAAGTCTTTTTGTGAGCAAAACTGTGAGTATGCAAGCCATGCGCCATACGTTGTCCAATGTTTATCTGTTTTATAATAAAGGTCGTCCTTTGTGTTGTTAATCGTAAACAGGTCGCTTATATTAATGAAATTCGCGTTAACCGAAAGATAACTGCCAAGTTTCGCGATAAAATATCTTTGATCTACTGCCGGAGTTCCGTTTGGAAGAAGGTCGTATAACGGGACATATGCCGAGGGCACAACGATTATTGACACGGGGTAGCTTGATCTGGCTGAAAATTCATCGAGATAGAAAAGATTTGTTTTAAGCAGATTTGTGTCGAACGATAAAAAAATCGGAAAAAGATATCCTCCTTTTCCGAAAATTATATTATCTTGGCTTACTTTTAACAGGACAAACTCGGACAATCGAACAATGGTTTCACAGTGGTTTTTAAGGGAAAAATTTTGCCGTAAAACCGTTTCGATTTTCAGGTCTGTCGGGCTATCTAATGTGGTTGATTTAAACAACCCAACAGACGATGTTACGCTTATGATAACGATTAATACTGATGTTAAACAAAACAGTGGAGATTTTTTAAACAATCCGAATGCATCCTTTTAATTAAAATCTAAAATACAAAAATGGGTTGAACGTTGAATCAACAAGATAAGCAACGCTAACTATAAACAATATTAACATCAATCCGGTGCGAATTATGTTGTTTTGTCTAACCTTTTCATAAATTTTAGATGAGGAAGCAAGAGAGAAGAATATGCCGAGAATAATTATAACGATATAGTTTCTAAGATAGAACGTTGCTCCTATATTTGCCGTTCCGTCTGAAAGCAACGATGTTGGAACAAACATTTTTTGAAAATATAATATAAGCGAGGAAAAATCGGTAATCGCAAAGATTGTCCAACCAACAAGCGTTACTAAAATCATATAGAGTCTTGAGAAGATATTATACTTGTTAAGCACAGACATAAACCCTAGTTTTTCTATAGTTATCAAAACAAAGTAGAAAAGCCCCCATATAACAAAGTTCCACGAAGCGCCATGCCAAAGACCGGTTAGACCCCACACGACAAAAAGGTTGAAAATGTTGCGATATTTTCCACAACGCGAACCGCCAAGAGGGAAGTAGACATAGTCTTTAAACCACGTTCCAAGCGTTATATGCCAACGACGCCAAAACTCTGTTGCGCTTCTTGAAGAATAGGGAGTGTCGAAGTTTTTAGGAAACTTGAAGCCTAAAAGCGTTCCAAGGCCAATTGCCATTTGGGAATATCCCGAGAAATCGAAATATATTTGAAGCGTGAATGCAAGAATTCCTAGCCACGCAAGACCGGTTGATATCGAGGCAAATCCCAAACTTTCAACCTCTGCCCAAAGTTGTCCAATATTGTTTGCAATTAAAACCTTTTTTGCAAGTCCTATAACAAAATCCTCGATACCTTCGTCAAACGTTTTAAGATCAAGGCGTCTATGTTTAAGTTCTTTGTGGATATCGGAATAACGGACAATCGGTCCTGCAATAAGTTGTGGGAACATCGAGATAAATGCCGCAAGGTCAATTAAGTTCTTTTCGATAGGAACGGTTTTTTTGTATGCATCGATAGTGTATCCCATTGTTTGGAATGTATAGAAACTTATGCCGAGCGGCAACGTAAGTTCAAGATAGGGAATCGAAAGCGATAACAAAGAATTTGCGTTAGCTATAAAGAAATCGGTATATTTAAACACCGCAAGCATACCAAGGCTTACAACGATAGCAATAGTTAAAAATAGTTTTCTAAGTTTATCGTTTCCATCAAACTTCGCTATCAAAAGCGAACAAAAATAGTTGGTTAACACAAGCGCCATCATTATGGGGAAATATCTAACTTCGCCCCAAGAATAGAACACAAGACTAATAACCATTAAGCAAAAGTTTTTAAACTTATACGGAACAATATAATATAAAAACAAAGAAATGGGCAGAAAATAGAACATAAACAGCAGACTGCTGAATACCATATATACACCTCGCTAAACAATTTTAAATATCATCTTATTATACAACATAATGGGTGTGAAATCTATGTCGAAAACAAACAAATAGATTTTTTTGCAAAAATCTATTTGTTTGGGGGAATTTTCATGTTTTTCATGTGGGAATTTAATCAATCTCTACTCTAATCACCCCGAAAGGCAACAAAAAACGTTTGAAATTTTTATTAGAAATTAATTATAACTTTGTCAATGCTTTTTCAAGACGTTCGATAGTTGCTTTTTTTCCAAGTGTCGCAGCAAGTTCAATTCCGCCACCCGGAGTGGTTTCAACTCCAGATAACGCAACACGAAGTGGCCAAAGAATATATCCGTTTTTAACTTCAAGGCTAGCTATAAGTTCGAACAACGCTTTGTGAAGCCCGTCTTTTGAATAGTCGTCAAGTTCTTTTAGCATCGGGAGCATATTTTCAATCGCAAGTTTTGCGGTTTCAGGATTTGTCTTCATCTTTTTGTTGTTGAAAAGTGCTATGTCATAGTCTGGAAGGTCGTCTATAAACAACAGTTTTTCGGGTATGTCTGCAAAAAACTCCGTTCTCGGTTGTAGAGCCTCGCATATGACCGAGTAGTTTATATCCGATTTCACGGTAGTTTTAATAAAAGGTGTTGCGTATTGGGTAAATTTTTCAAGGGGTAAAGCTTTTATATACTCCGAATTGATATGTTTAAGTTTCTCGGGGTCAAAGATAGAGGGCGATTTGCTTATGCCCGAAATTCCAAAAGCTTCGATAAGTTCCGAAAGCGAAAAAATTTCCTGTTCTCCACTAGGCGACCAACCGAGAAGAGCGAGATAGTTTATAACCGCTTCGGGGAGATATCCTTTTTCGATTAGGTCGTTGTATGAAGCGTCGCCGTTGCGCTTTGAAAGCTTGTTTTGTGCGTCTTTCATGACGGGCGGGCAGTGGATATATGTTGGAACTTCCCAACCAAAAGAATGATATAAAAGATTATATTTCGGCGTTGACGAAAGATATTCGTTTCCACGTATTACGCAGGTAATACCCATGTCATGGTCGTCCACAACGTTTGCAAAATTGTATGTCGGCATAAGGTCAGACTTTATCAAGACTTGGTCTTCAAGCTCATCGTTTTCAACCGAAATCATTCCATACACAGCGTCCACAAAAGTCGTGTTGCCCACGTTTGGGGTCATTTGGCGAATGACAAACGGTATACCGCTTTGAAGTTTTTTCTCAACTTCACTTTTGTCCATATGTCGGCAATGTCCGTCATAACGCGACACAACGCTGTCCCCATCCTCTTTTGCGCGTTGTTCTTGTTCTTCCTTGGTGCAAAAACAATAGTAAGCCTGTTCGTCTGCAACAAGTTTTTTAGCGTACTCTATATAATTTCCTTTTCTCTCGCTTTGAATATATGGGGCGTATGGTCCGCCGATGTCGGGGCCTTCGTCCCAGTTAAGGCCGGCTTGTTTCAAAGTACTGTAGATAATGTCTGTTGCGCCCTCGACTAAGCGGCCTTGGTCGGTGTCCTCGATACGAAGTATAAAAGAACCGCCATCTTTTTTTGCCATTAGATACGCGTAAAGAGCGGTTCTAAGGTTTCCGACATGCATATATCCCGTTGGGCTTGGCGCAAACCTTGTTCTCGTTCCTTTATTGCTATTGTTACTCATAATCTTTTCTCCTAGCGATTTATTTATTTTTTGTTTTTAATTGACGTTTTTATAACGAAAGTAGTATAATACTCTTAATAATTATATTTTAAAGGAGACTAATATGCAATACAATTTTGCTACAAGAATGGCTAATAACAAACCCTCGGCGATAAGAGAGATATTAAAATACTCCTCCGACCCCTCGGTTATAGCATTTTCTGCCGGAAATCCTAACTCCGAAACGTTTCCTCTTGATGAGATTAGAAAATTCTCAAATGAAGTATTAAACGAAAACGCGATAGCTGCGCTTCAATACGGAATAACCGAAGGGTTTGCTCCGCTTAGAAACGCGCTTAAAAAACTCTGTTCCGAAAGATGGGGCGCGTTTGACGAAGGTTCGGATGAACTTATAGTTACAACGGGCGGACAACAGATGATAGACTATTTTTCAAAAGTCCTTATCAACGAGGGGGATGTTGTTATTGCGGAAGGTCCGTCGTTCCTTGGGTCGCTGTCTACCTTTAAATCATACGGTGGAGTCATTAAACAAGCCAATTTAAAAGAAACAGGGCTTGATCTTGACGAAGTTGAATCGCTTTTAAAAACAGAAAAAAATGTTAGATTTATCTATGTAATTCCAAACTTCCAAAACCCAACCGGCCTTACTATGCCGCTTGAAACAAGAAAAGGTCTTTTGGAACTTGCGAAAAAATATGGTGTATTAATCCTTGAAGACAACCCCTATGGTGAACTTCGTTTTGCGGGAACCCCGATTCCAACGATTAAGAGCATGGACAAAGACGGCATAGTTATGTATTGTGGCTCTATGAGTAAAATCCTTTCGAGCGGCATGAGAATCGGTTTTGCTTCGGGTCCAAAAGAAATAGTTGCAAAGATGACGGTTGCAAAACAATGTAACGACGTTCACACTCCAAACATCAACCAAATGATCTGTGCTAAGTTTCTTGAAAACTGCGACTTTGATGCACATATCAAAAAAACACAAGAAATCTACCGTGTTAAAGCCGAGCTTATGCTTGATTGTCTTGCAAAAGAATGTGACGGCGCGTTTGAATACACAAAACCCGAGGGCGGCTTGTTTATTTGGTGCACATTACCCGACAAAATCGACATGCAGAAATTCTGTGCAAAAGCGGTTAAAGAACACAAAGTTGCGGTTGTTCCCGGAAACGCGTTTTATGCGGACGACAGCGCGCCTTGTCAATCGTTTAGAATTAATTTCTCGAGTCCTACTAACGAGAATATTGAAAAGGGTATCAAAATCATTTGTGACTTAGCAAAGGAAATGGGTAAATAATGGGCGATAGTTCTAAAAAAATTGCATTTAGCGGAATACAACCAACAGGTGGTTTCACGCTTGGAAACTATATCGGTGCGCTTCGTAACTGGCGCAAACTTCAAGAGGACATGAGATGTATCTATTGTGTCGTAGATCTTCATTCTATTACGGTGAGAAACGACCCGTTAGAACTTCGCCAAAAAATCAAAGAAGCGACAGCTATGCTAATAGCGGCAGGGATTGACCCCGAAAAGTCGATTATCTTTGAGCAAAGCCATGTCTCGCAACATGCGGAGCTTGCGTGGATTCTTTCGTGCTACACCCAATTTGGCGAGCTTTCGCGCATGACCCAATTCAAAGACAAAAGCCAAAAACACCCGGAAAACATCAACGCCGGACTTTTCACATATCCTATATTAATGGCGGCAGATATTCTGCTTTACAACGCACATTTTGTTCCAATTGGAAACGACCAAAAACAACATCTTGAACTTTCAAGAGATGTTGCAATTCGTTTCAACGGAATATATGGCGACACTTTTGTTGTGCCGGAAGGGTATTTCCCGACGGTTGGTGGACGGGTTATGTCGCTTCAAGACCCAAAAGCCAAGATGAGCAAATCGGACAGCAACGACAACGCAAAGATAATGATGTCGGACAGCGACGATGTGATAATGAAGAAATTCAAACGCGCAGTTACCGACAGCGAAAGCGTAGTTAGAGCAGGCGAGGGCAAAGAGGGAATTGAAAACCTTATGTCAATCTACAGTTCGATTACGGGAAAAAGTTTTGACGAAATCGAAAAAGAGTTTGATGGCCAAGGATACGGTAATTTCAAAACCGCGGTTGGAGAAACGGTTGTTTCGGCGCTTTCTCCGATTAGGAACGAATTTCAAAAGGTGCTTTCGGACGAAGCTTATATAAACAACATCTTAAAAATCGGCGCGGAAAAAGCGACGGTTATTGCAAAACAAACACTCAAAGAGGTTTATGAGGTTTTGGGGTTTGTGGCGAAGCCGTAGTAGTTTTAGACTAAATATATTAAATGAGGAGGGCTTTTTGCCCTCCTGTAGGAATTTTATTTTTTTAAATTGAGCATGGAAAAGTTTATATTAAAAGAGGGCAATTAAATGAGCAAGAATAAATTAGTAATGCCGGTGGTTAAATGGGTAGGTGGAAAACGGCAACTTCTTCCTCTTTTAACACCTTTAATTCCAAAAAAAATTAACACTTATTGTGAACCTTTTTTGGGTGGCGGTGCGATGTTATTTTGGAAGCAACCTAACAAAGCAATTGTTAATGATATAAATAATGATTTAATTCAAATGTATAGAGTTATTAAAGATAATGTTGAAGAGCTTATTGAGCAACTTGAAACACATAAAAATGAGTCCGACTATTTTTATAGTGTGAGGGATTGGGATCGAGATAAAATTCTATATAATTCTTTAACTGATACTCAAAAAGCATCAAGAATTATTTATTTAAATAAAACTTGTTATAATGGATTGTTTCGAGTGAATAATGCAGGAGAGTTTAACACACCTTTTGGTAGCTATAAAAATCCTAACATAATTAATGCCCCGATTTTAAGAGCAGTTAGTGATTATTTTCAAAAAAATGATGTGACTTTTTTTTCTCAAGATTATTCAGAAATATTAGAACAAATACCTCGTGGTGCTTTTGTATATTTAGATCCTCCTTATGATCCAGTTTCAGATACTTCAAACTTCACCGGATATTCTCGTGGTGGTTTTTATCGTGATGATCAAATTAAATTAAAGAAATATTGCGATAATCTGACAAATAGAGGAATTAAGTTTATGTTATCAAACTCTTCAACTGATTTTATTAGAGAACTGTACACATCATATAACATTACTACAGTTAAAGCAAAGAGATTTATTAACAATGTTTCTTTAGGTAGAGGGGAAATAGATGAAGTAGTGGTAAGAAATTATGAGTAAAAAAGATACTGATAAAAACACTGTTGCATGGCAAGAATTGTTTTTAAAATATGATATTCTAAATAAAATATCTCTAGGTGGAAAGTATATAATTAGTGCAGATCAAATTAGAAAATATCGCGAACCTAGATTGATGGCAAAATTTGATCATAGGATTAATTTGCCAGATATATTTTCTAAGAACAATTTATCAATTCTACCTGTTTCACGTAGTGAATATGTGATATCTGATTTTGATGCATATAATACATTTGAAAAACCAGTTGGAACAATAACGCGTATGTCTTTGCCATCACATATTCAAAGTTTAAATGAAAATTACATAACAAGTGAATCTATTGCAATTAATTGTGCAGTTGCATCTGAAATGCTTAGTGACTTTTTATGTGAAGATATACTCATTCCTACTGTTTCAGGTCGAATGGGTACGGGTAAATTTAATTTTAGTATAAATAATTTAAGATCTGATTCTAAATCTTGTGTACAAGTTTGTAAATCTCAAATAGAAATAGATTGTGCGCTGGAAGGAATAGAGTCCTTAACACTTTTAGAAGCAAAGCGACATTTATCAGAAGATTTTTTAATAAGACAGTTATACTATCCATTTAGAGTATGGAAAGAGCGTGTAGCAAAAAGAGTTAAGACGGTATTTATGGTATATTCAAATAGTATATTCAGATTTTATGAATATGAATTTCAAGATTTTGAAGTTTATAACTCACTTGTTCTTGTAAAACAGAAGAATTATTCAATTGAGGATACAAGTATTGAATCGTCAGATGTTTTTGCTTTAATAACTCAAATAAAAAATTTTTTAAATGAGCCAAAAATTCCTTTTCCACAAGCAAACTCTTTCTCAAGGGTAATTAACTTGTGTGAGCTTTTAATAAATCGAAAATTAAATTGCGATGAAATAACCTCAGAGTATGCGTTCGATATTCGCCAAACAAACTATTATACAGATGCAGCTAGATATCTCGGACTTGTTAAGAAAAATAAAGTTGAAAATACAATTCAATATTCTTTAAGTACCCTTGGGAAGCAGATCATGAGCATGAATTATAAAAAAAGACACCTTGCACTTTGCAAACAAATTCTCGAACACAAAGTATTCTATGATTCATTTAAACTATGCCAAAACGGAGTTGTTCCAGATAAAGAGACAATTGTAGAAATAATGAAAAAATCATCACTATATGAAATTAAATCAGAAGCTACATTTTTCCGAAGAGCCTCTACAATAATTAGTTGGATAAATTGGATGTTGGGTCTAGCTTAACTATTACATCATAATAATTAAAATACCTTTGGATAGTTAACCAGAGGTATTTACTATTTTTAGTTGTTTTCTTTATCATTTCTAAGTATAATGTTATAGTTAACATATTTTTGGAGGATTATATGACAGAAGTAATTTCAAGCTACTATAAATCTTTAAAGGGCAAAAAAATCTTTTTTCTTGGTGCGGGGATAAGCCACAAAGATTTAATAATAAAATTTGCAAAGCTCGGAGCTGATGTCACACTTTGTGACAGGAAAGATTATAAATCTTTGGGGGAGTATGGCAACGAGATTAAAAGCCTTGGGGTTAATTTTATTTTGGGCGAACACTATCTTTCAAAGCTTTTAGAAGCCGACATAGTTTTCAGAACTCCGGGAATTGACTACACAAAACCCGAAATTCAAAAAGCCGTCAAAGCAGGAATTAAAGTAACCTCAGAAATCGAGACTTTTTTCGATCTTTGTCCTTGCAAGATTGTTGGAATTACGGGAAGCGACGGCAAAACCACTTCGACATCGCTCATTGCCTCAATCTTGAAAAACGGCGGATATAACGTCTATCTCGGCGGAAACATCGGAACTCCGCTTCTTCCGCTTGTCGACGACATGAAAGAAACAGACATTGCTGTTGTGGAGCTTTCTTCGTTCCAACTTATCTCGATGAAAAAAAGCCCCGATATATCGCTTGTTACAAACGTCACACCAAACCACCTAGACCACCACAAAGACATGAACGAATACATAGACGCAAAGCGAAATATCTTGTTACATCAAGACGAAAACTCGGTATCGGTTTTGTTTGCTGACAACGATATTACAAACGCTATGAAAGACGACGTTAAAGGTGAACTTAGGCTTTTCAGCAGAAAACAAGTTTCAAACGGCGCGTTTTTAAAAGACAACTGTCTCTATACCGTTAAAAACGGCGAACAAAAAAAACTTATGGAGCTTTGCGAGCTGAAACTTCGCGGAGAACATAACAAAGACAACATCTGCGGAGCGGCGGCGGTTGTCATGGGAATGGTAAGCGATGAGGTTTTGGTAGATTCGATAAAAGAATTTTCGGGGGTTGAACATAGAATTGAGTTTGTTCGAGAACTAGACGGCGTTAAATGGTACAACGATTCAATTGCAACGTCCCCAACAAGAATGATAGCAGGGCTTAGGTCGTTCGACCAAAAACTTATAGTGATAGCGGGAGGAAGCGACAAAGGGGTTTCGTTTGAACCGCTAGCGCCCGAAATTATAGAACACGTTAAAACCATTATCCTTTGCGGAGCTACCGCTAAAAGGATTCAAGAGGTTTTAAAATCACACAAGGATTTTGAAAAAAGCGGTCTTGAAATTGTTATAACAAATGATATTCCCGAGGCGGTTGTGGTTGCGAAAGATAAAGCGAAACAAGGGGATGTTGTAACGCTTTCTCCTGCTTGCCCCAGTTTTGACAGTTACCCAAATTTTGAATATAGGGGCAGACATTTTAAACAGCTTGTCAATGATTTGAAATAATTTTTTAGAATACCAACACAAAGGATAAATAAAACAATGCAAGATAATTTTTTTGGATTTTCGCAAGAGATTATAGAACTCGACCAAAAGATATCGCAAAAATGCAAGATGACGTTTGAAAAAATTGATGAAATACAAAACATCAACCAACAGAAGGTTTTAAAGGCGTTTAATGATTGTCGAATAAGTGCGACACATTTTATGGGCTCAACCGGTTACGGCTATGGCGACATTGGACGGGACAAACTCGACGAGCTTTTCGCAAAGATTTCGGGGGCTGAAGCGGCGCTTTTTAGGGCGCAGTTTATGAGTGGAACCCACGCAATAACGGTTGCTCTTTTTGGGGTTCTTCGCCCGGGGCAAACGATGCTTTCTGTTGCCGGTGTGCCATATGATACTTTGCAAGGTGTAATCGGAATAGGGGACAGCGATAAAAACGGTTTTGGAACGCTTAAAGAGTTTGGAATTAACTACAAACAGATTGAACTTAAAGGCGACGAGATTGACTTTGACGCGTTAGAGCAACACGCAAAAAACGCCGACGTTATATATATCCAACGTTCAAGGGGATATACAAACCGTCGTGCGCTTGGTATGGACGATATAAAGGCGGTGTCAGACGTTGCAAAAAGCGCCAATAAAGATGCTATAGTGGTTGTGGACAACTGTTATGGCGAGTTTTGTGACACAAAAGAGCCGACCGAGTGTGGCGCAGACTTAATGATTGGCTCGCTCCTTAAAAATCCGGGCGGTGGAATTGCCGAAACCGGGGGATACATAGCCGGAAAAAAACAACTTGTTGAACTTTGTGCAAGAAGGCTTACAACCCCGTCGGTTGGCGGAGAGATTGGAAGTTGGCCTATGGGTCTTCGTAATCTGTATCTTGGGCTTTATATGGCGCCCGTCGTAACGGCAGAAGCGCTTAAAAGTTCTGTGTATGCGTCGGCTCTTTTTGAGGAACTTGGATTTGTGGCATATCCGTCGTACAGTTCTCCAAGAAACGATATTATAACGTCGGTCGACATGGGTTCGGCAAAAAAACTTGAACAACTGTGTTTTGCCATTCAATCGACATCACCAATTGACAGCTTTGCGGTTCCTGTTGGTTCTGACATGCCGGGATATGACAGCAAGGTTATAATGGCGGCCGGAGCATTTACAAACGGATCGTCTATCGAACTTTCGTGTGACGGACCTATGAAGCCACCATACACCGCGTTTATGCAGGGCGGGTTAAGTTTGGGGTATTCGAAGATATCGTATCTTACGGCGGCAGAGTTGTTGAATAATAGATAAAAGTAATGGAGGGCTTTGAAGCCCTCCAATTTATATGTGTTTTTTATTACAACGCCTTGTTCTTCCATCCTCCAAACCTATAATAAGCAAGCGTTACAAGTGCACCAAACACCCAACTTATAAGAAGCGATATAAACATAGTTTCGCTTCTTCCGTTTGGAAATTCGGGGGATGTTGTGAAATATACAAAAACATAAGCCAACGGAACGCGGACAACGACTATCGTTAAAAGAGAAATCCACATCGGCGCCATCGTGTCACCGGCACCCCTTATAACGCCCGACAAGCTTTGCGAAACCGCCATGGCGATGTAACCTAGCGCTAAAATTCTCATATTTCTCATGCTAAGGTCAACTAGCGCGTCGGTCGATGTGAATATCCTCATAAGCAGTTCGCCAAACAAAAGCAAAAGTGCGGTTATCACTATCGAAAGACCTGTTGCAAAAAGAGTGCCTTGTTTTGCGCCTTTCACAACCCTGTCCATCTTTCCGGCTCCAATATTTTGCGCGGCATATGTGCTCATGGCGTTGCCAAATGACATGTTGGGCAACATTGCAAAACTGTCTATACGCATTACAATTACATTGGCGGCTATAAACATCTCGCCAAATGTGTTGGTCAACGATTGAACCGCTATCATCGCGAACGAAATGATAACCTGTGTTAATCCTGCCGGCATTCCAAGACGAAAAATTGTTCCAAGATGAAACCGTTTAAAGGTTGGTTTTTTCAAATTAAGTTTAAAGCTTTGTTGCATTTTGAACAAACGCTCAACACAGAAAACAGCCGAAACTAGTTGGGCAATAGCGGTTGCAAGCGCCACACCTGCTGCGCCCATATCAAAGTATGCGACAAAAACAAGGTCTAAAACAATGTTTATAACGGTTGAAATCAGAAGATATTTAAGTGGAGACATCGAGTCGCCAAGGCCCCTGATTACCCCTGATATTATGTTAAAGAAAACAAGCCCCGCGTTGCCAAGCATCAAGATAAGCAGATAGTGGTAACTTTGATCGATAAGCGTTTCGGGTGTGCCGATAAGCTCCAAAAGCGGTCGCAACAAAAAAGGGCTAACCACCGTTAAAAATATCGAACAAGCGGCAGAAAGATAGATACAACATTCGATAGCCGCCGATAGATTAACTTTGTCTTGTGCTCCAAAATACTGCGAAACCATGATGCCGGAACCAATTGATATTCCGACAAAAAAGACAATCATCAAGTTTAGGATGGGTCCTGCGCTTCCGACAGCCGCCAAAGCGTTGTCTCCGCTAAACTGTCCTACAATAATGCTGTCAACCGTGTTATATAACTGTTGTGCTATATTACCAAGCAACATCGGTATCATGAAAATAACTATTTTTTTAATGGGGTTTCCAACCGTCAGGTTAACCGGCTCGGAAAGAAGTTTAAACATAAACCTAGACCGTTCTTTCTATAACTTTAAAAAATCAACGGACACGGCATGCCGTGTCCGCAACATTAAAGCGTTTTATTAGTTTAATAAGTATATCAAATTCGTTTTAAAAAGTAAATTAAAATCAGTTAATTTTTAGTTGATTTTCTATTACTTTTTTATTTTTATCGTTTGTTTCGACAAGTGGAAGCCGAAGCTTTTCTCCACATATACCAACTAAACTTAAAGCATATTTAATTGGTATCGGATTTATATCAATAAACATAGTTTTGATAAGCGGTAACATGTTTTGAAGCTCCGGTTCGGAAGCTTCAAATCCGCCACCAAGACAGAGCTTTGTGAGCTTTTCAAACCTTTTTGGAACAAGGTTTGAGGTTACCGAAACAACTCCCAAAGCTCCAAGTTTCATAACATCAACTGTCATGTCGTCGTTGCCACAAAAAAAATCGAGTTTGCCTTTTGTGATGTCAATCGATTTTTTTATCATCTCGATGTCTGTCGAGGCTTCCTTAACATACTTCACATTTTTAAGCTCAGACAGCTTTAGATAGGTTTCGGGCTCAACCGTCATTCCGGTTCTTTGAGGAACGTTGTACACCATTATCGGAATATCAATTTCGTTTGATATGGCTTTAAAGTGTTCAACAAGTCCGTTTTGACTTGTTTTGTTATAATACGGTGTAACAATCAAAACAGCCCAGGCGCCTTTGTTTTGTGCTTGTTTAGACAAGCTTACGGCGTGGGCTGTGTTGTTGCTTCCGGTTCCGGCTATTATCGGAACTTTTCCTTGTGTTCTTTCAACTG
Source organism: uncultured Oscillospiraceae bacterium (assembly GCA_964368445.1). Taxonomy (GTDB): domain Bacteria; phylum Bacillota; class Clostridia; order Oscillospirales; family Ruminococcaceae; genus CAYJAY01. The sequence goes on from CAYJAY010000029.1 coordinate 23,762, forward strand.
TAAATTCAAGTATCGACATCTTTTCGTCGTCGCTTAACGTCGAACTTTCTCCCGTAGTTCCAAAAACCAAAAGGGCATCTACGTTGTTTTTAAGTTGGTAATCAATTAATCTTCCTAAGGCTTTATAATCCACTGTTAAATCGTCCTTAAACGGCGTCACGAGAGCCGTGCAAACGCCTTTGAAAAGACTTTGTTTCAATGGTAAAACTCCTTAAAAATATTTATTTGTCAAGAATTAATTTTGCAATTTGAACTGCGTTTGAAGCGGCACCTTTTCTAATATTATCGCTTACACACCAAAGATTAAGACCGTTTTCAACGCTTGTGTCGCGGCGAATTCTTCCGACAAATACGTCGTCGTGTCCTGTGGCGTCGAGGGGTAGGGGATATTTGTTGTTTTGTACGTCGTCAACAACGGTGACTCCCGGCGAGTTTGCAAGAAGTTTCTTGATATCTTCAACTTCAAACGGCTTTTCAAACTCGATATTGATAGACTCGCTGTGCGAGTTGAAAACAGGCACGCGAACTGTAGTTGCGGTTACCGCAATGTTGTCGTCATGAAGTATCTTTTGGGTTTCCAAAATCATTTTGCGTTCTTCTTTTGTGTATCCGTCCTCTAAGAAAACGTCTATGTGGGGGATACAGTTATTAAAGATGGGGTGTGGGAATTTTTCCAAGGGATATTCTTTACTTTCATAAAAACCTTTAACGCCGCTTTCAAGATCGTTGTGTCCTTTTACGCCTGCGCCCGAAACCGCCTGATATGTTGAATATATAATTCTTTTTATCTTGTATTGTTTGTGTAGCGGAGCGAGGGCGACAACCGCTTGGATAGTCGAACAGTTAGGGTTTGCAATAATTCCGCTTTGCCAATCGATATCTTCGGGGTTAACTTCGGGGACAACGAGAGGCACTTTTTTATCCATTCGCCATTGTGCGCTGTTGTCGATTACGATAGCGCCTTTTTCGGCGGCAATCGGGGCAAACTGTGCACTTGTTCCGCCGCCTGCCGAGAAAAGAGCGATGTCAAACCCTTCGTCAAAGCTTTGCTCTGTAAGTTCTTTAACAATGTGGGTTTTGCCCATAAACTCAACTTGGTTTCCTGCGCTTCTTGCAGAGGCGAGAAGCGTGTAATCATAGTCGGTCATTTTATATTCTTCAAGAACCTCAAGGAATGTTCTTCCAACCATTCCGGTTGCGCCGACAATTGCTATCTTTTTTTTGCTCATAAAAAATCCTCACTTACTTTATTCAATTTATACAGTTTTTTCAAAGACTAGTATTAAAGCTTGAAAATAAAAGCTTTATGCAATATAATCTATAAGGTAACTATATCTAAGTATTAAACTACATTAAATAGTAACATCGAAATTAATATAATGTCAATGCTTAAATTAAGGAAAATATAGATGGATAAATCACTTTTTTGCTACAATTTGCCCAATAAACTCATTGCACAACAACCGGCGAACCCTCGAGACAGCTCGCGATTACTTGTTCTTGACAAAAACACAGGCGATATATCCGACAACCACTTCTATAATATATTAGATTATGTTAAAAAGGGTGACACTTTAGTTGTTAACGACAGCAAAGTTTTGCCGGCACGGCTTCTTGGAAACAAAACCGAAAGCGGGGGCGCGGTTGAGATTTTGCTTTTGAAAAATATTTCGGGAAACGTTTGGGAATGTCTCGCGAAACCGGGTAAGCGGCTTAAAAAGGGAGCAAGGGTGGTTTTTGGTCAAGACGAACTATTCGGAGAGATAGTTGACGAAATCGAGGACGGAAAAAGAATTGTAGACTTTTCGTTTGACAACTCAAAAACTTTTTTTGAAGTTATCGAAAATGTAGGGGTGCTTCCACTTCCGCATTATATCGAAAACCCTGTGTGTGAAGACGACAGCTATCAAACGGTGTATGCCGACACGCTAGGTTCCGCCGCCGCGCCGACAGCGGGCCTTCATTTCACCGACGAGCTTTTAGAAAAGCTGGAGCAAAAGGGCGTATCGATAGCAAAGGTCACTTTACACGTGGGACTTGGCACTTTTCGACCTGTAAAGGCGAAAGACATTACACAGCATGTTATGCACACAGAACACTATTCTATATCGAAAAGTTCAGCAACAACGATAGCTAAAACCAAACAAAAAGGCGGCAGAGTTATCGCCGTCGGGACAACCTCTTGCCGAACGCTTGAATCGATGTATAAAACCCACAGCGATATAGTTGCGTGTGAGGGGGATACCGATATCTTTATTTATCCCGGTTATAAATTCGGGGTGATAGATTGTTTGATAACAAATTTCCATCTGCCCGAAAGCAGCCTTATAATGTTAGTCTCGGCGTTTGCCGGATACGACAACACGATGAACGCATATTCCCACGCCGTTAAAAACAACTACCGGTTCTATAGTTTTGGCGACGCGATGTTTATTTATTAAAAAAGGAAAAAACCTATGTATAACTTAATTAAAACCAATGGCAAAGCAAGGCTTGGAGATTTTCAAACGGTACACGGAAATGTTAAGACTCCGGCGTTTATGAACGTTGCAACCGCCGCCGCAATAAAGGGTGGATTGTCGTTTTCAGACCTTGAAACTATCGACACGCAGGTTATGCTTTGTAACACATATCATCTTCATTTAAGGCCTAGCGACCAAACTGTCGCAAAACTCGGAGGACTTCAAAGCTTTACCGGTTGGGGAAAACCAATATTAACCGACAGCGGCGGGTTCCAGATCTTTTCGCTTTCAAAACTTCGCAAGATCGAAGAACAAGGGGTGACGTTCAGATCGCACATCGACGGACGGAGCATCTTTATGGGTCCAGAAGAAAGCATGAGAATACAGTCTAACCTTGCAAGTACTATTGCCATGGCGTTTGACGAATGCATCGAAAACCCGTCGCCGTATGATTATGTTGTTAAATCATGCGAGAGGACGGTTAGATGGCTTGAGCGATCTAAAGCCGAGATGACAAGGCTTAATTCTCTCGATACCACAATAAATAAAAATCAACTTTTGTTTGGAATAAATCAAGGCGGATGTTTTGAGGATATACGAATTGAAAACATGAAGCAGATACAAAAGCTTGATCTTGACGGTTATGCTATTGGAGGGCTTGCGGTTGGAGAACCTAAAGAAGAGATGTATCGAATAATTGAAGTTGTAGAGCCGTTTATGCCACAAAACAAGATACGATATCTCATGGGCGTTGGAACACCGGAAAATATAATACAAGCGGTGTCGCGAGGAGTAGATATATTCGATTGTGTCATGCCAAGCCGAAACGGCAGGCACGGACATCTTTTCACATGGAGCGGAGTTATCAATATCAACAACGAAAAATATTCGCTTGACCAAAATCCAATAGATAGTGAGTGCGATTGCCCTGTTTGCAAAAACTTCACAAGGGGATATTTAAGACATCTCTACCGCGCAAAAGAGATGTTGGGTTTGCGACTTGGGGTTGTTCATAACCTGTATTTCTATAACAAACTTATGGAAAAGATACGACACAGCATTGAAAACGACTACTTTGATGAATTTAAAAATAAATATACAAATAAACTTGATGTAAGAATGTAATTTTCTGTTGCTAAAACTCAATATTTATTGTATAATAATAAAAACAAATAAGGAGAAATAATTATCATGACAGACTCTTCTGCGGCTTCATCATTATCGCCGATTCTCTTGATGGTCGGAATGGTTGCCATCTTTTACTTTTTGCTCATCAGACCCCAAAAAAAGAAAGAAAAACAAGACAGGGAGATGCGCAGTAACGTCGAAGTTGGTGACGGAATTATCTCGATAGGCGGTATCATCGGACGCGTTATCAGCGTTAAAGACGACACCATCCTAATCGAAACCGGCGCGGACAGAACAAAGATTAGAATTAAAAACTGGGCAATTCAATCTGTTGAAAAATTGAAACTGGACGAGTAATAAGGAATAATTAACCCTCGAAGAGAATATCTTGTATTAAAAGATAATCCTTTGGGGGTGTTCTCTTGAACAATAATCAAGTAGTTAAAAAAATAAACAGAAACAAAAATAGCACGGCAGCGTGCACGACGAAAAATATCGGGATAGCTTTCGGGGTGTTTTGTGTCATCGAATTTGTGTTGCTTTGTCTTGTCGCATTAATTTTGACTTATATAAACGTCGCACATGTGATGTACAGTCAAATAGCGATAATTCTTCCGGTCGTATCGGTTTTTTTTGCAACGCTTGTGATGGGACGATTAAGTAAAAATTTTGGAATGGTATACGGATTCGTTTTAGGTTTTGCAGTTTTGATGATGCTTTTGTTTTTGTCCACGGTTGTAATGCAAAGCGGAATGAATGAAAAAACTTTATACCTTGCTATAATGCTAATAGCCGCAAGTGGTATAGGTGGTTTTTTAGGAAACTCAATAAGATTTAAAAGGAAGTTTAGTTGAATATCTCCGCCGAAGGCAGGGAAGGCGGAGATTGTATAATTAATTCACTAAGCTAATTGATAAGTAAATACTACGGTTTTTGTACCATAGGTGCAAAAATGTCGAGTGAAACGAGGCAAGTAGTATTTCTAATAGCTCCGCCGAAGGCGGAGATTATAAAAAGGGAAAAAAATATGAACATTTCATTTATAGGTTTTGGAAATATGGCAAAAGCTATTGCTGGTGGAATTGTAGGGAACTCTTTAAAGACTCTTGACAAGATATACGCATACGATCCGTATGCGCAACAAACAATTGACGGAGTTGAACTTTTGCAAGACGTCAAAGACGCAATAGGGAAGTCAAGAATTGTTTTTCTATGTGTAAAACCCCAGGTTTTTTTCGAAGTCATAGACGAGATAAAAAGTTTTTTAACTAACGATCATATAATCGTGTCAATAGCCGCCGGCATTTCACATCAAAAGATAGTTGACGCTGTTTTGGATGTCTGCCCCGTTGTACGAACTATGCCCAACACACCATTGATGTTGGGTTGTGGAACGACGGCGATTGCAAAACCAGACAACATAAAAGACGACGATTATAAAATTATAACCGAGATATTCGATTGTATGGGCGAGGTGTTTGAAATTCCGGCTAATAAGTTTGACGAGATAATACCGGTTAATTCAAGTAGCCCCGCATTTATATACCAGTTTGCGAAAACAACGGCGCTTCATGCCGAAAAACACGGATTAGATTTTTCGATGTCGCTTAAAATGATGGCGGGGACATTGATAGGTAGCGCCAAGATGATTTTAGAATCGGGAATAGAGATAGACACGTTAATAGACATGGTGTGTTCCAAAAAAGGCGCGACGATAGCCGGTCTTGAAGCGATGTCTCAAAATGGATTTGAAACTTCTATCGAAAAAGGTTTTGATGCCGCGGTTGAACGCTCTAAACAACTTTCAAAATAAAATTCAATAAAAACGAATAAAAACTATCCTTTCATCGTAAACATTTATAACGGTTTGTTTTAGTGGTGTTGAAAGGATAGTTTTTTTATTTTGATGTTAACAAGTTCTTTTTTTAGAAATTTCAAGCTCAACCAAAAACGCAAACATACCAAAACCAAAGCGCCCTATTTTGCTTGTCTGTTAATCGTTTTAACAGGTGTTGTGGTGGGTTCGTTGGTGGCGGGTTTTGGCAGTTATTCGGTCGTTACAATTCTAGAAAAACAATTAACCGTAATGCTTGAAACAAGTTTAAGCGTTTCGTTTTTAACGTTTATAACATGGTTTTTTCCCGAACTGCTGTTATTGTTTTTTTGTCTTACTGTTTCGTTTTCTCCGTTCGGAACGTTTATTCTGTCACCGATACTTATGCTTAAAGGGTTTGGCATAGGTTTGTTTTGTGGAAACCTATGTGTGTTGTACGGTGTCAAAGGTTTGCTTTACAGCTCGGTTATGTTTATGCCGGCATTTATATTAAAGGCTTTCGCATTGATAAATCTTTGCAAAAACGGTATATACTTTTCTAACAAACAGTTCGAAAAGTTCTTTTTTGGATATGAACATTCACAAGATAAACAGGAAAGCCCCGTAAACCTTGTTGCAAGCTTTGTATGTAACGGTATGCTTGCGTGTGTTGGAGTGTTGTTGCAAACCATTCTTATATCAACCTTTAGAACTCTCATCGTTTGATTTTTTCTTTTTTATCTTAACCGACGAAAGGGGGGAGGAACTCATCGCTTTCCGAAGCCCTTCGTTTCCTATATGGGTGTATATCTCGGTGGTTGAAACATGTTCGTGTCCTAAGATCTCTTTAAGCGCCAACATGTCTACTCCGCCGTGTTGATACATGAGCGTTGCGGCGGTGTGGCGCAGTTTGTGTGGGGAATAACCTTTGCCCGAAAGACCAGATAGCAAAAGATAGTTTTCGACTATCTGTTCAACACGGCGACCGGTCAACCGTCGGCCGTTGCGGTTTAAAAGCAGCGCTTGTTCTGTTCTGTCGCCCTTTAAAAGCTCGCCACGAACCGCTTGATAGTTTTTCACAGCATACATACATGCATCGTTTAGATAAACAAGCCGTTCTTTGCTTCCTTTTCCGGTTATTTTAACCGTGTCTTCTCGGATGTCATATACATTAATTCCAACAAGCTCGCTAAGACGCATGCCGCAGTTTAGAAATAGGGTTAATATAAGATAATCGCGTTCGTAGTAATCGCCTGAAACGCTGTTTAAAAGAGCTTTGCTTTCTTCAAGAGTGAGATATTTCGGGAGCGATTTTCTGACAGATGGTATCTCGATGTCGGCGACAGGGTTAATTTCAAGCTTGTTGACCTTATTACAAAGATAACCGAAATACGCCCGAAGACAGGACAACTTTCGGGCCCTTGCTTTGGAATCGTTCAAAGCTTCACGTTTAATAAAACTTAAATACTCATACACATCAAGGGTTGTTATAGATTTAACAATGTCAAAATCGACGTCTTTGATCGAGATATCCTTAAACTCGGTATCGTCGTCAACCAAACCTTTTTGAAGTTTAATAAAGCGAAAAAACGTTCTAAGGTCTATATAATAACCGTCAACAGTTTTGGTCGAATGGTTTTTAATAGTTTCGATATAGAAAAGAAATTCTTTAACGATATCTGGGGCGTCATTGAACATAGAGAGTTTAAACCTCGATTGAAAAAATTATATTGGATGTTGAAATTTAATTTAAGATATAAAGATTATAAACTAAAAAGAGTTTTTGAGCAACTTACAATGTTAAGTAGCTACAACTGTTTTTAGTTTTTTTTATATAATGTGAAGATAACACGGTTTTGTAAGAAAACAAAGGCTTCTTTGGTTGTAGTCTATTTCGCTAAATTTATATTTAGTGAAATAGACTTAAGGCGAGAAAGCGGTTAACAAAATGGCTTTAATGTAAGTTCAAGAAAACTAACTCTCCCCTCAAATTCAATTAAATGCTAGGTTAGCTGCTTTCCCTCTCAGTCAATCCGAGATTGACAGATCTCCCACAGAGAGAGCCAAGGGTTGGGGCTCCGGCGGAGCTTTTTATAGTAGATGTAGCTTGAAATTTTAGAAATACTACGGTTTTTGCACCATCGGTGCAAAATGACGAGCGAAGCGAGTCAAGGAGTATTTCCATGAGCTCCGCCTTGTGGCGGAGCTTTTTGCCATAATTTTGCCTTGTTTTAACCGAAGATTTTCCATAATCAATTGATGTATAATCTAACCATCAAATCAATTTTAAAGACTGCACCCAATTTTTAAACTATAAAACAAACAGTTGTTATTTTTTCCTAAATTCAGTTTAGCGGAAAGGTCGGACTTTATATGAAATACAAACAATTTAAAAAGCTTCCAAAAAACATTCGTCAACAAATTTTTCTAACGCTTGTTGCCGCTTGGAAACTCCACCACCAATAAATATAAAGAGCAAAAAAAAAAGAACAGCAATCCGAAATATTTATATCGGTTTGCTGTTCTTTTAATGTTATCGCTTTATAATGTTTAACTAAACATTTTCAACTTGTGTTTTTTGTCACATGTTTGTGTGTTTATGATACCACCTCAAGCTCAGGCTGTGGAGAAGGCTGTGGAGAAGGCTCTGTTGTGACAGAACCGGTTGCCGGTGGAACTGTAGTGTCTGTCGCCGGTGTGCTGTCTGTTGCCGGCGGAACTGTTGTGTCTGTCGCCGGTGCGCTGTTGCCTGCCGGTGTTGTATCTGTCGACGGAACCGTTGTGCCTGTAGACGGTGTGCTGTCGCCTGCCGGTGGAACTGTAGTGTCTGTCAATGGTGTGCTGCTGTCGCCTGCCGGTGTTGTGTCTGTCGGCGGTGTGGTGGTGTCTGACGAGGTGTCGTCGCTGTCGTCTGTCGACGGTGTGGTTGTGTCAGACGAGTTGTCGTCGCTGTCGTCTGTCGTCGGTGTGGTGGTGTCTGACGAG
>CAYJAY010000030.1:0-14126 GCA_964368445.1 uncultured Oscillospiraceae bacterium
ATTGGCCCTTATAGGGCCTGTTCAAACCACCAGTTCAACTGGTGGTTTTGATTTTATTATTTTAGAAAATAGAGTTTCTATCCACAAATTCAATTATGCAAATTACGCATTAATAATTTTATTAATTAAAAGTGAAATTCGTTACCCCATATCCGTTGCTGAAAACGACGTGCAAAAGATGCTCTTCGTTCGGTGCAAGGTTCAGCGCATAGTACAAATAGTCCCGATTGAGGAATACATACGCAATTCCGTTATGTACATCGACGCTATAAGCCGCTTCGGGAACTGCATACCCATGTATCCAAACTCCCTCGAAGTTTGCAAAATATCCGCCGTGGAAAGCAAACACAAGACCATTGGGATAAGAAAGATCCCTGTCCATTGCAAACACAACGCCCTCGCGGCTTACCTGTTGTTGTTGCTGCTCTTGTTGTTGCTGTTGATTAACTTTAAAAACATAAGGATTGGGATTAGAAGAAAGTACAACACCTTGATTTGTGATAGTGCCAGAAACAGATTTAGCTCCACTAGCTGTATTTGTCCCTTCAGCGCTACCCTCTCCGCCATTAATTACAAGGTTGCCATCAATTCCGATACCACCCTCAACAAACATCCTTCCGCCGTTTATAGTAACCGCTCCGCCTAAAAGTTCGATTCCACTGCGCCCCCAATCTGTCCCAACTATATTCAATGTTCCACCATTGACGGTTATATTTGTAGCAGAAATGCCGGCATCACCGGTTAAAGTTAAAGCTCCACTGCCTGTAAACGTTATGTTGCCAGCAGCAGAAAGAGGCAGACCTCCGTTCGCAGTTATAGAGTTACTGCTTCCTATCAAATGTATCCGAACATCACCTACTATGTTTACTTCGTCAACTAAATTAACCCCCGAAAAGGTTAATGTGTTTCCACCATCCGTCCATGAAAGTCCGGAATTTGGAGGTAGAGGGTTTTTTGCTATATTAGCCCATGTATAGTTGGTTCCACCTATTGTTATTTCTGTTGCCGCCAACGCTTGGTTTGGGAACACAAACACCGCCACGCAAAGCACCACCAAAAGTGGCATGGTTCTTAAAAGAGTTTTCATAGTTTTTCCCCTTTTTGTTTTTTTCTATAAATTTTTATTAGGTCTTTTGAAATTATATCACATAAAAAACCGTTTGTGTGAATTATCTCTAAATTGATGTAATTGTTTTGTTTTGGTGTATATTTAAAGCCACAATATACAATTTGTATATTGTGGCTTAATCATTTTTTTTAATATGTGAACTTTGTTATCCCATATCCGTTGCTGAAAACTGCGTGCATAAGATGTTCCTCGCCCCTTGAAAGACCCAAGACATAGTAGAGATAGTCTTCGTTCAGGTATATATATAATACTCCGTCGATTACCCTTGTGGTGTATGCCGATGTGGGAACGGCATAGCCATGTATCCAAACCCCCTCGAAGTTTGCGAAATATCCGCCATCGAAAGTGAACGTAAGCGATGAGGTATTGGAAAGGGAGCTGTTCATTTGAAACACAACATTCTCGCGGTCTACCGGTGGTTGTTTTTCCGGGACTATTGGGTATGAATACGGGTTGGGGTTGGTCTCAAGCATTTTCCCCACCTCGGTGATAGTACCCATCACCGAAGTTTCCGAGCCTTTAACATAAACACTTTGCGCCCCGGCACCTACAAAGAGATTTCCGATGATGCCGCTCGTTCCGTCTCCATTTGGGTCCGCAAAATTTCCGGTCACAGAAAGGCTTCCGCCGTTAACAATTACATCTATCTCGGCGACATCCATTCCCTCAATTCCGGTACCCACTCCAGAGGTTATTGTCAAAGAACCGGAGCCGGAAAAAATCAAATCGACTTGTGATGAAATTCCCACATGGCCTTTTTCTAAAACGTCATTTTCATCCTTGCCATTAACTATGATTTTGTTGTTTCCCACAAGAACAATTTTTAGTTGTTCTTTGGTAGGATCACCAAATACCTCTATACTTTTAGTGCTGTCATTAAGCACTATATACGCATTCTCCAAGGTTAAGGTGTCACCCGAAAACAAAATATTTGCAGAAGGATCGTTAGGAGGTGTATTATGAGCATTGTTTATGCCGTGTTGACCAATCTTAACCTCCAAAGCCGACGCTTGGTTTGGGAACACAAACACCGCAACACAAAGCACCGCCAAAAGCGGCATAGTTTTTAAAAGAGTTTTCATTATTTTTTTCCCTTCTTTGGTTTTTTGTTTCATTATTATATTTATTATAATTAAATAAAGCTCAAAATGCAAGAAATACTACGTTTTTGCACCACCGGTGCAAAATGACGAGTGAAGCGAGGCAAGGAGTATTTCCCAAAACTTCACCACAAGTGAAGTTTATTATAACATAAAAAAAACCGTTTGTGTTAATTTTCTCAAAATTGATGTAATTTTTTTTTGATTTTTTTAAAGGAGTTGTGACAAAGCCAGTGTTAATGCATAAAAAAATGGGGGAATGTAGTACGTTGTAAAATCTAAAAGTTTACAAATTCATCAAGCAACAAAAAGCCCTCTCCGCCGGTTGCGACCGGCACCTCTCCCAAAGGGAGAGGCGAAAATTGGCTTCTCCCTATATTGAAAACCAAAGGTTTTCAAATTGGAGAGACTGCACGAAGTGACTGAGAGGGCATATGTAAAGTTTTGATTAGCACAATTCCCTACATTCCACCCATTATGTTTGTGCAAAATGCTCAAACATGATTTCACAACAGAGCTTTTGCGACAATCTACCCTAGCCGCTAAACCAATCTTTAAAACTTCGACTTGGTTTTTTCATGTTTCGCCGTTGTTTCACACATCCAAAAACCAACACCGCCACAGCAAAAAGCAGAGCTACTAAATAGCAAATAAGCTCTGTTATAACTATAGCCCAAAAACCTTCGACGTTTGCAAGCCGACCCAACATAAGGTTGTATCGGATTAAAAACACTATCGCAACGATAAAACTAGCTGTTGAAAAAAGATATATAACGGATTTTTTCAAGCAAAGCCACAGGGCAAGCAACAAAAAAACAACGTTGATTAAAATTCCGAAATCCGCCAAAAAAGAAGCAATAGGACCCACCATTATAATGGGGATAAACGAAAGCACAAAAGACTGGTATTCAAACACAAAAAGACAAAAGGCAAACGGAACTAAAACGGTTAGGATGCTTAAAATATTTGTGGCGACGCTAACTTTAACCGTTTTGCCAAGCGGTTCTTTTTGTTTAAATATATTTTTTAAATCGGAAACTTCGACAAGCTTTTTAATAATATTATCAACTTGGGTTTTGGAAAAACTTTTGCTTTGTTCTATCTTTTCGCCCTCTAGAAGTTCCGTTGCGCTAACCTCCAGCACGTCGCATAGCGGAAGCAACAACGCTATATCGGGAAAGCTTTGGCCACGCTCCCATTTGCTCACCGCCTTGTCCGACACGTTGAGTTTTTGTGCCAGTTGTTTTTGGGTTAGGTTTTTTTGTTTTCTAAGCTCGGTTATAAACTCGCCGAAACGTTTGTTATCAGGAAACATTGAAAGCTACCTCCTGAAAAAATCATATACTATCAACGAAAAATCTTCAACCGCCTGTCGGTAGAGTTTTAAAAAACACAACGATTAATTGTTTTTCGGCTTTGCTTTAAAGCTTTGCTTTTAAGCTTTGCACCCTTTCGATGACTATGTTAATCCCAACGCCAAACGCCACAATAAGCCCCCCGATAAACGATTTTTGGTTGAACCCTTGGGAAAGCACAAGGTCGACGAGAACGCCACAGAAAACCTCGCCTACAAACGTGAGAAGTGTCACCCGAAACGCCGGAAGTTTTGGAACGACTATGTTAAAAAGCAACACGACGGTTATTCCCAAGACACCGCCGACATAAACTATCGGGTTTGTGTTTGGTTCGAAATTTTGAAAAAACGGTTCGTTTAACCCGAAAACCGCCACCGCAACCAACGTTATCGGAAGCCCCACAACGTGGTTAACAAACGAGCCTTTAAGCGAACCTATTCTCTCGCCAAGCTCGGCGTTAACCGTCCTTGACATAACCACCGTGACGCCTGTCAAAAGCGAAAGCACAACCGCGAACATTGCGCCTTCGGTTGTATCGTCCATCATGACAACGATGCCCGCCATTGCAAACGCAAGGCCAATGAGGGTGGTTTTTTTAAACGGATATCTGTTTGCTCCGAAAAGGCCAAAACAATCTATAACAACCGAGGACAACGCCTTTGCTAAAAGTCCAAGTGCGACGATGCTTGTAAGGCTTATTTTGCCAAACGAAAAATTGTTAAAAACCGTCGTCAAAACGCCAAAAGCTCCCCCGAGAAACATCCATTTCGGGAAGTCAACCTTAAACGTAATTTTTTCTTTTTTTAATTTAATGACTAAAAATCCAAAAACACAACCTACTATGTGAATAATTACCGAGGCGGTATAAATTCCGTATGACTCGGAAAGTCCCCCATTAATCGCTATCATAATCGAGATTGCCATGCCGGTTAAAAGCGCAAGAAAGTTATACATTATTAATATTTAATCCTTTGTTTTATATTTTTCTCACAATAATAATAACCCCCAACAATCAAAAAAGATATGACAACTGTCACATCTATGGTATAATTATTTAAAAAGGAAATTTTTATAGTATGAAAACAAAAAAAATATCTCAACAACATGTCGAGATTTTGGCATCATACGATATAGTCAACCTTGACTGGGCAAACGCACGAGTTAATGAATATGTTTCGGGCGAAACTATTATCCAAGAACTTTTCCCAATTGATAGCATTATGTTTGTTTTGTCCGGAACAGCAAAAGTTTTCTTGTCGTCGGGCGACGGCGAAGACGTTATCTTGGCATACTATATCTCGGCCGGAATTATAGGCGACGCGGAACTTATGTCGTCCTCGAACACTGCCGGCACAACGCTTGTTGCGGTGACCGATTTTGTTTGCATTGCGCTTCCGTTTAAACACTATGCAAAAAGTCTTAAAAACAACGTTTTGTTTTTAAACCGAGTGGGGGCAGAGCTTGCAAATAAACTTGTTAGGTCGTCGAAAAACGTAGTTATGCACTCGCTTTATTCGGGGGAACAGCGCCTTTGCGCCTATATTCTTGAAACAGCAAAAGACGAATATTTCAACGACAGATTGACCGATGTTGCAAAATCTATTGGTTCGAGTTATCGCAACATGTTAAGGACGATAAAAAAATTATGCGACAGAAAGATAATAGAAAAAATCAAAGGCGGATATAAAATAATTAACCGTAACGCGCTTTTAAAGATCGCCCCCGAAACGATGTACGAGCTTTGATGTCTTTTGCAAAAATGTCAGCCAACGAGAAAGGCAAGCGCAAAGTTCTTGCTTTCTCGTCTTTTTATGTCATTCAAGCAACGTAGCCGGAGCGACGAGGGCAACTCCCTCCGTCAAAATCAAAGATTTTGCCACCTCCCTCTCAGAGGGAGGCTAATTTAGCCCTCTTCATTGGGGAGGGTGGCGGGCCGTAAGGTCGCCGAGAGGAGTGAAAATGCGATACTAAAATTACGAATTACGAATTACGAATTACGAATTACGAATTACGAATTCTCTTTCAAACATTGCGTTTTATATTTAAACAAAATAAATATAATCACAGGGAACGCGAACGGCAACGTTAGAACATAGCGATAGGAAAAATATGTTGGGGTTGTCGCAAGCGCCCCAAGCCACGGCAAAAGATAAAGCGCGACAGGAAGAATGTAGGCAGAGCGTTTTGACGATATCAAAACCGCTGTGGTGAAAAGGCTGAAAAAACCGAGAAAAGCCGGCGGGATAAACACGTCACTGTCGACAAAACGCCCTTTTATGTCGATGCCAAGATATTTGTTGAAGATATTGTCTTCAAAATATACAATGTCGCAATAGCCGTTGTTGTCGTCGTAACTTACATAACCACTGTCCCAAAATCCTGTTTGCCAAAAGCCTCTTGTAAGGGTAAGCCACGCGGTTAGATAGCTGTCGAAATTTTGCGGTAAAAGTTCAAGCCACAACACCAAAAATCCGCCGACGTTGTCCGCGAAATATTCCCTGTCGAGATACGGGCCACTTTTGACGGGGTCGGAGGTGTTGGGGTAGTATGCTTGTTTCACACCTTCGATATCCATAAAATTTGAAAGCCTTTGTTCTTGCGACTCGGTAAGCTCTGCGCCCTCTTTAAGCGAAAACACAATCTGTTGAAGCGGGACCGAAAACTGTTCTTGAATTTGGGCGGTTGGAATATCTAAATAGGCATAAAGCGGCCCTGTTATAAGCTTTACAAAGATAAGCATTGCCGCGAAAACAACCGCTTTTTTAGCAAACTTTGTGCGGTAAAAAGCGAGCACCAAAACGCATACAATTAACATTATAAGTGTGCCGACTCCACGGAAAAAACAGACACAAAGACCTAAAACAACAAACTTTACAAGTCCTTTGCTTGTCTCGATAATTTCCCCTTTGCTGTCGACTATGTCGACAAGGTAGAGAATTAAAAGCGTTATTATCGCGTGGAACGGAATGTCTTTCCAAACCGTTATCGCGTTTCCGCCAAACATCGGCGAAGAGCAAAAATATAATATTGCAAGGGCAGAAAAAAGGATTGGAAGCCCCCTTTTACGCATCCAATAAACGCTGTATGCAAGGCTTAGCGCGAGGAAAATCATCTGGCTAATACCGAAAAACATAGCTCCGGCTTGATGTGTTCCGCCAAAAAGCATACCGATGTTGAAAAACAGTTTTACTATAAGTGTATATGCGACGGGGTGCCAATCGTTGTATGGAAGTATCCCAAGAGCTTGTTCGACAACCCACGTCGAATCTGCCGACATGCGAATTGGGCCAAACGCCAAAAACACCGGAAGCCATGCCACAAGCAAAACGGCCACATATGCGAAATATTCTTTTTTTGTCGGGACAATCTTATCATAGAAGTCAAGCGAGATGCTTTTTGCAATGTTAACGTATCCTAGCGACATAACGCCATAGAAAAAAAACAACACCAAAAACAACGCCGGTTGGAACAACGTCCAGTCGCGCGGTTCGCCCCCTGTCACAATGGTGTACCTTGCGACAAGAAAAAACGAAACGATAGCGGCAAACACAATAGAGGATATCTTTGTTTTTTTGTCGCTTTTTTTTGCGCAAAACGTACCACCGAAAAAAGATATAAGAAATATTCCAAACGTCCATGTTGGAGTTATTGGAAACATCTTAAATGTAATGTAAAACGCGGTGAAAACCGCGGCGAAAATTATGCCGAAAAATATTCCGCGTTTGTTGTTTTCAAAAAAGTTGTTGTATCCTTGTTCAAAGTTCATCTAAAACCTCGTTTAATTTTTTGGTAGGGATCAAGATGTTTAGCTTAACTGTATTATACAATATATCGCCATAAATGGGTAGAGTCATATATCAATAACCTAACAATAGTTAAAGCTTCTACCTCAACACATACCCATGCATATAATCCACTCGATAACTTTCGTTTTCAGTGTCGTGGTAAAACACCATGTCTCTTATATAGAACTCCCCGCCACCTACAAGCGTGACAGACATCACGCTTTCGTTTTCGCTATAGCCCTCGCTAGCGCCGCTTTCAACAATTAAGGACAACACTTGGTCATAAAGCAAGTCGAACGAGATTTCAAATTGAGTGCCGTCGCCGTCTTGAACCAAAAGCATGGTGTCGTCGCCTCGTAAGGCATCTTGAACGTCACCGATGCTATAGACATCGAAATGAATAGTGTCAAACCCCGAAGTGTCCAGTTTATCAAAGTAGTTATATCTGTTATATTTTTTTATCGGGTTGTTGTTATCCTCTCTGTCATATCGGTAACTTCTCTCAAACCCAAAAATCTGAAAAAACGTTTCGTCGCGGTCGAGGCTTTCCCCCGAAACGCGCCCCAAAAATTCGTCCGCCTCTTTTCCTCCGCTGAACGAAAGGTAATTAAAAATTTCGACTATTTCGTTTTTCTGCTCGTCGGTGTATTCGCCTTGCCCCTCGCTCGTTATACCTTCAAGCCTTGAAAGTTGGCTTGAGGTTGCGATATCGATAACGTTAAGCGGAGTTGTCCCAAACAAAAATACCAAAACCGCGGCAACTATGAAAAACAAGTTTATGTCAACTTTTTTGTGCAAAAACAAAAACGCGACAAAACAAACCGACAACGCGACATATACAATCGAGATTAAAAACATAACGGTAAATCCATATGCCGCCGCACGAATTGCAATCGCTATAACCTGCATAGCGATTATAGGGATTATGGCAAACTTTCCATATTTATAAAAAAGGTCGACAGCTTTTCCGCTATAGCTTTTAAGCGCAAAGTTGAAAAAGATAAACAAGACGGTTGCAATTGTTGAATAATAGTTAATCTCGCCCGCCGGCATCTCAAACGTGAATACTATTATCAAAAGATATAGATACAGTATCGCAATTAAAATTAAATATAGCGAAAGCCCAATGTTTAGCGCCAAAACTTTGAACAGCTTTGAAATCTCAAAGCTGTTGCCTTTCGGGAGCCCTGAAATAAAAAGGTTTATAGCTATTACTATGTAACAAAAAAGAGCGGTGACCGCTATATATTCAAAAAGGTTATCGAACGAAACTATCATAGCATCAAACGCAAGTATAGACACCAAAAGGCCGATAAAAACAATTGTAGAAACGGCAAGCGCAAAGATGCCCGACGTGATAATTTTGGGCAACATTTTTTGATTGTCAGAAGTTTTCGAGATGAAATAAAGCGACAAAAAAGAAAGCACCAAAAACAGCCCGATATAAATCATGTATACATAGTTTTCAAACGTTCCGCCAATCTTGGCCGCTTTGTCGGTTACAAAAAGCCAAGCGCCACAAACCGCTATCGACAAGGCGGCGTTGATAACAAGATATTTTCTGCCGCTTTTTTGCTTGAATTCAAAAAACTTTGTCAAACAAAAAGCTGTTATAATTCCGAAAAATCCAGCTGTCACCCAAAATTCCCCATCTAGCAAAAAAGTTATACCAAATAGAAGTTCGAGCTTTAAAAGCAAAAACAACCACAACGTTAAAGCAAAAACCACAACGTTGTCTTTAACGCTTTCTTTGACATCGTTAAATCTCTGTCTTGCATATTGTTTAAATTTCATCGACATGTTATTCACCTCAAATAATTTTTAATCGTGATTTCCCTCTTTTTACAATATGTTATATTATATATGATTTTGAAATGTTATTCAAATATGACGCTGAAAGGGTGTTGACAAAGGCGTTAATTAACTTTTTAGATATCTCCCCCCGCCGAAGGCGGGGGGAGATATCTAAATCAACTCTTTTTTTCCATTTCCGCTGAAATTAATATACACATTAACGAATTATTAACAAATTTCGTGTGGGTTGTTGCATAATGTCGTACTTTTATGTTAAAATCGTATTGTTATTTCAAAATTCAGTTCAGATTGGTAAGAAAACAATATGATAAAAAATCAAGGCATGAGCGGACATCTGTTCGCTATTTTTACGATAGCGGTGTGGGGAAGCACGTTTATGATGTCCAAAATCCTGCTTTTGGATTTTACGCCGTTCGAGATAATTTTCATACGATATCTTTTGGCGCTTGTCATAATGGTTGTGGTTGTTCCAAAGATAACCAAACCCAAACGAAAGATTGAAGAGCTTTATTTCATAGCGGCAGGCATAGTTTCAATTCCACTGTACAGTATATTCGAGAATACCGCGCTATCGTACACCACCGCAGCAAACGTCAGCATAATGGTTTCGACCTCTCCTTTTTTCACGGTGGTGCTTGAAAAGATACTTAACAGAAAACAAAAAATTTCGGGTTCTTTTTTTGTTGGGCTTGTGGTTGCGCTCATTGGGGTTGCGCTTATAAGTTTTAACGGAGTTATAAACCTTGAGCTTAATCCGACAGGGGATCTTCTCGCGCTGGCCTCTGCATTTTTGTGGGCGGTTTATTCGATACTTTTAAAGAAAACGGGAGAAACGGGGATTTCGCCGACCGAGTCGACAAAGAGAATTTTTTTCTATGGTTCTCTAGGAATGCTTTTAACGGTGCCGTTTATAGACTACAGCATAACGCTTGACACGTTGATTAAACCGATTAATCTCGCGTGTCTGTTGTTTCTAAGCGTCGTTGCGTCTGCTGTGTGTTTTGCCACATGGAACATAACCATTCGCAAGATAGGAACGCTAAAAGCCAGCGTTTATATCTATTTCATACCGGTGGTTGCAACGTTGACGGCGTTTTTGTTCTTGAAAGAAGAGATAACGTTAATGGCGTTTTTCGGAATAGTTTTGGTTATCATGGGGCTTTTAATCTCGAAATATAAAGACCTTTTAAAACTTAAATCAACATGATGAAAATTACCCTAGCTTATAATGCATTTTTGCTTATTTGAATATATATACAAAATTTAAGGAGTACCAAATTTATGTCATTTATTCTAGTAGTTGATACAACATGCGACTTGACTATCGAAAGAGCGAAGGAACTTGACATTGTCATGATACCGCTAACGGTAAACTTCAAAGACGGATCATATCAAGACAAATATGAAATCACAAACGAAGAGTTTTTTGAAAAACTCACCTCGTCAAAAGACCTTCCGACGACTTCTCTCGTTTCCCCCGCGGCGTTTGAGGATCTTTTCAATAAATATCCAAACGACGATATAATGGTTTTGACTATCGCAACAAAACTTTCCGGAACAAATAACTCAGCTTCAATAGCAAAAGAGATATGTTCTCGCGAAAACATTAGCATAATCGATTCCAAAAACACAACGTTTGGGCTTGCTCTTCTAGCAAAGATGGCGGTTGAACTTCGTGATAAAGGGGTTAGCTTGAACGACGCAACCGAAAAAATAAAAGAACTTGCCGATAAGCTTCGTATAGCGGCGGTTATCGACGTGCTTGACTATCTCGTAAAAGGTGGACGCCTTTCAAAAACTTCGGGCGTTGTTGGTTCGATGCTTGGCGTTAAACCGATTATAACGGTGGAAGACGGCGAAGTTAAATCAATAGGCAAAGCAAGAGGGTTCGCAAAGGCTACAGAAGCTGTTTGCGAAAAGTTTAAAGCAGAACACGACAGTTCGCTTCCCGTAATGTTTGGACATAGCATAGCTGTTGACGAAGCAAAGGCACTTCGAAAGCTTTGCGGAGCTAAAGATGCCGAGATTGGTTCTGTCGGCAGCGTTGTCGGAACACATGCGGGTCCCGGTTGTTGCGGCGTTGCGTACTTCGTAAAACAATAATGAATGATGTCAATTTGCTTCTAAAACAGGTTATTAAAGAGGCAAGAAGCATCAAGATACCTGTATCAAGGACTATTAACCCGACTGTTTCGATAAACAGTCGGGTTAAACGGCGTTTTGGAAGTTGCAAATCTAACGCGTTTGGGCACACGGTCGAGATAGCCGAAAAGGTTGTTAGTTCGGGTGAATTTGCCATTAAAGAAATTTTAGCACACGAGATTTTGCACACCTGTTTCGGGTGTAAAAACCATGGTGAGCGTTGGAAAAGATATGCCGAGAAAATGAACGCGGCTTTCGGATATAACATTTCAAGAACCACAAGCTGTGAGGCTCTTGGGATTGTGGACGACACAAAACCGCGATATCTTCTTGCTTGCGAGAGATGTGGTGTTGAATTTAAGCGTATAAAAAAAACACGGTTTGTCGAACATCCCGAACACTACCATTGTTCGTGTGGTGGAAAAATAAAAAGAATAAAATAGATTTCATATTTAAAACAAATCTTAATCACCACATCAGGCTGGTTGGTTTTTGATAATTATACTATTTAAAACAAATCTATTCATTTTTTGTTTATATTTTAGTGTAGACGGTTTAATGTTTTAGGCGTATAATAAATATTAATTTATTATGTATTTTTAATGTGGGTAAAAATTTATGGCTTTTTATAATCTGGCGGCTGAGTATGCTTCGTTAATAATAATCTGTCTTGCGACTATAAGTTTTGCCTTGAATGAGAGTAAAGGCACGACGAGATATGGCGCATTAAAATGGATGCAACTTGCAACACTTGTGTCGATTGTTTCAACGATTGCATCGCTTGTTACGGCTGATTATTTCATGAACTATCCTTTGTGGGTAGTCGATGCATTAAAATACATGTATTTTTTAACCTGCTCGATAGCGGCGCCGATGGCGTTGTTTTATGGGATAACTTTAATCTACCCCAAAACATATAAAATTAACTTTTTTAGAAAATATTATTGGGCGTGGTTGCCGTATGCAATCTATTGTTTATTTGTTGTCACCAACGGTATCCATAGGTTAATCTTCACGATATCCCCAACAATTGGTTATGTGCGCGGGGATTTGTTTAGAATATCATATGTCATAGCGTTGTATTATTTCGGTTTGGTTATCTATTTTACCATTAAAAACTTTAAATCTCCGCAAAGGTTAAGCCTTTTACTTATATGTTTAAACCTTTTTATCGCAACGTTAATTTTTTGCACACAACTAATTTTTCCGTCACTTCAACTGTCGGGGCTCGCGAGTGTTGTTGGGGTTTTGATAATCCAGTTTTATATACACAACGTTTCACAAAACACAGATCCTTTAACCGAACTGCTTAACAGAACCTCGCTTACAAAAAGGATGACCAAACTCTGTGAAACAGACACGCCATATTCCCTTATTGTTTTCAGCATCAGAAACTTTAAAGGAATAAACGAGCGTAATGGTTTAAGCTTTGGAGACACGTTGCTTGAACAAATTGCGTTAAGGTTTAGAACGTTGTTTTTAAACAAACAGCTTTTCCGATATTCCGGTGACGAGTTTGCGTTACTTTTACCCGGTTACGACAGCGCCCTTAAACAAAAGGTACAAGATATCTGCGAAAGCTTAAAACAGCCTTTCGAGCTGGATGACAGCGCGTTTTCAATAGAGTTTGTCTATGCGCAGGTTGATTTTCCACAGTTTGGAACCAAGACACAAGAGGTTATGTCCGCAATGGACTATTCTCTATCGATAATAAAAAAATCAACAAACGACACAATCAGTTTTTATGATATCAACATTGTCGAACAGATGAAACGCAGAAATTACGTTATCGAACGTATAAAAAAAGCTTTGGACACCGACGGGTTCGAGATGTTCTATCAGCCTATCTATTCAATTAAAATGGACGAGTTTTCAATGGCAGAGGCTTTAATACGATTTAAGCCAGACCAAGGCGACTTTATCTCACCGGGAGAATTTATACCAATTGCTGAAGACACCGGTTTAATTGTGAAAATAACCGAAATGATATTGGAACTTGTTTGTTCAGACTATAGCAAAATTATAAACAAATTCGGCTCGGCGTTAAAACTGTCTTCAATTTCTGTCAACTTCCCATATACCATGTTTATGAAAAAAGGTGTCGCAAAAGAGGTCAACGACGTTGTAACGCGCCACAACCTTTCAGCCGATATGATAAGAATAGAGCTAACCGAGCGCACGTTTGCAACCGATCTCGACGCGACGCTTAAGATGATGAAAGAGTTTCTGGACTACGGGTTCTCGTTTGAGTTGGACGATTTCGGGGTTGAATATTCAAACTTTAGTATGTTTTTCCGCGCCCCTATAAACATCATCAAGTTTGACCGCAGTTTCGTAGTAGGGTCTACCTCGAACGAAAAACACCGCGATTTTTTTAACAAATTTATGTTGGCGGTTAAATCGCTTGATAAAGATATCGAAATTGTCATGGAAGGTGTCGAGGACGATGAATTGAAAAACTTCCTTATTGAATGTGGCTGTGATTATATCCAAGGTTTTATTTTCAGCAAACCTTTGCCGTTTGGTGATTATTGTAATTTCATTTTAGAAAAATCAACAAAATAAACAGGATTGTAACAAAATATCATAAAAAAGAAACCTCACAACAATTTTTCATGCTGTGGGGTTTCTTTTTGGAGGCGCCAT
The DNA here is from genome assembly GCA_964368445.1 of uncultured Oscillospiraceae bacterium. Classification (GTDB taxonomy): domain Bacteria; phylum Bacillota; class Clostridia; order Oscillospirales; family Ruminococcaceae; genus CAYJAY01. The sequence goes on from CAYJAY010000030.1 coordinate 13,973, forward strand.
CCGGATTTGAACCGGAGGATAGAGGTTGAACCTCTGCTTTGGCGGATTGAATAATCTATAACAAAAGAAAAAAACCCACAACAATTTTTCATGCTGTGGGGTTTCTTTTGGAGGCGCCATCCGGATTTGAACCGGAGGATAGAGGTTGAACCTC
>CAYJAY010000030.1:14226-31287 GCA_964368445.1 uncultured Oscillospiraceae bacterium
GCTGTGAGGTTTCTTTTGGAGGCGCCATCCGGATTTGAACCGGAGGATAGAGGTTGAACCTCTGCCTTGGCGGATTGAATAATCTATAACAAAAGAAAAAAACCTCACAACAATTTTTCATGCTGTGAGGTTTCTTTTGGAGGCGCCATCCGGATTTGAACCGGAGGATAGAGGTTTTGCAGACCTCGGCCTTACCACTTGGCTATGGCGCCATAAAAACATTTTTTATAAAAAAATGGAGCGGGTTACGAGGCTCGAACTCGCTACCTCCACCTTGGCAAGGTGGCGCTCTACCAAATGAGCTAAACCCGCAAACGTTATTGCTTGAATAGTATACCATTACTTTTGCAATATGTCAATGTTTTTGACGAAAAAAATTGCTCATTTAGTAAAAAAAATTATTAAGTTTAATATTTAGTTTGCAAACTGCTTATCTGCTTTGTTGTTACAACGCTACGATTTTTTGTTGGACTCTCGCGTGTCAGCTATAAAATATGGAAGGGCAACAAACAATATCCCGCCCAACATATTTCCTATCGTGACAAAAAACAAGTTATAAAGACATCCGATAATTGTGGCGACTTCGCCACCCGAAAGCAAAACCCCCATTGTAAAAGCCGTCATGTTTGCCACACTGTGTTCAAATCCCGACGTTATAAACGCGAATAAACACATGCAAATTATAATAAGCTTCCCCGATTCAGAGGTCATTTTTTTACTACACCAAACCGCTACACATACAAGAAAATTGCATAGTATTCCACAAAAAATAAGTTGCATTATGGTAAGCGAAACTTTGTTGTTTGTTGTCATGATTATGTATTGGCCAAGCTCTCCGTCCGCAAGCCCGGTCAAAACAAACATAGTTCCAAGCACAGCCGAACCAATAAAATTTCCTATCCAGTTGAACCAAAAAAACTTTAACGTTTCAGAAAGTCTAACTGTTTTTTTCAACAACCCAATCGTCATAATCATGTTGTTGCCGGTGAAAAGCTCGCTTCCTGCCATCACAACAAGGCTTAAAGCAATTCCAAAGCTTAATCCTTGAACGATGTTTGCGCCGTACACAAACGGCTTTGGAAGCGCCGCGCCAACCGTTGCGGACAGAATTACCGCAACACCGACATACATTCCGGCAAGTGCCGACAAAATCATAAACGAGCTACGATTATTTTTAAAATTGTTGATTTTTTGGGTCGCCTCGTTCGATATTCTTTCGACGACCCCCATATCTATCGGTTGTTTGTCCTTTTCCATTCTCCTCGCACCTTTAATCCCTCTTTTTATTTCAGTATACCATATTTATATTTAAGCTCCAAAATTTTGAGGACCGATTGTTCGATAGTTTCGACCGAAATTTCTCCCGTCTCAACCGCTTCCAAAACCGCTTCATACGCCTCTTTTGGGTCTTCCGGCATAAGAAGAATGTCGACACCGGCTTGTATACACGCGACTGCGGCATCTTTCGAGCTGTAGTTTAGAGTAATCGCGTCCATGTCGAGCGCGTCGGTTATTACAACCCCTTCAAAACCTAACTCACCTTTTAATATATCGGTTATAAGCTGTTTGTTCATCGTCGCAGGCATTTCGTTTTCGGTGGCGTTTTCGGTTAATATATGCGCCGTCATTATCATGTCAACCCCCGTTTCGATAGCCGCTTCGAACGGCACAAACTCAAATTCGCGAAGCCTTTCAAGATCGTGGTCAACCGAGGCTAGGCCATAATGTGTGTCGGTTATCGTGTCGCCGTGTCCCGGAAAATGCTTTGCAACCGCTATTATGCCGTTGTCGGTTAAGCCTTTTATTGCGCTTGGAATAAAGTTTACAACTTGTTCCGCCGTCGTTCCGTAGGCCCTGTTTGCTATGACAGTGTTTTCGGGGTTGGAAAAGATGTCGCAACTCGGGGCAAAGTTAAGGTTGAATCCTAATTCTTTAAGTTCGGTTGCTATCGTTGCCATATAATCATATGCGTCTTGTGGAGTTTCGTTTTGTGCAATTTCAAGCGGTGCTGGAATTCGTTCGTCTTCGGAAAAAGTTCCAATCAAGTTAAGTCGACTTATATCTCCGCCCTCTTCATCGATTGACACAAACAAAGGATATTCTGAATAGGCGTTTTTTGCGTCTGTTATAAACTGTGTGGTTTGTGGGGGAGTACTCATGTTAAATCCCGTGAGGATAATTCCGCCCGGCTTACAATAATTTATCGTCTGTTTTGCCTCGGAGGAAAGTTCCAACATATCTTCGCCTTGCTCGTCAAATTTAAACCCTAAAATAAAAAGTTGGCCAACCTTTTGTTCAAGAGTCATGCTTTCAAGCGTTGTTTCGGAAACCGATTTAGTTAAAATCGTTCCTGTTCGTGGCGAGTTGCTTTTTGCTTGCGCAAGGGCTTGTTGCTGTTGTTCGGTTTCGTTCGATTTAATCGACACGACCGCAACTGTCGAAACAACTGTTGAAACCACAAATATCAAAAGACAGATAAAAGATATACTTAAAGGTCTTCTTTTCAAGATAAAATACTCCTTTTTTTGTTTTATAAAAGAAAGATATATGGTATATTATTAATATTAACAAAAACAGACGAAATATAACTAAAGCCTGCTGAACAACCAGTTATTTAGCACAAATGCTATGCATTTGAAATAAAATAAGCATTTTTAAAAGATAACCATATTTTTAAATTATAATTAATTACGAATTACGAATTACGAATTACGAATTAATAATATTATCCTATTTTTAAAGAAAAAAGTCAAAATAAAACGGAGGTTTTTATGAACATCTTAATAAAAGGCGGAAAAATTGTCACATCGTGCGATAGTTTTGTTTCGGATATCGTTATAAAAAACGAAAAGATTACCGAAATCTCCCCGGATATCTCGCCGGATGGATTTGATATGGTGTACGATGCTTTTGGGAAATACGTTGTTCCGGGAGCTATCGACGGACACACTCACCTTGCGATGCCATACAAAGACATCTTTACGTCGGACGACTATTACACCGGCACAAGGGCGGCGGCGTGCGGAGGCACCACGACGGTGTTCGATTTCATACTCCAGCAAAAAGGCGAGGACATGGGACAAAGTGTCGTTCGTCAACAAAAATCTGCCGAAGGTTTTCCCGCCGTAGACTATTCGTTCCACCTTGGCATATCGGATGTTTCGACACCGAATCTTTTAAATTCTCTCGAAAAATGCCCCTCTCTTGGGGTGAACTCATACAAAGTTTATATGGTGTATGATTTTTTCCTTAACAACTCTGACTTTGAAAAGGTGCTGAAAAAATCGCGAGATGTCGGCGGGATTGTCGGGGTACACGCCGAAGATAAAACGCTTAGCGAACATCTTATCAACCAATATTTAAGCGAGGGGAAAACACAACCTTGGTGGCACTATATGTCTAAAAACGAAGAGGTTGCCGCCGCTGCTAACCGAAAAGCTGTTGAGCTTGCGCTTGAAGTAGGGGGCAAATTTTACATAGCCCACCTTTCAGACGGCGACGGCGCACAGTTTGCAAAGCAGTTTGTTGACCAAAACAAAGAGATATATGTCGAAAGTTGTCCGCAATATCTTGTTTTTACAAACGAGGTTTACAAAGGCAAAGACGCGGAACTTTTCGTGTGTTCTCCTCCGATAAAAGGAGAAAGCTCGCGACAAGCTCTTTTAAACGCGGTTAAAGACGGAACTGTTTCGATGATGGCTACCGACCATTGCCCGTTTTTTGAAAAGGACAAGCGCGCAACCGATAACGGAAAAACGGGTGACTTCACCAAAATCCCAAACGGTTGCGGAGGAATTGAGCTTTGTTATCCGTACATGTTATCGCTTGCTAATGCCGGCGAAATTTCGTTTAGTCGCACGGTTGAGCTTTGTTGCAAAAATCCGTCAAAACTTTTCGGAATTTCAGACAGAAAAGGGGACATTGCGGTTGGGCTTGACGGTGATATTGTTGTATACGACCCCAAAAAGCAAGTGACTATCACAAACGACATGTTGCACAGCATGTCGGACCACACGATTTACGAAGGACAAACTTTAAAAGGTTATCCCGAAGCTACGTTTTTAAGAGGAAATCTTGTGTACAAAAACGGCGAATTTTTAGGCAAAAAAGGCATGGGCCGATATCTTAAACAAAATGCTCCCGAGTCGCTTTATAAACAGATTTAACTAATAAGGAGGATTTATTATGGCAAAAGGTTTGCTTGATATGTTGTTAGACGAAATTTTTGACGCCAACTGGTTAGGAAAACATGGCGAAAAGTTGACTGCCAGGGAATTAAAATGGCTTAAGTTTTTTGGTCGAAAAGGAAAGATACTTAAAAATGTTTATATCCCAAAACCAAATGGAGAAACCTCTGAAATCGATATTTTATACATAACTGCAAAAGGCATCTTTGTTATCGAAAGCAAAAACTATTCCGGCTGGATTTTTGGAGATGAAAACTCTCTTAATTGGACAGCTATGTTACCCAACAAACAAAAAAATAAATTCTATAACCCTATTAAACAAAACGATACTCATATGAAATATCTTGCGGGATTTATCGAGGAAGAAATTCCATTATTTTCAATTATTGCTTTTTCTGAGCGATGTGAGCTTAAAAAAGTAACGATCGAAAACTCCGAGGTTAAAGTCATAAAGCGTGACAGGTTATATGTTACAGTTAAACATATATGGGACAATTCGCCCGACATTGTCTCTGAGCAAGATATCGAAAACCTATATTCAAAACTTGAACCGTTAACAAAGGTTGATAAAGCCACAAAAGCTTTGCACATAGAAAATATAAACAAAAAAATTGTACCAAAATCAACAAATCAAATAATCGAGAAACCACAAGACGAAAAACTCAATTCTAACAATCAAGATAACCCACCGATTAAAAATGAACAAGACGACCTTATCTGTCCGAAATGTCAAAGCAAACTTGTTTTACGCATAGCCAAACAAGGAGCTAACGCAGGAAACAGTTTTTATGGATGTTCAAACTTTCCCAAATGTCGCTATATTAAAAACACATAATATCTTAATAAAAAAGCAACGGCGCTATATCGAAAAACCATCGAAACATTGCCGTTGCTTTTTGTTTGCTTAAAATCACAATTCTTTCATTAAATTCTATTGTCAAAACCAACTACCGGTTGGTTTTGACGACACCTTAATTCTTAATTCCTCATTCCTCATTGAACTAGTCTTCTTCTTTCGGAACATACCCCTCGTCGATAAGCGTATCCCTTGCGCTTGAAAGCAAGGCTTGCTCTTGTTTTGGAAGTTTCGGATATTGTGGATTCATCTCTTCAAGCGTGTTTGCCACTATCTCGGAGATAACCGCCCTTGCATACCATTTTGCGTCGCCCGGTATTACATACCACGGGCAGTCCTCTGTCGAGGTTTGGTTAATAGCTTTTTCAAACGCCTTTTGATATTCGTCCCAATGTTCGCGTTCTTTAATGTCGTTGCTGCTGAACTTCCAGTTCTTTGCCTTTTCGTCTATCCTTGCAAAAAATCTTTCGGACTGTTCTTTTTTAGAGATGTTTAAGAAAAACTTAATCACCTTAATTCCGTTGTCGTATAAATACTGTTCGTAGTTTTTTATGTGTTTATAACGTTTTTTGATGACATCGCCTTGTTTGCAATAATCCGGCATGTCGGCAAGCTTATATAGTTCGTGAACCTTTTCAACCAAAACCGCCTCGTAGTGGGAACGATTAAAAATAGCTATCATCCCTCTTTTGGGCGCAACTTTTGAAACACGCCACAAAAAATCATGTGCTGCTTCTTCATCGGACGGTTTTTTGAAGCTGTGCACATTCACACCTAACGGGTTAAGTCCCGAAAAAACATGTTTAACTGCCCCGTCTTTTCCGGCGGCGTCCATCGCTTGAAAAACTATCAAAAGCCCTTGTTTTTGTTCTGCGTAAAGACGGTCTTGAAGTTCTTTCATTCTCTCGATATTTTTGGCTGAAAGTTCCTCGCCCTCTTGTCGGTTAAGTTTCGGAGTGTCCGAAGTGTCGAAATCTTTTACGTTAAAATCACCTTTGGTAAACTTAAACCTATCAAAATTCATTTGGTAGCTCTCCTTTATATTGTATTGTTTCAAAAAACTTTTAAGTATATACGCCGCCCATAAAAACATGTGCAAAATAATATAACCCACATACCAAATGAACCGCAAACGCAATCCACGCAAACAAAAGGTATCTGCGTTTTAGTTGATGTTGATTAATTATCTCGGTTAAACTTGTCATAAACACAAATATCATCGCGCACATATATCCGCCCATAAAGTTTCCGTGCGAAAGGCGGTAGCCCTCTTCATAAAGAAAGAGACTCTCGAGCAACGAAACCGCAACACAACCCCAAGCAAACGAAAAAGCATTAATATTTTTGAGTTTGTCTGTGTTGAAAACAAGCACAACCAACGGGAACAAAAGTCCACCAACCAACGCTAGCAGTATACTGCTGTTGTGGATATACCATGCCTTGCCAAACGCCACACCAATTCCGCCCATGCTTTGTTCCGACTCGAACACATCGAAATATTGATACAAAAGCGCAGCAATCGTCGGGATATACGCAAGCCCTATCACAAAGCAATCTTTAAAGCTTTTGAACTTTGTTTTAATCGCTTTGACTAAAAGCAAGGCCGCCACAAGCGGAAGAACAACAAAAGCAAACGAGGGCTTTGTCATAACGCTTAAAAGTGACGACAACGCCGCAAAAACCCAATCAAGTTTCCGTGTTTTTTTGTTTTCGAAAAGATTTTTAACGAGATAGAACGATGTAAAAAACGAAAGCACCACAAACGGTCTTGCCGCAAAATACGTTTGGTTGTGCCAAGAGTTTGGCGAATATATCCCGACAAACAAAAAGCCGTTAGTTGAAAGCGGTATGCAACCGACAAAAAGCAAAGCAAACGTCGCAAACGTTGCAACAACCTCTTTTGAAAACCCAAACAAATCATTTTCAATAAAGCGTTTTATGTAATAATACATGACTAAAACGTTAATCCCACAAAACAAAACCACCGCGGAAGACGCCGCCATGTATGTATCACAAAAAATCGAAAACGCTTTTATCGTCAAGAAAAATATCGGATATGGATATTGATAGCTCTCGACTCCTTGAACCGTTTGATAGTATGCTTGAAAATCGGATACAAACTCTCCTTTATACATCGAGGCTTGGTTAAACGACAGGATATAAACCGCCAATAGATATACTAAAGACAGAAAACAAAATATAATTAAATTGTTTTGTTCAATCTTTTTTTTCATGTGATTTCCTTTTTACTATTTCGTTCCAAAAATCCTGTCGCCTGCGTCGCCAAGACCCGGAACTATGTAACAGTTTTCGTTGAGTTCCTCGTCCATTGCGGCACAAAAAACCTGCACATCGGGGTGTTTCTCAAACATTTTGTCAAGCGCATAACGTGCCGCAACAACACAAACAAGGCGAAGATCTTTACAACCCAGACCTTTAAGGTAGTCGACCGCCGCAATTGCAGAGCCTCCCGTCGCAAACATCGGGTCAAGAACTATAACGGTGCTGTCTTTAATGTCCTCCGGCATTTTAGAATAGTATTCAACCGGCATATGTGTGTCGTGGTCGCGGTACATTCCAAGGAACCCGACGCGCGAGTTTGGAAGAAGCTTTTGCATACCCGCAACCATTCCAAGCCCTGCGCGTAGTATCGGCACAAGCGCAACCGGCCTGTCGGACAGGACGTTTGTTTTCATCATCGCAATGGGTGTTTCGATCTCTTTTTCGACTAAAGGAAGATCTTTTGTGACTTCATAACACATGAGCATCGATATCTCGTCTATAAGCTCGCGGAAATTTTTTGTGTCGGTGTTTTTGTCTCGAAGCCTCGAGATCTTATGTTGCATAAGCGGATGTTCAAAAATGAATGCGTTGTTTACCTGCATGTTTTTTCTCCTTTGATTTAAACTTTATGTATTAATTTTATCAAATACGCCTAAGCGTAAAATCACGATGTAACAAACCTTGTCGAAATTTCTAGGTTTTGTCGTTTCCAATTGAAGACGCTTTAAGTCTAAACGCTTTAAGCCTAAACGCTTTAAGCGTTATAAACGTCGTCGCAAATATAGACATAGGAGCTATCATAAGATATCTAAAATCGCGATATACCGGCGCGCCAATCATGAGACCTAACCAAATAACTATCGAGATTAAAAGTGGAAGCGCAAACGCCGCTTTTTTGTTTGAAAGTAAAAACAAGGCGCAAAATATAATGAAAAATTGAGCCGAGGCGAGCGTTATATATTTGTTGTTTAACTCTATAATCGCGTTGAAATCTATTCCTGTTAGATTTTCGACTATGTCGCTTTTGCTTGTTATTCCCCTATGCGGGTTAAACACATCGTACGCCGTGAACGCCGTTTCGGGGAAAGCTACCTGCCAAAACCCTCTCGTCTCTAAAAGCCAAGCGTTAAGATAACTCTCGACGTTTTGAGGTAAAAGTTCAAGCCAAACTTTCATAAATTCCGACGTGTTCTCGTTGAAAAATTCGGTGTTGAAATCGGCGTTGAACTTGATGTCGTTGACCGTCGTGTTTCGGTATAGCTCCGCCATCTTTTCGGGTTCGATTATCTGCGAAAGGAACGCGTCTTGTTCCTCTGTTAAAACCGCACCGTTTTTGACAGAATACGCTATTTGTTGAATCGGAACCGCCATAGATTCAACCGCGCCCAGCCCGTATATATCAAACATAGCATATACAGGGCCCGTTATAATCTTTACACCAATAAGTATAACAGCAAAAACCGGCACCAACCTCTTAAAGTTTTTCCGATATAAAAGCGCCAAAACGGCGCACACCAAAAGGACGATAGGCCAGCCGTTACCACGCAAAAAGCAAAGGGCAACCGAGATTATAACAAAATTTGCCATTCCTTTTTTCGTGTTAAGAAGTTCACCATTCGATTCGATTATGTCAAAGCAATAAAGCATATAAAGCAACAGCGTCGCGTTAAAAGGGGTGTCTTTCCAGATTGTGAAACCGTTTATCGGCCAAACGGGAGAACTTGCGAAATAAATTAACGCAACTGTGACAAAGATAAGCGACGCGCCTTTTTTTCGCATCCAATAGACAGAATACGCAAACACTGCCGCCAAAAACATCATCGATAAAAAACCAAAGATAGCCGCGCCTATCTGAATGTTTCCAAGCATCAACCCGAAGTTTAAAAACAACCTTAATAGAAGGGTATACATGATTGGGAAGCCGTCGTTTAAAATTCCGTCAAGCGCTTGGTCGATAACCGAGGCGCTGTCCGCAGAAACTTTAACCGGCCCATACGATATAAAATACGGCAACCAAAAAACGGTTAGTATAGCAAAATATATGTAAAAACTCTTTTTAGTTATTCTTTCGCCTGACTTGTCAAATATATCGATTTTTTTGACAAGATTAAACGCTCCGTTGGTTATAAACGAAAGGAAAAACAAAAGCAGAACGAAATAAAGCGGTTGGCGAACGCCCCACGGAAGCGGTTCTCCGCTCTCGGTCACGATTGTATATCGTGCAACGAGAAAAAACGAGATTAACGCAGCAAATAAAACAGCGTTTATCTTTTGAACTTTTGAACTTGTTTCAAAACAAAGCCAAAGTCCCATAAACCCTACAAAAAAAGCCGACAACATTTGTTGCGGCATAAAAGAAAAACTACGAAACCAAATATAAAAAGCTGTGAAAAAAACTCCAAAACAAACCGAAACCAAAGCTTTCGGTTTGTTTTTTAAAATTTTCTGTTCAAGGTTTGCAAAACATGACATTCTCTTAAATTCCGTCCTTATTATTTGTGCTGTTGTTTCGGCGGTTTACACCATGTATAGTTAAAAATTTATTTATATTATTTATTAAAGATATATCTTTGTTGAATATAGTATGTTGATATCATGAGGACACTTTCCACAATTATCTTGTTGACAACCTCAATGCCGCCTAAATTAAACTGTACAAGCGAAACAAGCCCCGCCGACAAAAGCATCCTAACAATTACTAATCCGAAATATTTAACGGCAGAACTATAAAATCCTACATCGGCTTTAAACACAAGTTTTCTGTTGATTATAAAATTCAAAACCGAGCTTACAACCCTTGCAATTACGGTAGCGGTTAATATATAAGTATATGAAAATGGATTGGCTAGTTTTATCGCGTTTGAAACGACGTTAAACAACCCAAAATCTACTATAGTACAAAACCCACTCGATATCAAGTATTTCGCAAAACTTACGTATATTTTAAAGCTATCGGTAAGCGGATTAAAATGTGAACTTTTGTTTCCTTCTAGGTAGATAGTTTCTATAGGTTGTTCAAAAAGTTCAAATCCAAATTTTTTGCTGTCGATTAGCATGTTTGTTTCGTATTCAAATCTTTCGCCCTTTATCGCCACAGCATGTTTCAAAAATTCTTTTGGCAACACCCTAAGACCGGTTTGTGTGTCGCTTATCTTAATTCCCGTCAAAAGACCCATGACAAACCTTGTTAACTTGTTTCCGAACGAACTTTTAAGCGGAACGTTTTGGCCTTCAAAATTCCTACAACCTAGAACAATTTTTTCGGGGTTGTTTAAAAGTGCCTCGATGCAACTTGTCGTGTCTGCTACGCTGTGTTGGCCGTCGCTGTCCACCGTTGCAACACACGGTGCGTTTTTATACCTATCCAAAACAAAGTTAAACGCCGTTTTTAACGCGCGGCCTTTTCCAAGGTTTATCGAATGTTTTAAAACATCACATCCGTACTCGTCTCGTGCTTTATCAAAAAAATCGTCATACTTCGCGTCGCTCCCGTCGTTTATAACAACAAGGTTTTTAAAACCGGCTTGTTTAAATCCATTTATCGCATTCAGAAATTTTTCGTCCGGTTCAAGCGACGGGATTATGATGGGAACATCAAATATCAGTTTATTATTATTGTTTTCTTGCATTATAACCCTCCGTTGAGTTGAAATTTCCAATGCACATATCCACCGTTATTTCAACAATTCCTCGACCTTTTCAAGGTCGTCGAGTTGGCCGATGTCAACAAAACATTCGCCGTCGATTTTGTACACGCCAATACGGTGGCCTCCCTGTTTACAACGCGTTATAATATCGGTAATCGGTTGAAACTCATCGTCGTTTACATAGTCAAGAAACTCTTTCGAGATTATATAAAACCCTGTGTTCATGAGAAAGCACGACTTTGGTTTTTCCCTAATTTCCAAAAGCGCTCCGCTTGGGTCCGTTTCAACAACTCCGTACGGGATAGTCTCGATCTTTTGGGCACAAACCATCGTGACGGTGTTTTTGTCGCGTTTATGTGTTTCGTATATATCAAAGTAGTCTGCCTCGATTACAGAGTCGCAGTTTGTGACAAAAGCACAGTCGTCGATATTTCCCTTGTAAAAGCTAAGCCCTCCGCCCGTTCCAAGCGGTTTATCCTCGTCCACAAACTCGACGAAATAGTCGGTTGCTATCTCGGCAAAATAACTTTTTATAAGATTTTTTTTGTAGTTTACTACAAACGAAAAAGTTTTACAACCGAATTTATAAAATCTATCTATTATCTGTTCTGTTATAGTCTTTTGCCCCACCGGTATTAAAGGTTTTGGAAGTATGTTTGTATATGGTTTAAGGCGAGTTCCAAAGCCACCCGCCATTATTATAACCGGAATATCAATCTTTGTCGTGTTTTTGTGTAGCGTGAAATCACGAAACACAAGCGCGTGTATCTCGTTGTCCTCTTTAACCATAGGCACACAGATTAGCTGGTGCTCGGCTATCATGCTTCGCGCTTCGCCTTCGTGATAACCTTTTGATATGACCGGTTCCGTCTTGATTGCGTTTTGAACGTTTTGAGAAATGTTGCCGCCCGACAGCAAAAACCTTCTTATATCCCCGTCGGTTACGACCCCCTCAAGTTTGTTTTCGTGCTCCAAAAACAACAGTTTGTATTCGTTTTCCTGTAAAATCTTAAGAGCCTCGGAAACGGTTTTTTGTTTGGTTATAATATAATCGGAAAAATTCAAGCTATCTTTCTCCCATAATCTCGTTTATATTTTGTGAAACAAAATCGACGTCGTCTGTCGTAAGGTTAGAGCTGCACGGAATGTTTAGTATGTTGTCTTGATAGTATTCCGCTTTTTGAGTTTTATAGTATCTATATTGTTTAAAAGGTTCGAGTTTATGCATCAAAACCCAAATCGGCCTGCAATCTATCTTTCTTTCCCTTAACTTTTCAAGCAACACATCGCGTTTGCCGCGCGCATTGTACGAAAAAAACCAATAATTAGGCTCGACACCGTCGGAAAACGGCAACAATTCGACGCCGTTTTTTATATATCGCAGATAGTTTTGTTTTTTGGTCTCGATAAATTTGGGCAACTGCTCAAGTTGGGCTACCCCTAAAGCCGCCTGGATGTTGTTCATTCGATAGTTATAGCCTACCTCGTTGTGGACAAATCTTAACGCGTCGTCTTTTGCTTGTTGCGAAAGATAACGTATATGTTCAAGTTTTTTTTGGTCTTTTGCGACAACCGCTCCGCCGCCGCCCGTCGTTATAATCTTGTTTCCGTTAAACGAAACCGCGCCAAAATCCCCAACCGTTCCGGCATGTTTTCCAGCATATCTTCCGCTTGTCCAAAAAGAACCCACCGCCTCGCAAGCATCCTCTATAACGACAAGGCTAAACCTCTTTGCTATGTCGTTTATCTTTTCCATGTCTGCAAGGTTTCCGAAGATGTGAACCGGCATTATGGCGACTATCTTGACGCCGCTTTGTTTTTCATATAAATTGCCGTCTTTAAATTCACATTCGTTTTCGCAAAATTTAAGCACAGCGACGGGATCAATACAAAGGCTGTCGTCGCAACCTATGAAAAACGGTTTTGCGCCTGCGTATATTATCGGGTTTGCCGATGCTATAAACGTGAGGTCGGCTGTCAAAACCCCTTCGCCCGCTTTGATGCCGGATTCGATAAGTGCAAGGTGAAGAGCCGCCGAACCGCTTTGGCAAGCCACCGCAGACGGTGTTTTAAAATATTCCGCCAACGCCTGTTCAAACTTTGGTATATCGGGACCCGACATCGAAACCCATTCGGTTTCAACCGCATGGGTGATATATTTAAGCTCGTTTCCTTTTAAGTTTGGAACGGACAATGGTATAAATTTTTCCAATTCAATAATGCCCCTTTTTTAATAGTTAATAGTGAATAGTGAATAGTGAATAGTGAATAGTGAATAGTGAAGGTGTCGCTTCGCGACGATTATTTATAAATACCTTTGTTTGCTACTGCAAAATTTAAGAAATCCATCATCAATCTGTTTGGGGTTGCTCTTCCTTTTTTGCAATCAAATTAAGCTCGTGCTCTCGGCAGACTATCTGAAATTTCAATATTGTCGCAGAGCTTAAAAAAAGAAACGCGGCATAAGCAACACCAAACAACCAAGCAAATTGATTGTCTGAAAGACTTAATGCAACAACTCTTGTGACAACAACAAGTATAGTTGTAAAAATTCCCGAAGTTACTATTTTTTCTGTTTTTTTCTTTTTCTTAATTTTTTGCTTTGATTTTGGTTTTGGTTTTTTGGGCGACGTCTTTTGTTTGACACCCATAATAAAAAAAATCTTATGTCCCAAAACGACTATTAGAAACGACCAAAACATGTATTTGACAAAATCAAATATCGAGGTTTGCGCATCGGCAGGCATACCAAGAGACAAAAGCATTAAACAAAAAAAGAAATATGCGAAGCCAAACATACACGTGAGATCAAACAAAGCCCTGTCTTTTTTGGACTTGGAAAACATCAAAACAAACGGAGACACAATAAAAATCAGAGAAGGCGATATGTATAAAAACCGTGTTAACGCAAGCCCCTCCGGCTCCATTTCCGATGTTGCAACGATTATCAAAAAGATAATGAACGCTTCAACAACAAGCGTCAACCATCCAATTTCGGGGTTGTCTGCTATGCTTGTGTCTTTTTCAGCAGCGGCGATCACCGCAAGTTCGCCTTCTTCAGGGGTTTTGGGCATCTTTTCTTCCGTCAAAAGTAGATCGCTGAACGGAAACAGGAAATTTAATATAGTTTTAATAAACGCTGTAAGCTTATTCAAAATAAATTTGACAATACTTTTCATTTTTTCAAATGTCCTTCAGTTTCACGGTAGCGACAATGAGCCAGCGCCCGCCCGGTCTGTTATCGTTGAAAAGTCTTTAACATTTCCCCGTTGTTTTTCTAACGGCTACGCTTATTCAAATATTGCCCAAACGGATGAAATTCACAATGGCGGCATAACTTCGCTTTTGAGAGTAAACTTTAACTATTAGTATAGCAAATCCAACTAAAAATATCAATAAATGTTCTTTAACTTACAGCTCTGGTTTTCCTTGGCTGTCGCTGATCAAACAGCTTTCACACTCTTTGTTTATAACAGTTGAGCGCCCTTGTTTTGATTGAAAATTATTTAAACTTTTGTTTTGTGCTCAAGAAACGGCCGCGCCACTTTTCTTATACAAAAGTCTATAAGCGGGCCCATGAAAAACGCGGTTATTATTGTTCCTACGCCTACCACCGTCATAATCTCACCAAACGATGTGCCAACAGATAAAAGCAACAAAGCCCCGATAATGACACACACAACATCACAAATAATTCTGCAATATTTAAATTTCATGACTTTCCATTCGTTGGCTATGATAAGAGAAATAGCGTCGTATGTGGAAACCCCAAGATCCGCCACAATGTAAAAAGATGATGCAAAACAAAGGATGATTATTGCCACAATCAAAGACACAATTCTTCCAACTATACCGATTTCAGGGAAAAGGCTTTGCATTAATGCATAGGAAAACTCCACTACATAACCTAATAAAAACAGGTTTATAAAGGTAGCGATGCCGATATAACGCCTACAGGTGAAAAACGAAAAAAGCAACAGTATGCAGTTGACTATCAAGTATAAAGTTCCGAAACTTATCGGGAAAACTGCGAAAAGCCCGCTTACAAACGATTGAAACGGATCTACTCCGAGAGCTGCCATTCTGAAAATTCCGACCGAAAAACCGGCCACAGCAACGCCGAAAATCGACATGCCAATTCTTTTTGTTTTGTTGTTCATTTTTGTCCTCATAGTTTCTTTAAAATATTGAAATAAATGTTAGTGTTAAAAAAGATTATGCTAAAAATACTACACAAAAAGCATTTTTAAACACTATCGCTTTGCAAGTTTGCGTTTTGCATCACGGTTTGTTTTAAAAAAAGCGAATATTTTGGTTTTATCTTTAATATTAATATAAACGAACAGACCGCTAAAAGCGCGATAAGACCTTCGGCAAGCAAAAGGCTGTTTGTATAATAGGCAACGAGAGGAACGACAAAGTCAAACATGGCATGTATTAACGTGACCGTTATAAAACCCAGCAGGTTTTTTTGTTTTATCATAAACAAAAGCAAAATTAAACTTAGTGCAATGTGAAATATCATTGTGAACACTCTCTCAAACCCGGCAAGCAAAAAATCGAGAGGGTTTGTGTCGATTAAAACAGGTATAATCGAATTTAAAGCGCCAAGGCTTGGGGTAGACCCGATGTCAAAAATTGCAGGGTTTACAGCCAAAGCTATCGCAATGAAACTAAATAGCAGATAGTTTATTCCGACTAGAACGATAGATTCTATCGAACCATGCCCAAGCCCTGCCGCAAAACCATTTTTAAAATCGTGTGGCTTTATAAAAAACTTGAAAACAATAAAACGTCCCGTAGTTTCAAAAAGACCTGCCGTGAGGGCAAGAACTGCAAAATATCCTATCAATCCGAAAGAAGCAAAAAAACTTGAAACTGTCGGAAGCGACAAAAGAGGCAACCGTATCACCATTTGAGTGACATAAAAACCAACTGCACCAAGCAAAATTGATTTTCCTGTGCCTTTGTTTTCATGATTTTTACGAACAAAAACGACACACGCCACTATCGGTAGAACAAGCGTCAGCAATAATGTTGTGATGATGAAAGCAATCGACATACTAGACATAGTTAAGTTCTCCTTGTTGTTTTAGTTTAGTTGTAAGACAGGTTGAATAAAAACCTTGTTTATTATACAATATATATAGCCACTAGGCAAAGCAAATTTTAAAGTAATAGGGAAATTAAATGAGAAATAAAAATTTCGCATATAAACAAAAAAAGAAACCAAAGAAAAAATCGGTTTTCTTAAGCATATTAAAATACATGTTGTTATTTTTAGTCGTTTTTTCCGTTTCGTTTATAATCTTGTGGGGAGGCCCCGAAGTGTTTATCCAATCGATTATGGTTTTAGCTAGCGAGCCGTCGGTGGAACTTGTTACGGTTCCGGAACAAAAGATACTGCCGATTCCCGAGAAACCAGAGGTTGTTTTTGAAAACGGTGCGCATTATGTCGTATATCAAGATTACAAGATAATTTTTGCGAACAAAAATTATAAATCTTCTCCCGAAGTTGGAGAGGAAGACCCAAAGGCACGCGCGGCGCTTGAAGAGATGATGGCGGCGCTTAACGCCGAAACGGGGCTTGAGATATATCTTGTTTCGGGATATCGAAGTTATCAAGAACAAGATATTATATATCATCGATTTGTAGATGAATATGGGCAAGAGCAAGCCGATCTTATTTCGGCGCAACCGGGCGCTTCGGAACACCAACTCGGCAACACGTTCGACGTGCTTGGAACATCAGCCGACACAGGGCTTTCGACAAGGTTTGCCGATACGCCGGAGTTTGCGTGGTTAATCGAAAACTGTTATAAATATGGGTTTATCCTGCGCTATCCCGAGGGCAAAACGTTTGCAACGACATATTCGTATGAACCGTGGCACTACAGATATCTTGGCGATGTCGAACTTGCAAAAGATATTATGGGGAGCGGATTGTCGTTTGAAGAATATTTTGAACTGGTCGAGATCCAAGAAGGTGAATAACAAATATAAAAGGCGATGAATTTCATCGCCTTTTTGGTATTATTAGCGCCGAATAGGCATGACAAAACCCCCGGTTAAACCGGGGGTCGGTAAA
>CAYJAY010000031.1:0-29391 GCA_964368445.1 uncultured Oscillospiraceae bacterium
TCTTGAAAATATCTTGGCGTTGCCGTGGCAAAGCCACATGGCGAATTTATATAATGCTTCGCATTATATAAATAATCCGCAGGATTATTTATATTTAGCTCCACCGTAGGTGGAGATTATGCATCTTGACCTTTGGTCAGGCGGTTTAAAATAGTATTGAAGACGCCGTGGCAAAGCCACATGGCGAATTTATATAATGCGAAGCATTATATAAATATTATCTATTTTAAATTTAACTAATTGATTTTGTGTTATAATATATACAAGACTAAAATTCGCCATGTGGCGAATTTATAGAAAGGCGAATAAATTGGAAAACTACAATAAACTTGATGTAGCGGCAAAACTTTTCCCCTCGGTTAGAAGTAAAAACAACTCTTCTGTCTATAGGCTATCGGTGGTTTTAAATGAAGAGGTTGATGAAAGAATTTTACAACTTGCGGTAAACATGGTATACGAGAGATTTTCTTTGTTTTTTTTAAGACTGAGAAGGGGGTTTTTCTGGCACTATTTTGACAAAAATCATATCCACTTCACCGTTGCAAAAGAAAAAAAATCCCCCTGCAACGACATACTTTCTTTTGAAAACAAAGGCTATATCATAAAAGTTTTGTACTATAAAAACAGAATTTCTATCGAAGCTTTCCATTCGATAACCGACGGAAGCGGAGTTGTCGAGTATCTTAAATCTTTGGTCTACTACTATTTTTGTATTAAACACGGAAACGTAGATGACCAAGGAAAGATTCTTTTATTTAATGAAATCGACACAAACGACAGCGACAGTTTCATCGAACATTTTGGCAACGCACAGATTAAACGCAAAAAACAAAAAAACGATATCTCCTCTAAAAATTCATTCTTGATAACGGGAAAACGTTTTAGGCGAAAAGGAAACAGCGTCATAACAGGCATTGTTTCGGTTAACGAACTAAAACTATACTGCAAACAAAACAACTGCAGCATAACCGCTTTTTTAACCGCTAACATGATTATGTCTATCTATGTTAATATGCAAAAAAAATCATATGACAAAAAACCGATAGTTATCGCTGTGCCTGTTAATCTGAGAAAACTGTTTGATTCAAAAACGTTAAAGAATTTTTTTGGTGTAATAAGTGTTGGATGTAACATGTCGGACGATGTTACGTTTGAAAAGCTTCTTAACATTGTCAGTGAACAGTTAAAATCTGCCGGTGATCAAGAGCACCTAATTGATAGCTCGGTTAAAAAACTTAACATTTCAAAAAATGTTTTTTCAAGGTATACTCCGCTTATCTTTAAAAACCTAATCGTTCCTATTGGCTATAATTTTATAGACGATATAAAAAAGACCATGTCGATTTCAAACCTCGGCCCTATTAACTTTCCCGATGGGATAAAAAAATATATCGAACATGTTGAAATCTTTTTATATCCAACCGCCAAAAAACCAATTAACTGTGGTATTTGCTCTTTTGAGGACAAACTAAGCGTTAACTTTACAAAAAACATAAAAGATTCGGGGTTAATGAGGGAGTTTTTCAGTTCGCTTGTTAAGATAACCGGGGCTTCTGTCTTTGTTTATTCCAACATGTGGGGGGACGATTATGAATAGATGCGACAACTGCAACGTTTTTGTTTATGAAAGCGAAACGCTCTGCCCTCTTTGCCAATCTCAAATGGAACCGATAGGTGAAACATCTGTCCAATTTCCGGAATATAAAAAAATATCCAACAAATTTTCTCCTATCAACAACATTCCACATTTCATAACTGCGGCATCTATAATTATTTGTATTTATATAAATATTTTCACCTATGACAAAGGCGACGTTATATGGTCGATAATAGTTTCATGTGCCGTAATATGCAGTTTTGCTTTTTACATGATAATAAAAACCAACAAAAAAAGGTATGGCTCTAAAGTTGTGTACACCTATATACTGATAAGTTCACTCGTAGTCGTAATCGATTATTCGACAGGTATGCGCTTTTGGTCTACCGACTTTGTCTTCCCTTTTTTAACGCTTAGTGTTCTTCTTTATCTAACAGTTTTATCGATCAGAAACAGGGGCCATTTTTCCGAATATTTCGGATATCTTTTAACGGTAACCGCAATAAGTTTCACGTCAATACCGCTTTTCATATTTGATCTTTACAACTACGGTTGGGGCGCGTTAATATCTATATTAAGTTGCGTAATAATTGCAATTGGATTATATTTGTTTGTAGACAAACCTTTAAAGTCCGAGATAAAAAAACGATTTAACAGCTAAACATAAACGATGTTCAAATTAAAATCAAACACTAAAAAACGGCGACAGTTTCTTTAAAACTACGCCGTTTTAATTTATTGTTTTTTTATTTGTCGCTTTCGTCGCCTAGCTTATAAGCAATTATAAACCCAGACACAAACAACAAAAGTGTGCTAATTATCGAAAACAGATCGATGGTAAAAGTGGCGTCGTGCAGAGACACAATCGGAACCGACAGAACCGAAGCACACATAAACCCCAAAACCCCAAAAAAAGTTTTTTGTCGAAATTTTGCAAAAAGAAATTCTACTAAACGGGCCATTCCAATCAACCCTATTAAAATTCCAATTCCGTATAAAGAAAGCATTGTGAAATTATATAGAAAATCTTTAAACGTTGCAAGCGAAACGATAGCCGCAAGTATGTTGTCATAGTGCCCAAGAAGCATCAACAAAAGCGAACCGCTAACCCCCGGTAAAATCATCGTTCCCGCAACTATTATTCCAACAAAAATAAACGAAACCGCCGAACCAAAATCAAGTTTTTGCAGCTCTCCAACCGTTTCCGGGCGCATAGTTTCAAGAAAAGCCATTCCCATTACAAGAGAAAAGGCCAAGAAAAAAATTAAAAAATTCGAAAATTTTCTATTGCTAACATCAAACGGCTTTGCACTCTTGCAAATACCCGGGATTCCTCCCGCCACAAGACCTGTAAAAAACATTGCGGTTAACAAAGGGTAGTACTGAAAGGAATATTTAATAACTCCGCTCATCGTAAGTATCGAGATTCCAAGACCCAACCCGATAGGAACTAAAAATCTAATATTTCTTTTAAAACTCTTTGTAAAATGTCCTACCGCATGGATTAAATCCTCATAAATACCAAGCGTCAAAGCAAGCGTTCCGCCGCTTACGCCCGGAATTATGTTGGCAATACCCATAATAAACCCTTTGATAGCCAATATTATAAAATTCTTCATAAAGAAATATAAACCTCTTTCATATCGTAAAAGCAAAATAAAAAGTTATAGTAAATACATAAATTTATATAAAGCAAAACGTCACAAACTCTAGATGAGCTTGCGACGAAATACATGGTGCGAGTGATGGGACTTGAACCCATACGCCATAAGACACACGCCCCTCAAACGTGCCTGTCTGCCGATTCCAGCACACTCGCAAATCAACTGCGAGTGATATTGTATCATTTTTCATTGATATTTGTCAATACTTATAACAAAAATATTTTTAAAAAATTATAATTACGTTATTTTAACAAAATTAACAGCATTTTTTAATTGCTTTCCGCTTTTTAATCGCAATTAATTTTATATTTTCAACTAAATTTATTGTAAAATATTTTCAAGAACATCATACGCATGACATCCTTCAACTTGCATACAATTAAAAATCTCAACTATATTTTTAACAAAACTCTGTTCTGTCGAAATGTCTTCTACCGTTATCTGTGTGTTTTTCAAACCATAAGTTTTAAATAATTGGCCTTGCTCGTTAAGAATAGTTGTCTCGTGGATGATGTAGTTACTAAACATAGTCTCAATTTCCTTCTTTTTTTCCTTATAATAACAGCAAAAAATTGAGAAGTTTGTCGAAAAATGTCGAACATTTAAATTTTTTTATAATTTTTTCATAGATTTTCCATTATATTTGTCGCGTTTACTACATCGTGTTACTTCTTTTTACTTAAAAAACAAGGGGGGCACGCAAATATATTTGCAATAGCCCCCTTTTTTTACAATATTATGAAATTTTTAAAACAGATACGAATTTTTAAACAAGTCCCGAGACAACAAAAGCGTTGTTGTCGCTGTTCCATGTTATTTCTTTACACATTATACTTGAATTTTCATCGTTTATCAAGGGGCAGTATTCGCATTGTGTGTCTTTGTTATAAAATTTCTTGTGACAGGTTAACCCGCGAGTGTTAACAATTCTATCCCTTGCAGACGAGTTCATATAATAAGGTTTAAAGGTTTCTTTGCTTATAACATATATCGGCAGTTCAAGCGATTCAAGAACCGCCATCGAGTGTATCTTTTGATCTAATGTCGATTGAGCCAAAAAGCTATTTAGAAGAAAAACCGACATTGTCTTACATGTTTCAATCAAAGTACTGTGTTCCGATTCTTTGAAGTTTTGAGAATCGTCAATGCTTTGTTCAAAACATATATAGCCATAAAGCAAGGTTCCATATTTTATGGCGTACATGTATCTAACAGTATTTTTGTCATTATTTTGTTCAATGGCAAAATCTTCGTTGCTAAAAAGTTGGTGCATACTCATAACTTCTTGAAGAGATGCTGTTTTGTCTGCCGGAATTTCAAAGTCTTTATTTTTGCTCCAGTTGAAAAGATGTGACATCCTGTGGTCTTCATAATCAATCTTTAATACATGTGCGTTGCAAAAATTATATTGTTCACATGTGAGGTGTAAAACCGAATGAACAGAAGTTTCAAGATCTTTTGTTGTATAAAGTAACGAGAAGATATATTCTCTGAAATTGCTTTTAAAGTTTTTACCGACACCTTTATCCTCGATTTCGGTTCGAGTGGATTTATACTGAGATTTTTCTTCACCTGTGAAAAAAGTGTATCCATTTTTCCCGTCGGCTTTGGTGTTGTAAAGAGCAACGTCGGCGTTTTCATAAATAACCTCAAAGTCTGTGATCTCTTCGGTAGTCGCAATTCCAATACTTGCCGAGATGTTAACCGTTTGATCTTTTTGTTTATATGCTTTTTTAAATTTTTCACAAACAGCTTTTGCTCGCTCTTCCAAGACTTCTTTATTTTTGTAGTTTTTCAAAAATACAAAAAACTCATCTCCACCGACACGTCCGATAATGTCGCTTTTTTGAAAGACAGATTTTAAAGCGTCGCTGAGTTGAGACAAAACCGCGTCGCCATAAAGGTGTCCAAATGTGTCGTTAATGGTTTTGAAGAAATCGACATCGATAATCATTAACGCACCGTTTTTAAACGAATTGCCTTTAAGAAACTTTTTTATCAAAAGTTCGGTTGTTTTTTTGTTGTATAGACCGGTTAATCCATCTCTTTGACCGGCTATCTCGGTTTGTTTAACAAACTCATACAGTTTAACATATGCGTTTACCCTTGCTTTAACAATGCTATCTTTAAATGGTTTTGATATATAATCAATTGCTCCAAGGTTTAAACCTTTTTCTTCGCTTTCATCATTACCAAGTCCGGTTATGAAAATTACCGGTATCGTGCTGTATTCGTCACTGGCTTTAAGTTTTTCAATAATCTGGAAACCGTCAAGCTCGGGCATAATAATGTCAAGAAGTATAAGATGTGGCTCGTTTTGTTCAAGAATTTCAAACATCTCTCGGCCACTTGAAGCACAAAGAATCTCGTGTTCGTCACCGAGGAGTTTCATTATATACATTCTATTTACTAAGCTATCATCGACAACTAAAATTTGTTTCATGTTATCTTACATACCTTTCTTGATGTTTTGGGCAGTTTTGCACAATGATATTTAAAGTGGCAAAATTTTGTTTAACATCTTGACCAAAAAGCACAAAACACAAGTTTGAAACCTTGTTTCAAACTAATTTCCTGTTAATTGAGCATATGCTCATTTATTTATATTATTATCATATAATGAATGAAAAACTATTTGTTATCATTTTTATTAATATTATATTAACAAATAACAGTGTGAAAATCAAATAAAATCGAAAAATTTTTCAAAAAACTTTTAGAAAATGCAATTATTTTTTTTTAAATGAATAATAAGACGAAATGTCATATATACTTACTTGAAAAAAAACATATAAATTGATAAAATAACTGTAAGAGGTAAAGTGTTTTTGATTTAGTTAAACCATATTTTTGAAAAGGAGAACATAATGCAGATATATTATTTTACAAGAACAGGCAACTGTGAGAGAATTGCTCAAGAGATAGCAAAAAGCAAAAATCTTGTTGCTTTTAAGATCGACGACGGAAAAGACTGGAGTGGCAAAGTTAATTTTGTGAAGGCGGGAGCGATGTCCGCAAAACGAGAAAGCCTTGAAGTTACCCACGAAAAGATAGAACAAACGGGAGACGTAGTTGTTGTTTTTCCAATCTGGGCAGGAACGTTTCCTCCGGCAATCAGAGGATTTTTAAAAAATGTTGACAACAAAAGGGTGACGGCAGTTGCGGTTAGCGCTGTGTCAAGCCTTGGAAATGATGAACAAAACATGTTTGGCAAGTTTTTTGAGACAAAGGGTAAAGTCACGTCTGCGCCACAAGAGTTGCTTTAAGTTAAGTTTTTTGAGTGAAGCGATAGCTTATTAAGTTGTATTATATGCATTTAACGAGACGATAAAATGAAATTGCCAAGAAAAACAACAAAACCATATTAATCGGAGGAAAGAACTTTTGAAACTTTTAAAAAATTTACAGGTTGCATTTTTAATTGTCGGAGCACTTGTTGCGTTGGAATTTATCTTTGTGCGTGGACTTTTCACATGGCTTATTGCTGTTTTTGCAATTATAGCGGTTGGTGGAGCCAACGTGATAGTCAATGCTTTAAAAAAAGAATGGCTTCAATCTACACTATTCCTTTTGTGCACAATAGCGTTGTGTATGGGATATTTTGCAATCATTTAATTTAGTTAGATAATTTAAATATAAAAAAAGAAAGAGAAAAAGACTATGTTTGCGGATTACATTGACACAATTGAATTTTTAAACAAAATCGACCCCGAAGTTGCAAAACCAATGCAAAAAGAATTTGTGCGACAAAACTCTAACATCGAACTTATAGCCTCGGAAAACATCGTTTCCCCTGCGGTTATGGCGGCAATGGGAAGCGTTCTTACAAACAAGTATGCCGAAGGGTATCCCGGCAAACGCTATTATGGTGGGTGCTACTGTGTCGACGAGGTAGAAGATATCGCAATCGAACGTGCTAAACAGCTTTTTGGCGCAGACCATGCCAATGTTCAGGCACATTCTGGTGCAAACGCAAACATGGCGGCATATTCTGCCGTACTTAGCTATGGCGACAAGGTTGTTGGAATGAGCCTTTCAAACGGCGGGCACTTGACCCACGGTTCTCCCGTCAACGCTTCGGGTAAACTGTATGAGTTTCATCCATATGGCGTAGACCAAAACGGTTTTATCGATTATGACGAGGTTGAGACGATTGTGAAGAAAGTTTCTCCGAAACTTTTGGTTGCGGGGGCTTCGGCATATCCGAGAAAGATAGACTTTAAAATAATGGGCGAAATTGCAAAACGTAACGGTGTTTTATTTTTGGTTGACATGGCACACATTGCAGGGCTTGTTTGCGCAGGGGAACACATGTCTCCAATACCATACGCCGACATAGTTACAACCACAACGCACAAAACATTAAGAGGGCCAAGAGGCGGTTTGATCCTTTGTAAAGAAGAGTTTAAAAAAGCGGTTGACAGCGCCATTTTCCCCGGAAATCAAGGCGGACCTTTGATGCACATAATAGCATCTAAAGCCGTTTGTTTCAAAGAAGCGTTGAGCGAAGAGTTCAAACAATATCAAAAACAAGTTGTCATAAACGCAAACACACTTGCGCAAGCTTTAATTAATAACAAGATAAACCTTGTTTCGGGCGGAACAGACAACCATCTTATGCTTATCGACCTTTCGGCAACCGATGTCACAGGCAAAGAGCTTGAACATCGCCTTGACGAGGTTAACATAACCGCAAACAAAAACTCTATTCCAAATGACAAACAAAAGCCGTTTGTAACGAGCGGTCTGCGCGTTGGAACCCCGGCAGTCACCACAAGAGGGTTTAAACAAGGCGAGATGGAAATGATAGCGGAATATATCAGCAAAGCGGTGTATGATTTTGAAAACAGTAAGAGTACTGTTAAAAATCAAGTCGAACAGCTTTGCGCAAAATTCCCCATCTACAAATAAAAATAATCCTCACCTTTGGTGATACCTTTGGTGATACCTTTGGTGATACCTTTGGTGATACCTTTGGTGATACCTTCGGTGATGATTTTGGAAATACTCCTTGTCGAACTTCGTTCGCCATTTTGCACCAATGGCGCAAAACCGTAGTATTTCTAAACTTTAAAGCTGCATCTAATAAAAATAAATTTTTGTTTAATCACAGCGTGGGGTGTTATGCCCTCACTCTGTGATTAAATTGTCTTTTAAAAATAAATTGTGTAGGAATGGTTACGAAATGTTACAACCGCTTGCAAACGCACTGAGACCGAAAACTCTCGATGATGTTTTCGGTCAAAGCCATCTTTTAGGAAAAGATACAGTTTTCAGAAAGATGGTCGACAATAAAAAAATACCAAACATGATATTCTATGGACCTCCGGGGGTAGGAAAAACAACTGTTGCCGGAGTTATTGCCGCGTCGTGTGATATGCAGCTTTTTAAATTGAACGGAACAAACGCCGGAACAAGCGACATAAAAGAGGTTATTGCAAGCAGTTCGACGCTTTCGGGGGTTAATGGCACACTTTTATATCTCGATGAAATTCAGTATCTTAACAAAAAGCAACAACAATCGTTGCTTGAGTGTATAGAGGACGGGAGTATAACCCTTGTTGCCTCGACGACAGAAAACCCATATTTTTATGTATATGGTGCGCTGTTATCGCGTTGCACTGTGTTCGAGTTTAAACCACTTGACTTTAAAGAGATTGAAAAAGCCGTAGTTCGGGCTATTGAAATTCTTGAAAAGCAAGAAAATGTTAGATATCTTGTGGATAAACTGGCTGTTGAATACATATCAAAGTCATGCGGAGGAGATGTTAGAAAAGCACTTAATATTGTCGACGTTGTCGCGGCGGCGGCGGAAAAAGACAAAGATCAAAAGACTATTTCGCTTGAGGCTGTAAAACAGGTTACTTCCAAAAGCGCTACTCGGTACGATAGAGAAGACGATGTCCACCACGACTTATTGTCGGGTCTTCAAAAGTCAGTGCGTGGAAGCGACCCTGATGCCGCGATACACTATCTTGCGCGCCTTATTGAAGCGGGGGACATAATCTCTCCTTGTAGAAGGCTTCTTGTCATGGCAAGTGAAGACGTGGGGCTAGCATACCCAATGGCGGTTGCAATAACAAAAGCTTGTGTAGACAGTGCGTTGCAGTTAGGGCTTCCTGAGGCGAGAATACCGCTTGCCGAGGCAACATTGTTGCTTGCAACATCTCCAAAAAGCAACTCGGCATATCTTGCAATTGATGGCGCGTTGAACGACGTAAGGCAAGGGAACTATTCCGATGTACCAAATCATTTGAAAGGTTCGGGATATAGCGGAGCACAAAAGTTAGGACGAGCAACTAACTATATCTATCCACATGATTTTAAAAATCATTATGTTGATCAACAGTACCTGCCCGATGTTTTAGTTGGTAAAAAATATTATGATTTTGCACAAAACAAAACTGAACAAGCCGCCAAGCTTTATTGGGACGAAGTTAAAAAGAAATAAATTCCGCCTTGCGTAGATTTGTTCGTCATTTTGCATCGACTGTGTAGAAACCGTAATATTTCTAAACTTTAAAGCTACATCTAATATAAATTTGACATGTGGCTTTTCCACGGCAACACCACAGCAGCGCCACCGCAATTTAAACCGTATTTTAATTTTATATAAAGGAGTTTTTTATGCAAAAGAGAGCGCTTGAAAAGCAATGGGATGTTATGTTAAAACAGGAAAACAAATTTTTGATAAAAAGCGAACAAAAAAAACAGACTAAACTCGACTCACTTGTTTCAGAAAAGGTTCCAGAAAAACTTATATCAACTTTAAACTCTGCTTTTGCTATGTCATTTAATGTGGTTTTTGAAAAAGGGGTTGGCATTATTGAAAAAAGCTATAATAAACAAGAGATTGAACACGGCTTTAAAGTCAACAGATACTCTTTTTCTTTAAAGCAAGATAAAAAGAGACTAAAGGTTTTTGAAAGCTTGGCTAATAAATCAGAAACTAAAAATATAGTAATTTCGGGCGTAAAAGGAGTTGGCCTTGGAGTTTTTGGAATAGGGCTTCCCGATATCCCAATATTCATTGGGATGGTTTTAAAAGGTATCTACGAAACTTCTCTATACTATGGTTTTGATTACGACAGCGAAACCGAAAGATATTTCGTTTTAAGTTTAATCGAAGCATCTCTTTCATATGGTGACGCAGCGACACAACGAAATAATGCGATAAATGATTTTATTTCCTCCCCTACCCTTCCGCAAAACTATAATCAAAAAACAAAGATTGACGGGGTTGCAGATGTTCTGTCCACAGAACTTTTAGTTATGAAGTTTATACAAGGTCTTCCGATAGTCGGAGTTATCGGAGGTTTCTCGGACGCGTTGTTTGTTAAGAAAATTCTTGATTATTCAAAGCTTAAGTATAAAAGACGATTTTTGCAAAAATATATCTCATATTAACGATCTAAACCCGACAACTCTCGTGAAAAATCACGATAAAGTTGCCGGGTTTTTTTGTTATTAATCTATCTATTCCGCTTCATCAGGATAGATTATCTCGACGATTTTTTCAATTAAACTTCCAATTCCCGTCCCAACTTCGGAAGAAATGGGAATTATATCGACGGGGTAATATTCCCCAATCTGCTCATGAAAACGTTCTACAACAGTTTTAAGTTCACTTTTTTTTAACTTATCTACTTTAGTCAACGCAGCTATAAACGGAACATCTGTCTGATCCAAAAAATCAAGCATAGTTTTGTCGTCGGCGCTTATCTTATGTCTACTGTCTAGAAGCAGTAAAACAATAGCTATATTCCTGTTTGAAGTGAAATACTCCTCCATAAGTTTAGACCAACGGATTTTTTCTGATTCGGAACGTTTCGCATAGCCATATCCCGGAAGGTCAACAATATCGACCTCGTCATTTACTGTGAAAAAGTTAATCGTTGTTGTTTTACCCGGGGTTCCGCTTACTTTGGCGAGTTTTTTTCTATTACATATTTTGTTAAGCAACGAGGATTTCCCAACGTTTGAACGTCCGCAAAAAGCAACTTCTATCTTAAGCGAAGGAGGAAGTTGTTCCGCAAAACCCACCGCTTTACTGAATTCAACCTTATTAAACTGCATATATCACCTTTATTACAGCCTCGACACAGCCTCTTTTTTAGGTTCGAGAGCTATCTTTGTTTCGATAATTTTTTCAACCAAAGGTTTTTCTTTTTCAAGTGGTATTGCATATTCCAAAACCTCGGTTATTGTTTCAACCGGAATAATTGTTAACGCATTTATAATCTCTGTCGGAACATCTTCAAGATCCGAAAGATTGGATTTTGGAATTATAACCGACGTCATTTTTTCTTTAAACGCTGCTATTAATTTTTCTTTAAGTCCTCCGATTGGAAGCACATTGCCTTTAAGAGTGACCTCTCCTGTCATTGCGACATTCTTTTTTATCGGAGCAGATATCACCGCCGAAACAAGCGAAACCATAAGCGTAACGCCGGCAGAAGGTCCATCTTTTGGCACAGCGCCTTCGGGGGCGTGGATGTGAATGTCGATACCCGTAGCAATGTTCTCGGGAACTTTATATTTGCCTGTCAGTGTCCTTGAAAGAGAAACCGCAATCTTTGCCGATTCTTTCATAACGTCGCCAAGGCTTCCTGTTGTTTCAACCTTTCCGGTTCCAGGAATTGCAATAGTTTCAATCGGCAAAAGCGTTCCGCCAACCGATGTCCATGCAAGCCCGTTAGCAACACCAATGTCCGACCTTGTGTCTACTAAGCTGCCTTTGTTTTTCCTAGCGCCCAAAAGTTTTTCAAGCGCCGGATAATCAATTTTAATGTTATCGAGTTTACCCTCGACTATCATGCGAACGGATTTTCTTATAAGCTTTGCAAGTTCACGTTCAAGCGAGCGCACCCCAGCTTCTGCGGTATAGTCGTCAATAAGACCATAAACAGCCTTGTCTGTTATCGTGAACTGTTGTTTTGTAATTCCGTGTTTTTTAAGTTGTTTTTCCAAAAGATGAAGTTTAAGAATTTTAAACTTCTCTTGACGGGTATAACTCGAAAGCTCTATGACATCCATGCGGTCATACAGCGGCTTTGGTATAGAATGTGGATCGTTTGCGGTGGTTATAAACAAAACCTTGCTAAGGTCGTATGGAATGTCTAAGAAATGGTCTTTAAAGCTGTTGTTTTGTTCCGGATCCAAAACCTCAAGTAACGCCGACGACGGGTCCCCTTTATAGTCGTTTCCGAGCTTGTCTATCTCGTCCAAAAGGATAAGCGGGTTAGAGGTTTCGGCGCTCGAAATTGCGTTAATAATCCTGCCCGGCATCGCCCCGACATATGTCTTTCGATGTCCGCGTATCTCAGCTTCGTCGCGAACACCTCCAAGCGACATGCGCACAAATTTTTTGCCCATGCATTCAGCAATTGAACGAGCTATCGAAGTTTTGCCAACCCCAGGAGGCCCTACAAGGCAAATTATCTGGGCATTAATCTCGTCGGTTAAACTTCGAACCGCAAGAAATTCTAAAATTCTGTCCTTAACTTTATCAAGACCGAAATGTTCTCTTTCGAGAATTCTTTTGGCTTTAACAAGATCGTATTTATCTTTTGAATAGATATCCCAAGGTAGATCGACAATCGTATCAAGATAGGTTCGTATAACAGCGGCTTCTTGAGAACTTCCCGACATCATCGAAAGTCTTTCAACCTCTTTTAAAACTTTCTTAGTATATTCGGGTTTTAAAGGCAACGATTTAATGCGTTGTTTATATTCGTCGGTGTCGCTTATAATGTCCCCCTCTTCACCAAGTTCAGAGGAAAGAACCTTTATTTGTTCTCTAAGATAATAATCTCGTTGGTTTTTATCAATCTGGTCGCGAATTCTGTTGCTTACGTCGCGTTCAATTTCAAGAACATCGTTTTCTTTAATAAGTATTTCAAGTAAAAGATTAAGCCTTATTAAGCTTGAATTTTCCGAAAGAATCGCTTGTTTTTTGTCAAAATCAAGTGGTAACGCAAACGTAATGTATTCGACAATTTTCTGCGGTTCGTTTGTTCCAAACGTAATTTCTATTATGTCCTCCGAAAGCCGCGGAACATTTTTTGAATAGATATCTATTTGTTCCCTAATCGCCCTTAAAACACCCTCTGCTTCGTTTTTATAATCGGGAGATATTCCTCTTACGGGGGCTTTGACAACGTCGGCAAAATAACTGTCTTCATGTTCATAAAACTCCATCATCTTGCCGCGATATTTGCATTCGACAAGTACTTTTATAATGTCATCGGAAAACCGCAACAACTGTTTAACGGTCGCAACAACGCCATATCTGTACATATCTTTCTTTTTGGGTTCCTCAACCATAATGTCTCTTTGAGCCAACAAAAACACAGGCGTTCCGTTTTTAAACGAGGACTCGAGTGCTTTAATTGTTTTTTCTCGACCTGCATCAAAATGATTTATAGTATCGGGAAACAACACCACTCCCCTCATCGGAACGAGTGGCATGTTCATTATATTTGGATTTTGTACGCTTACTTTTGCTATCATTGTTAAAAACAATCCTTCCTAAACAGGATCTTGTGTGTTTTTTCGCATATTTCTTTTGCAAACAAATCACTTAAACAATACTTTTTTACCGTTTAAAACACAAAATCAAAAAAAACATAACTTTTTAAAGTAAAAATAAACTTTTTTTAATAATATATTACTTTTTAACAAAAGTCAAAATTAAATGGATATTGGGAAATAATAGTAGGAATTATATAAACAACACAATATATTGTAGTTAATAACTTGCTATCTTGTTCGATACACTTTATTTATGATTTGTTATACAACTGCCTGATTATATACACAATTATAGGGACGGTACCTTACATCCGGTTCGAAACCATCGGTTACCCTCAAGTTTTCGAGCCAACACACAGGTTCGCCCCTAAATTATTTTTGTTTAACGTTTTGCAATCAACCGAAGATTATGCAATATTGGGTTCTACTTTTTTCAAAACATATTTCGGTTTAGCGCCGCCCACAGTCTTTGCATTTATAACTATCTTTTTAATGTCATCTTTTGAAGATGCCTCATACATAATCGGTATCAAAAGTTTTTCCATAATTGCGCGAAGACCGCGCGCACCACTTTTATATTCAATCGTTTTAAGCGCAATCTCTTTTAATGCGCTGTCTTCAAACACAAGGTCGATATCGTCCATTCCCAAAAGATGTTGATACTGTTTAACTATCGAATTTTTGGGTTCAACAAGAATTCTCACAAGCATCTCTTGGTCGAGGCTGTCAAGAACCGATATGACTGGTATTCTTCCGACAAGTTCCGGAATAATTCCAAACTTTACGATATCGTGTGCCGTAACTTGTTTTACAAGCATTTCTTTGTTATCTTCCGATTTTTCTTTTAATTTTGCTCCAAATCCAAACGACGAAGAAGCAACACGTTGTTCAATTATCTTGTCTATGCCATCAAACGCTCCACCACAGATAAACAAAATGTTTGTCGTGTCTATCTGGATAAACTGCTGCTGTGGGTGTTTCCTTCCGCCTTGAGGAGGAACGTTGGATACGGTGCCTTCAAGAATTTTAAGAAGTGCTTGTTGAACGCCCTCGCCGCCAACGTCGCGCGTTATCGACGGATTTTCGCTTTTTCTCGTTATCTTGTCGATTTCGTCGATGTAGATAATCCCGCGTTCAGCCTTTTTAATATCAAAGTCTGCGGCTTGTATAAGCTTCAAAAGGATGTTTTCAACATCTTCGCCCACATAACCGGCCTCGGTAAGGGTTGTTGCGTCGGCAATTGCAAACGGAACATCAAGCGATTTTGCGAGTGTTTGCGCAAGATATGTCTTTCCTGTTCCGGAAGAACCCAAAAGCATAATGTTACTTTTTTGCAGTTCAACGTCATTTTTCTTACTGTTGTTAAGAATTTTTTTGTAATGATTATATACCGAAACAGATAAAACTATCTTTGCGTCCTCTTGCCCGATAACATACTCGTCTAATATTTTCTTAATCTCTCTGGGTTTCAAAAGTTTAAAGTTGTCACCGTCCCGTTTTTTTCTTTGAAACGTTTTGTTTTCTTCAAAATCTATTTCCTCGAGATTTTCATCTAAAAGCGAATAACAAAGCATGACACATTCATTGCATATATAAACATTGGGTCCTACAAGCATTTTTTCAACTTGATCTTGATTTTTCCCGCAAAACGCACAATGTATTGTCGGTTTCTTATTTGACATAAAACCCTCCATTCCTTGTTATTTTTTGTAATGAAAAAAAATCATCTATCTTTTTTCAAACACGTTATCTACCAAACCATATTCCTTTGCTTCATAAGCATCCATAAAATTATCACGTTCTGTGTCCCGTTCGATAACTTCGATAGATTGTTTTGTAACATCAGAAAGGATTTTATTAAGATTGTTTTTGATCTTAATAATTCTGTCTGTATGAATTTTAAGATCGGTCGCTTGTCCTTTAAACCCGGCAAGCGGTTGATGGATCATAATCTCGCTGTTTGGAAGCGCGCTTCTTTTTCCCGGCGCACCGGCTGCAAGCAAGAATGCGCCCATCGAAGCCGCCATTCCGACACAAATTGTTGCAACATCACATTTAATATACTGCATTGTATCGTAGATAGCCATTCCGGCAGTTATAGAACCGCCGGGGCTGTTTATATAAAGGCTTATGTCTTTTGCGGCATCTTGCCCTTCAAGATAGAGAAGCTGGGCTACCACAAGGCTTGCGGTGACGTCGTTAACCTCATCCGAAAGCATTATTATGCGGTCGTTCAACAAACGAGAAAAAATGTCATATGACCTTTCGCCTCTGTTTGTTTGTTCAACAACCATTGGTACTAAACTCATTGTTATTCCTCCGAGTCATCAATTTAATAAATTTTTCATTACAATTATAAACTATTAAGTTTTTAAATTATGTCGAAAATAAAGTTAAAATTTATTTATCTTTTGCAACTGTAATTTTTGCGTTATCACGGATAAAGTCGAGAGCTTTGTTTGCCGCAAGATCTCTTTTTACTTCTTTTACGGGAACAGCTTTTTTAAGATTCTCGACTTCCATTTTATATTTTTCCGCCATGTCGGCAAGTTCTTTTTCAACATCCTCATCGCTTATAACGATGTTTTCGGCACGAACTACCGCTTCGAGAGCCAAACGAACCTTAACTTGTCCGAGAGCTTGGTCTTCAAACGTTTTTCTGAAAGCTTCTTGGTCTTGTCCGGCATATTTCATATATGTTTCCATGTTTAGTCCTTGCGATTGGAGACGATATGAAAACTCTCTTACAAGTTCTTCAACTCTATCGTTAATCATTGCAGTGGGAACTTCGCCTTCAAGCTCTTCCGAAACTTTTTTTGCAATTTCGTCTTCTAACCTTTGCTTTGCATACTCTTGTTTTTGTTCTGTAAGACGTTTTGTTATGTCCTGTTTAAGTTCTTCAAGCGAATTGAATTCGCTTACATCTTTCGCAAACTCATCGTCAATTTCAGGGAATTCTTTAACTTTAAGCTCGTTTAATTTGCATTTAAACGTTGCATCTTTTCCAGCAAGTTCGCTTGCGCCGTATTCTTCGGGGAATTTAACTTGAACGTCAAACTCTTCGCCGATTTTTTTGCCGATAACTTGATCTTCAAAGCCCGGTATAAATTGACCAGAACCTAATGTTAAATCAAACTTCTCACCTTTTCCGCCATCAAAAGCTTTACCGTCTACAAAGCCTTCAAAGTCGATGTTTGTTATGTCGCCGTCTCTCGCTTCCCTGTCTTCGACAGGAACAATCCTCGAAGCTTTATCGCGGAACTGGTTGATTTCGGCTTCAATTTCTGTGTCGTTAACCGTTTCATCGGGTTTTTCAACTTCGATGCCTTTGTATTTTTTAACCGAAAGTTCGGGACGAAGTTCAACGGTAAACTGAAGATTTACTCCGTTGTCGATATCTACCGACACAACTTTAATATCGGGTCTTCCGATAAACTGGATATCTGTTTCGTTAAGCGCAAGCTCAAACGCATCGGGAAGAACCGAGTCGATAGCGTCATCATAAAAAACTGTGTCTCCGAATTTCTTCTCAATTAATGCTTTTGGAGCCTTCCCTTTACGAAAGCCTTGTATCTCGATATCTTTTTTAACCTTGTTATACGCCTTGTCAATAGCCGCGGAAAATTCGGTTTTATCGACGTTTACCGTCATCTCGTATTTATTGCCTTCGGTCTTAGCATGATTTGTAAGTTTCATATGATTTTTTTAACTCCTTATGTTTTTTTTCAAACTATATTATTATAACATAAAATTATGTATAAATCTACATTTTAAAACACTCTATATGGGGAAAATTTAAGAAAATCCGCAGAAATTAATTTATAGTTTATCCCATCAACCTCTCCCGTCACAGCACAGTTAAAACTGTATCCGTGAAGATGTCCAAAGAAACATTTTTCAACCCCATATCTTTTCATTATATCAATAATTTCAACTGATTTTACATGGTTAAATATCGGAGGATAATGAAGAAAAACAAACAACTTTTCATATCCTTTATTTTTTGCGTCTTTAAGCGACGCCTCAAGTCGTTGACATTCGCGCGACATGATTTTTTTGTCGTTTTGTTCCACCTCTTCGATAACCCAACCCCTCGAACCGCAAACGGCTACACCTTCTGCCTCGAAACAGTTGTTGTTCAAAATCGAGATAGTATCGAAACCGTTTTCCAACAACCATCCATTCATTTTGGTCATTGTGTTCCACCAATAGTCGTGGTTGCCTTTTAAAAGAATCTTTTTTCCGGGCAAATTATTTATGAATTTAAAATCTTCAAACGCTTGTTTAAAATCTATTCCCCACGAGATATCGCCCGGAACAACGACGGTGTCTTGGTTTGAAACAAGCTTGTTCCAGTTGTTCAAAAGTCTTTCGGTGTGGTTATCCCAACCTTGGAAGATATCCATCGGTTTAGATCCGCCAAGCGACAAGTGAAGATCCGAAATAGCGAACAAAGCCATTACATCTTCCTTCCATAGTAATTATTTGATAAATTCAAAAAACAATGGTTCGATCTCTTGTTCTTTATAGCAACCCTCAAAGCGAATCTGTTTTTCGGTTAGTCCCCTTAGGCATTCGGGAGCGGTTATTTCGGACAACTTTTCAAGAGTCTTAACTGCGTCGCTGTATTGTTCGTCGTGGTCAAACACGGCTTTTATTACACTTTCAGAAAACTTAAACGGGCTTGCAGTGGACACAATTACCGTGTGGGTTGTGTCTTTCGTTTCCTCTTTATACTGCTCATATGCGTTGGTAGCGACCGCGGTGTGTGGGTCTATGAGATAACCAAACGATTTGTAAACCCTTTTCATCTCGGCTTCGGTTTGTTGCTCGTCACATCTGTACCCAAAAAAGTTCTGCTTAATCGTCTGCATTTGCTCGCTTGAAACTCTATAACTTCCGTTTTGTTCAAGACTTTCAAGGTAGCGCGCAACATCTTTTGTGTTTCCGTCCGATATAAGATATAAAAGTCTTTCGATGTTGCTTGAAACAAGAATATCCATCGAAGGCGAGATTGTTTTGTGGAAACCTCTTTTTGAGGCATACTCACCACTGTTTATAAAATCATATAATACGTCGTTTATGTTGGATGCCGAGATTAATTTGTTTATGGGAACCCCCATAAGTTTTGCATAGTATCCGGCAAGAATGTTCCCAAAGTTTCCGCTTGGCACGCAAAAATTAAGCTTATCGCCACGGCTTATAGTTTTTTGCTCTAATAGTTTTGAATAGCTCCAAAAATAATACACTATCTGCGGGACAAGTCTTCCCCAGTTTATCGAGTTTGCGCTTGAAAGCTCTATATTTTGTCGCTTCATACTGTCAATAAAGCTATTATCTGTCATAAGCTTTTTTGCTATCCTTTGCGCATCGTCAAAGTTCCCTTCGATTCCCGCCACAAAAACGTTGTTTCCCTTTTGGGTCGCCATCTGTAGGCGTTGGGTTTCGCTTACACCGTGGCGCGGATACATGACCGCTATCTTGATTCCCTCGACGTCACAAAATCCTTCGAGAGCAGCTTTACCTGTATCTCCCGATGTCGCAACGATTATAAGCGTCGTTTTATTATTGCCGGCTTTTTGCTTTGACGCAAAAAACAAACGCGGCATAAGTTGTAACGCTATGTCTTTAAACGCGGCTGTAGGCCCGTGCCAAAGTTCAAGCACAGACGATGTATCGTCAAGTTTATGTAACGGCGCAGCGTCTGCTTCACCGGACGATTTGATACCATCAAACGAGTCATATGCCGACTTTGCCAACATTTCAAGTTGTTCAATCGAAAAATTATCGCAAATTCTCGATATCACAAACGCCGCCGCTTGTGAATAGCTTTTGTTTGAAAGCGCCTTGATTTCTTCAAACGAAAATTTCGGCAGTTCCGTCGGAACAAAAAGCCCCTTATCATCGCTTATTCCTTTTAAAATCGCTTCATAGTCTTTAATTTTGATCTCGCTGTTTCTTGTAGAAGTATATAACATCTTTTGCCTCCGCTATTTAATGAAACGCATTTTCTAAATGCTCGTCTATATAATACTCGCCGTCTTTATGTGTAACGGTAACCACATCAAACCTTGGTTGCAAATTTGGCATCTTTTTAACTATATATTCCCCTGCCGTTACAATTATCTTTCGTTGTTTTGCCGGAGTAATGCTTTCAACCCCGCTTACCATAGGGTTTGTTTTACGAGTCTTGACCTCGACAAAAACTATAAACGTTTCGTTCGACATGATTAAATCTATCTCGCCAAATTTTGAATGATAGTTTTCCGTTACAAATTTATATCCTTTTTCAATCAAATATTCCTTTGCTTTTTGCTCTCCTGCAAGCCCAAGCATTTTTTTAACACTCATAAAAATTTAAGTTTCCTTTCAAACTCTGCCTTTTAAAAAAGATCTTCTGTGATATTCCGTTATGCCATGTTGGTCGATAGCTTGATAGTGTGCCTTTGTCGGATAACCTTTGTGTTGTGCAAAACCATATTCGGGAAACTCTTGATCAAGTTGCTTCATATATCTATCCCTTGAAACTTTTGCAAGTATCGAAGCCGCCGCAATAGCCGCCGATTTTCCGTCACCTTTGACAACGGCTATCGACTTGCAAAGTTCGGTTTCAACCGCAAAATTCCCATCAATCAACAGAATATCTGGTTTTGTTTCAAGAAGTTCCGCCGCCTGCTTCATTCCAACAAGGGAGGCTTGCAGAATGTTTATTTCATCTATCTTTTTATTGTCAACAAATACAATACTATAAGAAAGGCAGTTTTCAACAACTACATCGAAAAGTGCTTCTCGCTTTTTTTCGGTTAATTTTTTTGAATCGTTAAGTCCCTCGATGTTTGCATCTTGTTTCAAAACCACCGCCGCGCAACAAACAGGACCCGCAAGAGGCCCTCTGCCGGCTTCGTCCGCTCCGGCTAAAAATTTGCCATAGTTTTGTTTAAGCTGCATGTCAAATTCC
Organism: uncultured Oscillospiraceae bacterium; assembly: GCA_964368445.1. GTDB lineage: Bacteria > Bacillota > Clostridia > Oscillospirales > Ruminococcaceae > CAYJAY01. Next base: position 20,753 of record CAYJAY010000031.1, read on the forward strand.
AAAAGCTCTGAAAACATTATACCGGCGGCTCCTCTAGCGTTATTCTGCCAAGTTTACAGCCACGAAACTCGTCTATGACGTTAATTGCCGCCCTGTCATAGTCCGGCTCGCCTTTCGATATAATCATCCCTCTTTTAAAAGCTATTTGTTCGAGTATCTCATACCCTTGTTCGGGTAAAGGGGAGCTAAGTTTATATCTTTCCAATATGTTTTTTTCGTTTGTTTCTTTAAGCATCTCTAAAAGAACACAAGCAAGTTCTGTTATGTCCACAACGTCATCTTTAATCGCTCCGCTTATAGCCAAAAGTACGGCAGATTTTTTGTCGTCAAACTTGTTCCACAATACGCCCGGCATATCAAGAAGGTCTATGTTTCCAAGCGAAATCCATTGTTTGCCTCTCGTTACGCCCGGTTTGTCCGCAACCTTTGTCTTTGCGCTTTTGGCAAGACAGTTAATAAGTGTGGATTTGCCGACGTTCGGAACCCCAACTACCATAGCGCGCATAGTAGCCTTAACCATACCTTTTTTTTGTAACGCTTCAATCTTATCTTTCATCATGATAAGAGCCGCGTCGATAATCTTTTTTTCGGTTTTTTTGTCTTTGCTGGAAACTGCTATTGCCCCAAAACCTTTTTGTTTATAATAATTAATCCAACGTTCGGTAGTTTCAGGGTTTGCAAGGTCACATTTGTTTAGAACCAAAAGTTTAGGTTTGTCTTTAGAAGCCTCTTCAAGCCACGGATTTTTGCTTGAAAACGGTATTCGACAATCGAGCAATTCGATAATCATATCAACATTTTTAAGCTCTGTTTCCATAACACGAAATGTCTTGGTCATGTGCCCCGGAAACCATTGTATTGTAGCAATATTCTCAATATTCATTATAACACCTCAAAACTCGGTGAAATTTTAAACATAGCCTTTCCGATAACCAAGTTTTGGTCGACCATGCCTATGTCGGAAAATCTGCTATCGTGCGAAGCACCCCTGTTGTCTCCCAAAACAAACACGCTGTCGTTTGGCACCGTCTGCGGAAACTCAACGTCTCCGTTTATATTATCAATGGTGCTTTCTATTGGGGTATCTACAGGTATTCCGTCAACTGTAAGCTCCCCTGTAACCTCGTCTATATCAACCGTTTGCCCCTCGGTTGCTATAACCCGCTTAATTATAGAATCATTAATCGTTGGGACGTTACGCGCATCTACAATAACTATATCTCCGTTGTTAGGTTTATAAAACAAACTCCATACAAAAACTCTTTCGTTTTCGTTAATCGTCGGAAGCATAGACCCTCCAATCGAGATATAAAACTTAAACACAAAAACAAACAGTATCAATATAATAACAAACGCCACTATAAGGCTGTCTATCCATTCAAACAAAGCGACTTTCTTTTTGATGTCATCTTTTTTCATCAATATATAAAACTCCATAATTAAATTAATTATGTATGCAATGCATACACCGTACACTTTTATTATTATAACATAAAAACTACAAATATTTTCGAACAAATTAAAAAAAACAAGGAATTTAAAAGTTAATTTTCCCTTAAAAACCTTTAAAACAAAAACAGGGAAAGGCAAAACGCCCTCCCCTACTTTTAAATGCCAAAAGCATTTCAAAACAAATTTTTCGTTATCTCGAGATTTTCTCTTTAACTTTAGCGGATTTTCCGACACGGTCTCTGAGATAATAGAGTTTCGCTCTTTTAACTTTACCCATACGTACAAGTTCAACCCTGTCAACGTTTGGCGAATTAATCGGGAAAACCCTTTCAACTCCTACGCCATACGAAGTACGTCTAACTGTGAAAGTTTCTTCGATACCACCATGTTTTTTAGCGATAATCGTTCCTTCAAAGATCTGAATTCTCGAGCGTTCGCCCTCTTTGATACGGACATGAACCTTAACGGTATCTCCGACATTTACAACATGCGGTGTTTCGCGAAGCATGTCTTTAGTCATAAGTCTCAATGCATCCATTTGTTTATCCTCCGTATTTTTTTTTGTTGTTCCGACATTCATACCTAAATTGGCAGAGGACTGTCTGCTTAATGTTTTAACATTAACCCCGCTGGCTGTCCAGAGGATTTATGCAAGCACAAATTATTATAACAAATAATTATTTCTATTTCAAGCTTTTTTTGTTTTTTTAATATATTTTTTTAAGAAAAATACATCCAAACTTCTATCTTACAACGAAGTTTAAGATTTTTCCTTTAACATAGATAGTTTTAACTATCTGTTTTCCTGTAAGTTCTGCAAAAATCTTTTGGTCAGCATTTGCAAGGTCCACCGCCTGTTGTTGTTCGGCATCAACCGCAACGCTTATTGTTCCTTTAAGTTTACCGTTAACTTGAACTGCAATTTCCACAACGTTATCGACACATTCTTTTTCGTCAAACTTCGGCCAATCGCTTTTCGCAATCTGTCCTCCATAGTTTTTCAAGCTCCAAAGCTCCTCTGTTATGTGCGGAGCAAATGGGTTTAACAGTTGTAAAAACGTCTTGAACTCATCTTCGGTAACCGAACCTTTGTCATAAAACTCGTTGACAAGCGCCATGAGTGTCGCTATAGCTGTGTTTTGTTTAAGGTTTTCTATATCAAACGAAACTTTTTTAATTGCCTTGTGCATAGAAGATTTTAAATCTTCGCTATACCCTTTTTGACCGTTCACCATTTTAAGCATCGCAAACGTCCTGTCTAGAAAACGTTTACAACCTTTAATGCTGTTGCTCGACCACGGCGCGGCTTTTTCAAAATCTCCGATAAACATCTCATACAAACGCATAGTATCGGCGCCGTATTGTTCAACAATTTCGTCGGGGTTAACGACGTTACCGCGCGATTTACTCATCTTCTCGCCCGTTTCGCCTAAGATCATTCCGTGGCTTGTGCGCTTTGCATACGGCTCTGCAGTTGGAACTACGCCGATGTCAAAAAGAAATTTATGCCAAAATCTTGAATACAAAAGATGCAACGTTGTGTGTTCCATTCCGCCGTTGTACCAGTCAATCGGCGACCAGTATTCAAGAGCCTCTTTGCTTGCAAGTGCCTCGTTGTTGTGTGGGTCACAATAACGAAGGAAGTACCACGACGAACCCGCCCATTGGGGCATAGTGTCGGTCTCGCGGACAGCTTTTCCGCCACAGCAAGGACAGGTTGTGTTAACCCAATCGGGGAGTTTTGAAAGCGGAGACTCGCCGTTGTCGGTTGGTTCAAAGTCCTCAAGTTCCGGCAAAAGAAGCGGAAGTTCGCTTTCGGGCAACGGTTGATAACCGCATTTTTCACAATGAACTATTGGAATTGGTTCGCCCCAATAACGTTGACGAGAGAAGACCCAGTCACGTAGTTTATAGTTAACTTGTGCTTCACCCTTTTGGTTGTCGGCAAGCCATTCTATAATTTTAACTTTAGCCTGTTCGACGCTCAACCCGTCGAGCATTCCCGAGTTCACCATTGTTCCTTTGTCACAATCGACATATGCTTCTTTTGAAATGTCCCCACCCGAGACAACTTCAACAATAGGAAGTTCAAACTTTTTCGCAAACTCATAGTCACGCGTGTCGTGTCCCGGAACCGCCATAATTGCTCCCGTTCCGTATGAAGCCAAAACATAGTCTGAAATAAAGATAGGTATCTCTTTGTTGTTTACAGGATTAATCGCTTTAACCCCTTTTATCTCAACGCCGGTTTTATCCTTTGCAAGCTCGGTTCTTTCAAAATCCGATTTCTTTAAAGCTTGTTCTTTATATCCGTTTATCTCGTCAAGATTTGTAATCTTGTCTTTCCATTTTGCTATAAACTCGTGCTCCGGCGCCATAACCATGTATGTTGCGCCAAAAAGAGTGTCTGCCCTTGTGGTGAAGACCATCATGTCATCACCCGTCGTCGTGGTAAACTTAACGTTTGCTCCGACAGATTTTCCTATCCAGTTAATCTGTTGAATTTTAACGCGCTCTATGTAATCCACCGTATCAAGGTCACTTATGAGCCGTTCGGCATATTTTGTGATAGCAAGCATCCATTGACTTTTAACTTTGCGGATAACCTCGCTGTGGCAACGTTCGCAAACACCGTTTACAACCTCTTCGTTTGCAAGAACAACTTTACACGATGTGCAAAAGTTAACCGCCATCTCTTTTTTATACGCAAGACCTTTTTTGAACAGTTGCAAGAATATCCATTGTGTCCATTTGTAATAGTTGGGGTCGGTGCTGTCTATCTCTCTCGACCAGTCGAACGAAAGCCCCAAAGACTTAAGTTGAGACTTAAAACGAGCGATGTTCTTTTTTGTGACTATCTCGGGGTGGACATGGTTTGCCATGGCAAAGTTTTCTGTGGGAAGGCCAAAAGCATCCCAACCCATCGGATAAAGCACGTTAAACCCTTCAAGCCTTTTTTTCCTAGACACTATGTCAAGGGCGGTATACGACCTTGGGTGTCCGACATGAAGCCCCGCGCCAGACGGATACGGAAACTCCACCAACGTGTAATATTTCGGTAGACTATAGTCATTTTTCGCTTCAAATGTTCCCTCGTCATCCCAAACTTTTTGCCATTTCTTCTCTATCTCACTAAAATTATAATCCATCATCTTTTTCCTTTAAACTGATTTAAATTTAAACCTATTCAACCGGTTTTGCGTCTGCCCAAACTTTTTCAAGCGAATAAAAATCTCTCGACTGTTCGCTGAAAACATGTATTAAAACGCTACCGTAATCTAAAACTATCCAACCGGCAGTGTCCTCGCCCTCGGTTCTAAGCGGCATAGTACCGTCTTGTTTCAAAATATATTCAACCTCTCCGGCAAGCGCTCTTACGTGTGTTGTACTGCTTCCGGTTGCAATTACAAAATAATCTGCAATTACAGTAAGGTCAGATATCTCAAGAATTTTTATTTGCTCACCTTTTTTATTGTCTAAAATCTCCGCAGCTTTTTTCGCAAGTTGTAACGGTTCCATCGTTAACCCTCCGTATTTGTTGTTTGGTCGGTTTCCGTTGTCGGCTGTTCCCCATCCGTAACAGATTGCTCCGCTTCAGGAGTGGGTTCCGGCGTGGGTTCGGGTGGTGGGGTTTCGTTTTCATAGCTGTCAAGTGAAGATATATCGTTATCGAACTCATCGTAAAGGTTTTGAACCTCAATTGCTCCGAGGTCCGTTTCGGGCACATCGTCGCTGTATGGGCGCATATATTCGTTTAACATCTCGGCAAGTGCAGCTTTGTGGATTGTCCAGATATCATCGCCATATCTTCCGTAGTCTGTTACATGTTCACCCGGTGTCGATATAACGGTTACGGCGTCTGTCGAAAGTTCTTTGCCCATCATCGCAAGCGAGATAACCTCGGATACCGAAAGATCGGTTTCGATAAACGGGAAGATGCCATTTATAAGCGTTATAAGTTCCGAAGTAGGCATGGTCAAAAGTTTATTTAAAAGCCCTGCCATGAAATATCTTTGAACGTTCATGCGTCCGATATCGGCATCTGTGTAGTAGTAACGGCTTCTAACAAAGAGATCAGACATCTCTCCGTTAAACGTGTGTGTTCCGGGTTCAAGCTCTATTTTAACCCCAGATTCTGCGTCGCCCAACGTAATTGCTTGGTCGATAGTAACCTCAACGCCACCCATCATGTCAATGGCTTGTCTAAAGCCCTCCATAGAGACAACAACATAGTTGTCGATAGGAAGTTGAAATTGGTCGTTAATTGTTTCAACCAGTGGCGCAATTCCGGTTTCCCCCGTCGGTTGTCCGCTCTCGTCGAGAAGACCCCAAGGATAGATGCTGTTAATTTTACGATAATATACTATGTCTCCAACATAAGTGTCACGCGGAACTTGAAGTATCGTAGCTTTGTTTGCCTCGATGTCAAAGTTCGCTACCATAATTAAATCGGTATTGGGGGGTTCGCCTTTTTCAGAATATTCAAGATCTTCGGTTATTCCGCAAATCAAGATGTTCATTGTTTTGTCGCGTATATATTCTGGCGTCATCCATTCTTCTTCAATAACTTCTTCGCCGGTACTAAGCGGAGAGTAGTTTAACATTCCAACCACCGCCGCGATTATAAGCGCAAGAATAACAACAAAGATTATCCATCTTGCAAATCTGTTCTTTTTTACGTATTCGACTTTTTTTGTATCTGTTTCAGTTTGTTCTGTATTTTCGGCAGTTTCCGTTTCAGTTTCACTTGTTTTAACCGTTTCTTCTAAAACATCTTCGGTCGTTTCGGGAGTCGTGTCAACTTGTTGTAGTTGTTTTTCTGTTTCGTTAACATTGATTTCTTCGGGTTTTTTATCTTTTTTTCTCATAAGTTTTTGCCTTCCGTTAAAATAATCTTATAGCGTTACGCCGTTTTTTAAAAAATAATTAAATGCTTCGACCGAATGTTTATTTATGTGTTTTCCAAGTTTCGCAAGATGGCAGATTTGGTTTCTAAGCGAAAGCAGAATAGCCTTATCTATTGAATGTTCCGCCGCATCTCTAACCTCAACAACTCCACGAAAATCTCGATCCTCCGAAATATAATCCGCAAGATAAACTATCTTTTCAAGCATTGTCATGTCACTTTTAGCAGTCGTATGGTATCTAACTGCGTCGCCTATATCATTTGAAAGCGAAAGGCTGTCGACAACATACTCCCCTCCCGCAAACGCATGCCAAACGGGAGAACTTGATTCTAGGTCGTTTTTAGCAATTATATCACCCACGCTCAATATTTGCAATAAATCATTCTTTGGAATTTCCTTTAAAATATCGTGCAGATATGCCGACACCACAGCTTTCTCTTTGTCAAAACCTGTTTTGGTCGCAAGATATTCTGCCGCTTTCGCCACACATTCGGTATGATAAAATCTTTCCTTTGAGAGCTTTTGTTTTGCAAGCTCCCTAGCTTCAATAACATTCATCTATCTGTAAAGCTTTAACCTTTCGATGTAGTTTGTTACATAACTGCTTAAATATTCTGTTGCCGATTCGCCGTTTTTAATTAACTGTCTTATGTTGGTTGAACTTATTTCAAGCGGTTTATACTGTATAATGATAACTTTCCCGCCGGATTGTTCAAGTTTTTTTGCGGCATTATTAACCTGTTCTAGGTTGTCTTTTCTCGCTGCCGCTATCAATGTAGCTTGCGAAAGAATCCGTGTGTATCTGTGCCACCTGTTAAAGTTTATAAGTTCGTCTCCCCCGATAAGCAGAAAAATTTCACAGCCTTTGTATCTGTTTTTAATCGTCGCAAGAGTTCTTGTCGAAAAGTTCTTTCCCTTTTTTTTCGGGTTTTCAACATCGCAAACCGTTACGTTGTATTTTTTATGTGTGAAAATCTTGCACATATTAAACCTGTCAAGATATGAAACCTCGCTTTTCAACCTGTGCGGAGCATTGCTTGACGGTATTATAAGAGTCAAATCAGGGTCAACCGTTTTAATCGCCTGTTCAAGTAACAACTCGTGTCCTTTGTGAGGAGGGTTAAACATACCGCCAAAGATAAGTATCGTTTTTTTCATCGATTTTTTCTATATTCCGTATTTATTAATGTCAGAATTTTTCTTGTACAAAACAAATTTTTGCCCTATAACTTGAACCGCTTGTGCCGCGAGTTTATCCGCAACAATGTAAGCTGCTTCTTTTGATGATATCGGACAACCCTCTTGACATTTAATCTTTATAAGTTCCCTTGCCGTCAACGCTTCTCGTATTCCTTTTATGACGGCTTCTTCAATTCCGTCTTTTCCGATATAATAAACTGTCTCTAATCCATTTGCATGTTTTCTTAATGTCGCTCGTTGTTTAGATGTCATTTTGTTTCCTCGTTCTTTTTATATTTCTAAGGTAAAAGCAAAATTTTCTCAATGCCCTTGCCCTGTGGCTTATCTCATTTTTGCGCTTGTCGCCTATCTCTGCAAGTGTCCTGTTGCCCACAGTCAGAAACACCGGGTCATAGCCAAATCCTCCGTTCCCTCTGCGTTCAAAACCAATTGTGCCCTCGCACACACCGGAGAAGGTTTTATGTTTGCCAATTCCGTCTATATATGATATAACCGAAACAAACCGCGCGCTCCTTTGTTCTATCGGAACACCCGAGAGTTGTTTAAGAAGTTTGTCTACATTTTTTTCGGGACAACACTCCTCCCCTGCATACCGCGCTGTGTGAACCCCCGGAGCAAATCCCAAAACATCTACAAAAAGCCCGGTATCGTCCGAGACAACAGGTTTTTTAACCTGTTCATAAACTGCCCTACACTTAATGAGGGAATTTTCCGTGAGTGTTGTTCCGGTTTCTTCGATATCTTCAAAAAAACCAACCTCTTTTAAAGAAACACAGTTAAACCCTAAAGGGCTTAAAATTTCCGACATCTCTTTTAATTTATGGTCGTTGTTTGTCGCTATGACAATCGTCTTTTGCTGTTTCATGTTAACCTCGTCCAACTTAAAAGTTTTTTATGAAAACAAAGCTTTCGAGAAATCGTTCGGAATAAATTCCGAAACGTCGTCTATTCCCTCGCCCACTCCGATAAACCTAACCGGAATGTCAAGCGTTCTTTTGATAGACAGAACCGAGCCGCCCTTTGCGGTTCCGTCAAGTTTTGTGAGAACAATTCCGGTAACCGCTGCCTTGTCGGTAAACT
>CAYJAY010000032.1:0-29314 GCA_964368445.1 uncultured Oscillospiraceae bacterium
AACGAAGTGAGACAAGAAGTATTTCCAAAAGCTCCGCCGACAGGCGGAGATTATAAATGTAAAACCACAAAGCTTAAAGTTAAAGAAATACTGCGATTTTGTGCCAACGGCGCAAAATGGCGAACGAAGTGAGACAAGAAGTATTTCCAAAAGCTCCGCCGACAGGCGGAGATTATATAACCTTTTCAGTTATAATCCGTCTATATGTATACACCTATTTTGTAAGGATAAAGAAAAAGTTTGGAGGATTTTAAAATGAAAAAAATATTGATCGGATTACTTGTGGGGGCGTTAGCATTTTCGGTGTTGGTCGGCTGTGGTGGGAACATAGACGGCGAACAAAAAGATTCTGTTTCTATCTTCAAAGGCGTTATCGGTGAGATAACAGGCGACACAGCGACAGTCACCCCAAACGACGACCAACAGCATATTCTTTCGTCGGGCGACAGCGTGAGCGTTAACCTGTCCGTTTCGGATGTCAAGTTTTCTGTCGGCGACGAGATTGTCGTTTACTACACAGGCGAGATTATGGAGTCGTATCCTTTGCAAGTCAACGTTGTTGACATAGAACTATCAAGCAGTTTTGATGATACGTCCGCCGAAACTTCGGACAGTTCCGACATAGCCGGCGAGCAACTTTTGCCCACCGCAAAAATAGCGATAAACATCGAAGGCATAGTAACCGAGATTAACGGAAACAAGATAACGCTGGATAACGGCAAAGTCGTTGTAATAACAGAGGAAACCGCTTTTGAAACGCAAAATGTCGCAGAGAGAGTGCCTGTTGACGACGAGATTTTAATCGGAAACTTCATTCAAGGGTTTACGCTCGACGACTTGAATTCAGCCGAAGTCACGGCTTTGGTTATAAACTCAAACGGAGTTTTGGAGATGCCTATGGGAAGCGTTATCGTTAATATCGAGGGCGTGATTACCGAGGTTTCGGAAGACGGAAACAGCTTTTTGCTTGATACGGGAAAATGGGTTGTTGTGACGGACGAAACCGAACTTGGCATAACTGGGCCTACTGCCGCGCCGAAAGAGGAACAATTTTTTGAAGAAACGTTCCGAGTCGGTAACTCGATAGCCGGATTTACCGAAGACGAAAACGCCGATGAGCTTTTGGCGTATGCTATTTATACCAATTGGAACTGGGAAGACCCGGTGGGGTAAAGATACGTGAATTGTGAAATGAACGGAGAAAGTTTGATGAAAAAAATATTGTGTTTAACTCTTATAGTTGCTTCGATACTGCTTGTCGGTTGCTACAAAACAAATATAGAAAGCGATTATCCCGCCGCAATTATGGTTGAAGACATAGTTTATCTTTTGCCCTTTGAGTCATCTTCTGTTGAAGTTGATGACAGTGCGATTATTGGCTATACAAACTCGTACACCGATGAATACCCCGAACGAAATGGCGAAACGAACTTTAACAGAGAACTTGAAATGCCTTATGCCAAAGTTGACGGCGGTATAGCGGTTTTGTATGATAACGAATGGTATGTGTGTGCGCCGAGAGAATAAGCGTAAACAAAAGTTAAAACAATTGGTAAGAAAGAATGGTCGCTGTTTGCCCAGGAGGGAAAATGAGCGAACAGCCCTTATAATTTCTACTGTTGTAGATCCCATGTTTGACACGAATAACGCAGACGAATAATAATCCCCAAGCTCGATTTTCGGTAGTCAAAAAAAGCTGTGCCAAAGTTTGAACCGGCACAGCTCCTGTAACTTGTTAGAGTTGTTTTATTCGTGATTTTGTAATTGGCGTTGGCGTAGGTAATTTTCTCATTATGTAAATGTATCAAGATAGTTTTGTAGCTCATTTATAAATCGTGAAAGATGAAAACCATCACACACTGCGTGATGCACTTGTATTGCCAATGGTAGCATAATTTTGTCACAATCGGAAAAATACTTTCCAATTGTAAAAATTGGCGGCAGGTAATCGTAACCTTTTTGTAAGTTTAAATTAAACCCTGTAAAACCTGTCCACGGTATACAAGAAACATTAAAATAATTCTTTCCTATAAGTGGTTTTGAATTGTTAAAATCACTTTTGTATTTGGATATATCATCATTATAGCTTTTTAAAAACAATTCTAAATCTGTGGTATGTTCTGTCCATATATTTGTTATTGTTTCTGTTTCGTTGTGAAAAACAGTATAACAAGGGTTTGTGTAATCGTAAAAACCAACATTCTTATTTTCGTCCAGATCCATACGAAACTCTTTGTGCGAATTGACTATTTGCGAAAGTGAATAAAGTATCACAGGAAAAAACTTTCGTTGGCTTGTTCTAATAGCTTTCAAGAAATTAGTTATATCTAAGTTTACTGTCATACTATAGGTGCAAGGTACGCTATTAAAATAGTGATTATAGCTATTTTTTCTGTTCCACTTTTTTATATCTATTTTGTTAAACATTGTTAAATGCCTCCTAAATCTTATTTGTAATTATTTGTGATTTAGAAGGCTTAGTTGTTTGTATCAACCATATTATCTCCTATCATTGTTATATAAATAATCTTCACCTACGGTGAAGCTATTGGAAATACTCCTTGCCTCGTTTCACTCGCCATTTTGCACTGTCTGTGCAAAAACATAGTGTGTCTTGTGTTTCAAGCCACATCTAATATAAATAATCCGCAGGATTATTTATATTGCGCATCTGCCTTTGGCAGGCGCATTTAGATTTAAATCGCCGTGGCATAGCCACATGGCGAATTTATATAATATTTGGAACAAATATTATATAAATAACCCCACGATAATACTAAAATCAGCCTATGAAGATTATCAAAAAATTTCTCTATACAATGATACCAAACAATGCAATAAAAATTCAAGGTTTATCAAGATTTATATTCATTATCCCAATTCGTTGTGTAGGCACTTTGTTTCGTATACTCAACTGCCTAAAAGCGTAATATAAAACACATCGTTCCGATAATAACACATCGTTCCGATGTGTGGAAATATCATTCCGTTAACGTTGATATTGTTCCGATAAAATGATATCGGCTCTATGGAAAAGCTATTTGCAGGGTATATAAATGAGAGGCTTACGATGTATCTTTCGATACTTGGGGGTAGTTGAAAGAATTTGCTATAGGCTGAGACTTTCAAAAATTTTGATTAAGTTGGTTGTAGCAACTCCACCCCGGCAAGCACACAAAGTTTTTTCGATGTATTTGCATTTCGTATCGTCACCTTGTCATACACAGCCGACGAGGAAATTTTGCTCCACTTTGTTTTGCCGAAAGTCTCCCTTGGCGCAGACCAAAATATCACATTATTATAAAAACCAACCTGTTCAAACTCCGGCTTTGCTTCTCCGACAGTAGCTATAACCTCCTCGGCGGTTATAGGTGGTATAAGAAAAATCGCTTGATGTGTCGTTTCGACCTCGCTCGGTTTATCCCACCACTTCGGCGCATGGCTCAAAGCATCGGCAATTTCCTTAGCACTTATAACCGTGACAGGAACAGAGAGCGAAAACTTTTCTATCATCAAATCATTGCAAATTTGTATGAGTTTTAGCTTATCGTTAATGTCGCTATCGAAGATAACATTACCGCTGTTGATATATGTGCTCACATTTTCAAAACCCGCCTCGGCAAAATATTCCCTGAGAAGCGGCATTGAAACTTTGTTTTTACCACCTACATTTATGCCACGAAGCAGTGCGATGTATGTTCTGTTCGATTTCACTGTATCACCCTTTCTATATGCTATACAAGATTACGTTTTTTGCGTTAAAGTATATGATCTTTTTATCCAAGCAACAAGTTCTTCAAACTTGCTCTCGTCCACGATATCGAGATAGTGGGTAACCCTGTGCTTTGAGACAGTCATATATTTTTCGGTTGGGATATCAGGGTCTATACCGTCACAACAAAAGCTAACTTCTAAGCATTTAACCTTTGGATATATGATTGCAAATGCCGAGCTGTTGCGCCATACAATACCCATTTTGGGGAAATACTCTTCAAAAGGCAGTTTTTCTTTTTCAAATTCACTTTTAAGCTTTAAATAAAGTGGCAACCATACGCTTTTTTTGCCGCCAAAATACAGGTCATAACTCATGCTTCTCTCCTATCTTTGTTCACCTGAACGTTATATCAATTCCCCTAAAAACTGCCTCATACGGCATCTTTTTTATATTGTAGCAGATGTTCACACAGCCTTTTCGAGCGATTACATAAGGCGAGTCGGTGCTCTCTTTCACAGTCTCCACCGCTTCAATACTCGCAAAATAAATGCTGATGTATTTCTTTCTGTAACCTAACGTAACATATTTTCCGTTCAGTCGCCATGTGGGGATTAGGGTTTTCTCGGAATATTTTTCATCAAAAACAGCGGTTTTATAATTGTCTGTGATATATGAAATTATTGGCATAACTTGCCCTTTTGTTTTATCATCAACCATGTTTAGATAAGTTTCTATCGGCATAATATCACTCCTGTGACATCTTCTTTATTGGATGACGTAGCACCGTTTTTAAGTTGTCTGTAGCTACTTTACGTGGATCGCTTAGATAAATCTCGTGGTGGTATCTTGTGTCACTTAAATCAATTTCATAACCGCTTGCGTTTGCAAAATCTTCCATCGCCTTAGTGGTGACAGGCTCGTTATCATATGAACCAATATGCATACACTGCACACACAATCCCTCGTCATAGGTGAAAAACTCCACTTTGCTAAAATCCTCTTCCTTCTTTTTTGTAGCGGTTTCTATCGCCCAGTTAAAATCAGCTTTAGTTATAAAGTCAGGCAGACGGATAAGCGAAATCCAGCAAAACTTATCTTTGTTAAGATAATCTACACCTTTTATGCCCTCCTGCCACCAAAAACCTTCAAGTGGTGGCACAACATACTCAAAAAAACCATCTATTTTGTAGTCACCCTTGTAGCTCATTTTCAGGGTGTAGGCTATGGCGTATAGTAAAGATACTGCATTTTGATATTCGCCGTTTTCCTCGTTCGGGTCACCCTTGCCCCTTACCGCAAGATAATTCACCTTTGGAACTTCCACTATCGACGGTGTGGATTTTGCCATATATAACTCTTTATATTCTTTTTTAAAATCAAAAGCCATGTTGCACCTCTTTTAATCAACTAACTCTCTCGTAACAGCAACACTGCCGCCGCTACCCTGACAGATAGTCGCTGTAAATGTAAATTGTCGCTCGTTTAATATTGTCATTTTCCACCTCGCTCGATCGGCAAGCTGTTCATTTTCAGAAAGCTAAGCTTGTTCATATATCCTCTAAACCTATTAGCAACTATTTTAGGCGATACCTTGTATTTTTCCCATTTATTAAATCTCTGCTACAATCGGAAAACAAAGTAATGTCCGGTTTAATCGAATCTCTGATAGCATTAGCAACTTGTAGCATAACACTATCGGGATTTTCAAGTCCTATGGTTTCACTCGAATCGCTAATACCGATATAAATTTTTCCGCCGAAAGTATTTGTAAATGCCACTATGGTTTTTTTATATCCGGGGCATATTCAGCACATCCGAGGCTTTTTTTTCAAATTTGCAATACTTCTAAAGCTAAAATCTCGTATTAATAATCTTGATTATAAAGGTTATCGGAACACCCTCTCCCACACCCTCTTTAAAATCCGCTGTTTCCCGCCATCGATAGCTTTCAGCGAACGAACGCTGATCCCATAAACTCTGCTAAACTCAAACTGCGTCATCTGCTTAGGTTGGCGCAGTTTTTTTACCTCCAAATGCGGTTCGTTATACAAAAACATATTGTATTCGTGTCATAATCCTCTCGCCTTTCGGGTCTTTGAATAGAGTTTTGTTAAACCCTAACTTTTCGTAAAGCCTAATTGCCGAGGCGTTATCTTGATGAACCGATAGATATATTTTTTTGCAACTATAGTCTTGATACATTTTTTCAAGTATTAATTCCATAGACTTTTTGCCATGCCCTTTGGCTTGATAGTTTTTATCAATCATAAATCTATCAAGCCACACTTGAGTTGAAAATAAAAACTTAAGTTTACCATGCATGGCAAAACCTATTAAATTGTCGCTTAAATAGATGCCATAGAAATGCCATTTCATATTGTATGCATCGTTTTTTGCATCATTCAAACACTGTTCAGAAGTTTCTATAAAATTGCTCTGTTCATTATGTACCGATAAACCTTTGATTAAATCCCATTCATCTTTTGGTATAGTTTTAATATGTAATTCGCTCATATTAATCATCTTGTCCTTTGTTTTGATTATCAGTAAAGAGTTTCATCGGGATAGACTTCATAAGTTTTTTTGCCTTTGCCGTATCATAATCTTTATCGGTCGATAAAATATCAACAAAAGGAGTTTTAAAACCTGCTTTTATTCCTGTATGAACAAAACCGTTTCGCTCATAAAACGAAAGTCTTTTAACTCGTTGCTCATAATTTAAGGCGTTTTTATCGTCCATTGTTTCAATAAACAGCGTTATCGATTTATCGGGGTATCTATCGAATAACACTTGTAACAACTTTGAGCCATAACCTTTTGAATGAATTTTATCATTTACTGCGATGTAGAACACAAACAAAGTGTCGTCTGCCTCTATAGTAAATAAAATCCCCACGAATAAGTCATTGTCATAATACACCTTAAAATCGTAATTTTTCTTTAATGTCAAGAGCCGTATAAGCCACATCGGCATACGTTCGTCTTTTGGAAAAACTCTTTTCATAAAATCGCATATTTCTTTGTAGTTTGAAAGTTTTGACGATAAATTCTTTTCTGTTAAATTCACATTATACTCCTTTTAATAAATTTAAAATTTCATCAGGAAAAATAAGAACAAAAGCTGTAAGCGCTCCGCCCAGTATTCCTCCGATAATATAGATTGCCGTTAAAAATTCCTGAGCCTCTCTCTTTCTTTCTTCTCCTAATAATTTTGCAATTACGGCATTACCGCCGGTTGCAAACATAAGACCGACAGCCATTACTATGCCAATAAGTGGCATCACTAAATTAACTGCTGCTAAGGCACTTTCGCCAACAAAGGCTGATACAAAAACACCATCTATAATTGTGTATGTCGACATGAAAATCATCATAATCATACTCGGCATGGTATATTTTAAAAGCTCTATCATGGTAAAATTTTTCGCTAACGGACTATTCACTTTTATTCTCCTCGTTAAAATCTTCAAACATCAATTCCGATAAATATTCAATTATTTCGCAAAAGACATCCGCTTTTTCTTCTCCAAACTTTGCTAAAACTTCTCGTTCCATTTCATCTTCATAACTTGCTGTGGTTTCATAGTCTTTAGGACTATCTGGATTTACAGATAGATAAAATACACGTTTGTCTGTTTCGCTTTGTGTCCTTAAGATGTATCCTTTTTTGCATAACTGATTTATCTTTTCGGTAACAGACGGACGAGTTATCTTTAATAGATCGGCAATTTGCGACGAAGTATATTTGTTAGGGTGGGCCTCGATAATATTAAGATAAAGCGTATCATGGTATGAAAGGGCACTCTTTTTATCGTGAGAGTAAAGACGTTTCAGCTCATATAATGCTGTGTCGTGTGTTATTTTATGTAGTGCTTTTGTTAATTTTCCGCTCATGGTTTGCTCCTTTTTCATCTTGAGATAAACACCTTTAACTAACTACTTTATACTAACTATTTTAACCTAACTATCTGTGTTTGTCAAGAGATTTTGAATTTTTTTGAGTATTGTTTTTGTCCAAATATATTTTTTGTTTGGGTTTGCTGTATCGTAAGCGACGCAAAGCAACAACACCCACACATAAACTCATGTGATGAGCTTGTGTGTGGGTGTTGTTTGCAATGCTATAAATATGTTTGTTTATAATGAATTTGTGGTAACAAACTATCTATCAAAAGAGAAAACTATTTTTAAATAATCGCTTATTACATATTACCGCAGCCATCAAAGGAAAAAATAGTTTTTGTTAGACTGTTCTACTTCCCGCCAATCTTTTGAAACAATCCCTTAGTCTTAAACCTAAAAGCACGATAAATCGGAAGAGATTTTTTAAATAAAAAATAAGCCGTTTTGTTAATCGGAAGATCGTATTCTCCTATAAACTCGATATACCGTCCGCCGAAATTTTGCTTAAATTTATGAAGCTGTTTAAGTTTATGGTTTTCGGGGTCGCCTATCGTTCCGAACTGGTCGAACCAAACATTTTGCGAACGTTTGCTGTCGAGTATCTTTTCGAGGTAAACTCGTTTGTTTATAAACGTTTCAAAAAATTCATCGTCGCTTCCGCCATGAACCGCCCAAGCGTGGCCGCCGTATTCAACGACAATATGCGCCGCCGCTATATAGTTTTCAGGATAGTCTTGCAAACTTCGCCGGTATTTTAAAAGCTCTCTTTCAAGGCGGTTTTTTGTTGCCATAAGTGCCGATACTGTGTCGGGGGTATCCTCGTTTTCAAGGCTTTGATTTGTTTGCTCAAGTTTTTTTGCAAGCATTTTAACAATCTCTTTAGGATAAACCGAACCGATAAACATCTTTGCCATGCCGTGTTTGCTCAACACCTCATAAAAGCTTTTGTAGTATTCGTTTGAATAACAAAAGAATTGGTCGCGTGCCCCGGTTTTTTGCATAAGTCTATAAAAATCGTCGGTATTATTTCCTTGGGATATCGAAACGTTAGACGGATACGCCTCGCCTTTTTTAATGTCTTTCATAGCGCTTTTGGAAACGGATTTTTTTATCGCGTCTTCCTCTTTTTCAAGATCTATCCTAAACGTAAACCTCGGGAGTTTATTCTCAAACCCCATGTTATATCCGCTGTGGATAAACCCGAGCGACAACAAAGTTTCGTGTACGGGGTTTTGTATGGCGTTTTTGTCTTTTGGTTTTCCGTTTTTGCCTATCTCCCATCTCTCGATGTCGGGATCAATTGTAAGCGACATAGCTTTTTTAATTTTGGCAAATTCATATACATTTTTAACAAACTCGTTTAACAGCCCTGTGTCTTCGAAATCCATAACAAACCCACGAGGACAGTATAAAAACGAAGGAAAAAACTTAGGCTTGCAAACAAGAACAAGCGCCGCCGCTTTTATGTTTCCATGGTCATCTTTAAGCGAGATGTGATACGGTTTTTGAGCTTTCGTTTTTTCGCAAAGTTCCCCCCAAGCAACGCTTTGCATAAAATGCGATTTTGTCGGATGGTTTTTAACAAACTCGTCAAACAATGTTTTGTCGGTATTAATATCAAATATCATGTTAAAGCTCTTTTGACCTTTGCTTTATTTCTTCGTCAAACTTTGGAAGATATTGATATTTTATCCGACTATTGTGTTTTTCTTGTGTCTTTATCGGTTCTGTTTTCGTACAATTTAAAGCAAAACTCTGCGCCTTTTGGTTCGGCGTTTTTTGCCGTTATCTCGATACCATGTCGAAAAGCTATCTCTTTTGCTATAACAAGCCCGAGTCCCGAGCCGCCGGAGTTTGTTTCGTTATTTGTTTTGTAGAATCTCTCGAAGATGTGGGGAAGCTGTTGCTTTGTTATACCCTGTCCAAAATCCCTAATCGAAACGGTGTTACCAACAAGGCTAACTGCCACATTTTCGCCATGGGGAGAAAACTTGATAGCGTTATCGAGAACTATTATAAACATCTGGCGAAGTCTGCCGTAGTCCCCAAACGTTTCAAAATCGTTTTTTATATCTATCTCGAAAGATATATTTTTGTCGTTTGCCAACGGGGTCATGCTCCTCACAGAATCTCTCAAAACCTCCGCTATGTTTATCTCGCCCATCTCGAGCGAAAAATCGGTGTTTTGAAGCCTTGAGAGTTCGAGAAGATCGCCGACAAGACGCTCAAGATATTTTGCTTGATACAGTATGTTGTTTTGGTATTCAGTTTTTGTGATTGCTTGTTGTCCGTCATACACAACTATCGGGGTGTAGCCTTCTTTTTTTGCGTATTCCTCTAAAATTGACGTTATCTGTTTGTTGTCGTCTACTATTAGTATTTTTAACATAACTACCTCTAAAATATAGTTTGCCTTTAGTTTATCAAAGTTTTATGTTTTTATTGTGTTTTTTATAAAATTATTTGATAGCTTCAAAACTTCAAGACATTAAATGTGAAACTATATCTTTCGGTTAAGTACAAATCACAACAGAGAATTGCCGATATAAAACTACCCACATTGAGGATTAACAATCTCAAATCTGTCGTCTTTATTTTTCTCGCCCCATTCGCACATCATCTCAAGTATCGGAAACAGGGTTTCCCCCTTTTCGGTTACAGAATATTCAACGCGTGGGGGGATTTCGCTAAATGCTTGCCGTACAATTAATCCGTCCGCTTCAAGCTCTCGCAGTTGGTTTGTCAACGTTTTTTGAGAAACTTGCGTGACTGCGCCCATTAAATCTTTAAAACGCATCGTTCCGTCTTCGATAAGCATATATAAAATCAACGGCTTGCATTTACCGCCAATCATTTTAAGGGTTATTTCGATTTCTGAATTTACAATTATTTTATCCATTAGTTACCTTTCTTTCGCTAAGTGAAAAAAATGTGCCTTATTGACTAATTTACTTTTTGTTAATATAATACAAACATCTATTATAGTATTTTATACTATAATAATAAAAATGTCAATTAGAACAAAAGGAGAATAACATGAAAAAATTAGTTGTAATAACAGGTGCAAGTTCGGGGTTTGGCAAGGCTTTAGCTTTAGAATTTAATAAAGCAGGCTATCCGCTTTTGCTGCTTGCAAGAAGACTTGAAAAACTAGAACAACTCGGTTTAGAAAACACTATCTGCGAAAAAGTAGATGTAACAGACAAAGATGTTTTTGAAAAAGCAGTAAGAAAAGCCGAACAAGTTTATGGAAAAACCGACTTAATCATAAATAATGCCGGCATAATGTTGCTTGGAAATCTCGAAGACCAAGAGCCAAAAGAGTGGCAAGATATGCTAAACGTCAACGTTATGGGCGTCATGAACGGAATGCAAATCGTCATGAACGATATGAAACAAAGACAAGGAGGCACTATTATCAACATCTCGTCGATTGCCGGTGTTAAGCCTTTCGGTAATCATGCGGCTTACTGCGCTACAAAATACGGTGTAGTTGGGCTATCGGAAGTTGCAAGAGGAGAACTGTCTCCATACAATGTTAGGGTTATGAGAATTTGTCCCGGTGCTGTTGCAACAGAACTTTTAAGCCACACCACAAGTGAAGCGATTAAAGACGGATATAATCAATGGAAAGAATCAACCGGCGTAGGCGCAATCACGGCAGAAGATGTTGCAAAGACAATTAAATTTGCATATGAATTGCCACAAGGCGTTAATTTAAGAGAAATTCAAATTGCCGACACAAAACAAGATGCTTAATTTGGAGACAAATATGCAGTTTAGAAAACTCGGAACAACTAATTTAGATGTAAGCATTATCGGGCTTGGCGGCGAATGGTTCAACGACAAACCTCAAGAGGTGGTAACCGAGGTAATACACACCGCTATTGACAATGGCGTAAACTACATTGACATCTTTATGCCACAGCCGGAAGTCCGAACTGCTATCGGAAATGCCCTTAAAGGTCGCAGAGATAAGATGTTTATACAAGGGCATCTATGTACAGTTATGCAAAACGGACAGTATGAGAGAACTCGTGACATCCTAAAAACAAAAAAGGCGTTTGAGGATTTACTGGACAAGTTGCAAACTGACTATATAGATGTCGGAATGATACATTATGTAGACAGTTTTGAAGATTATGATATTGTTTTTAACGGAGATATCATTGAGTATGCTAAATCGCTAAAAGAAAAGGGCATCATTCGACATATCGGTGTAAGCTCCCACAATCCTCTTGTGGCACTTAAAATGGTCGAAAGTGGTTTAATCGATGTGCTGATGTTTAGCATAAATCCGGCATACGACCTTGAAGATGACAATACCGATGTTATGGACTTGATTGAACATAAAAATCTTGATAAATCAGAATGGGTCGTTAATACTGCAAGGCAAAAACTATATACCGCGTGTTTATCGCTTGGAGTTGGAATAACGGTTATGAAAGCTCTCGGCGCAGGCACGTTGTTAAAAGCGGAAAGCTCGCCTTTTGGTAAAGCAATGACCGTTTCGCAGTGTTGCCACTACTCGCTAACTCGTCCGGCAGTGACTTCGGTACTTATAGGTTGCTCTAACAAAGAGGAACTTAACCAAGCGCTTTCCTACCTAAACAGCACAGACCAACAAAAAGATTACACAGAGGTTTTAAGCGGAACAGGAAAAATTAAAGCAACGGGTAGGTGTATGTATTGCAACCACTGTTTGCCATGTCCTTCAAACATCGACATTGCGACAGTTACAAAGTTTTTGGATATCGCAAGAGAAAACAGCGAAATACCGCCGACGGTACTATCTCATTATCGCTCATTAAACGCAACGGCGAATGATTGTGTTATGTGTGGGAAATGCGAGAAAAACTGCCCATTTAAGGTTGAAATTAGAGAGAACATGAAACAGGCGAAAGAAATGTTCAGATAGATAAAAAGTCGTGGCAAATGATTTGTCACAGTATCTTATTTGTTTAATTTCATTATCCTTGTGCAAGTATCTTTTGGGGAACAATAGGGATACAACAAGAACAATAAAAAGGTTGGAGTAACATTAAAATACACTCCAACCTTTTTATAATAATTTAATTAATGTCTGCTTAATTTTCGACTATGGCGAAAATTCAGCAGACAGCATCAAGATAAGTCAACAAAATACGCTTATAATGAGTATTTTGTTTCAAATGCATAGCATTTGTGATGAATAACTTGTTATTCATCAGGCTTTAATTATAAATAACTACCGGTTACACTGTTGTCGTTGAGTGAAATCTCGAACGGTGTGCCTTTTGCTATAATCTCGCCACCTTTATCACCACCCAACGGTCCAAGCTCTATAATATAGTCGCTTTTTGCTAAAATATCTGTGTTATGCTCGATTACAAATACAGAGTTATCTTGTCCTACCAATTTTTGAAGCAATGCCAAAAGTTTCTCACTATCTGATGGATGAAGCCCTGTTGTCGGCTCGTCTAAAAGATATAGTGTGTGGCCACTATTTGCTTTTGCAAGCTCTTTTGACAGCTTAAGACGCTGGCACTCACCACCTGAAAGAGTGGTTGTCGATTGTCCAAGTTTTAGGTATGCAAGGCCAACTTCGCTTATAACGCTAAGTTTTTTGTAGATTTCCTTGTTGCTTTCAAAAAACTCTATGTTTTCAAGCACAGTCATATTCAAAACGTCTGAAATACTCTTGTTTTTGTATGTTACCGAAAGTATTTTCTTTTTAAATCTATGCCCTTTGCAAACAGGACAGATAACCTCGACATCATCTAAAAACTGCATATCAAGAGAGATTATTCCAAGACCCTCGCATTTTTCACATCTGCCACCTTTGACATTGAAAGAAAAATCAGCAGGTTTAAGTTTTTGTTTTTTCGCCTCCGATTGAGAGGAAAAAAGCTCTCTTATCAGGGTGAAAACTTCTGTGTATGTCGCTATATTGCTTCGGCTTTGTCTGCCGATAGGGCTTTGGTCAATCTTGATTACATCAAAAATATACTCAAAACCGCGTATACTCTCGGCATTTTTTCTTTGCAGGGTAACATCAAAAACAAGACTGCTTTTACCGCTGCCGGAAACTCCGGCAAACGAAACAAGCTGACCTAGTGGAATATCTACCGAAACATTTTTAAGGTTGTGTGCAGTGGCGTTTTTAACCTCAATAAATTTGTTTGCGTTTATCTTTTTATCGTTCGGTTTAGATTTTTCTTCCCTTAAATATTTCGCCGTTTTTGAAATTTTACTTTGCGAAACCTCTGAAACTGTGCCACTTGCGACAATTTCACCGCCAAGTGAGCCAGCCCCAACACCAAAATCAATGACATAGTCGCATTGCTTTACAAAGTCCATGTCATGCTCAATAACAATAACTGTGTTGCCAAGGTCACGCAGTTTTTTTATTGCTTTTAGTAGTAACATGGTATCTCTTGCGTGCAGTCCTGTGGTAGGCTCGTCTAAGATATAAAGCACCCCAGTAAGTCCGCTTTCTAAAATGCTTGCAAGGCGAATTCGCTGGCTTTCGCCACCAGAAAGAGTGCTAACAGAACGGTCGATTGAGAGATATTCAAGACCGATTTTTACAATGCCTTTCACGCGTTTTAAAATGTCGCCTATGACCACCGTAGCAATTTCTTTAGCCGATGGGGATAAACTTTTTTGTATATCTTCCAAAAAATTAACAAGTGCCGACATTGTACAGCTGCTTACTTCTATTATAGTTTTTCCCCCGAGTTTGGCCGTCCTCCCGTCAAATCCAAGCCGTGCACCATGACATTGATCACAAGGTGTGCTTCCAATAGCGTTTGCAATGATAGGATTTGCAACCTTTTTTGTTGCAGATTCGATCACTTTTTTATTTACAAAGGTGCGAAGTCCCTCGACATAACCGTCCATAACTCTTTTTGGTTTTTTGATGTTTGGAAAACGCTTTTTAAACTCCTCACAGTCAACGCCGTCAAGCAGCACCAACATTTCAAGTTGGTTGTAATGTTTAACCGGCTTTGAAACATCAAAGGTAAAGCCGTAGTGTTTACCGCAAGCCTCAAATGTATTTGAATAATGCTCCCAAAAAGTTTCGTTCCCCCAAATTTTTATAGCGCCCTCTTTTATCGTAAGGTTTGTGTCGATAATCTTTGAAAAATCAACATCTTTAACAACACCGATACCACTGCATTTCGGACAAGCTCCTTGTGCTTTGTTAAACGAAAAGCTTGCCATACTAAGGTGGGGTAGTTTTGTTTTACAATGAGGACAAGCAGTGTCAGTAAAATCAATTTCCTCATCTTCATCAAAGTTCGGAGGAATTTCGCCCATACAGTTTGGACATACCCTCGTTGCAAGTTTTGCGTAAAGTATGCGAAGATATGTCAGTATCTCGGTATATGTTCCAACAGTAGAGCGTGGATTTTTAGAAAGCACCCTTTGCCCGACAGAAATTGATGGTGAAAGCCCAACAATGTTGTCTACTAGGGGTTTGTTAAGTCCGTCTGTCACCATTCCCATTGACTCTAAATATTGACGCTGGCATTCTTTTTGCAGTATATCGATAGCAAAGCTACTCTTGCCGGAACCGGACACACCGGTTAGAGCGACAAGTTTGTATTTTGGTATTTCTACCGAGATGTTTTTAAGGTTGTTTTCTCTTGCGCCTGTGATTTTTATAAATTCGTTTCTCATTATTAAATATTGTCCTCCAACAAGCAATATGCCATAAAGTTTTAATGTGTAATTCGCTCATGTTAACCATCTTATCAGTTGTTTTGATTATCGGTAAAGATTTTCATTTTAATAGTGTAAACTCATTTTTACGATAATCAATTAACCCGTCTTTTTTCATTTTTGAAAGTTCGTTTGATAATGCACTTCTATCGGCACACAAAAAACTTGCAAGTTGTTCTCGGTTCATAGATAAACAAAAATGCTTTCGCCCCATACTTTCATAGTGAAAATTAGTTAGTATTTTATCTCTTAATGTTTTTTTAGAAATCACATCTATTCTTCTGTTTAAATATAAACTTTTACTTGCAACGACATTTAGCATATTAGAGATTAGTTGCCCGTGAAAAACACAAGATGAACCACAAGCTGTGATTATTTTTTTATAATCAAAAAACAAAACGCTACTTTGAACTGTAGAAATAATCGACACAGGACTTCTGGAAATTTTTGCACACGCAAAAACTTCGGCAAAAATATCGCCCTCTAAAATTTCTGCTATAATTACCTCGTTTCCGTCGTAATCAGTTTTGATTATCTTCACAGAGCCTTCAATCACTGCCCCAACAAAGTTTATGCTATCGCCTTCGTTTAAAACAACTTCGTTTTTACCATAGTTTTTCTCAAACGCGCCAAGACACACAAGCATTGAATTAAAATCTTTTTCTGAAATATTATTAAAAAGCCTATTACTTATAATTTTCTTATAATATTCTTCCACAAAAAAACTCCTTTCGTTGTTTACACAACAGAAATGTTATTTTGATTATACTATAATTATGTTAAATCATTCAACAATTAACCAAAATAAGTTTAGGAGAATAGAAAATGAGCAAGAAAATTATTAAAATTGATCAAGAAAAATGTGTCGGCTGTGGGCTTTGTGCAGGTGCATGCAAACAAAGTGCTATTGAGATGATCGACGGAAAAGCACAAGTAACTCGTGAAGATTATTGCGACGGTATAGGAAAATGTCTTCCTGTTTGCCCTGTAAATGCAATTAGCTTTTCGGATAAAGATGTTGCCGCGAAAAATGACAAATCATTACCCTGTGGTTGCCCGGGTAGCAACTCAAAAGAACTAAAGCCAAAAGAGCAGGCGGTAAACAGTTCTACAAGTCAGACTGTGTCAGAGCTTAGACAGTGGCCTGTGCAGATAAAGCTTGTGCCTGAAAATGCGCCTTACTTCAACAATTCACATCTGCTAATTGCTGCGGACTGTACAGCCTATGCTTATGCGAATTTTCATAATGAATTTATGAAAAATAAGGTGACTTTAATTGGTTGTCCGAAACTTGACGAGGGTGACTACACAGATAAGCTTACAAAAATTATCGCAAACAACAATATTAAAAGCGTAACTGTCGCTCGTATGGAGGTTCCTTGTTGTGGTGGAATAGAAAAAGCCACGGTGAACGCTCTTAAAGCAAGTGGAAAATTCATACCTTGGCAAGTTGTGACTATTTCTACAGATGGTTCGATTTTAGAAATTTAGCAAATGATAAACAATTAAAAAACCTTGAAAAATCTGTTTTTTTAAGTTGAAAAATTTTCAAATAAATTGTATTATTATATATTATTAGATAATTTTAAGATTTAATGAGGTAACAGCTAAGATGAACAATCAAGATAAGACGATGGAAAAGATAGTGGCGCTTTGCAAAAGCAGAGGTTTTGTGTACTCGGGAAGCGAGATTTATGGCGGGCTTTCCAACACGTGGGACTATGGTCCTTTAGGGGTTGAGTTTAAAAATAACGTTAAAGAAGCTTGGAGAAAAAAGTTTATTCGCGAAAATCCGCTTAACGTCGGGCTTGACAGCGCAATTTTGATGAACCCCAAAGCGTGGGTAGCGTCGGGGCATGTCGGCGGATTTGCCGACCCGTTGATGGACTGTAAGAGTTGTAAGACAAGACACAGGGCCGACAAGCTTATAGAAGATTTCGGAAAGGACAACCCTGCCGGCTGGAGCTTTGAACAGATGCAGGACTACATTTCAAAAAACGGCATAGTTTGTCCCGATTGTGGCGAACAAAACTTTACCGATATTAGAAGATTTAATCTTATGTTTAAGACGTTCCAAGGGGTGACCGAGGACGCGAAAAACGAGATATTCTTGCGCCCTGAAACGGCTCAAGGTATCTTTGTTAACTTTCTTAACATACAAAGAACGACAAGAAAAAAACTCCCGTTCGGAGTTGCTCAGATCGGGAAAAGTTTCAGAAACGAGATAACCCCCGGAAACTTTACGTTTAGAACGCGTGAATTTGAACAGATGGAACTCGAATTTTTTGTTAAACCCGGAACTAACCTCGAATGGTTTGCATATTGGAGAAAGTTCTGTTTTGAATGGCTTTTGAAACTTGGAATGAAAGAGGAGAACTTGAAACTTCGTGACCACGAACAAGAAGAGCTTTCCCATTATTCCAACGCAACGACCGACATTGAGTTTATGTTCCCGTTTGGTTGGGGCGAGCTTTGGGGAATTGCGGACAGGACCGATTTCGACCTTAAACAGCACACCGACCACAGCGGAAAAGATCTTGACTATTTTGATCAAGAAACAAATGAGAGATATATCCCCCACGTTATCGAGCCATCTCTTGGCGCCGATAGGGTTGCGCTTGCGTTTTTGTGCGACGCGTACGATGAAGAAGAGGTGGGCGAGGGCGACACGAGAACCGTACTTCGCTTGCACCCTGCGCTAGCGCCGTTTAAAGCGTGTGTTCTTCCGCTTTCTAAAAAGCTTTCGGAACCTGCTGAAAAGGTTCGTGACATAATCGCGACAAAGTTTTTTGTCGACTACGACGAGTCCGGTTCAATAGGGAAACGTTATAGACGTCAAGACGAGATAGGAACGCCGTTTTGCATCACCTATGATTTTGAAAGCGAAAACGACGGTTGCGTAACAATTCGTGACCGCGACACTATGGAGCAAACAAGGGTTAAAATTGAAGAGGTTTTAAACTTCATTGAACAAAAAGTTGCTTTTTAACAATTATAAATAACCAATACCAATCTCTTTTTGTATCTTTATATAGTCGAGATTAGTATAATATTTTTGCACAATTGCATTTAACGGTGTATTTGTGCAAAAAATATTTAATGGCGTTATAGCGTTTAATCGTTATTTTTAAGTCAACGTTAACCGAGATTTAAAGCCACATTGTTTCGCTCGACCTCGCCGTTTAATCGTTTGATTAATCCAAACAACAAGGAGAAAAATATGCACCGTATAACAACGTTTTTTGCAAGGCTTAAAACCGCAAGTTTAAAACGTCTTTTCGACAACGCCGAAAAAGCAGCAAAACAAAGCGGACGTTTAAAGATTTCGATAGTTATCGACATGGTTTGGTGTGTGTTTAGATATGGTGTCGGATATCTCGACTATCTCGTGTTTGGTTTCCAGTTTATACGAGGCAAAAAAAGAAAAACGTTTATGACGTTTAACGATAATGTGACGTTTGTGCGGGCATACAACCAAAAGGAAGCGCGCGAAAATTTCGAAAACAAATCGACGTTTTGCAACGTTTTCAAAGACTACATCGGCCGCGAAGTTATCGACCTTACAGACAAAAACGAAAAGGATTTTGAACAGTTTCTCAAAGGAAAAAAAGATCTTTTTGCAAAAGAACCAACAGGGTTTGGCGGTCTTTCGGTTAAGCATATTTCTCTTGCGGGCGAGGTTTTCCCGAAACAGTTGTACGAGTCGTTGCGTCTTGAAGGGTTAACCGACGTCGAAGACGGCATAGTTCAATGTGACGAGCTCAACAAACTTTGCCCCGACAGCGTTAACACTATTCGAGTTGTAACGATTCTAAGCGATAAAAACGTCGATATACTGTACGCGATACTGCGTGTGGGTTTTGGCAAAACTAAGGTGGACAACATAAGCAGCGGCGGAATGTACGCCCCGATAGACCTTGAAAGCGGCGAGGTTTACGCCGACGCGTTTTGCGACAAAACAGGTAGCTATTACGAAAAACATCCGATGACCGACACAAAGTTTGTCGGCTTTAAGATACCAAAGTTTGACGAGATAAAACAACTTGTCGCGAAAGCGTCGAAAGTTATCCCCGATGTTAAATATGTCGGTTGGGACGTGGCGGTTTCGGACAAAGGCCCCGTTTTGGTAGAGGGGAACACGCTTCCAAGCTACGACATGTGTCAAAACTACCATCATCTGCGCGAACAAAAAACCGGAATACTTCCAAGATTTAAAGAGATTATAGAAAAAAATGAAGGCTAAAAAATGTTTTTTAAAAAATTTTCAGGAGACAACTCCGATGGCTATTTGGTTATTGGGCTTGGCAACGTCGGCAAAAAATACAACCTGACAAGACACAACGTCGGGTTTATGGCGATAGATTTTATCGCCCAAAAACTCATGTTTAAGATTGTGCGGACAAAGTTTGATTCGTACTTTGCACAAACAAACATAAACGGAACTAAGGTTTTTTTTCAAAAACCCACGACGTTTATGAACCTTTCGGGGGTTGCGGTTAAAAAGGCTATGCAATATCACAACATTCCGCCCGAACGCATCGTCGTTGTATACGACGACATATCGCTTGAACCCGGGGTTTTAAGGATACGAAAAGAGGGCTCTGCGGGGGGACACAACGGGATTAAAAGTCTTATAGATAATATTGGAACAAGCGAATTTAAACGCATTAAAATTGGAATAGGCGCAAAACCGTCGGCAGACTATCCGCTTTCCGATTATGTGCTTTCGATAATACCAAGCGCCGAGAGAAAGAAAATTGAGGAGCGCTTTGGAGACATTCTAACGGCTGTGGAACTTATTATTAAAGGCGATTTGCAACAAGCGCAAAGTAGGTTTAACGGTTAACATTTTTTTGCTTCACAATAACATAAAAATAAAAAACGGTTCTATTACAGGTTTTGTCCGAATAAACATTTCTTATAAATTAAGATGGGAAGTGTTATTATCAAAGCTAACGAAAGAGCCGTTTTGCTAGGGCAATATATAATCGAAACAGGGGACACCGTGCGAGGGGCCGCCACTTGGTTTGGAATTGGGAAATCAACCGTACATGCCGATATCCAAAAAAAGCTTAAATACATAAACACTGCTCTTTGGAGACAAGCAGACGCGGTTTTGCAAAAAAATAAAGACGAGCGACACATTCGCGGAGGAAACGCGACAAAAGAAAAATATTTAAAACTTAATAACGATAAATAGCTAAAAAGCATTAATATCCCCCCGCACATGCCGACGCATATGGCGGGGGGATAACTTTGTTTTAATAAGAGTATAAAAAATTATATAAAGTTAAAACGTTCAAAAAAATATATTCTTGTCAATTTAAATCTTTCATGATAATATGTTTAGGTGCTTAAACGTCTATATAACCTTTTGCTTAAGTTGTATACGCTGAGCCTCGAAGATGTCGCGACATATAAGGTCGGTCGTGTGTCTGCTAAGGTCAAGAAATTCACAACCATAAATATATTCGATCTTGTCGGGTTTTTCAAACACCGCTTTGTGAATGATGCGGCATTTCAATTTCAAGTTTTTGATGTTGTCAAAACGAATACCCGAGACAACGATGTGGTCGCTTCGTTCGAATTCGTGTTCCGAACGGAGTTTGACACCGGTTAAACTTAAATCGACAACCCTTCCGTCGTACTCCGGTTCTTTGTGCATGTTTAAGAATTCGTCTTCCGAAGTTTCAACATAGTTGCTTAACTTGCAATTCGAGTTGGTTCTAATTCTGAAAAAGGTTCTTTTTTCGGTATCTTGAACAAGCTGTAGGTGGCTTATGCGCCAAAAAAGTTTGTTTGCTAGCGCTATTTCACCTTTTAACACCAAAAATCTGTCTTCTTTTTTCAAAACTGCGGTTACAGGAGTTTCGTATCTAATCTCCATAAGTTCCGAGCCGTCGCCCGAGACGACGTTAAAGCTTAAAGAAAATTTAGTGTTAATAGCACTTAACCTTCCAAAAAGCAAAGATTCACCGTTTTGAGCCTTGACTTCGCAAAGTCCTCCCGCAAAAGACGCTAGGCTATCTTTAAATGCTACGTTTCCTTCCATAAAAGCACTCCCTAAATTTATTAATTAAAAAATTAAAATTATTTCACATATTTATAATATATTATATATAACTAAAAAATACAATAGAAATGCAATTAAAAATCTATGAAAATTATTAAAATTTAAAATTTTATTGAAAAAGCAAGTCAGTAGGTTGAATGGGGGAGGCCTTAAATGGCGAAAGTAATATCGTTTATTAACGAAAAGGGTGGGGTTGGAAAAACAACCTCGACAAATATAATTGCGGCGTGTTTAAAACACAAAAATTTCAAGGTGTTGTGTGTCGATTTCGACCAACAAGGGCATTTAAGCTTTAGCTTTGGCGCGGATAACCGAAGCAAGGCGACTATCTATGACGTTATAAAACACAAGGTTACTGCGAGAAAAGCTATTCAACAAACCGCCGTGACCGATATAATCCCGGCAAACGACATGTTGAAAAGCATTGAAGTTGAATTTACATATGCCGGAAACGAAAAACTTTTGAGCGATTGCTTGAAATCTGTTTCACATCTATACGATTATATTTTAATCGACAGCCCGCCGGAACTAGGCTTGGTTTCGGTTAACGCATTGGTTGCGTCTGACGTCGTGTTCATCCCTTGCCTTCCCGATGGATACAGCCTTATGGGAACAATTAGGGTCCATGAGACGATTTCAAGGGTTAAACATTCGCTTAACGATTCGTTAACTATCGGCGGCATAATTCTTTTGAAGTATTACTCAAGGCAAAATATAAGCCGTTCCACCGACGATGTTTTGATTAAGGTTACAAGAATGCTTTCGATACCTCTTTTAAAAACGAAGATTCGTAACGGAGCGCTTATAAGCGACGTAACGTCGGTTAGACAACAAGATGTTTTCGAAGTTTGTCCGAAAGACAGTGCGGTTGTTGATTTTGGCAAACTGGTGGACGAGCTTTTAAGAAGGGGGCTTATATAATGACAGAAAACAACAACGCTACAAGTTCAACAAAAGACGTATTGTTCAGCAAACTTATTCCGGCGTTAAACGACAACCCGTTTTCCTCAACCTATAGCGGAACGCCCCCGATAACGCTTGAACAAAACGAGTTTATAAGCGACGACAACGACCCTATTTCTGCGTTAAGAAGCAAGCTTTTCGGGCGCGAAAACCAATATCGCGTTGAGTCGTTTACGGTGGTTAACATAATAGAAGGGATAGTTTTAAACAACGTTGATTTTGCAATCGAACGGTTTAACGCGTGCTCTTGTGATAAATGCCGTTGTGAAATCGTGTCACATGCGCTTAATCTTTTGCCGGCGCGATATGTCGTGACCGACCCCGGCAAACCGACAAACCACGAAACTGACGTTCCTCCAAAACAGATAATCGACGCAATAGTTGCCGCAGTTTTACATGTGCGAAGAAACCCGAGACATTGATTTGGGTTTAAATTTAATAGAGTTGAAAAGGTGTCGCCGTTTGGCGACACCTTTGTTTTGCTATTTGTTTGAAAAAATAAAAAAACCTTGACAAACAAAAACAATCATGTTAAGATGCTTACATAGTATATTACTTAACTAACATACTACAATACCAAAAATGAAGGAGATGTCACATGCAGATTAATTTCGACATCGACACGCCGGTCTATCTCCAGGTGGCTGACGAGCTGTCAAGCGCAATAATGATCGGAGCATTTTCAGAACAAAGCCAGATACCGTCGGTGGCCGAGTTGTCGCTTTCGCTTAATATAAACCCCGCAACAGCGCTTAAAGGGGTTAATGTATTAGTTGACAGCGAGATTGTCTACAAAAAGCGCGGACTTGGTATGTTTGTGTCGCCCGGCGCGAAACAAAAGCTTATCGAGAACAGGACAAAGAATTTTTATTCAACCTATATTGAAAGCGTACTTGAAGAGGCAAAAAGGCTTGGCATATCGCGGCAACAGGTTTCCGAAATGATCTTAAAAGGAGAAAAGTTTGAAAAATAAAATTTTTCAAAAACCGTTTTGTGCTTTTTGCCAAATACGTCAGGCAAAACTTTTTCACTATATAAATTTATGTGAAAAAAGTCGCGCAAAACTAAGAAAGGAATGGGCATAATTATGAATGAGATAGTTATAACTGGGGCGGTTAAAAACTATAAAAAAACTATCGCGTTAAACAACGTTTCGGCTACGTTTCAGCAAGGAAAGATATACGGTCTAATCGGTAGAAACGGCGCCGGAAAATCGACGCTTATAAAAGCGGTTGGAAACCGTGTGTTTTTGAACGGCGGAACGATTACTATAGACGGCGAGAGCAACGTTGAAAACGAAACGGCGCTCAAAAAAATATGTGTCATGAGCGAAAGCAACGTTTTTCCAAAATATAAACTAAAGAAGATCTTTAAATGGACAAAAATTTTTAACGATAGTTTCGATATTGAATATGCAAACAAGCTTGCGGAACTGTTTTCACTGGACTTGAACAAAAAGCCAAAAGAGCTCTCAACCGGCTATAGTTCGGTATTAAAGCTTATCTTGACTATGGCGTCGGGTAAAAGTTATCTTTTTTTAGACGAGCCGGTTTTGGGACTTGATGCAACGCACAGGGATTTTGTGTATAAGGTTATACTTGATGTGCAGATTAAAACGGAATGTGCCGTCATTATCTCGACACACATTATAGAAGAGGTCTCGAACCTTATCGAAGATGTTGTTATAATCCACGACGGAAAAATTTTGCAACAATCAAACAAAGATATTTTGCTTGAAAACTACTACAGCGTGAGAGGAAGCGAGAAAGAAGTTGTAGACTACTCGGCTAATAAAGAGATTGTGTCAAAACAAAATCTTTCCGGCCTTGCGAATTTTTGCATAAAAGGGGAAATCCCAAAACAAACACCGCAACAGATATCTGCCGAAAGGCTTTCGTTGCAACAACTTTTTATTTGCATGACAAAATCTAAGGAGGATATAAAATATGAAGCTTAACGCCTCGTTTAAACATATCTTAAAGGAATACCTCGACGAGTTTAAACAACTTGTGATGTTTTTATTAATTGCACTTTTGATTCTTAATGTGATATTTCTGATTTTTGGGTTCCCTATAATGTCAAACTCATCGTTTTCTATAGATCTTGCAATATACGCTTTTTTTCTAGTGGCGGTTTTGCAACTTCGAGAACAGTTTTCGTTCGCTGTCCAAAACGGCGAAACAAGAAAAAGTTTTTGGCTTTCCAAGATAACCTCAACCCTTGCTTTTTGCATTTTGTTGTCGATTTTTGATGTGGCGATATTATATGTCCCGGGGTTTATAGTACCATCTTTTTTGCTTTCCGATATTGACGCGTTGTTGGGTCAACATGGCTTTGTTTTGTCGGTTGTTCGACATTTTCCGATGTTGTTGGTTTTTGGCTCTTTGGGGCTTGTTATGGGAGCTATAAACATACGTACCACCAGAAAACAAAAGTTGTTGGTATATGGCAGCATAAGTGTAGCGTTTCTTATTGGACTTCCGCTTTTAGACCTTGGGTTGTTTAACGCTTTTTTGACAAGGGCGTTGATTAACCTGTTGGTTTTAATGGCAGAAAACACTGTGACGGCAGTTTTGATATCGGCATTTGCGTTTTTAACGTTTGCTTTAATTGGGTGGCTGATTATAAGAAAACATGAATTTAAATAGACGTTTAAAGCAAAAACGAGATAAATAAACGCATATTTATACAAAACAAAGCTAGTAATGCGATTAAACCGATTTTGTTTCCCTGTTGATTGGTTGACAGTTTGTTAAACGAGTGTTAAAATCTAAAGACAAGTATTTATTGAAAATTCAGTTGTGTAACCAAAGATTAAAACAACTTGTGTTTGATATTAACACATTTAATAGGGGGACATCATGGCAAAAAAAGAAACACTTTTTTCCGGCAGTCTTTTCGGATATAACAAAGGACAAGTAGAACAATATCTTCAAGATCTAACACAGCAATATGATGACGAACTTGAAGAGCTTAAAAACAAGGTGACCGAGGCCGAACAAGCAAAGGCACAAGCGTTGAACGACGTGGCTCAAGCTCAACAACAACTTCAAGAGGTTTCAAAACAAAGCGTTTTACCGGGGCAACAATTGGGAATGGCGCCACAACCCGAAGCGTCGCCTATGCAGCTTGGCGGAATGCCTCCGATGGGACAAGAGCCGTCGCCTATGGGGCTTGGCGGAATGCCGCCAATGGGACAAGAGCCGTCGCCTATGGGGCTTGGCGGAATGCCTCCGATGGGACAAGATCCGTCGCCTATGGGGTTTGGCGGAATGCCTCCAATGGGTCAGGAACCGTCTCCCATGCAGTTTGTGCCGGCGTCCACCCAACCGTATGGACAAGGTTCGCTTCAACTCGACAGCGGAGTTGGTGGATATCAACCGTTATCGCCTATACCGGGCCAATTCCCACAACAAGGTGACATGCAGTTTAACACACAGCCTCCCGTAATCCAACCGTTAGCGGAACAGGCCAACCCATACATAGGGCAAAACACCGGGGGATTTTCTTTGCAACCACCGCCCGCGCCTATGCAAGCTTCGCAAGCTATGCAAGCTTCGCAAGGACAGATGGGACAGGTTGGAGATGGATTTTCGGCAGTAAATATGCCGTCAAACAATTCGTCAAACTTTGCCGGAATGTTCGGCACTCTTGGAAACGTCAACGCAGAAACGTTCAGCCCAATACAAAACCCGATGGCAACTCCATCCGCTATGCCACCGCTTCAAGGTTTTGGCGCACCACAACCGCAACAACCGCCACAAGGCGGTATGCAAGGTGGTATGCAAAGCGGTCCGCAAGGTGGTCCGCAACAACCACCGCAACAAGGGTATAACCCGTTTGCAGGATCACAAAACTAAATAACAGTAATCGATAATTTAACAAGGTGTCGGCATTTGCCGACACCTTGTCTTTTCTATCTTGTTAAACCAAGCGGCATGAACTCTTCCGAAACAACGTAACTTTGCCCTGTTTTTTTAACCGCGTAGACCGAATACTGTTCCCCGGTTTCAAGAGAGGTTATCGGAATGTCTGCCGTTAAATCGGTGTAGATACCGTATTCCGTTGCTTTCGCTTTGAAAAAAATCTCATCGCCGTCGGTGTCTGATTTCAACATTAAAAGATATGAACTTTGTTTATCAATCATGTTGTCAAGAGTGTATTCTATGTGTATATATGTCGGTATAAACGGACTTTCGGTCGCTTGTAGGTTGTTGGGGCGAAAGCTTTGCCCCGAAGAAAATATGATATCTTGTTTTGAAAAACCAAACACATAGTAGCCCGACGCGATGTCCACAAGCGACATCGTTATGTCGTCCGAGATATGCTGTTTTAAAAATGTATGCTTTAAATCATAGCTTTTGCTGTCCACCAAAAACACGTTGTCCAACTCGACAAGCGCGCGATAGGGGGAACCCTCGACGCCGTAGTTTTTCAAGACGGCGTTTTTAACGGTCGAGCCGGTGTCCCAGCCTCCAAGAAAATAGACGTTTTCAAAAATTCCGGCCGGGGGTGCGTTGACAACATGTGAGGCGTTTTCAACGGCAGGAGCACCTAAAAGGTCAAAAAGATAGAGGTTTTGTTTGTTGTTCGAAATATCGTTGTAAACCGAAAAAAGTTTGGCATCATACGATTTGCCGTCGAAACTGTTGGTTTGGATGTTGTCGTTTTGGTAGAAACTCGCATTGAAGATCAACAAAGGGAGAATTAGAAACACTGTGTAACCAACGCGGTTTTTGGTGTTTTTGTTATAGTTTGCATAGATTAAAACTAAAATTGATATGATAAATGTCGTCATGAGCCCGTCGTTTACCCAACGAGTTGTCCGACCGATTGCGCACATCGCAAGGTATAGAGATAAAAAACCAAGATACACAATCGGCAACATATATCGATATCTTTTTTTTGTTATAAATATTCCTACGATAGCGACGGCCGAGATAAGCAGGAAATCAAAATTTAAAACTATCTCGTCTAAAAGTTTTGAAAACGCTTCGGACACCGAAAATGTGTCAGGGTTGCTGTTGTCGATGTCTGATATCTCACGTAACATTTCGGTCGAGAAAAATTCAAGGTCGGAAAAGCTCCAATCCTCTATCAACGCGATGTCGTTTTGGCTTAACCCGAGTTGTTGGTACTGTTGCTCAAACGTCTCATAGTCGGGCAACGAATAGTCAGAAAGCGAAACACGTGCGTCGAGATATTGCTTATATTCGCGGGCGGCTTCGTTTGTTGAATAAAACACCGTGTTGATGACAAAAAACAACGTCACTACCCCCAACGTAACCAGATAGTTGAATATTATTTTTTTGTTTTTTTGAAAAAAATCTTTAACGTCGTCATATATTTCGGAAAAAAGCATCAACGCCAACACGACAAAAAACGCGGTTCCCATACCGAACAAAAACGCGGAAAACCGCAAAAAGCTTGAAACAAGTAACACAAAAAGACCGACGAAAAAAACCGGTTTCGATTTAATTGCGACACAAAAGTATATTGCGAGCGTTCCGCAAAAAGCCGAAATTATCGAAACCTTTGTGTAGTGCAACGAAAGATAGGCGGTCGGGGTTACAAAAAAAGTAAGCCATATAACGAGAGAACAGCATCGAGTGTTTGAACAAAGCTTTAATAAGACATATGTTAAACAGCAAAACGAACAAAACAAAAGCAACCATTCGGTTATCGTTATAAAGTTGAGAGAGGGGAACACAGAATATAAAAACCGCAAAACCTCGCCAAACAGAATGTTTGTGTAAACGGTTATCGACGTGCCTTCGCCATACGCCGTTCCGAGTAGCATGTTAAGCAGATAGTCGTCGTTGTTCATCGGTCGCGGCACAAAAAACAAAAGACAGAGTGTAAACGCAATAACGTTATAAAACAAGGCGGTTAAAAGCGGTTTTTGCCCTATAAAATTAAAAAAAGATATTTTTTTCATCTCGTCAATACTCCTTTTGAATAAGTATATCATAATACTGTTTGAAAGTGTAAAACTGTTTTGTGGCACAAAGTAAAATAATTTGTACTTAAACAAAAGCAATTTAGGAAAAAAAGTCATATTTTAGGGTGTTTTGTGTGATATAATGCTTTGATTTTTAATAATTTTATGATAATATATTTAGTGGAACACTTAAGAGAGGTTACGCATTATGAAGAAAACTTTATTAATACTTATGACTATTGTTTTAACTATATCGCTTGTTGCTTGCGGTGAACCGCAAGGTGATGGAGACCGCGACCCAACTCCCCACGTGCTTGAAACAACGGCGGACGGAGTCGATGTTTTTGATGGAAATGTGTCTACAATAGACATGTCCAATAAACAAAAAGGCTATGTCATGGTTAAGTATGAGGGCGAGAAAAGCAAGATTAAACTTCAAGTCAACAAAGACGGGGGTCCCGTCTATACCTATGACCTTGATGCAAACGGACGATACGAGGCGTTTCCGTTGTCGCTTGGAAGCGGAGACTATACCTTTGTTATAAATGAAAACATCTCGGGAAACAGCTATGCCGTTGTAGATTCAACGACGTTTGAAGTTACGCTTGAAACCGAGTTTTCTCCGTTTTTACATCCTAGTCAATATGTCAGTTTCCTGCCCGAGTCGGAAATCGTTCCGCTGTCGCAACAACTTGCAACGGGCGCTTCGAACGACCTTGATGTTGTTACGTCGGTTTATGATTATGTTGTTGAAAACATAGAGTATGACTATGAAAAAGCAAACGCGGTCGACACGTTTTATATTCCAAGTGTTGACGAAACGTTGACGACGAAAAAAGGCCTTTGTTTTGACTATGCCGCCGTCATGACCTCGATGTTGCGTGTGCAAGGAATACCGACACAGCTTGTTATAGGATATGCCGGGGAGACGTATCATGCGTGGCTTAGTGTGTACACCGAAGAAACTGGCTGGATAAACGACATGATAGAGTTCGACGGTGACGAGTGGGTT
>CAYJAY010000033.1:0-27807 GCA_964368445.1 uncultured Oscillospiraceae bacterium
TCGCCGCTGCAACCGCATGAGCTTTGCAAGACATCTGGGCTTACCTCGCCGCTACAACCGCAACTTATATTAGATTGATCGTAGTTTATTATATCGTTCTTACACAGTATATTTGTCACAATACCCGAAACAATTCCCGAAAAAAACGCCGCCACCGCCCTATAAACCGCGAACAACGGCCCTAACATACCGTATGTTGCAATAATGCTATCGACGCCTGTTTGTGGGGTTGAGGTTAAAAAGCTCACAACTGCCCCTTTTGACGCGCCACTTTTTCCGAGGTACATAGCGGTTGGAACAACTCCGCACGAACAAAGCGGAAGCGGAACGCCCAAGACAGAAGCTTTAACCACCGAGCTTGCTGAATTTTTCCCCACGTGTTTTAGAATGCTCTCTTTTTTTATAAATGCGTGCAACAGCCCTGTGAAGATAAGCCCTATTACAATGTAAAAAGACATGTCAACAAAAAGGCTCCATAAATTTTCAAGATATAAAATCATAACTATTCCTCCGAATGTTCAATGTGTTTTAAGCCGATGCTCAAGATGTCTTGCACATGCTTGTCATCAAGGCTGTAGTAGATGTTGTTTTTTTCTTTTCTAAACTTAATAAGCTTGTTAAGCTTTAACAGCTTCAACTGGTTCGACACCCTCGGCTGTGACACTCCAAGTAACGTCGCAAGGTCTTGCACACAGATCTCGCCATGCAACATCGCAAGAAGGATGTTAATTCGAATAGGTTCGCTTAGCGCCTTAAAGAAAAACGACAGGTTTTCGGCTATAGCCTCGTTTTCAAGCAACTTTATAACGTTTTCCGGGGTTTTACAACATAAATCCATATTTCGCCCTTTCTGCATAACTATATCAAGATATGTTGATATTATAATTTAGTTATTTGTTTTTGTCAACAGAAAATTTTTAATAAATTCAGACCATCGAAAAAATGAAGTGACAAAACGCTATTGACCACTGCCCAAAAAAGCTAAAACTTGACAAAGTATATCATTTGCTATAAAATGAAACTCAATATACTAAAATATATCAAATATGCGCATAACTTTTGATCGAGGTTTGCGCATTTTTTGCTATATCCAAAATACCATTTAAGAGAAATTCAACAATTAAATAGGATAAAGTACGGAGGTAAACCATGAAAAAGCAAATTTTATTGTTAACAGTTTTAGTTTTAACTCTCTTTCTTTTGGTGGGGTGTTTTTCTGAAACTTCCCAAAGCGGAACAGATGTCGAAGAAATTGCTTCGGAGCAAAAGCAATCGATATCCCAAACCGAGCTTAAAGTTCCAAAAACATCAAACGGGTTCTATCACTATGAACAGTGGCGAAACGAAATGTATATAACCCCCGAAACATCTAACGAAAAAGAACATCTATTTATAGCCAATTTAACATACATAGACTACGCTTCGGGGATAAGAACATATCTTTGCTCTGTTCCGGGGTGCCTTCATAACGACGAAAGTTGCACAAGCTTTATAAGATACCCAAGAGGGCTTGAAATTTTCTCAAGTTATGATGAATCCGAGTTATATATCGTTACATCGGGGTATCAATCCGACATAACAAGCGACGAAATGCTTGGAAGGATATATATCTGTGATAACGATGGGGCTAATCGAAAAGAGATCTATAAACTTCCCGCTAACGAAAGCTTCGAAACCCCCCAGACAGGTCAAATAATAATTGATAAAGACAACATCTATATTGCGGTAGCGGTAACGGTTTCGCCAACCGAAATGTACACAGAACTAAGGCAGATTAACGTTAGGACGGGGGAAGCCGAAACGTTGTTTGACCTTGAAATGATCGAGGGGGTTTATTCGGCATTTGACGATAAAATAATCACAATAAACTATGATGGTTTTCAAGAGATGATTTTTTTATCGTCAAAACAGAAATATAACCACTACAGAATATCGGATGAACAAAAAACAAGAACAACGATAAACACATATTCCGTTACAGATAAGACAAAACACCAAGTTTTTGAACAACCCATGAATGGCGGAGTTGTTGCGGAAAACTATCATATTGGAATAGTTCAAACTAGCGACGATTTCGGAATACTTGAAGTTGATGATTTAAAAACCGGCGAAAAAACAACTATCGAAAACATACCGATGAGTAAAGATTTGCCGGGATATTTATCCCAATTTTATAACGGAAAAATTGCATGGGAATACACCGTGAGCGAAACTGTTGTCGAACCTGCAACGCAAGACGCAAGCGGAGAAAAAGGTATTGTTATAACGACAAGCCAATCTGTTAAATACGCGATAGATATCGATAGCGGCGAGATAACCGAGATTACGTTGCAAAGCAATGTAGAAAATTTTGTTGAAAGGCCTTTGTCAATTGCTGCAGAAGGTGAAAACGAATTTTTAGTAGCACTTGAAGTTAAAATTCCACAAACAAAAACGATGTATGGAATTGACGGCGTTGCCCACACCTTTGAAATTTTGGGCGCAACATACGGGTTAATCGACAAACAAGACTATTATGCAAACGTTGAAAACTACAGAATAATAGAGGATTTGATATAGAACTATTTTAAATAGAAACAATTTTAGGAGGTTGGCAAAATGAAAAAGCAAATTTTATTTCTGGCGGTTTTGATTTTAACCCTATCGCTTTTGGTGGGGTGTTCGAAAAACAGCGAGCAAAGCCAAAATGTCGGCGAAATACCTTCGGAGCAAAAGCAATCGGCAGAGCCGCTTGAGGACGGAGAACTAAAGGTGGTTAGCGGAAGCATCTATGCGCCCAACATGGGTCTTGGCGCTTCAACCGAAAACGGATATTATTCAACAATGCAAAGAATGTATGCGACCGAACAGCCGTTTATCCCCGGACGAACTGAACAATCTGCTAACATAATGTATACCGACTATCAACAAGAAATTAAGGTGTATCTGTGCAGTGTTCCGGGGTGTGCACACAACACAACCAGTTGCACAAGCTATATAACATATTCCCTTAATACTCCACGGCTTTTCACAAACGCTTCAGGAACACAACTTTTTTATTTAATGCGCACAACTTCTGCCACGAATAGTAATGAATCCAATTTAAAAATCTTCCAAATGGATATGGACGGGTCGAACCGTAAAGAGATATACGAGTTTAAGCCAAATGAACACTTCAGAGAATTTCTTGATGTAATTATAGCGGACAACAACCATCTTTATTTTGGAATTTCAATTGTCGAGGACGCAGAACAAGAACCAAAACACGAATACAGAAAACTTAACCTTAACACAGGCGAAGAAGAAAAGCTGTTCGATTTGGTTTTGTATCAAAAGGTGGTTTCGGTGTTTGGGAGGACGATAGTTATCGAAGACATAACAGAATACCACAGCGACATTGAAAATTTCAATGCGATGCACGCAGACTATGATAACCACACAAACTTTGAGTTGCCAAGCGGACAAACCAGTGGCAAATCAAGTTATGGTTATTCGCTTGAAACCAACACCATGACAAAGCTATATGATTGGACTACCGTTAACGGAACAGTAATAGATAACTATCATTTTGCGATAACCAAAACCAGCGACACCACAGCAAACTTGATAGTTGTCGATATTTCAACGGGTGAGAAAAGATACATCGAAAATCTAACGTTTGACAGCTCTAACGGTGATATAAGTCTTATAAGCTTATATGATAATAAGTTGCTATACCAGTATCACACTCGCACACCTGCGCCACAAGCCAATGAACAAGATGGGCCGACAAAGGGAAGGCTGATAGACAACAGCTATTTTGTAGACCTTGAAACAGGCGAAGTGAGCGAGATAACGCTGAATTTCCAAGAGACGGACGGTTCAACTTCAACTGTAGAGATTGCCGCCCAAACTAACGACTTGTTCTATGTTGTTTCGGGAATTGACACCGAGAATGTCGGAAGGACATGGGTAGATGAACAGGGTGTGTCACATACATTTGACAACACAATTAGGTATAAATATGCAATGATTGATAAAGAGGACTACTATAACAACAACCCGAATTTCCGATATATAGAGGATTTAACCTAGCAGTAGCATAATAAAACTAACTGGAGGGTAACCGATGAACTCCGACAAACTCGAAATAATACAATTAAGCAAAACATACTATAAAAAAATCGGCGGTTTTTTTAAACGCGAAAAACAGCCTGTCAAGGCGTTGGACGGCGTGAGTTTCTCGCTTGAAAAAGGTATGTATGGGCTTCTTGGTCCTAACGGCGCGGGCAAAAGCACCCTCATGAACATAATCGTCGGAACGCTTGACGCAGATGACGGGTTGGTGGTGTGGAATGAAAACTCGATAACAAAGCTTGGCATTAATTTTCGGCGAATTTTGGGGTTTATGCCCCAACAACAAACGCTGTACGACAACTACACCGGCAAGCGGTTTTTACTCTATGTCGCGGCGCTCAAAGAAATCCCGCGGGCGAAAGCTTTAAAAGAAGCCGAACGTGTGGCGGCGTTTGTTAATCTGACAGAGGAGCTAGACAAAAAGCTTTCGGCGTATTCGGGCGGCATGAAACAACGGCTGCTTGCCGCCGCTTCCCTTCTCAGTTCGCCGAAGCTTCTAATAATGGACGAACCGACGGCAGGGCTTGACCCAAAAGAACGCGTAAGCCTTAGAAAAACGCTTAAAGAGATCTCGAAAGACTGCATAGTTATAGTTGCAACCCACGTCGTTTCAGACGTCGAAGACGTGGCAGACGAGATATTAATTTTAAAACAAGGGAAACTTTTTGACAAAGCTTCCCCTAAAACCCTTGTCGAAAAATACGCAAAAGGACATAACCTCGAAACGGTTTATCTTAATATCTTCGGGGAGAAAGAGGAAAGTTGAGACTTGTATCCTTTGAACTAAAAAAGCTGTTCGACAAAGGAACGCTTGTATATATCCTTGCGGTTGTGGTGTTCGCCAACCTTTTTTTGTTGTGGACAAACAGCGACTTAACCAACGAAATAGCCGGCGCTTCAAGCTATCGCGCGATAACACAGGATATCGAAGGCAAAACGCTTGACGAGAAAAAACAGTTTCTCGACGAGAAAGTCGAGCTTTTCTTTGCGCTTAGAAACATCGAATGGTACCTTGTCAACGGCGGCGCGACACACAGCAACCCCGATTTTCAAGAGATGTATAATGAATACGGCGACATCTATAACCTTAAACAGTATTCCCTTTACACCGAAAGCCTAACAACGGAATATCTGTTTTTGACGAGTATCCAATCGGAACTTAACACGGTTTATGACCATGAAGGATTTTTGCAGTCAACTAGGGCACAAGCCGACATGTTCAGTCAGATATCAATATTTAAGCCGAAAGAGGACGAGCCCGAAACGTTTGAAACGCTCAACACCGAAAAGACGGCGGCGGCGTATGAACAACTTTTGCAAAGCAACATTGAGATTGATTTCTACCCGCAAAAAGGGGTTTTAACCGCTATCGATTTTTTCTATACCGACGTTTTTATATTGATGTTTATGCTTTTAATTTCGGGACAGATTATAAACAGCGAACGCGAAAGCGGTATGCTTTACTATATTCGTTCAACCCCCAAAGGACGGCTTAAAACCGCCATTTCAAAAGTTTTTGCGCTTTGGATCTCGCTTTTTGTCGTTTTAGTTGGTCTTTATGGAACAAACCTTTTGTACTGTCACCTAAGCTTT
The DNA here is from genome assembly GCA_964368445.1 of uncultured Oscillospiraceae bacterium. Lineage (GTDB taxonomy): Bacteria > Bacillota > Clostridia > Oscillospirales > Ruminococcaceae > CAYJAY01. The sequence goes on from CAYJAY010000033.1 coordinate 5,689, forward strand.
GGTTTAGGCGACCTTTCGCGCTCTATCCAATCGCTTCCGTTCCTTTTCCGCTCGACCATGCCTATCTCGGTTGTCGAATACCTATTTATCTTTATCTTTGCAAAATGGTTTGTAACGGCGGTTCTTGGCATATTTATCATGCTTGTGATACTGCTTTTCAAAAAACTGGTGTACGGTTTCGGAGCGTCAATCGCAATACTCGGCTTACAACTACTCACAAGGGTTTTGATTAATCCGTTAAGCGAATTTAACGTAATTAAACACGCAAACTTCATAAGTTTTTTGATGGTCAACGAATGGCTAGGAAGCTATCGCAACCTTTATTTTTTGGGCAAACCCGTCGAGATGTTGAACGTCGTCTTGATAAGCTCAGGCGTTTTTCTCGTCCTGTCGGTGCTTACGTTTGTTATATATTTTTCGGTAGCTTTCATTTCGCCGGCAAAAGCTAGCGCAAAAAAACGCTCGCAAAAACTTAAACATACCTCCGTTTTAAAAGAAGAGGTTTTCAAGATAGTTCTTTCAAGCGGAGCGGTGCTTTTGGTTGTCGCCTTTTTCGGATATCAACTATACGTCGGAATAACAAGCGAGAGCTATATAACCCCCGACGAAATCTATAAACGACACTATATCGAACCGCTTGCCGGAAAATACACCGAAGACAAATATCTTTGGCTTGTAGAACAAAGCAAAGAGTTTGACGAAAGCTACGAGATGGACAGAAAAAGCGTAAACGGCGAGATTTCGGAAGATCAATACTTTATGTATAAAAGCCAAAACTTCGCGCTTTATAGCCGTCGAGATGCGTTTGAACAGATTATCCATTCCGATATACCGTATATACTCGAAAACAAAGGGGCTCAGTTTGTCAACGAAACGGGGTATATGATTTTATACGATTTATATGACAATCGAACGACGCTCACGGCGACAATTATCTCGGCGCTTTTGATTTCGGTCTGTCTTGCCGGAGTTTTCTCGACCGAAAAACAAAGCGGTATGGAACGAATTTTAAAAACCACACCGCTCGGAAAGTTCAAGGTTAAAAAGTCAAAGCTTGTTATTTCGTTTATTATAGTTTTAATAGTCACCGTTTCGACGTTTCTTCCGCAATATATCCAAGTCATTCGCGACTATGGCCTGCCGGCATTTTTCGCGCCGATAAAAAGTATGAGAATGTTTGCCGACGTTCCAAACTTTATGACGTTTTTTTCGCTTTCGGTCATGTCGTTTTTGTACCGCCTTGTCGGCGGAATGTTGGTGGCGACGACAACGCTTTTCCTTTCAAGCCGGACAAAACGCTTTTTAACCGTCGTTTCATTAAGCATAATCTGCTTTGCGATACCACCCCTTTTGACGCTGTATGGAGTAGACAACATGCGTTATCTTGGGGTCTATCCCCTGTTCCATTTCGCGAAGTTTCTATACGAACCGTTTGGAGTCTTGTTTCTCGTTTTCTCTTTTGCTTGCGCTTTGTTTTTTATTATATTTTTTGTTATGCTACTTTTTGAGTTTGAGAAAGATGATTTTACGAAGGAAGTTACATAATTTAAAATTTTTTTGACACGTATAAAGGGGCTGTGACGAAATTCTTCACAGCCCCTTTATAAAGTATTATATCTATTTCATATACCAAAACGTTTCGTACGCTTGTTCGTTGTCGTTAAACTTTTCTGGGTCGTGGCCGATTTGAAAACTGTCGTAATCGTTAAGCCCTCTTTCCGGTTTTGATTTGTTGAAGATATAGCTTGAAAACAAAACGGTTATCGGAACAGCGGCAATTATTCCGATACTACCCACCACAGATTTCACTATCTCGACCGTCACCATCTCAAAGTTTAAAAGCGCAAGCGTTCCCGAGTTGTATGATGTCAAAAGCAAAACCGTCGTAAGGCTACTTCCGATATACGCCAAAATCAACGTGTTGATCATCGTTCCAACCGCGTCTTTACCGATGTTCATGCCGGAAGAAAACATGCTTTTGAACGAACGATGTTTCATCTTTTCCGAAAGTTCCTGCATAGACGACGCTATCGTCATCGCAACGTCCATAACTGCGCCTAGCGAGCCGATTATAATTCCGGCGAACACAAGCGAAATAAGATCGAGCGAAACGCCGTTTGAAAGGTTCAAAAGATACATGTCGTCTTGTTGGACGACGCCGTTTATCTTGAAGATGTCGTTAGACAAAAGCGAAAGTATTCCGGCAACAACAACCCCGCCGACGTTTCCAATTATTGCGGACCAGGTTTTTTTGTTTAAACCGTTCAAGATAATAAGGCTTAAGACGATGATGATAATCGCCGATATCCATGTTAAACTATATACATTTGAACCGCCAAGCACCGCCGGAACAAAACAAAGAAGCATATATGCAACGGTGAACAAAAGTGAGACTATCGCAAAAAAACCTTTGCTTCTTCCGAGAAGCACAACCAACCCCAAAAACAACATAACAATACCGATTAAAGCCGGAATTCTGTTGTGTTGGGCATACACAAACTGGTTGCTAAGCGCGCTGTCATACGTCGTTTGGGTCACAACTATGTTGTCGCCCACCTCGACTTCGTATGAAACCATTCCAAGCATGACATCGTGGTGTTGCTGTGCTTGAACCTCTTGCCCCTCAAGCTCGCCCGATTTAATCGTGGCGCTAAATTCGGTTATCTTGCCCGAGATTATTTCGTCGCCGTAATAATCAAGCGTAGTTTGTATATCGGTTCCATAAACTTCGGTTACCTCGGCTTGATAGAACTGTTGAAACGTGTCGGACGACGGCTGTTGTGAAAACAGATTGTATCCCACAACCACAACAACTATCGCGATTACAATTGCGACAATTCTTGAAACAATGTCGCCGGTGTTCTGTTTGTTATCCAAAACTTTTTCTCCTTGTTTTAACTATTATCAAATATTTTTTACCATAAAACCCGAGAAATACCGATTAAACGATTAAAGTTAACGATATCTCTCGGGTTTATAATTGTTTTATTGTAGCACTTGGTTTTGAAAATTTATCTAAGCTTCGGGTGGTGTATATCCATAGATAAATTCCGGGTTGTGGTCGGTTGCTGTGCAGACGGGCGGAATGTTGCTCGCCTTATACCAACCGTTTGTTTCTCCCGTCACACATCCTGTCGTCGCAAGGTCTCCCGAAACTTTACAGTATTGGCGCGAAACAACCGTTTCGTCTACAGGGAAATCTTTGTACGGAAGTTCTTCTGTTATTCTTTCCATGACATATTTCCAAGCGCTTCGGTTTGCTGAATAGCCGTTGCCTGTTTTTTCTTCAATAGGCACTTTTGTCTTGTGTCCTACCCAAACGCCGGTGATATAGTATGGGTCCATACCGATATACCAAAGGTCGGTAGCGTTGCCTGCTCCGTCGTCGGCGGTGCCGGATTTTCCGGCATGTGAAAGGCCGTTGGGGTGGTCGAACGCCGCGTTGTTCCAACGGCTGCCCGTTCCCCTGTCCATAACGCTTTCGAGAAGCTTGTTCATAACCATTGCGCTGTCGGGTTGTAGCGCTTGTATAGGTTGGATTTGTTGTGTCATGTCAAGCACGACATCTCCGCGGTTGTCCACAATCCTTGTGTAGCTGTGCGGTTCATAGAACTGTCCGCCGTTGCCAAAAACCATGTATGCCGCCGTCATGTCGTATAGGTTTGTTCCGTCCTGCAACATTCCAAGCCCCAAAGCACCACCTGCGTTTCGGTCGTTGTTGGGGAAATAGCTTTCGTTAAGGGTGAGGCCCATACGTGTCGTGAGATAGTCGAACGCGAAACTGCTTCCTATTAAGTCCATCGAAGCTGCCGCCGTCGTGTTAAGTGAAACTTCAATAGCTCTAACAACTGTTATAAGTTGGTTTGTCCAAACTCCGCCCCAGTTGCTAGGCCAGTTTGGCTCTTCTTTCGAGTTGCTTTCAAGGTTTGAAATCGGGCTGTCCACAAACACGGTTGAATAGTGTATCTTGTCGGTGTCGATTGCCGGCGCATAGGGAGCAAGCGGTTTCATCGTCGACCCCGGTTGTTTAAGTGCTTCGGTTGCGTAGTTGAAAGCAAGGCTTTCTTCCTTTGGAAGAATTGAGCCAGCAATTCCTTTAAGTTGCCCTTGATAGTCAAGCACAACTATAGACCCTTCGACCGGTTCGGTGGCATCTTCGGGGTTGTGTCCCTCCCAAAGAATATCTCCGTCGGCGTCGATAACCGCGTCGTCAACTGCTTGTTGAATATCGTGATCGATAGTTAGGTATACCGTGAGACCGCCTGTGTAAAGATAGTTGTTGGCTTCCTCTGCCGTCATGCCTTTATATAGTTGGAAATCCTCTATAATCTCTTTTATAGCGACGTCGGTAAAAAACGTATATATATCTTCGCCGCTGTTGGTGTAACCCTCTTCAGGGAACGTCATGGCGTCGCTTTCCGCCATAGCGGCATCATATTCCGCCTTTGTAAGGGTTCCAAGTTCTTCGTACATCTGGGTTATAACCCAGTCTCTTTGATCTTTGTTGCTTTCGGGATTTCCGAACGGACTGTAGGCGACCGGAGCTTTTGTTATAACAACTATAGCGGCACATTCCGCAACGGTCAGTTCTTCTGTCGTCTTGTCAAAATAGTGGTTTGCGCCGGCTTCAATTCCGGCAACGGTACCCGAAAGGCTTATGGTGTTTAGATACGATTCAAGTATCTGGTCTTTTGAAAATTCCTGCTCCATGACAAGCGCTCGGAAGATTTCGCGAAGTTTACGCAGTGCACCTTCAATTCCCGAAGCTTCGTTTTCTGTTGTGATGTTTTTTATAAGCTGTTGTGTAAGCGTTGAGCCACCCTGTCTTGTGGGAAGAAGATCGAGCGGAGTATAGGCATTAAGCGTTGCCGCAATCGTTCTTATCCAATCAACCCCTTGGTGTTCAAAAAAACCGTGGTCTTCCGAGGCTATGATAACATCGATGAGATGATCCGGCATCTCGCCGAGTTCTACCCAACGGCGATTTTGTCCCTCATAGATCCTTTGGTATTCGACATAGTCGCCGACCGTTTCGTCGTACGCCATGAATATAGTCGAGTAGGTAAGCTTAACCGCGTTGAGATCCAGCATGTCTCCGTCGTCCGCTGTTGCGTTTGAAACATAGGAAGCTATGGCGACGGCCACCCCGCAACCGGCAATTATTCCAAGACACACAAAACCCAGCAAAATCTCCATCGCTATCCTAAGCTTTGTTTTTTTGCCGTTCTTTTTTTTCTTTTTCTTTTTTCCGTTAGAACTTCCACCGGAGCTTCTGGATCCCGGTTTTTGTCCAGCTTTACCGTTTTTGTTATCTTTATCGTCTGCGTTTGCACCGGAACCTGCCGAAATTTTTGCGCGTGAATTTTGCGCAGGTGGCGGAACTCGAGAAGCCAGCGACGGGAACTTTTCGTTAAGGTCGCTTTCAAGTTTTTTGCCAAACGGCTCGGGACGTTTGTTTTGTTCGGCGGAACTTAAATCATCTGACGCAGGTTGTGTTTCGCTTTGATTTTGCGCAACGTCAGTTTGACCTATCCCGTTTGGGGTTGAAATCGGTTGCTTTTGAGCGCCGCTCACACCAAGTGTCCCCAAAATATCGTCTAAATTTTGGTTGTTTGCCGGAATAGCCGCGCCAAGTGTTGGGTCTTTTGCCAAACTCTCGAGTTGTTTCAAATCGTTGGCGCTAAACATTCCACCACCAGAGGGAACTGTCGGGTTGCCTGCGCGGAACGTTTGGTTTTGGACAGGCGTATTGTTTGCGTACGGCGTTGGCATGTTTGGGTTTTGTTGCCCCACCACCGGTTGGCGCGTTGGAACTTGTCCTTGCGGCATTTGTACAGGGGGCATGTTTTGACGGAGCATGTTGGGAGGCATTGCCCCGTTTTGGGGCATCGGGGAAAGCGGTTGCGCGCCTGCTTTAAAAACTCCGCCCGTTCCGGGAGCAAAAGACCCAGAAGGCCGCGGTATGTTACCGTTTGGGGGAACTTGCCCTTGTGGCGTTGCTTGTGGAGTTGCTTGTGGATTTGGTTTATTTTGATTATACGGATTATACGGTCCGTTGTTGTTGAAATTATTCATTTGGAAAACCCTCCAAGTTTCGTTTGCGTGTTTCGATACGTTGACAGTTTGTTGTGTTGCGAGTTAAAAAAATATAAAATCCATTTCTAAAATATCATTATAACACATCTATTTGATTTTGTTAACACTTTGCAACAAAGTGTTTTAAAAGTTACGTATATATAATACAATTATATATACCAACCTTAAATCAACTTAAAAATCTAAAATTCACTATTGTTAATTGAAAATTTTGTGTTATACTAATTTTTAAAAAAGCTACCAATGTTTTTTGTTGTCTTATGATAACTTAAAAAAGTTAAAATTCTGTGAATTATTTGTCGACAGGCTTAATTTGTTTATTTAATAAGAGGGTTTTATGACAAACTATCAATCTGAAATGCAAAAAATATTAAATTCGTTATCTCAACAACCGCAAAAAAATCAACGACAAAAGCCAAAGCTTTTGCTACATTGTTGTTGTGCGCCTTGTGCGACACACGTGTTGAATATACTGTCGGACAAGTTTGACATAACCGCTTTTTTCTATAATCCAAATATATTTCCGTTTTACGAATATGAGAAACGACTTGTTGAGCTTCAAAAGCTTTGCGAGGCGCACCACCCCGACGTTAAAATTATTGCGCCGGAATATAATAGCGAAGAATTTTTGGCGGTTTCAAGCGGACTTGAGGACGAGCCGGAACACGGCAGACGTTGCAACGCATGTATATCGTTAAGACTTGAAAAAACGGCAAAGTTTTCAAAGCAAAACGGATATGATTATTTTTGCTCAACGCTTAGCATAAGCCCACACAAAGACTGCCTTGTGATTAACGAAACGGGCGCGTTGCTTGAACAACGGCTAGGGGTTTTGTGGCTTTTCAACGATTTCAAAAAACAAGATGGTTTTAGGGCATCAACCGAACTTAGTAAAAAATACGGAATTTACAGACAAAACTACTGTGGCTGTGAATTTTCGATTAGAAAAGAGGGAATAGATGATTAAATTAAAAGGGGTTATAGCCGGAGTTTTCGCAACACTTACGACAACGTTTGTCGGGCTTTTGTTGCTTTTAACAAATGATTTTTTGTATCGACTTGAAATTGATTTTCTTAATATACCCGAACGAAGCGGACTTTCTAAAGAGGTTATCCTTGAAAACTACAACGCTGTTATATCGTTTTTGTCGCCATTTAACTTTGATGAATTTTCGCTTCCAAGCCTTGCGTTTTCTGAAAATGGGGCGTTTCACTTTTTGGAGGTTAAATATATACTAATTGGTTTTTATATCTTGGGGTTAGTATCTGCTGTTATGTTGTATTTTATGATAAAAAGGACAAGCCAAAAAGACAAACCGACGTTATACGCCGCCTCCGGCATAACCACCCTTGTTTTACCTATCGTTCTAATGTCGTCATTCGCTATCAATTTTGACAGGGCGTTTGTCCTGTTCCACGAGATATTTTTTTCAAACGACTACTGGATTTTTGATTACAGGATAGATCCAATAATAACTATCCTGCCCGCCGAATTTTTTATGCATTGTGGCATAGTTATCGCCTTTTGTTTTATAGCAACTGCGGTTTTGTTTTTCGTCTTGGCGAGAAGAAATAGCCGATAGTTCAACAAGCTAAAAAACTTCATATCAAAAAGTTTCGTCAAAATCCTGTCTTAAAAAGTATAGCCAACCAAGCTTTTTGCTGTATACAGTTTATAAAGCGCAAAAAGCGGAACGGGTTTTTAGGGCGTGGGTCGCCCTAAATCGTTCGGGGGGAGCGGGGGGTGTCGGGGGGCGTGCCGGGGGCGGATTCGAAATAGCCCCCTACGCCCCCTGACAAAAAATTATTATAAACGAATTGTGTTTTGAATAAACCGACAATTCAAATCATTGATTGTATCATAGAAATATTTTTTACAAATGGTATATATGTACATTTTTATACTCATAGCTATATTAAATCTAATCTCCTTTTCACTGTTTGCGCTTGATAAATATTTTGCCGTCAAAGGAATGTGGCGCATAAGCGAAAAAACTCTGATGCTGTCCGCCGTTTTGATGGGAGCTTTTGGGGCTAGTTTGGCAATGTTGCTTGTGCGGCACAAAACAAAAAAAACAATGTTCGTTGTGGGGTTGCCGCTTGTATTAATAGTCCAAATTTTACTTTTGTCGTTTATAATGCATCTTTAACTACGTTTATAAAAAGTTGAAATATTGTTAATATTCGTCTAAAACTATGAACTAATTTTGATTGACAACACCGTTTTAACTTGATATGATATATACAGTTAAACAAACGTCCGAGCCTTAGGTGTTCCGAGGGTAAAGACCGACACTTATAAATAATATAACCTAATCGCAAAAGAGATAACTTGAGCTTAAAGGTAGTATTCAAAATTTTCTTAAAACGCCTTGTTTTAAGTTTTATTTGTATTGCAATGCTCTGTTTTGTTTTGTGCGAAACAGGGCATTTTATATTTTATGCTATTGCATGCGATATCATAAAATAGTGAAAAATGAACAATGAATAGTGAAAAATTAATGTAGAAAATCTTTGATTTTCCATTTTCAATTTTTAACTTTTTATTTAAATAAGGGGGAGTAGTATTTTGGAGCAAGCAAACAATGTTCAAAACGATACACAAACAAACACAGACTTTTCAAACAAACGCCTTGCGTTAATCGGAATAATCATCGAGGACACAAAAAACGAAAGCGACAAAGAGAACATCAAAACCGTAAACCGTCTGCTTTCGGAATATTCCGATTACATTGTGGGACGCATGGGTTTGCCGTATAAGGAACGCGAGGTGAACGTTATCTCGATTGTAATTGACGCGCCGGCCGACAAGATAAGCGCACTTTCGGGGAAACTCGGAAAGCTTTCCGGCATAACCTCTAAAGTCGTATATTCAAAGATTTAAAAACTTCACCGCAGGTGAAGCTCATGGAAATACTCCTTGTCGAACTTCGTTCGCCATTTTGCACTGTTCGTGCAAAAACGTAGTATTTCTTGTATTTTGAGCTACATCTAATATAAATAATAATTAAACATTTGAAAGGACCATAAAAATGTATAACAGTAAATCAAACAACGCCACCGAATTTATAGACCATCAAGAGATTTTAAAGACGCTTGAATATTCAAAGCAAAACAAAAACAACACTGAACTTTTAAACCAAATCATCGAAAAAGCAGGCGACTTTAAAGGCATAACTTTTCAAGAAGCAAGCCTTTTGCTTGAAAGCGACGACAAAGAGATTTTACAAAAAATATTTGACCTTGCAAAAAAAATCAAAGACACAATATATGGAAATAGGATAGTTTTGTTTGCTCCGCTTTATCTTTCAAACTATTGTGTAAACGGATGTACCTACTGTCCTTTCCACCATAAAAACAAAGATATTAAACGAAGAAAACTCTCTCAACAAGAGATTAAAGACGAGGTAATAGCGCTTCAGCAACATGGACACAAGAGGCTTGCTATCGAGGTTGGGGAAGACCCGGTTAACTGTTCGATAGATTATATTTTGGAGAGCATAAAGACTATCTATTCCGTTTCGCAAAAAAACGGAGCGATTAGACGCGTCAACGTAAATATAGCCGCGACCACCGTCGAAAACTATAAAAAACTTAAAGATGCCGAGATAGGAACATATATCCTGTTCCAAGAAACATACAACAAAGAGATGTATGAAACGTTGCACCCAACCGGCCCAAAGTCAGACTATATCTACCACACCGAGGCTATCGACAGAGCTATGGAGGGCGGAATTGACGACGTTGGTTTAGGGGTTCTTTTTGGGCTTAACTTGTATAAATATGATCTCGTTGGGCTTCTCATGCACGCGAAACATCTTGAAGATAAATTCGGCGTAGGCCCACACACCGTGAGTGTTCCGAGAATTTGCCCGGCCGACGACATCAACGTCGAGGATTTTAAAAACTCGATTTCGGATGAGCTGTTTTTGAAGATAATAGCAATTTTAAGAATAACTTTGCCGTATGCCGGAATTATCGTTTCGACAAGAGAATCAAAAGCCGTCCGAGAAAAAGCCCTTAACATAGGAGTTTCCCAGATAAGTGGCGGCTCAAAAACAAGCGTTGGCGGTTACACCGAAGAGAAAGATGTCGAAAACCAACAGTTTGAACTTTCGGATGAACGCCTTTTGGGGGATATCGTAAAATGGCTTCTAGAGCTTGACTACACCCCAAGTTTTTGCACAGCGTGCTATCGTGAAGGGCGAACGGGAGACCGATTTATGCGCCTTGCAAAATCGGGGCAGATTGTAAACGTATGCGAGCCTAATTCGCTGCTTACGTTGTTTGAGTTTTTGTCCGACTATGCAGACGACGATACCAAAAAGTTAGGCGAGAGCTATATAGCAAAACGCGTTAATCGCATTACAAACGAAAAAGTTCGTGATGTTGTCATACAAAATATTGAAAAGATGAAAAACGGCGAACGTGATTTCAGGTTTTAACAAAGGGGAACATAATGAACAACACACCAAATTCCAACAGGACACATATCACTATTTTGGGAAGACGAAATGTCGGCAAATCTTCGCTTATTAATGCGATGACAAAGCAAGAAACCTCGCTCGTGTCAGAGGTTTTGGGAACCACAACCGACCCGGTTCAAAAAGCTATCGAGATACACCCACTAGGCGCATGTCTTATAATCGACACGGCAGGCATAGACGATGTCGGGGAGCTTGGCGCCAAGCGAGTTGAACGCACAAAAGAGATGCTTTTAAAAACCGATGTTGCGATAGTATGTTTTTTTAGCGAGATAACACAGTTTGAAAAAGATATGATTTCGCTTTTGAACCAAAAAAAAATACCATATCTTGCGGTCGTGACAAAATGTGACGTCGAGGACAGCACAGCGTTGCTAGGCGAGATTGCAAAAACTTTTTCGACAACTGCGATAGCGGTTAGCGCGAAGACGGGTTCAAACATCCGTAACGTTTCGGAAAAACTTAGCGAACTTATCGAAAAAGGTGGCGACAAACTTGGCATTGTGGATAGCTTTGTCCAAAAAAACGATGTGGTTTTGCTTGTAATGCCACAGGATATCCAAGCGCCAAAAGGCAGACTTATTCTTCCGCAAGTTCAAACCATTCGCGACTTGCTCGACAACAAATGCGTGACGGTGTGCTGCACCAAAGACAACTTCGCCCTCGCTTTAGAATCGCTTAAAACCGCGCCGAAACTCATTATTACCGATTCACAGATATTCGATTTTGTGTATAAAAACAAACCACAACAAAGTAAACTGACTTCGTTTTCTGTTTTGTTTGCCATCCACAAAGGGGATATAGATGTGTTTATAGAGGGCGCAAACGCAATAGACCGTTTGACCGAAAACGACAGCGTTTTAATCGCGGAAGCTTGTACACACAACGCTTTGGATGGCGACATAGGCCGCATAAAGATACCGGCGTTGCTTAGAAAAAAGGTCGGCGAAAAACTTTCTATCGACGTTGTTTCGGGCAGTAAATTCCCAAGCGATCTTTCAAAGTATTCGCTTGTCATCCACTGTGGGGCGTGCATGTTCACAAAAAAATATGTGTTGTCGAGGGTTGAACAAACCGTCTTGCAAAAAACACCGATGACAAACTACGGCATAGCGATAGCGAAACTTTCAGGAATCCTCGACAAAATAACCGTTTAAGGGGTGGTGTTTATCAACGTTTTACAACTTGCCGACAGGCTGAACAAACAAAATGATTTAACGGAACAACAATATGAATATATCTTTGCAAACGCCACCGAACACGACCTTGAGTATATAAGCCGACTTGCGCTTGAACAAAAGAAAACGTACTATAAAAACGAAATTTTTTTGCGTGGCATCGTCGAGTTTACCAACTACTGTAAAAACGATTGTTATTATTGTGGAATACGCGCCAAAAATAAAGAGGCCTGTCGCTATCGCCTTTCAAAACAGGAGATTTTAAGCTGCTGTGAACAAGGGTATAACCTCGGTATTCGGACGTTTGTTTTGCAAGGCGGAGAGGACAGGTTTTTTTCAACCGACATGCTTTGCGAAATAGTTCGTGACATAAAAAAAAGCTACGGCGACGTTGCCGTAACCCTTTCGGTTGGTGAACAAAGCGAAGAGGATTATATTAAGCTTAAAAAATCAGGCGCCGACCGTTATCTTTTGCGTGAAGAAACGGCGGACGCCGAGCATTATAACAAACTACATCCCGAAAATATGACTTTAGAGAACAGAAAAAAATGTCTTTATTCGATTAAAAAAGCCGGGTTTCAAACAGGCGGTGGTTTCATGGTGGGCTCACCCTATCAAACCGACAAGCACCTTGCCAAAGATATGCTGTTTTTGCGTGAACTAGGCCCACATATGGTTGGGATTGGCCCGTTTATTCCGCACGAAAGTTCTGTGTTTAAAGATTTCAAAAGCGGAACATTGCACAAGACGTTGCTTGCGGTTGCGCTGACAAGGCTAACGCTTAAAAAGGCGATGATACCCTCGACAACGGCGCTTGAAACTATCGAAAAACTAGGCAGAATAAAGGGGTTTCTTTCGGGCGCAAACGTTATCATGGTTAATTTAACCCCACAAAACGCAAAGAAAAACTATTTATTATACAACGACAAAGCGTTTGTCGACAAAGACGCAAAAGACTGTATCGACGACATAAAAACAGAACTAGAAAAACACGACATGTTTTTGTCCGTTTCGATTGGAAACCCTGTCGAATGGGAAAACATCTAAAAAAACAAAACATAAATTTGGGGTGTGGACAATGGCGTCGATTAACTTTTTAGCAACTCTTGTTTTGCCACTCCCTAAATTTTTATAAATTAAGCTGCTTAAAAAGTTTTTTATTGTTTTGGTAGAGCTTTAAAAACACTTTGTAGTTTTTGTCATACGCTGGTTTGTTGGCTTTGTTCGGTTGAATTATTGTATATTCCGGCAACATCTGCTTTGCGTGCCTAACCGACGGAATTTTTTTCTCGGAAACGGCAAGCAAGGCGGCGGCACCCAACGCCCCCACATTTTGGGGATTTTGGTTGACCGCTATTTTTTTACCCAAAACGTCCGCCATTACTTGGCATATCGTGTTTGAAAGAGCGCCTCCGCCACAAAGATATATCGTGTCCGAAATCTCAAGTTTTTTTGTTTGGGCTTCAAGCATCGAACGACAGTGGAACGCTATTCCCTCGATAACCGCCCGTATAAGTTCCGATTTTCCTGTGTTTAAGCCTATGTTGAAAAACATCGACCGCGCGGCAGGGTCGTCGAACGGACAACGGTTCCCGTGCAACCACGGAGTGAAGATAACGCCGCCGCTTCCGGCAGGAACCTTTTCAACCACCTCGCAAAGATAGTCGAACAGGTTTATATAAAGCGTTTCTTTTGAATTAACCACGTCGACCTTTTCAAGGTAAACCCCAATCTCGTCAAGCGCCAGATGATCCTTTACCCATTCAAGGCATTTTCCGGCAGTCTCCATCTCGGCAAAATAGTTATAGTTCTCGTCGTCTGCGCCGACTATCGAGGCTATCGAACATTTGATATCGACAAGACGTTTGTTTGTTACGGTGGAAACCCAACCCGACGTTCCAAGATAGATATGTGTGTCGCCCCTGCTTGTCGCCCCTGTTCCAACCCCGATAAGCTCGGCATCTCCGCCACCGCCATAAACCTCGCACGAGGTCGAAAGCCCGATTTCGTCCGCTGATTGTTTTGTTATGTTGCCCACCTTGTCAAACGAGCGGATAACGGGTGGAAGATGATTGGGGTTAACCCCTAAAATCCTACAAACAAAGTTGCTTATTTTGCGTTTGTTTTTTCTGACGTCAAAAACAAGCGTTGCAAACGCCGAACCTTCGGTCATAGCCACGTTTCCGGTAAGCTTTGCGCAAAGATAATCCTTGACATCAAGCCATTTGTATATTTTACTGTATATCTCAGGTTCGTGCTTTTTAACCCAGTTATATTTCCAAACAGGGTCTTTAGGCGAGGTCGGCGCAGCCCCCGTGATGTAAAGACAGGCTAACAACGTTAAAATATTTGGCCCTTTGCCAAAAATCTTGTGTGCGCGACTGTCCATGTAACTCATCGAATTTCTAAGAGGTTTAAGATTTTTATCGACCAAAACAAGCGACTGCATTTGGGAACAAAACGAAATTTTTTTAATGTCCTCTTTTTTAATCGATGTTTTGTTAAGCACCGTTTTGGTGGTCTCGCACAGCGCGCGCCACCATTCGTTTGGGTCTTGTTCCGCCTTTCCTCCGTCCGATATGTAAAGCGAATAAGAGGCATAGGCGCTTTCAACAAGCGTTATTTTTTCACCCAACTCGAAAAGACAGGTCTTGACCCCCGTCGTCCCGACATCATAGGTAATTGCAAAAAACGCGTTTTTCATATAACCCTCCGAAAAAATAGAGTTGTTCTATTGCCTACTGACTATTTAACCGCTATGCTTCTGCCGAGGTTTTTTTGCATATACTGCCCGTCTTTAACCGCAAATTCGCCGTTTATAATGACATGCAAAATTCCATGCGGCTTTGAACCACGTGTTTGCGCTTCGGTCACCGTTTGTCTGTCAAACACGACAAGGTCGGCAAAACAACCGGGTTTTATAAACCCTCGGTCTTTAAGGCGGTACCTTTCGGCGACTTTTCCCGTCATTTTGCATATCATGTTGCCTAATTGCTCCGCTTTGCCTTCTCGAGAAAGGCGCAAGAATTTTGGGAAAGCGGAAAAACAGGACTCGTTTTGTATTCCGTTGTCAACTATCCATGCGTCGGTCATGTATGAAACTTTGTCGTGACGGCTTAATTTGTCTATAATCTCGTCGTTCATATAAGAATACATAATAACGGTTGCGTCGTCGTCACACTGTTCGATAAGTTTTAAATATGTTTTAAGTTGCCCAAAACCTAGCTCTTTTGCTATCTCGCTGACACGTTTCCCATGATATTGTTGGTTATCGCTTCCTGCCCACGCTATCTCGATATCTTCAAATCCAAATCCCAAAAGATGTTTGGTGGCAAAGATTTCAACGTGCAATCGTGCGAGTGACACAAAACTGTTTTTGTCTTTTTCAGATAGATTAAGATACCACGTCGGCATGATAACTTTAATGGTAGACGCGCCAAAATCAAACGGATATATGTCAAACGATATGTCTGAGCCGTCGCAGTTCGCGTTGTCGATAAGCGAAATAGACTCGTCGAGCGTCGGCCATGTTTTTCTTCCGACATATATCATGTGCGAAATATTGGATTTAACCCCGGTTTTTTTCGCTATCTCGACAACCTCGTCGATAGCGCGAAGGTTGTGTGGGCGGCCGAGAAGGTCGGGATATCCCATGCTGACTTTGCTATTTGCCCTTGTGTGGAACCCGGCTATCTTGTCATGTTTTTGGACAATTTTGCAAAGTCGCTCTAATTCGTCGCTTTTTGAATATATCCCGGGCTCATACATAAGCCCAAACGAAAGCCCTGCCGCCCCCGACGAAAGTTGGTCGTCCAAGCTGCGTTCCAAAGTTTTAAACTGTTGTTCCGAAACAGTTTTGGCTTTAAGCCCTAGCATTGCGGTTTTCAACGTTCCGTGTCCACAAAGACATGCCATGTTAATGGGGGAATATTTGTCCACCTGTTTTCCCCAATCCTCGAACGTCGTGACGTTTTCAAGGCGTGGATTTTTTGCAAAAAACCCAAAGATTTCGTCGTTTGGCTTGGTGTTTTTGTCGATGCCAAGCGTTGAAAAGCCACATTGGCCGCCTATCATCGTTGTGATGCCTTGCATGACAAACGAACGGCAATATCTGTCTGCTTCGGGCAGGACAGCATAGTAGTCGTTGTGGGAATGTGTGTCGATAAAACCGGGCGACAAGCACATGCCGCCAATGTCGACAGTTTCCCCCTCAAAGTTTTCCGGTTCGCTTTTCAACACCTCGATTATTCTGTCGTTTTCAATCACAACATGTCCTTTTGTTCCAACGCTATTTTGTCCGTCGAAGATGTAGGCGTTTTTAAAAAGTGTTCTCATACGCTTTTCCCCTTGTTGTTTTACTAAATTATATATATAATTTAAACAAAACACAAGACGACAATTGACTTTTTTTTATTTATATGATAAAAATATAATGGTGGGTTATGAGCTAACCACAAATAAAATCATTGTGAGGTTATATGCAAAAATGGAAAACAAAGTTTATCTTAAACGATATCTTGACGCAAAGTCGGTTACAGAACAACTTGACCGGCTTATAAAGCTTCCTATTTATTCTATAAGCGACGACGTTTTAAAAAGATATGAAACGGAGTATTTTGATAAAAAATGCCAAAAATCCAAACAGATGATTGAAACCGCAAAAGATATCATCCCGGGTGGTGTCCAACATAACCTCGCTTTTAACTATCCTTTTCCTCTCGTGTTTGAAAAAGCAGACGGACACACCTTAACCGACATCGACGGAAACGAATATTACGATTTTCTTCAATCGGGCGGCCCCACCGTTTTGGGCGCAAACCCTGTTGCGGTTCGCGAAAAGGTAGTTGAACTTTTAAACAACTGTGGCCCTAGCCTTGGGCTTTTCCATGAATATGAATATCTGTTGGCAAAAAAAATCTCCGAGTTCATGCCGTCGGTCGAGATGTTCAGAATGTATACCTCGGGAACAGAAGCTTGCATGGTTGCTGCGCGCGTCGCACGTCTTGCAACCAAAAAGAAGTTTCTTGTCAAGATGGGCGGAGCATACCACGGTTGGAGCGACCAACTTGCCTATGGCATACGAGTGCCCGGAACAAAGGGTCTTCAATCGCCCGGTATTCCGTCATACTGTTTTAAAAAAACACGGGAATTTTTCCCGAACGACCTTAACAGCCTTGAAAGCGTCTTAAAACGGAACAGTTTTTCGGGCGGAACTGCCGCGGTGTTTATCGAACCGATAGGCCCCGAAAGCGGAACAAGGCCGCTTGACAAAGATTTCAACAAAGCCGTCGAGGCCCTGTGCCGAAAATACGGTGCACTTTTAATCTTTGACGAAGTTGTAACCGGCTTTAGAATGGGAATGAGCGGTGCACAAGGATATTTTGGCGTGTCCCCCGACCTGACTGTGTTCGGAAAGGTGATAGCCGGAGGATACCCCGGCGCAGGTGGGCTTGGTGGAAAACGCGAGTTTATGAAATATCTCGGAGCCGGCCTCGACGGAGGCGGAAAAAAAGCTCTTTCGGGCGGAACGCTTGCGGCAACCCCGCTTAGTTGCGCCGCCGGATACCACATGTTGTGTGAGATGGAGAAAACCGACGCGTGCACAAAAGCAAACGATATGGGCGACTATCTTAACGATCGCTTAAGCGAATTAATTAAAAAACACAATCTGCCGTTTGTCGCATACAACGTCGGGTCTGTTTGCCACCTAGACACGGTTGGCACAATGCATTTTGCAATCGATTGGTCAAAACCGTGGACGATACCACAAATTTTAAAAGAAACGTCCAAACGCAAAAAAGAGATGGAACACATCGGCGCTGCATACATGGCACAAGGGATTGTGACGCTTGCCGGAAACCGTCTTTACACCAACGCAAGCTACACAAAGCAAGTTTTGGACGACGTTGTGTCACGCTTCGATAAAGTTTTTTCAAACATCGAAATTAAACGATAAAGCAGTGTTGCGAACCGTGTTTCTAATACTATATTTAAATAGAGGGATCAATGACAGAACTTGAAGCAAAAACGCTTGTTATACAAGCCGGAAAAAAACTTGTTTCATTGGGGCTTGTGTCGCGCACATGGGGCAACGTTAGTTGCAGGATTGACGAAAAAAAATTCGCCATAACCCCAAGCGGCATCGATTATGAAAGGCTCACCGAACAAAACATCGTTGTCGTCGACATCGAAACGCTAGACCACCAAGGGGACGTTAAACCGTCTAGCGAAAAAGGCGTTCATGCATATGCATATAAAGCCGACCCCGCCACAAACTTTGTTATACACACCCACCAAACCTATGCAACCTGTATAACGGTTGCGGGTTTTGATAGGGTAGTTCAAAATCAAAGGCAAAAAGAAATTTTAGGCGAGATTAAGATTGCGAAATATGCCCTGCCCGGAACAAAAAAACTCGCTTCTAACGTAAACGACCAACTTGCAACCGGATGTAAAACAGTTTTGCTTGAAAAACATGGTGCTTTGCTTGTCGGGGCAGACATGGAACAGGCATTTTTGCGTGCCGTCACGCTTGAACAGGTGTGCAAAACCGCGTATTTGGATTTTTTGTTTTGCGAAGACTATTCCGCTTCGGTGTTGTGGCGTGATGATAAAGCGTTTTATACCTTTATGTCGGACGATGTTGACACAAAAAAAGAGCTTGAACAAAACCAAGCCGAACTTTCGAACATTGAAGCCGTTCAAAAAGCCCTTGCCGTTTCATATCCCGAATATAAATTTATCGGACATCGAGACACCGACGTGACCAACAAAGTTTCAAATTTTTGTGCAAACGTCGCCAAAGTCAACAAAGTCAACAAAGTTGCCAACGTCAACAAAGTCGCCAAAGTCAACAAAGTTGCCAACGTCAACAAAATTGATGCTGTTTTGGACGATTTTGCCCAGATTGTCGGCGAAGATATAAAGGTTGTGTCTGTCGACAACATAAATAGCATTGTGAAAGCCGCAAAAAAGCGAAACGCCGTCATAGTTAAAGATATCGGAGTTTTCGCTTTGTCGAATGATGTTTCAGACGTGGGAGCGATTTTAACGCTGGTAGAAAAAAACCTTGTCGCTTTTCTTGGAATAAAAAAATATGGGGTGAAAAGCAAACTTTCACTAATCGATAAAAAACTTATGCGTTTTGTATATCGCAAAAAATATTCCAAAAAGAAATAGAGATGAATTCAAATAAGAGGCTGTAACGTTAGTCACAGCCTCTTATTTCTGCTATTTAAATATATAAACTATAAACTTTAACTATGCTTTCTTTCTCTTGGAAACAACGTCGAAGATAACCGCCGCGAGAAGAACAAGGCCTTTAACAACCCTTTGATAGTTTTGGTCGATACCCATAATCGACATTCCGATGTTGATAACGCCCATAAGCGTTGCGCCGATGATAACGCCCGGAACGGTTCCGACGCCACCATACGCCGAAGCCCCACCGATGAAGCAGGACGAGATAGCGTCCATCTCATAGTTTTGTCCATATGTAGGTTGTGCCGAGGTCATACGTGCAATCGTGACCATGCCGGCGAGAGCAGACAAAAGCCCCATGTTAACGTATGCAATAAAGTATACGCGGTTTGTGTTAATACCCGAAAGGCGAGCTGCCTTTTCGTTTCCGCCAACTGCGTAGAAATGGCGACCTACCGTTGTTTTTGAAACTATGTAACCATAGATCACAACAACAAGTCCAACCCAAATAAGCGAAGTTGGAATGCCTTTGTATTGGCTGAGTTTTAGCGATATAAACGCCACGACACCAACAATTATTACGGTTTGAAGAATAGTTTTAGCCATGCTGTCGACAGCGTAACCTTTTGATATTCTTTTCATACGAGAATAGACAACCGAGGCGATATAACCGAGACATATCAAAGAACCGACAATCAAAGCGAAATAGCTGCCTTGTTCGGTTCCGCTCAAAATGTAACCGTCTGCGCCGCCACCGAAAAGGCGAACAAAGCTTTCATATTTTGCAATCGACAATGTTTTGCCGTTGAGAACCACGTTGGAAAGACCCCTGAAGATAAGCATTCCGGCAAGAGTAACGATGAACGGTGGAACACGGACATACGCTATCCAGTAACCCTGCCAAACACCCACCGCAAGACCTATGAGAAGCATGAGTATAATGGCGAGGAACATGTTCATTCCATTTGTCAAGAAAACCGCACCGAGTGCGCCGACAAAACAGACGACAGAACCAATCGAAAGGTCGATGTTGCCCCCTGTTAGTATACAAAGCAACATACCTACAGCGAGGATAAACACATATGCGTTTTGTGCAATAAGGTTGTTAATGTTTTGTGGAAGAAGAATTGCTCCTCCACTTTGCAAAGCAAAAAACCCAACCACAAGAGCCAAAATTATTACCATGGTATATTTTTGTACAAAATTAATAATTGTATTTTTTTGAATTGACTTGTCCATATCAGTCGTTCCCTTTCTCGTTTTCTTTAATTGAAGTGCTATCGTCGTTTGCTTGAATTTTGTCCGATGCAGAGCGCAAGATACACGACATAATCTTTTCTTGTGTTGCCTCTTTTGCGTCAAACTCCCCTACAACTCGGCTTTCGTTCATGACATATATACGGTCGCTCATGCCGAGAACCTCCGGCATTTCAGAGGAAATGATGACAACCGATTTCCCCGCCGAGACTAGTTCGTTTATAATACAATATATCTCGTATTTCGCGCCGACGTCGATACCCCTTGTTGGTTCATCCAAAATCAAAATGTCGGGATTAGAGAACATCCATTTTGAAAGCAGAATTTTCTGTTGGTTTCCGCCCGAAAGGTTTCCGACAATCTGCTCAACCCCTGTGCATCTTGTGCGCATACGGTCGATATATTCTTTCGAAACTGCATATTCTTTATCTTGATCGATAACAAGATTTTTTGAAACTTCATTAAGGTTTGCAAGCGTTGTGTTAACACGAATAGGATTAGAAAGAATAAGCCCGTTGCCTTTTCTGTCCTCCGTCACATATGCAAGACCCATCGAAATGGCTTGTTTAACCGTCGTCGGTTTGCTTTCTGTTCCGTTTATATATAAAGTTCCCGAAATGTTTGTACCATAGCTTTTTCCAAAAAGGCTCATTGCAAGCTCGGTTCTCCCCGCGCCCATTAGCCCCGAAATTCCAACAACCTCGCCTTTTTTGACGTTAAGAGAAACGTTGTTAACAACCTTTCTGTCGGTGTAGATTGGGTGGTGCACCGTCCAGTTTTTAACCTCGAGAGCGATTTCCTCTTGGACTGTGTTTGTTTTTCTTTTTGGGAAACGGTCGGACAGTTCACGCCCTACCATTCCGTTGATGATGCGTTCTTCCGAAACCTCGTCTTTGCCTTTAACAAGTGTTTCGATAGTCTTTCCGTCACGTATAACGGTTATCTCGTCCGCGACATACTCAACCTCGTTGAGCTTGTGCGTTATGATTATACAGGTCATTCCCTCGGCTTTAAACTGCAAAAGCAGATCCAAAAGAGCTTTTGAATCGGTTTCATTTAAAGATGAAGTAGGTTCGTCAAGTATCAAAAGTTTTGCGTTTTTCGCAAGAGCTTTCGCGATCTCGACCATCTGTTGTTGACCCACACCAATTTCCGAAACCTTTGTACGCGACGACATCTTAAGGTCGACCGTTTTTAGATGTTTGTCCGCCTCTCCATAAGTAGTGTCCCAGTCGATTGCATAACTTTTGCCCTGCTCGTTTCCAAGATACATGTTTTCCCCGATAGTCATCTCAGGAATAAGCGCGAGTTCTTGATGGATAATAACTATGCCTTTTTTTTCGCTGTCGTGAATTTTGGTAAACTTACATACGTTTCCGTTATAAAGTATATCCCCTGTGTACGAACCGAATGGATACACCCCCGAAAGCACGTTCATAAGCGTAGATTTTCCGGCACCGTTCTCCCCTACAAGCGCATGGATATGGCCTTTTTTAACTTGTAAGTTAACGTCGTCCAAAGCGCGAACGCCGGGAAAAAGCTTTGTTATGCCTTTCATTTCCAAGATATATTCTGACACTTTCTTACACCTCCGTGTTGTTCTTTTGCTTTTGCTTTGCGGAATATATATTCGCCATTATTTGCCACGCTATAGGATAGCAAGTAAAATCTGAACTGTAAAACTTTTAGGAAATAGGGGCTATATGCAACAATATTACACACACCCCTTATTCCCCAAAAAGGGGCAAGTTATAAAACTTGCCCCTAATATTGTTGAGACTAGCCTTCGAGTTGTTCCTCTGTATAGTATCCTGTGTCGATAAGCAAAGCTTGGATGTCTCCTGCTTCTGCTGCTACAGGCTCACAAAGGTATGAAGGGATAACGCCTGTTCCGTTGTCATATG
>CAYJAY010000034.1:0-25660 GCA_964368445.1 uncultured Oscillospiraceae bacterium
CGCCAAAGCAAACGCAAGCGCCAAAACAAACGCAAGCGCCAAAGCAAACGCAAGCGCCAAAGCAAACGCAAGCGCCAAAACAAACGCAAGCGCCAAAGCAATTGCAAGCGGCAAAGCAAGCGCAATCGCCAAAGCAAGCGCAATCGCCAAAGCAAGCGCAAGGTGCACAACAACCTGTAGAGATTAGTTTTGCTAACAATTCTCGACCAACGTTTGAAAATAACGACGAGAAAACAAACAACAAAACAAACTTAAATGATTTTTTTGCGTACATAAAAAGCTTGTCTTACGAGAGGCTTAAGTTAATTATATCAAGTTTAGCGCTAGTGATAGTTTTGCTTGTGATAACGATAAGTTTTATTAACTATCGAAACGAGTCTGTCGAAACGTTTGCGCCGATATCTCCGCAAAAATACGAATATTTTTCCGAAAAAGAAAAGTATGAAAACATTGTTGTTTCGATGCCCGAGATAACAATTCAAGCGGTTGACAGTACGCTTAAAGCGCTTACAGGCGACTTTGGAAATAGAGATTTTAGGGATCAAGGAAATATTCTTGCGGCTAATTATCTACAATCTTGTTTTGAAAAGATGGGATATTCTGAGCAAAATCTTGTCGTTCAAGAATATTATTATGATTTTTCTCCGCCCGAAACCGCGCCGAGAGGACTTGTTGAAACAACGGGCGAATTTCCTGAACCCGGAACGGTTGACCCGGTGTATCAGAAAAATATTGTTGCGATTGTAAATGGAGAAAACGATAGTGTGCCGATTATAACGATGTCGGCACATTATGATAGCCATAATATCGGCGAAGGTTCGGTGGACAACGCGTCGGGGGTTTCGGCGGTTGTTGCGATTGCCGAATATTTTAAACAGCACGATATAAAACCAAAATGCGAGATACGATTTTTGCTTTTGTCAACCGAAGAATTTGGTTATCATGGGGCGAAAAACTATTTTGAACAGTTAACAAGTCACGAAAAAAAACGCCACGTTGCGACGATAAACATCGACATGGCGGGGCATGATGTGCGTAACCAAAACAGCGTGATAACGTTTTCTTCGATGGGAGCGATTGAAAACAAAGACACAAGCGTTGCCTCTAAGCATAACGAAATTCCAAACATTGTTTCTAAAACACTTGCGGATACATACGAAAAGTACGGAAACTTTGCTCAAGAGATGTTTCCTTCGGCGCTTTTGTTTAAGGATGACGCGAGAATATTTTTTAATCGTGGTATAAACGTTTCGACAATCTCGTGGCGAGAAAAAGATTTTGAAAAATCGTTTAATGTGCACGGGCTTGTGGCTCCGAAAATTATACATACTTCGGAAGATACATATCAAAATACCGATAAAAATTCCATAAAAGACGTGACAAACCTTGCTTTTAAAGCGCTTATGATTTTAGATTATGAGTATAATAAAGAAATTATTTCTTAAAGGAGAGATATGAAATACACACATCTTTTGTTCGACCTTGACAACACGCTTATGGATTTTGATAAATCAGAGCGAGCCGCTTTTTTTGAAACGATGGAGCGCCTTTCAATTGGTGCGGACGAGACAGTTTTTTCTAACTATAAAAAAATTAATTCCGCGCTTTGGAAAAGGCTTGAAGAGGGAACTATTGATAAAAACGTAATCGAAAAAATTAGATTTAACAAGTTTTTCGATTATTGTAACATCGAACAGCCAAAACAAGATGCCGGCGAAATCTATCACGAATGTTTGGCAAAATATAGTTTTGTGATTGAAGGAGCGAAGCAGTTGCTTCAAAAGCTTTTGGGACACGCGAAGATTGTCATAGTGACCAATGGTATAAAATCAATCCAAACTCCACGGCTTGCAAATTCCGGGTTAAACAGATATTTTTCAAACGTTTTCATATCAGAGGAGGTAGGGTTCAATAAACCGGATAAGAGGTTTTTTGATGTTGTGTTTGATGAGATTGGAAACGAGTATAAAAAAAGTTCTATCGTGATTGGAGACAGCCTTTCGTCTGACATGAAAGGGGCGCATAATTCGGGGTTGGACAGTTGTTTTTACAACCCGAAAAAAATTGAGAACAGCGAGAAAATTCCGGTTACCTACGAGATAGAAAAACTTGAACAACTCTATGGTGTTTTGGGATTGGAACTATAAAACGCGGATTAGACATTAAACAAAAATATGTTGTTGCTTAATTATTGGATAGACGTTTAAAATTAATTGCGATTTGTTTTGGGGGCAGATATGGAAAAACAATCTATGATAGTTTCCGAGAGAATTATGTATATAATGAAATGTATAAACGAACGTGGGGTCGTTAATATACGTGAGGTCGCAAAAGAGCTTAAGATTTCGGAAACAACCGTAAGACGGGACTTTGAGCGCCTTGAAAAACAAGGTCGCCTTAAACGCGTTCAAGGGGGCGCTATTCTAGCAGGTGGGGACGCAGAGTTAATTGAAAATGCTCAGCTTTCGTTGCGGCTTAAAACCAACGTCAATGTCAAACCGAAACAGGCGGTAGGGGTTCATGCTGCGTCGTTTGTAAACGAAGGTGAAACGGTTTTTTTGGACGACGGAACAAGCATTCTTCCAATTGCGGAAATCCTTATGCGCAAGCGTGTCCACATCGTGACATATAGCACGCTTATACTTGAAAAAGCGAGAAATCCAATAGCCGATCTTTTTTTGGTTGGCGGTCAGTTTGAGCCACATTACGGAATGCTTCTAGGGCCTATTGCGCTTGAGATGTTAGAACGGTTTAACTTCGACCACGCTTTTATAGGGTGTTTTGGGCTTTCTCTCGAACAAAACAAAGCGTTTTCGCTCGAAACAGATTGTATGAGCCTTAAGATGGCGGCGATTAGCAACGCTACAAAAAAACATCTTGTGCTTGACGACAGCAAGTTTAACAGAAAAGGATTTTATGCCTTTTCAAACCTCGAAAGCTTCGACAATATTATATGCAACAAAACGGAAGAGATAGCGAATATTGAGGAACTTCCGAGCAACCTTACGCTTGTAGAACCGATTTAATTCAATGAGGAATTAGGAATGAGGAATGAGGAATGGATGTGTCGGCTTACGCCGACAACATTTGAATGACAAGATTTTGCGCTTTTGCAATAGCTTGGAAAAGCAAGCATATGGAAGGCTCTTGTTTTCCTCTTATTGAGACGGTAACGAAGCGATGAAAAAGAATTATCTCTTGTTTTAACATTGCCACGAAAAGAGAAAGTAGGGGACGGCTTTCTGTCCCGCAGTCCGTCGAAAAAGCTAGACCTTAAAAAATATTGCACAAGCAAAAAGGTTGTGTGTAGTATCTTGTGTCAATCTCGGATTGACTGAGATGGCAAATGAAAAACTACACATGTAAACTTTTGGATGACACAAGGTAGTAGGGACAGGGCTTGCCCCTGTCCGAAATGTTGCAGATATACTGCTTTTTCAGACAATTCTTTGGGTTGTCCCTACGATAAATAATTACTTTTTACAAATGCCCGATGTTCTGGCATAGTGGAAAATATACTGTTGGGCTATTCCGGCGTACGGTATGGCATAGTCGGGAAGACCGCTTGGGAAAAGAAGTTCCATTGCGCGCTTTATCCAAACGTCGGTTGGAAATGCGTCAAACCTTGACGCGCCAAAAAGCAACGCACAATCGGCAACCTTTGGGCCTACCCCTTTAATGGTCATGAGCGAGTTTCTCGCTTGGTCAATCGGAGCGGTTTTAATAAAGTTTTCGTCGATATCTCCACAAGCAAATTTTTGCGCGGCGTCAAGAATATACTTTGCGCGAAAACCGCTGCGCAGTTCCGAAAGGTCGTCTACACTTTTATTAGAAAGTGTTTCGGGGGAAGGGAATGCGTAATGCTTGCCCAAATTTTCCCCAAACCCCGTACAGAGCCGGTCGATAATTCCGGCTATTCTCGGGATGTTGTTGTTTTGCGAGATAATAAAACTGCAAACGGTTTCCCAAAGCGGTTGGCGCATTACTCGTATACCCGAAGCATAGGTGATGGCTTTTGATAAAACCTCGTCTTGGCTTAAGATGGTTTTTATGTTGTCATAGTCTAAGTCAAGCGAAAAATAGTTAGTGATATATTTTTCTAATTGATTTTCTGAGATGCCTTGAACAGAAATCCCGTCGTCATGTTGAAACAACGTTATCGGCTTGTCGTATATAACTCCTTCAAAGCCGCCGTCGATATTTTTCTTAAAACGGAAACATTGTCCGCAAAACAAAGTTTGTTCTAATGAAAAATCATTAACATTAATTTTTATACCGTTAATAGTAATCTACCTCGTCTCATAGTTTAGCTGTTTTAATTAATACACAGTTTTGATTAAAAATCAACTGTAATTTTTAATCAAAAAGATATATATTTTTAGCTATTTATATAAACATTTGTAGAAAAATTTTTTTTGTTTTACAGAAAGTTTTGTCAACAGTTTTCAACATACAGTTGAAAACTATTTCAAAAACAAGGCGAAAACCGCCATATTTCGTATGTTTTAGCGTATTAATAAACAGTTTCAACAGGCTTTTCAACAAAAAATGAATAAATCTATCATTACTCTTGGTATTATGTATGTTTTTTACAAAAATCGCAAGAGAGGGAATAGATTAATTCGAAGTCACAAAAAATTTGAATTAATCGTCATTTTTTATTAACATAAAACGATATATATGTTATAATAAAAAAATAGCCTAATTTGAAAAATTAAGCAAAACTTTAACGAAATTTATCAAGGAAAATTAGTGTGGCGACATAAACTGTTTTTTCTTGTTGTTTAACATTTAAAAGGCGGTGTGATTTGAAAACAAATAACAATGATAACAATATAAACGAAAACCAAAGCGAAGTTGTTTTTGGCAAAAACGCGGTTATTGAACTTTTAAAGAGCGAGGTCGAGATAGATTCGGTTTATATATCAGTCGACCAATCGGAAAAAGAAAAAGGATTTTACACGTCGCTAGCGAAGCAAAAAAACGCCGTTGTGAAGGTTATTCATCCGATTAAACTCGAGAGGCTCTGCCAAAGTAAACGGCACCAAGGCGTTGCGGTTTTGGCATGTTTGGCAAACTATTGTGATGTAGGGGATATTTTGGATTTTGCGGCAGAAAATAAACAAGACCCGCTCATTGTCATTGCGGACGGCATAGAGGACCCGCAAAACCTCGGCGCTATCATACGAACGGCGGAATGTGCCGGCGCACATGGGATAATTCTTCCGAAACGTGGGGGATGCACAATAACTTCGTCGGTGCTTCGCGCTTCTGCGGGGGCGTGTGGATACATGAAGATAGCTCGTGTTTCGAACCTTGCAAGCACTATTAGAGAACTTAAGAAAACAGGGGTTTTTTGTTATTGTGCCGACACCGACGGCCAAAGTTTGACCTCGTCCAATCTCACAGGAGCGGTGGCGGTTGTTGTTGGCTCGGAAGGGTTTGGCGTGTCAAAGCTTGTGAAAGAACTTTGTGACCAAACCGTCACAATTCCGCTTTTGGGAAAGATAACTTCGCTTAATGCTTCGGTTGCGGCGGGGGTTGTTATATACGAAGTGGTAAGACAAAGAGCATTAAAAGGTTAATTTGATTAGAGGAGCACAAGATGGATCACTTTAATAAGGATGCACAGCTTGAGGATATATTAAATAGAATTAAACAAGGAAATGTGCAACCGGGGAACGTTCCCCAAATACCGGGGGCGGAACTATACCAAAACATCGCCGGACAAGATTACAATGATTACGACAACATGTTGCCGTATGGCGAGGACAGTTACACAGATTTTGGGGTGGACGACACACAATATTCCGAATATGACCAATATCAATATGATGACTATGAATCATATGACGAGGCAAACCCGTTTGAAGCGACGCAAACCGGGCAGTATGTCGACAACACAAACGACCAAAACTATTACAATTCGGGATATCAACCTGAGCAGACATATCAAAACCAAAACACTATGCAGTTTGGTAACTTAAACATCAACACAACACGTTCGGGAAGATATAACACACAAAGTTTTGGCGTGGCAGAATATACAGAATATACAGGTGCGGTTGCAAACCCAATTAATCAAATGCCTCAGTATGAAAACAAAAATCCGGCAACACATCAAATATTCACACAACAAATTAATCTTCAACCTTTAAAAGCCGGCGAAGTTCCGCCGGGTCAACTTCCGCGCGTCGAAACCGGAATGTTCGAGAGAATCGACTTGTCGGTCGACCGAGATATACTAGACCAAAGCAAAAAGACTTTGCTTGACGTCGACGGAAAGGTTGGCGAGGAGGACTTTAAAGATTTTTTTAGCGATACGGTTATTGCGGGCAAGCGCCAAGAAAAGAAATCTAAATTTCTTTCCGGAATAGCCGGTAAACTTAAAAAGAGTCCTGAAAAAAAAATAAAGCCTAAAAAAGGCAAAAAAGGCGCACCTCTTGATGAAAACGACGAAATCTTTGTGTCGCCTACAGGAGAATTTGTCCAAGTAAATCTTGAACAGCAAGATCTGTTTGGGGCAACGAGTTCACAAGAAAAAGCGAAATCACCGGTGTTTGAAGACGAACAACAAGCACAGGACATCCCGGAATTTGAGTTTACCGACGAAGCCCAGACCGAAACGGTTGTTTCAATGCTTGTCAGCAAAAACACAAAGAATGTCTTGAAGTTTGCGACCTCTTTGATAATTTTTGTGATGCTTTTGGTTTTAAATCTAACGGTTGAATTTTCGTGGGGTTTTGTTCCGGATATAGTTAATGATAGGGTAACATTTTATATTTTAAACGCCGGGCTGTTGCTGGGCGCGCTTTTGCTTGACTATTCGATAGTTATTCCGGGTTTGCTAAAACTTTTTACGTTTCGCGCCGACCTGTCGTCGATAGTAGTATATTCGTTTTTGTTTTCGTTTATCCAACCAATCTTGTACATCTTTTTATCTGAAGATATAACTAAAATATTGACCGCTCCGGTGTCGGCACTTGTGATTTGTTGTTATAATTTAGGACAACTTTTGAACTCTTTGCGTATATTAAACAACATGCGTTTCATAGCGGACGGGGGCGAAAAATATGCGTCGGCTCCGCTTTATAATACCCAGCTCACCGAAAGGATAACAAGAGGGGTTGAAGTCGACAGTTCAAGCGTGCTCATTAAAAGAAAAACTTCGTTTACAGACGATTTTTTGTTCCATTCAAATTCATATGATGCGGACAACGAGTCGGTTTATAAAGTCGGAACTATTGTTTTGATAGTCAACTTAATATGCGGAGTTATTACCTATCTGCTTACAAGCAACTTTGTAGATGTCGTTGCGACGGTTGCGTTGTCGTCTGCTTTTGCGGCTCCATGTGTCGGCGGCGTCGTGAGTTTTGCGCCGTTTTTTAAGATGCACAAAGATATTAAACAACACGAGGCGATGGTTCCGGGATTTAGCGCGATTGAAGATGTGGTCGAAGCCGGCTGTGTCGTTGTCGAAGGACATGACCTTTATGAAAAAGGACAAATAAAGTTGCACGGAATTAAGACTTTTGAAAAGGAACGAATCGACATGGCTATTCTTTATGCCGCTTCGGTTCTTATTCAGTCGTGTGACACGATGTCGGGGGTGTTTTTAAACGTTATACAAAACAAAACCGAGATCCTTTTCGAGGTTGACAGCGTTGTTTATGAAGATGGCCTTGGCTACAGTTTTTGGGTTGGGAAAGAACGCGTAATTCTAGGCAACAGGGAACTGCTTGGAACCCACGAAATACAAGTTCCGTCGAGAGATTATGAAAACAGATACACAAATAAAAGCACAAGGGACGCTATTTATCTTTCGGTTTCGGGAAAACTTTCCGCCATGTTTATTTTAAGCTATAGCCCAAGCCCCGAGGTTGCGGGGGTTGTGCATGGGCTTGAAAAAGAAGGGGTTAGTTTGCTTGTTCGGACACGAGATTTTAACATAACCCCCGAAAAAATTTCGCGAAACTA
Source organism: uncultured Oscillospiraceae bacterium (assembly GCA_964368445.1). Lineage (GTDB taxonomy): Bacteria > Bacillota > Clostridia > Oscillospirales > Ruminococcaceae > CAYJAY01. The sequence continues at coordinate 7,978 of CAYJAY010000034.1, forward strand.
CAACATACCGAGGGCGATGGTCTCGGTTATTCGTGAGGTTGACCTGTATGACCTTTCAAGGTTTACGGAATATGCGCCACACACAACCTCGTCGATTACGTTCACGGGCAAACTGGTTAACTATTTTAAGGCTATCAAGGGTTGCTATAACGTTAGAAACGCCGTGAAAATAACAAATATCACGGAACTAGCCTCGATGCTAGTTGGCATTACGGTCGCACTTGTTATGACTATCTGGGGCGCGGTTTTTTCGATGGGGGTTTTAAGCGCTTTGTTGTTCCAATCTGCTTGGCTAGCGCTCGTGTTGGGGTATTCATTTATAAGAAAATATTAACAATGGTTGTACAAGTTGCATAAAAAAATCTTGTCATTTTGTATTTAATAAAGTGAAAAAATCCTAAAATACCCTTTTAATATTTTGTTTTTTGTGTTAAACTTTTCTTTAAGGGTGTAAATAATTATTGTTTAATATCTAAAATGTACTAAACTTAAGGGGGATTTTTTATGGATTTCACACCGGATAAAATTCGCAACGTCATGGTTGCGGGGCATAGTTCAAGCGGAAAAACCTCGTTCGTAGAGGCTCTTTTACACTTAACTAAGTTTTCCGAAAGACTAGGTTCGGTCGCCGACGGAAACACGGTAACCGACTTTGACCCAGAGGAAATTAAAAGAAAAGCATCGATCTCGACAGCTATTGCTCCTTATGAATACAAAGGTTGCAAAGTTAACCTTATCGACTCGCCCGGTCTTTTCGACTTTGAACTTGGACTTTACGAAGGGATTATGGCGGCCGAGTCTGTTATAATTGCCGTGAGTGGACGTTCGGGGGTTTCTGTCGGTGCCCACAAAGCAAACAAACTTGCAAACAAAAAGAAAAAAGCAAGAATGTTTTATGTTTCCAAGATGGCTTCGGAAAACGCAGATTTTGCGAAAACGTTTGCCGATTTAAAAGAAAATTTCGGAATGGCGGTTTGCCCTGTTGTCGTAGCGATTACAGAGGAAAAGAAACCGACTGTCTACGCCGATCTTATGACGTCAAAAGCGTTTACGTATGTTGACGGAAAAGAAAGCGAAGTCGAGTTCCCAAAAGACGATCCGCAAGTTGCGGAATATTATAAATCATTTATCGAAGCAATTGCCGAGTCAGACGAAGAACTTCTCGAGAAGTTTTTGGCAGAAGAGCCGTTTACATACGACGAGATAGTTAAAGGGCTTAAAGAAGGGGTTCGCAGTTGTACCGTGGCTCCTGTGGTTTGCGGAGACGCTTTAAAGCTTGAGGGTATAGGCCTTGCGCTTCATGTTATCAACGAAGTTCTGCCGACGGCGGCGGACGCTGAGGGCGTTTTGGCGTTTGACAAAGACGGCAACGAGCTGTTTATTAAATGCGGAGAAAACGACAGCACGGTTGGTTTTATATTCAAAACGGTTGCCGACCCGTTTGTTGGAAAACTTTCATTTATAAAAGTTATTTCGGGCAAGTTCTCGGCGGACGGCCAGTTCACCAACGCCACGACGGGCGAGGTTGAGCGCCTTGGAAAACTTTTAAGCATTAAAGGTAAAAAACAAACCGATGTCAAAGAGATTAAAGCGGGGGATATCGGCGCGATAACAAAACTTGATAAGGCGAAAACAGGGGACACGCTTTGTTCGTCGTCAAAAGTTGTTAGGGTTAAACCGTTAGAGTTTCCGACACCGAGTTTCTCGATGTCTATTCGTCCAACCAAAAAAGGCGACGAGAGCAAAATTTCGGGAGCTATCCAAAGACTTTGCGAAGAAGACAGAACTATTTCGTATCACATCAACAGCGAGACGGTTCAACAAATTCTCTCGGGTCTTGGCGAACAACATATCGACGTTATTGTAAGCAAGCTTAAATCTAAGTTTGGCGTTGAAGTAGCTCTTGAAGCTCCAAGGGTTGCATATAGAGAAACTATCCGAAAAAAAGTTAAAGTTCAAGGTCGCCACAAAAAACAATCGGGCGGACACGGACAGTTCGGCGATGTTTGGATCGAGTTTGAACCCCATTCAGAGGGCGAAGACCTTATCTTTGAAGACAAAGTCTTTGGCGGCGCGGTTCCGAAGAATTTCTTCCCCGCCGTTGAAAAAGGGCTTCGCGATAGCATAAAAAAAGGCGTGCTTGCGGGGTATCCCGTTGTTGGTCTTAAAGCAAGACTTGTAGACGGTTCATACCACCCGGTTGACAGCTCGGAAATGGCGTTTAAGTTGGCGGCAAGTTTGGCGTATAAAGCAGGGCTTGCACAAGCGTCTCCCGTGCTTCTCGAGCCAATCATGGCGGTTAAAGCACTTGTCCCCGACAGCAACACCGGCGACATCATGGGCGAAGTGACAAAACGTCGCGGACGCGTTGTCGGAATGAACCCCGACGAAACGGGTATGCAACTTGTTGACGCTGAAATTCCTCAATCGGAACTTCACGATTTCACAACATACATGCGTTCTTCAACACAAGGTAGAGGAAGCTTTACGATGGAGTTTTTAAGATATGAACCGCTCCCGGCAACCCACGAAGGAAAGGTTATTGAGGAAGCGAAGAAACTTAAAGCAGAAGACGACGACGAATAGGTTTTTACAGAATTAAAATAAACCGAGATTATTATGGCGTAAACCGCCAAAGTAATCTCGGTTTTTAATAATAGCTTTTTCATATTAATTTAAGAAGTAAGAAATGTTTGAGCTGTATAATTAAATCCTACTGAATAACAGTTATTCAGTATAAACGTTATGTATTTGAAATAAAATACGCATTAATTAAGGTTTGACAAATTTTTTTTATGTATTTGAAAGGATTTGCTTTTCTCGCTCGTATTACTTGTGAAAAGACAAAGTCTTAACAAAATATTGGAGGAAAAAATCATGAAAAAAATTATAACTTTAGGATTAACAGCGGCAGTTATATTAACTGTTGGAACAACTACAGCATTTGCAGCGTCACCAACAAGGGGCACAAACTACACAGATAGCGATAATGACGGAGTTTGTGACAACATAGCTACTCGAGGTAGCTTTGGAACATATGCAAATTTCGTGGACGAAGATGGCGACGGCATTTGTGACAACACAGGGCGTGCCATAGGTCAAGGCAAAGGAAATAGCCAAGGATTTGGCATTGGCAAAAACGGTGGTCGCTTTGTAGATGCTGACGGCGACAGTGTAAACGATAATATCGGCAGTGGCAATGGTGGTTTTTTCACCGATGCCGACGGTGACGGCGAGTGTGATAACATAGGCACAAGACAGGGTAGCGGCAAAAATGCAGGAACAGGAAAAGGCAGAAATAGATAAGGAAGTGGCCACATGAGAGACGAGCAGGACTTGAAACTTGCTATAGAAAACTACGCAGATACGGTAAAGCGAATTTGTGTGGTTTATCTTAAAAACATGGCTGATACAGAGGACGTTTTTCAGAATGTTTTTCTAAAATACTATAAAAGTTCTGCTCGTTTTGAAAGTGAGGAGCATAAAAAGGCATGGTTTATTCGTGTTGCCATAAATGAATGTAAGGACCTACTAAAGAGTTTTTTTCGCAGAAATAGTGTGCCTATTGACGAAGCGAGAGAGTTTGTGGTGGAAGAGAATTTTAACGAAAACTCTTATATACGAGAGATGGTTTTAAAACTCCCGGAAAAATATAGACTAGCGATTTATCTTCATTATTTCGAGGGGTACTCGGCAGTCGATATCGGTAAAATGCTTTCAAAAAATGTAAATTCAATCTATACCTTGCTCGCCCGTGGTAGAGAGTTGTTAAAAAAAGATTTAGGAGTTAGTGAGTATGAATGGTAAAATTAAAACTGCTTTTTTAGAAATTCATGCTGATGAAAACCTAAAAAAGCAAACTTTTAAAAATATTATTAATGTTAAAGCAAAGAAAAAAATGCCTGTAGTATATAAACTTGCTCCAATTATGGCGATTTTTGCGCTTGTTATATTTAGTGCGGTTTACTTTACCCCCGTTTTGTATATTAGCATTGATGTAAATCCCTCAATTGAATTGTCGATAAATAGTTTTGATAGGGTGATAGAAGTCACTGCAAGCAATCAAGATGCCGGGAATATTATCGATTCCGTGAGTTTAAATAATCATAACTATATTGAAGCATTAGAAATCCTTCACGAAGTGGAGCATTTTTCACAGTTTAATGATAGCTACACAGAGATAACGGTTATTTCAGATAATAGTGATGAGATCATTAAAAGTATTGAAAGCTGTGATTTTAATAATCAGAATCTCTCTTTCCACACAGCGAGTATTGAGCTTAAGAATGAAGCTGTTGAACTTGGTTTATCTTTTGGAAAATATCGAGCATATTTAGAGCTTTTAGAGATAAATCCAGATGTAAAAGTAGAAGAGATCAGCCGTTTACCTATGAGAATGATTCGTGATATGATTGATAATGGCGGAGTGGTTGACGAAGATCCCGAATTTCAATATGGAAATGGACATGGTAACAATGGTGGAACTCAAGGCGGAGGAGGTCAAAATCAAAACATCGGTGGAGGTAGTCAAGGTGGCGGACAGGGCAACAAGAATGGCCTGCAAGGTGGGGGCGACAATCAGAGCTTGACAACTTGAATCTCGCGTTAATCATCCTATCTTTTTATCATAAAGCCTTGCCGCATTTAGCACAACCAAAACCGAACCTGCGTTATGTACAAGTGCTCCTGTCGCCGGATTTAAAAGCCCCATAACCGACAGAATAATCGCAGCAAAGTTTATAATCATCGACATTGTAATGTTAAATTTAATAGAAAAAATAGTTGCGTTGGATAGCTTCTTGATGTATGAGATTTTAGATATATCGTCACCCATAATCGCAATATCAGCAGCATCGATAGCGATATCGCTGCCCATTGTGCCCATGGCAATTCCAACGTTTGCGGTTTTAAGCGCAGGGGCATCGTTTACGCCATCACCCACCATACAAACATCGCCAAACGTCATCAAGTCTTTAACTGCAAGCACTTTCCCCTCGGGAAGCAGTGAAGACTTAACCTCGCTTATCCTGACTTTGTTTGCGATAAAGTTAGCAGATTTTTCATTATCTCCTGTAAGAAGCACAGTTTTGTCTATTCCGGCTGATTTAAGGTTTGAAATAGCCGCTTTTGAACTGTCTTTTATCTCGTTCGACAGACCGATAACACCGATAACTTGTTCTGTGTTCGCAACAATAATTATAGCTTTTCCTTGCTCTCTTAAAGCTGAAACTATATCGGATACATCATTTCCAATCGAAATATTAGCATCACCCTCAATCAAATCTTCATTTCCGCAAAAAATCATATCATCCCCAATTTTTGCACTGACGCCTTTTCCAGTCGTCATGTTGAAATCAGTTATGTCAGAAAAAGGAATGTTCTTTTCCTTGGCATAATTTACAACAGCTTTTCCGATAGGATGTTCTGAACGACTTTCAACAGCTACCACAAATTTTATCAGGTGATTTTCATCATAGTTAAAGGTTTTTATATCACTAATTGTAAGTTTTCCGCGTGTTATAGTTCCTGTTTTGTCGAAGCATACGGTTTTAACTGTTCCCATTTTCTCTAACGCTTCGCCAGATTTTATAAGTACACCATTTTTAGTAGCCTGACCGATAGCCGCCATAATCGAAGTCGGCGTAGCCAAAGCGAGAGCACAAGGACAAAATACAACTAAAATCGTCACAGCACGAATAAGAGCATCGTCAGGTCTTCCCAATACAAAAGAAAAAACTAAATAGGTGACAATCGCAATGATACAAGCCAATGGGACAAGATATCCAGCCCATCTGTCGACAATTTTTTGCGTAGGCGCTTTTTGGTTGTCGGCATCTTCTACAAGTCTAATCATTTTTTGAAGTGATGAATTTGCAAAAGACTTGGTAACTCTAACATCAACCGAACCGAACCGATTTATTGTGGCTGTAAATACTTCATCATCAACCGATTTATCAACAGGCAAACTTTCGCCTGTCATAATGCTTTGGTCAACTGTTGTATTGCCAACAACAATAATTCCATCAGACGGAAAACTCTCTCCGGGCAAAACTCTGATGATATCATTTTGATTAATATCTTTTGCCTCAACCATTTTTTCGCCGTTTTCTGTTACCACTCGGCCTTGTGACGGAACTAAATTAAGCAACATTTCTATGCCTTTTTTAGCTTTCTCAACCGTCCTATCCTCAAGAAATTCGCCAATAGCCATAATAAAAGCAACTTCACCCGCCGCAAAGATATCCCCAATATATACAGCCGCAATCATTGCAATTGTAATTAAAAGAGGGGAGGTTATTCTTTTGTCTAAAGTGTTTACTACCGCCAAATAAACAAGAGGTATTCCCGAAATAATAAGCGATACCCAAGCTGGGTTAATAGGGAATTCAAAAGATATCTCGGTTAATGGCAGAATATATTCAGTAATAAAACTTGCAAACAAGAATATTCCCGAAATCCAAAGCATTGGTATAGAATTAAGTTTATTTATATATTTTTTCATAACAATCACCTATATTGTTTTAGAAAACTGATTGAGAGCAGATATCAGCTTTTCAATTGTTTCGTCTTGTTGACCGCTGCTTATACCGTCGAGTACACAGTGGTGCATATGTCCTTCAAGAATGACTTGGCCTGTTTTGTGAAGCGCTGATTTTATTGCGCCGATTTGAATTAAAATATCTTCGCAAGATTTATCTTCATCAACCATTTTTTGCACGCCGCGAACTTGACCCTCGATTTTTTTTAGACGCTTAGTTATAGCATCAACATCCATACATTGTTTCATATACAATCCTCCTAACGTTTATACCCATAGGGGGTATAGGTATATTGTAATGATTTTTTTTCGAATGTCAAGTGGTTATAAAAAAAAGTAGCCACCAAATTAGCAGCTACTTAAAAATTTTAAAACGATGTTAACGATTTTATTGAATTGAATTTTCATTTAAAAATATTATTTATTAATGTTTTGAATATTAACTTTTGATGGTTAGAAGGATTGAACACATAAAAAATAGATAGAATATGCTATCGCTGTAGATTTAAATCATGTTTTAAACTTGATTGTTTTGGCAAATAAAGAGCGAGGTTTTTTATTAAGGTTATTATCATATTTATCCTGTTTCGTTGGTATAACACGCTATACCAACGGCTCATGAGAGATATAAATATAATCCTCTCCATCTTGCTTTAAGGTGATGATATGTTCCATCATCTCGTATATATCCCCTGTTTCCGGTTCATATCCACGGAAGGTAAGTTTAACTTCGTCCTCCATGCGAAATCCTTCACTAAAACTAACATAATACCCTTCTTGTTCAAAAAGTATATCAAAATAGTTTTCATTAAAAAACGTCAGTTGTTCAGCTGTCAGAAGCTCTGATTCATCAGTTGTTGATTGCTGGGTACTTTCGGTTTCTGTTCCGCCCGAGACAGCGCCACCACTGCTTCCGGGTCCCACACACCCAACAACAGCCATTACAATTATTAGAACAAGACTTAAACTTAATATCTGTTTCATTAACAATTCCTCCGATGCTAAATAAATAATTTATCTTCATTATACACCGATTCAATTATAGTTTCTATATTTATTTCTATGCTGCTGAGCGGAAATCAAGCAACCCCCACCTGAGAGGTTCTTGCACATACTTCAGGTGGGGGATTTTTCATTTTTGTATTTTAATTTTTATCGCCATTCTGTGGTATTTGTGCATTTCGATTACTATGTTGCTATGAGTGGGTACGCCAGTGACGGAAGAACTCTCAACAACCGCCAATGACGAAGCTTTTACTCATAATCTATGTTATTAATGGACATAGATTTGTATGTATACTCGCCGTTGTCTTCCAAATCAAAAGTTATATTTAACAAAGAGGTTTCCGATTCTATCGAAATCCATCGATAAGACACAAAGGTATCCCCTTGGTTGGTAATATTCCCCTCGATACCGTTAAAATAGCGTGATAAAATTTCGTCATAAGTGAGTGAGAACTTCTCATCAGTGCTTAAGTCTAGGATACCTAAGTATACATCACGAAGCTCGTTCATGGTGAGACTTGCCTCTACTGTCTCAGGCTCTGGGGCGGGTGTTGGTGTTAGAATAGGGGCATCACTGCCGGTGTCACTATCTTCATTTGATGGCACACTATCTTCCACTACCTGTGCTATTTGAAAGTCGATTGTAAAGGACTCGCCGTTATGGTCATATTCATATGTTGCCCCGAGTATGCCGTTTGTTAAGCCGGGAACATACCATGTGTTGTCCTCTTCTTTAAGTGTCGCATCGCCGTAAAGCCAAGCGTGCTCATCCACAACGGGGAAGAAAGAATAGTCGTGTAATTCTATATTAAACGACATGAAGCTGATATAGTCTTCACTGTCTACATAGCCGTTTAGATACAGCTCGAAATAATCGCCGAGTTCATCGTTGCCTATGTAACCCCACGCCTCATACTCGCCCGATATATCGTCATTGCCCACATAGTCGCTTATCGTGACAATGCCGTACCATATGGAGGGGTTGGAGAGTGTTTCCACAGGCATTGTTACTTCTGAGCCGTATCCCGGTGGCACAAAGCCTGTTGCGTTTATTCCGCCGCCCGAAGTATCGCCCCAAATTGAGCTGTTCTCGGCAGTGAACACGAACACTATCTCATGGTCTGCGTTGTCTCCTGTTGCCACAATACTATCGCCGTCTATCACATAGTCCATAACAAGCCCTTGCAAAAGCATTGTTTTTGCCGATATATCAAGTTCAACATCTGATGAGCTACCGTAAGCAACAAGTGCTCCGTCTTGACCGTCAATTTCAAGCATCATCTCAATTTCTGCTTGCTGTATGGCATCATAGTTCATGGTTACGCCCGCTGTTGTCATGCTTGAAAGTATGTAGTTACCTGTTAAGTTGTTTTCGTCTATAACAGCACCTGCACTATCTGTACCTTGCGAATTTTCGCCCGCCATGCCATCTTTTGTAAATACAATATCAAGCCCCATATCAAGCAAATTTGTTATAGTTATAACATTGCCCTCTATCGTGCCGGGGAATTCATCCCCTCCGTCTATTATAGTGAACGCGGTGCCGTCAATTTCATAATCAGCGTTAAAATCTTCACCGTCTAAAGTGAGTGTGCAGTTGCCTCTTGATTTCAACTCTAAACTTATGCCGTCGGGGTAAATATCAGTGGGGCTCATTGTCATGCCCATCATTGTAATTTCATCAGCTGTCCAAACACCTATGTTTGGGTCATCCGAATTTCCGCCGGAGAATAAGTTGGCGATTATTGCAATTATAATAACTATTAACGCAACTACCGCAACACCTATGCCTATAAAAATTATCGGCTTTTTACTTTTTTGCTTTGTTTCCGCTTTGCCATTGTACTGTCCTTGTATAGGTAGCTGTGCTGTATATTGCTGTTGTGTAGGCTTATTATTTTGCGGGGGCAAACCGCTATCCCTATCCTGTGTGGGCATTTGTGCGCTTTGTTGCTGATTGTTTTGCACGTAATTTTGCTGTGTACTTTTTTCTTGCGTAATTTGTACAGATGTGGTCAATATTTCGGCTTTTGTTCCGCAATTATCACAAAATTTTGCATTTTGTGATATATCGTGTCCACATTTACTACATTTAACCATGGTGTTTCCTCCTATTATTTTGTTAAATTATATATTTATAATTACGTCTACAAGGAAATTAAGCCCTGAAGAACTATATAAAAACATGTCGATTTCATTATTTTTAAACGCTGAGTTTGCAATGGCTGCTGATTTCGGGAAATTTTCCTCATCAACTAATAAAACAATTTTACATGACGGGACAACGTCTTTTATTTTTACAACTCTATCCAGCCAATCGTCTAAAGACAGCGGGTAATAATCCCGCAGTTCTGCAAGTATAACGTCTGCCTTGCTACTTCTGCAAATAGACAAACAACTTTCAACGTTTGATATTATTTCAACTTTGTTTTTATCATTTCGTGTCATAATGGCATGTGTTATGCCCGAAGATAATAATTTATTTTGAATGTAAACCGCTATTGTTTTCATAACACCACCCCCTAACTCATTAGTTGCTTTTTATTGTAAGCTCGTATCTAAAGAATAGCAAAACAAATGTTATTAAACATCGTGTATTTCCGCTGATTTTAATTTTTACGCAAAAAAAAGAACAGGCATTTAGCCTGCTCTCAAATATTCGGTTTAAAATTTAAAAATCATCATCTTCGCCCAATATAATAAATTTCTTCGATGCAACATCCGCCACAAGTTTTAGCAAATTGTCATACCCCGTTTTGTTTTTAATGTTGCTAAGGTGTGTATCAAGGGTTCTGCTTCTTATATTAAGCATTTGGCACACCTTATCGTTTGAGTGTCCGTTTACTTTTGCCTGCAAAACCTCGAGCTCTTTCGGCGTGAAATCAGAAATTTTAGCCACACCTATTTTTATAACAGGTTGCTCTTCGGGGTAGTAAATTTTGCCCTCCATTACACTATCCATAACAAGCAGTAAATCCATGTCGGCATGGTCTTTATACCAAAAGCCTTCACAGCCCGCACTTTTAGCTTCTTCAATATATTTTTTCTGCAAAACAAACGTCAAAATTATTATCTTTATCTTGGGGTAAAGATTTTTAATTTTAGCGGCTACTTTAACCCCGTTTTCTTTACCAAGCGTATGTATATCCATGAGTATTAAATCAACAGGCTCATATCTCAGCTCGTTTAAAACTTTGTCCGCATCGAAAAACGCTTTTGTTATTTTATATTTGCCCTCACTGCGCAAAATTGCATACTCCATTAGTGCATGAGAACTACTTTGGTCGTCTACAATCATCACATTATACATATTGCGGGGCCTCCTCTATCAACTTTACCATCATAGATACGCCGTCGTCGCACGACATCTGCATTGTTCCGCCTGTTTGCTCAATTCGCTCCCTTAGTGCCGAAAGACCGCCACCCTCTTTAATCTGCGTTAATTTGTGTTTTGTTTCATTTTGTATTGTAAGGTGTATCATTCCGCTCGCTTTAGATATGTCTACCATAAGTTTTTGTGCGCCTGCATGTCTGTAAGCATTTTTTAGCATCTCATTAATGCACAATAGCATTGTGGTTTTGCTTTGCTCATCTTTCGGGAGTTCTCCACTCAAAACAATTTCACAGCCTAGTTTATCTGCAAAAAGCAAAATCTGCTCGAGCGATAAACTCTGCCTATCATCGCTCGAGAGTTCTTTAATCATGTTATTTAAATTACCCCAATAATCTACAAGTGTTTTCGCTTGATCTGCGTTTTTGTTTTCTCTCAGTGCTTTTTTAGTCAAGGTTAATAGGTTGCCAAAATTGTCGTGAAAGTTTATTTTCATGTTTAACGCAACACCACCCTCGGCATTTTTCTCAATAATATCGGTAAGTTTTTTAAGGCGCTGGTGTTGTTGTGTCAGCTTTTCATTTACGCTGCGTGTGTTTTCGCTTAAATTATAAAGTTCTGTAATATCTGTTGCTATAAATTCAAAATATTCATCACCTCTATATGTGCATAGTGTTTTTGAAAACTGCCAAACAGCTTTGTTTTTTAAAATAAATGACGGCTCGTCTCCTTTAATTACACAGTTTTCTTTGCTTTGCAACGCATTTAAGTCAAGCCAAAAAGTGTTTGCATTTTGTAGGGTTTTTCCTGTAATCTCCCGACAAAGATTTTGCATAATATTATTTGAAAGTAAAAGATCTACATCATCTCTCATAAACGCAATGCCTGTTGGCAAATTTTCAAGAGCTTCTTTTACAGAGAAAACACTAATGTTATTTTTACCGGCTTTATATAATCTGTAGATTGATATGATAGCAACAAATATAAAGCCTAAGTTTAAAACTATGTATACAAAATAAGGTATGTTATTAAACACCTCTAAAGTAGGTGTAAGCGATATGTTGTATTTTGCTCTATCTACTTTATTTAACTGTGATAACAATGAAAAAAATAAAATACTTGCAATAAGAGAAAAAGATAGCGTTGTAACACGAATACTTTTGCTTTTTTGTGAAATGTGTGCAATGAGAGATATTAAAGGCAAGATAACGCTAAATATACAAAGTACAAGCATGTATGCCTTGGCTGAATCATTCAAGTATAAGAATGTTGACATAACCGTTCCTTCCGCTCTTAATTACTTTGGTATTGTAAGTGAAATGTGATAACTGTCGGTTTCATCGAAAAATTTAATCTCACCATTTTGAGTTGCTTTAATTTCGTCATCTACTATATCGTTATAGGACAAATTTATGTCGCCGGAAATTTGCACCGCAAATATCATATTATTATCATCAAAATTATATGTAATATAAACGGCGTCAAAATTATATTTTGTGCTTTCTATGATATTTTGGTATAAATCTAAACTTGCCATAGCTGCATTTAGGCTTATGTCGCAGTTTTCAATTATATTTATCGCACAGGTTTTATCATAAAGTCTAAGAATCTGGAAAGACTCTAAAAAACAGTATCTCATGTCCTCAGCATAGATAGATTTTTCCGTTTCCCTCGTCAAAATTAAATTAACTTTTCGTTTTATATATGTTGATGTCATGCTTGTTTCGAATAGTAAATGTTTTATTTCATCTTGTTTTGTTTTTCCTTTAATATCTATTTCCGCTTTTAATTTTTCGCTCAGTGGTAAAATTTCTTTTAACATAATACCGTGTAAATAGTTTAGTTTTCTAAGGCGTGCACCCTCGCTTTTTTGCTCGTTTTCAATCGTTAAAAGGTCTACTTCTTGATAAAGATTTTTATTCAAGTCTTTTAAATTTTTTATCATATCTCTAATTTGCGATACATCACTGTTCCATGAAACATATCCGCCGTTAATGGGTGCAATATGTGAAAGTGTGCCTGAGTTAAACAGCGCTGTCCTGTCTTTTTTAAGCGTTTCAAATTCTGATTTTGCAATAGGCAATGCGTTTTCCGATATATAAATAACATCGCCGTTACTATTTAAAATTTGCGCTCTTATATCTGCCATTGCAAAACAAGCGCTGTGGCCCATGTTGGAATGAATTAGCCCTGTCCTTATAAAAGTTTCTAACAGGGCTATCACCATGGTGCATCCAAAAACCGTTAAATCAAGAATATGGCCTATGCCATAGTTGGGTGTAATTATATATAAGGCGCAGTATACCATAGTAATTATAATCACTAAAATAGGCATCATCATCTTTTTCCTTGCGCCCGGTGAAACATTGAATTTACGTAAAATAATAAAGGTAGACAAAAGCACAATACTTAATATAAAAAACAATGCCACAAAGTAAACAGGCCCATGGCTGTAATCCAGCCCATAAGAGTGTACTGTTGTATCGATATTAAAAGCAAAGCCGTGTATATCATTGGTAAGCACTGCTACAATAATTAATATTGCGGGTATGTATAGCAAATTCCATTTTTTGCTTGGTTTGTAATCTTCTCTTTCACCCACATAAAGCGACACAAATAAAAACAGCACACTTAGCATAACCATTGGAATATAGTACATATACCATAAAAGTCGATCTTCAAACGCCACAAATTGAAATGCTGACCACTTTATTGTGCGAATTGTTATCCAAAAAATTATATTTACGCCTATTAGCATTAAATAATTACGCACATGTCGTTGCATTATTCTGTTGTATATACTTAACATCCAATACGAATAAACACCTATATAAATGCACATTGAAACAGTAGAACTCAGTCTGTAAAAATATGAATTATTAATAGGGAACAGAACATCTAATAAATTATCAAGGATCAAGGCAAAAATTATTAAACCGCCAAAAAAAAGCGCACTGAGCATAGTTTTTTGTGTAGAGTTTTTAACCATAAGATGACGCCTTTCATGCTTTTTATGGAGCAAACATAATTTCTGTTTTAATGTAATCAACATATTCTTCTTTGTTTTCGAGAATGTCGAGCACAATTACCCTAGACCCTTTTTTAGCAAACTGCTCTGCCATATCATAGCCAAGGCACTCGAGCCCCCTGTTATAATACACGTTTTCATTTTGTGTCCTCTTTCTTTTAATGGATTTGAAGCAAACCGTTTTATATATTTTTTTATCACAATTCCAGTTCGGATTTCACATAATTAATAAATTCATCTTTATTTCTTCCAACGGTAATATCATCAAGATAAAATTTCCCTGAACATATCAACCATATAATTTTATCAATCTTATATGGAGTTATTGTTTCATCAATTTGTTTGCAATTTTCAGCCATTCTAACAATAGCTTCAAAAACTTGAATTGGTTCATTTTCAGATAATCCAAATTCATTAAAAACTTCGTTTAGATGTACATCGGGTTTTGGATAGTCAAGATATCCAAGTTCCTTTAAACAATCACAAGCCAATGCAAATCCCATGCCACTAATTTTCGTTTGTAGTAATAAAGGCAGCGCCATGCGAGTATGTAAATTAAATTTAAATAACGAAACAAATTCTTTAAAGCTTTCTACACTTTCAAATTCATTAATAAATTTAGCTGATGAAATAATAGATTTGCTCCATTTTCTCCAACTGTTTTTATTACTTTCAGCGCTTACAACATTAAATTCATTGCGAAATTTATAGTACAAATCATCTACTGAACACTTAATAATTTTTTCAAAATCGTAATCAAACAGTATTTCTTTTATTTCGCTATGTCTTTCTTTAAATTTAATAACATTAGGCATCCTTTGATAATTTTGAGCAGAAGATATAAGTTGTTCAAACACATCTTCAAGGGTTTTATAGTCTTTTCTATCACCAACAAAATATTTTTCCATGTCGCTATTTTGCAATTTAGCCGGCTTTATTTCAAATAAATAGTTATAGGCTAATTTAAATATTTCTTGGTTCTTTAACTTTAAATCCATATTTATTTAGTCCTTTCAATTTAATTAATATGGAAAATATTATGATGCATTAGCACAAATGAAATATAAAGTTCGCCGCTTAATTCTTAAATAGATCTAAATCAAAATCAACTACCGCACAGAGATATCCCTGCACGGTAGTTTGGTTAAAAAATTTGTTGGCAGTTGAAACCTACCGCTACCTAATTTTAATATATATTTTTAGTTTTTACAACAAAATAATGTAACACATGACATTGTTTTTTTGATGTTTTTTACACTACCAGACACGGTGTAAGAGAATTGCTACTATCAATAGGAATAACATTCTCACATATACCAAACTATACCGCTACAGACAATTTGTATATCTCAAATGTTTAAGCAAATCAAGATTGTTTTTCGATTACACTTATTATATTACTTGATTTTTTAGCATTTATATAAGAATCATCAGGCACGACTCCTGATGTTTTGTTTGCAGATATTTTATACTTTTAAATGTTTAGAAAAGCATAAAAGAGCCTGTAAACTATGAAGTTTACAGGCTTTGGCGGAGACGGAGAGATTCGAACTCTCGTGCCTTTTGGGCAACCTGATTTCGAGTGCCAGTTTGCGAGTTTCATTTGGTGTTTTTCAGTGGCATTTAAGAGCCTTTAAAATCGCAGAAAACGGCTTAAACACTGGGTTTTTCGGCTGCACGCCGCTTGGTTACAGGGTTTATCAGAAATGCTCACAAAAGCAGGTTTTACGGATAAGTGTGAGCAAACTGTGAGCAGAAAACTATTTTTGAAGTAACCAATCAATAAAATTAATCTTTTTAACACCGTTATAGTTTGCGTTCGGGAGTATGGTATCCAGAGTTAAAAGATATTTGGTATATGCAAAAGTCAATCGAAATACGAAATACATTCCATAAAAGATCAAATTAAATCTAAAATAAGGAATGCATTCCCTAAAATATCAAATTAAGCTCAAAGTACGGAATACATTCCGTAAAATTAAAAACGAAATGCGCTACTTAATCAATATATTCATAAGCATTGGTTTTACACAAACCGTGAGCAGAGAGTGATGTGGTTACTCGCTTAATATTGAAATATACATCTTAAGCCATTCATCGGAACAATAGGGTGATATCGGAACAATACTATGGGATTATCGGAATGATATATTATATGACGCATAGTGTCTTTACAAATGGGTAAACTTATGATAATATAAAGTATACTTTATATTATCATAAGTTTGGAGGCGTGAATTATGAAATATGTGAGCAGAAAATTAGAAAACAAATTTTTAGAAATGAGCAAATATTTTAAAGCTGTACTTGTAACGGGTGCAAGACAGGTGGGCAAAACAACCATGCTTAAGCATTTAGCCAAAAATGAAAACCGCACCTATGTGACACTTGATGACGCCATGGCAAGAGAACTTGCAAAGTCCGACCCTGTTTTGTTCTTTCAAACCTACAAACCGCCAATAATCATTGACGAAATTCAGTATGCCACAGAGCTATTCCCTCAGATTAAAATTATGTGTGATAACAGCGAAGAAACCGGACTTTTTTGGCTAACAGGCTCTCAGCAGTACTCTATGATGAAAAATGTCAGAGAGTCTTTGGCTGGGCGAATAGGGATATTAAACCTATACAGTTTGTCACAAAACGAAATACAAGGGGTTAATTTTGAAAATGAACAAAACTATTCCTTGGATTCATTGATTAAAAGACAAGCTGTAGCGCCAAAGCCCGATATCCACGAGATTTATGAATATATTTGGCGTGGCGGAATGCCCGGTGTGCAAAATGTCCCCGATATCATTAGGCAGGAGTTTTTCAATTCATACATCGACACCTATCTGATGCGTGATGTCGTAGAAGAGGGCAAAATTACTGATATGGGTAAATTCCGCAAGTTTTTAGTAGCCTGTGCTTCGCTTGTGTCAGAGCAGGTGAATTATAAAACTTTAGCTGATGTAGCGGAAATCTCCCAGCCAACCGCTAAAGATTGGCTTAACCTTTTAGAGGGGCTTGGCATTGTTTATCTGTTAAAACCATACTCAAACAATCACCTGAAAAGGCTTGCCAAAACACCTAAACTTTATTTTTGCGACACAGGCCTTTGTGCATATCTTTCTATGTGGCTATCAAAAGACACCTTGCTAAACGGTGCGGCAAGCGGACACTATTTCGAAAATTATGTCATAACCGAAATATTAAAAGCATATGCCTACGGTAGCGTGAAAGTGAATTTATATTACTTTAGAGATTCTAACGGAAAAGAAATTGACCTGCTAATAGAAACCGGAGAGGCAATACATCCGCTTGAAATAAAAAAATCTGCAAGCCCAAATAAGCGGGATGTAAAGAAGTTTGATGTGCTCCAAAAAGCAAATGCAACAAGAGGCATGGGCGGTATTATATGTATGTGCGAAAATGTAACGCCGATTGATGCTGAAAATACTTTTATTCCGTGTACGGTGATTTAAGCGAGAGCGATTTGTGCTACAGTTGAAACAATCTGAAAATTAGCTTAGATATGATTTACCAAATCGCATCTAAGTAAATCTTAATCCGGTGAATTAGAGTTTGTGAATGGGTATAAAGGTTTGAACTTAGGAAGTGAGAAATATATGAGTTATACAATTAGAAAATCGACAGACAGTGACAAAAACGCAGTGCTTGCACTCGGGCGAAAAATAGTAGATGTATACGAGCGCACCCACCTCGGTGACGAGATGGCGGATGAATATATCGGGAGCGGTGCTTGCGACAGAGATTTAAGCGCAATTTATGACAATGC
>CAYJAY010000035.1:0-20856 GCA_964368445.1 uncultured Oscillospiraceae bacterium
AAGCTTTTAAATCGAGGCTATTTTAGAACACGAACCTTAAACCAACTTTAAAATTTAAAGGGGCTGTGACGAAATTGTCATAATGCACAAAAACTGTAGGGGCGAACCTATGTGTTCGCCCGAAATCAATGGTAAATCCAAGGTTTCGGGCGGTCACGCAGGACCGCCCCTACTACATTTATTGGTCAATTTAACGAATTTTATTCCGTTTCGTCACAGCCCGTAAACAACAAAAAAGCATAACCCTTGCGAGTTAAGCTTTCTTTAAACTTTTAATATATTATGCCGAGCGTGTAACCTTGCCCGAGCGTAAACAACGGGTGCAGGCTTTGATGTGTTTTGACGAACCGTCAACTACTGCTTTTACACGTTTAACATTAGGTTTAAAAGTCCTGTTCGAGCGTCTGTGTGAATGGGAAACCTTAATTCCAAACACTACGCCTTTTCCGCAGATATCGCATTTAGCCATTTTCTGCACCTCCTTATGCTTTATAAGTCACGACTAATATAATAACACGTTATTATTACAAAATCAAGAGTTTTTTTTAAAAAATATTAAATATTTATCTTTTCTTATGTTTTTTGTTATACGCCTGTAACAAATTCCTCTATCCTGTTGTAGACCGAGCGGTCCACCGTCGCCCGTATATAAACCCCGTCCTGTTTATATTGCTCTTCCAAGACGTTTCCGTGTTCGCGTATCAAAGGAATAAGCGAAAGTTTGTCGAACGGCAACACAACTGTGCAACGAACCACCCTTTCGGCAAGGTTTTTTGAAATCTCGGCTATAAGCTTGTCCAGCCCGAAACCTGTTTTTGCGGAAACCGCAACACCTTGTAAAGCCTCGTGGGTGTCGATTAGGTCGCATTTGTTGAAAACGGTTATCGTCGGAATGTCGCCACAATCGAGCGATTTAATCGTGTTTCGTGCAACTTCGAGTTGAAGAGAAAAATCTTTGGACGAGCCGTCCGCAACAAGCAAGATAAGGTCGCTTTGTGCAACCTCTTCAAGCGTTGATTTAAACGCTTCGACAAGTTCGTGGGGCAGACGACTTACAAAACCGACCGTGTCAACCATGACTATCTGTTGAAGGTCGCCAACCGAAAGTTTGCGCGTGGTCGTGTCAAGCGTTGCGAAAAGTTTGTTTTCCGCTAAAACATCGGAACCTGTGAGTTTATTTAAAAGGGAGGATTTTCCGACGTTTGTGTATCCGACAAGCGAAACTATCGGGACGTTTTCTTTCTTTCTTCTTTTTCTCGTAAGGTTTCGGCGCTTTTCAAGCTCTTCTAAACGTTTTTCAAGCGTGTTAATTCTTCGGCGAATGTGGCGCTTGTCGCTTTCAAGTTTTGTTTCGCCGGGGCCTCTTGTTCCAATTCCGCCGCCTAGCCTTGAAAGTTCAAGACCTTGGCCGGAAAGATGTACAAGGCGATATCTTTGTTGGGCAAGTTCGACTTGCAAGTTGCCCTCTGCCGTCGTTGCGTGGCGCGCGAAGATGTCGAGAATTAGCGTCGTCCTGTCAATTACCGGGACGTCGACAACCTGTTCAATCGCCCTTTTTTGTGACGCCGAAAGTTCGTCGTCTACAATTACGATGTCGATCCCTTCGCCAAGGCAGAGCGTTCGCGCCTCTTCAAGCTTTCCTTTTCCGATATATGTTTTGCTGTCTTTAGATTGTCGCTTTTGAACAACTTCCGCAATAACATGTGCGCCCGCCGTCTCGCAAAGAGCCGAGATTTCTTCAAGCGAACTTTCGATGTCATATTCGTCCGTTTCGATAGCTAAGACCAAAACTTTTTCTATATTTTGATTTTCCATAAAATTTAATTGTCCTTCATAAAATATATACCTATTTTAATAAGTATAACACATTAACCACAAAAAGAAACCTTGCATATTATAACAAAACGATAATAAGCGAGGTTTTAATTATGGAATTTACAAAAATCGAATCTGCGGGAAACGATTATATAGTTGTCGATTGTAAAAATGACTATTACGACATAGCGCCGACCGAAATAAAAAAGCTTTGCCGAAGAAACTTTGGTATTGGCGCGGACGGTTTGATAAAGGTTTTTAAAAGTGATAACGCAGATGCAAAGATGGAGATGTTTAACAGCGACGGAACGGTTGGGGCGATGTGTGGAAACGGCGCGCTCTCGGTAGCAAAACTTCTTCATTCGCAAAACAATGGGAGTTTCTACAGCATTGAAACAAGCGTTGGAAACAGACTTGCAAAGGTGGTTGAACTCAAAGATAAAAAAAAGTTGTTCAGCATAGAGATGGGAATCCCGAAAAAACTTGGAGAATACGACGTTTTTGGACATAAAGGGGAACTTGTTGATGTCGGGAACAAACATCTTGTGTTTTTTGTAGACAAGATTTCGGAACAACTTTTGTACACGTTGAGTAAAAAGGTTAAAGCGTCCGATCAAGTTTTGAAAACCGCAAACATCGAGATTGCCACGATAAAAAACGGCGTGGTTAGCGCTCTTG
Organism: uncultured Oscillospiraceae bacterium; assembly: GCA_964368445.1. Classification (GTDB taxonomy): domain Bacteria; phylum Bacillota; class Clostridia; order Oscillospirales; family Ruminococcaceae; genus CAYJAY01. The sequence continues at coordinate 2,494 of CAYJAY010000035.1, forward strand.
TTTTTGAAAAGGGGAGTAACAAAACTCTTTCGTGTGGAACGGGCGCGGTTGCAACGGCGTTTTGTGCGGTTCAAAATGGTTTTATAAAAAACCAGATCGTTTCGGTTGAGATGCAAGGAGGAACCCTTTCGATTACGTTTAATCGTGATAAAAAAGCGTTTCTTTCGGGAAAACCAAACATTATATACAAAGGCGATGTCGCTTTTTATGACTAGGGTTTTTGTGGCATTATCCAAAAACTATCGACGGTGGCATATGCTTTGAGTTGTTTGTCAAATTAAAAAAATAAAAAAAATTAATAAAACTTATGATTTTATTTAAAAACATCGTTGTAAGATTTGACAATATCGCCTTTATAGAATAAAATAAAAGATGTATATCAGACTGTAAGAACATTGCACAAACAAAAATACATGTGCAGTGGCATGTTAACATGTTTGCGAGCACAGAATAAACATAAAAAATCAAAATAATAAGTCAATTATAATATTTTGTACTGAAACGGAGAAAATACAGACATGAAGTGTAAAGGTTGTTTTAGGGAGATATCGACAGATTATAGCGTTTGCCCTTATTGTGCAAAACAAGTTGTTGTCGACGCGAGCGAAATTGTTGAACAATACGAGCCTGCCGAGCAACAATTTGAACTGCAAGACACAAATTCTTCCGCAAAAGATCCTTCAAAAAACTGGGCAGCGGTTGTTGCGCTTGTTTGCGGAATACTTTCGATAGTTGCGTGTTTCACCTTTATAGGTAGCTTGATTTTCGGAATTTCGGCTATTATCTTCGGTATTATAGGAATGAAAAGCCAAAAGAAAGATCTTTCGATTGTCGGGTTGGTCTTGGGATGTGTCGGATTGGTGTTTTCGGTTTTTATATTGATTATGATTTTCGGGTTATTAGGTTTTGTCTCCGAATCGATTACAAACTATGCATACTCCTATGATTTAAGCCCGTTCGACTATTACGATTTCGACGAATTTTTGACGATGTTTTCAAAAACACTCTAGCATTTATCTTTGTTGTGTGATATGAATAAAACTAAAAAATATTTGTTTTATCATGTTCTGTTGTTTTTGCTGTTTTGCATAATCGGGGTTTTGGTCTATCTTTTTGACTTTTCCTTTCCGTGTGTGACGTTTGAAGCGACGGGGATATATTGTCCAACATGTGGGGTTACTCGAGCCGTTAAACTTTTAGCAGAGTTTAAACCGATTATGTCGTTTGTTTCAAACCCTTTGCCGCTGTTGATTGTTGTTTGGTTGAGTTTGGCGATAGCGTTTTACGCTTATTGCTTGGCAACAAAAACTCAAAAAAACTACAACTACATCGTTCCAACCGTTATAGTATGCGTTTGTGTGCTTGGTTGTTTTGTCGCTAAAAATATTTTGAATATATTGATATAAAGGAATGGATATTAATATGAATTACGAATGTGAAAAATGCAGATGTCCAATGGGGGAAAATGAAACGTCGTGTCCTATATGTGGATATCAAAAACCCCAGTTTTCCGAGCAAAATATAGGGGAGGCACCGCCTTCGTTAAACATGGGTCAACCGAACGCGCCTCAAAACCCCTATGGGGCACAACAACCCGTCGATTCGACAAGAGAGTTTGGTAACAAGGCGAACCTTGGTTTCGACCCAAACAGCGTACAACAAAACCCGTACAACATGCCCTCTCAAGGCTACACACAACCACAGTATCAACCCGCGCCTTTGGGACAAAATCAACAACAGGTTCAACAACCGGTTCAACAGCCTATGCAACAACCGGCTCAACAACAGGTGCAACAACCGGCTCAACAGCCTATGCAACAACCGGCTCAACAGCCTGTCCAGCAACCGGTTCAACAGCCTATGCAGCAACCGGTTCAACAGCCTATGCAACAGCCGGCTCAACAACAGATGCAACAGCCGGCTCAACAACAGATGCAACAACCTGAATATCCGCAAAATCAAAATAGAATGCCTCAAACTCCGTCACAGGGACAACAAGGGCAGTTCCACCAGGAACAACCTCCTCAAGGCCAATCCGGGCAACGGCAACAAGGACAAGGCCAGCCTCCACAAGGACAGCCTATGCAACGGCAACAAGGACAAGGCCAGCCTCCTCAAGGACAGCCTATGCAACGGCAACAAGGGCAAGGCCAGCCTCCACAAGGCCAGCCTGGGCAACGGCAACAAGGACAAGGCCAGCCCCTACAAGGCCAGCCTATGCAACGGCAACAAGGGCAAGGACATCAAGGTCAGCCCGGGCAACAACGTCCACAGCAAAGCCAAGGTCGCCAACCTATGCAACCCGTGCAACAGCCGGCTCCGCTAAGACCTGTACAAGATCGCAAGCCACAAAACGGAACTATGCCAAACACACGGCCGGACATGGGGCTAACCGGAATACTCGAGCTTGAGGTCGAAGAGAAAACAAGGACAGGGGTTTTTGGAAAGATACCAAACGACATAGGAGAGAACTTTGGGGATGATGGTGACGGCGGTGCTCCGTGGGCACAACCGAAAAAACCAAAAACCTATAAATCGATAATCATAACCGTTTTAATCTTTGTAGGAGTTGCGGTTCTTGGAGTTTTGGCGGCGGTATTCGTCGTGTCTCCGCTTTTGGACGGTTCAAATAGCGACCAAGAAAACCCATATTCCGAATATCTTTTGGGTTCGTGGCTTTCGGAGGAGTTTACCTATACCGAAAACAGCGAACAAAACAAAGTTGAGTATATAACGTTTAACCAAGACGATACATTTACGCTTAAATACCTTATACCAAACGACCAAGATCCTAACGGATATCAAACGGGAAGTTGGGCAGAGGAAAGCTCGATAAGCGGAACTATAAGTGTCGACAGCGAAAATAAACGCCTTGTGCTCCACTATACACAGGATGAAAACAACTACTATTACGACAGATTCTTTGTGACTATGGAACAAGACGAGATGGTTTTGCGCGAGTACTATGACAGCTCTCAAACGACGTTTTATGACATGAAGTTCCAAAAAGTCTCGGGCGCAGCACAAGCCGAAGCAACCCCCGCCGCTGAAGCAACACCCGCCGCCGATGCTGCTGCTTAAGTCATAAGAGCTAAAAGAGACAAATTCATAAGAAAATATTATGTAAAAAAGGAATTTCAATTTAATGGATAACGTAAATATTTTAAAAAGGGTGGATCACACAAAGCTTAATGCTTTTGCCGATTTCGATTCGATAAAAATTTTATGTGAAGAGGCAATTAAATACAAAACCGCTTCGGTTTGTATACCTCCTTCCTATGTCAAGCGTGTTAAAGAAAGTTTTGACGGCAAGTTAAAAATCTGTACCGTTATCGGATTTCCTCTTGGCTATTCGACCACCGAAACAAAGGTTTTTGAAACAACCGACGCGATTTCTAATGGCGCGGACGAGATCGATATGGTTATAAACATCGGCGACGTTAAAAACGGCGAGTTCGATAAACTTTTAAACGAAATTTCTCTTATAAAACAAGCGTGTCAAGATAAAGTTTTAAAGGTTATAATCGAAACATGTTATCTTACAAAGGAGGAAAAAATTAAACTTTGTGAGATTGTAACAAAAGCGAAAGCCGATTTTATAAAGACCTCTACAGGTTTTGGAACGGGTGGCGCAACGGTTGAAGATATCAAGCTTTTCAAACAACATATTGGACAGGATGTAAAGATAAAAGCCGCTGGCGGAATGAAAAATCTTGATGATGTTAACGCGTTTGTCGAGCTAGACTGTGACCGCCTTGGAACAAGTAGCGCGATAGCAATTTTAAAAGGTAATAATGCACTTGATTATTAGCAGTTAGGGTTATTGCCTTAATAACTTATTAAATGTTTAATTGAAAGCAGTAATGCTTTTAATAATAAAAAAATACTTATGTGTAAACAAAGGAGAAAACAATGCCTGACGGCGAGCCTATATTAAGCAAAATAATTCTTTTAATAGTTCTGATTTTAGTGAATGGTTTTTTCTCAATGAGCGAAATTGCGATTATTACGTTAAACGACGCAAAGCTTAAAAAAGAAGCGAATTCGGGAAACAAAACCTCGAAAACCCTTGTTAAATTGATACAAGATCCCGGCAAATTTCTTGCGACAATCCAAGTTGGGGTTACCCTTTCGGGATTTTTGTCCTCTGCTTTTGCGGCGGACAGTTTTTCGGAATATTTCGTATACTGGTTTAGAGATGTCGCGGTTCCCCCCGATACGGTTAGGGCGGTTTCGCTTGTAATTATAACGTTGGTGCTTTCGTACGCCACATTAGTTTTTGGGGAACTTGTTCCAAAGCGCATAGCTATGAAAAATCCCGAGGCGGTTTCAAAGCTTGCCGCAAGACCGCTAAAACTTGTGTCGGCGGTTACAAGGCCGTTTATATGGTTGTTGACGCGTTCGACAAACGCCGTTTTGCGTCTAATTCGAATAGACCCTAACGACAAAGATCGCGAAGTTACCGAAGAGGAAATTCGCCTTATGATAGACGAAGGCGAACAGGACGGAACGATAGCTTCGGCGGAACAAGAGATGATTCACAACATATTCGAGTTTAACAATCTTGCGGTAAACGACGTTATGACACACAGAACCGAGGTTGAATGGGTCGGCGAATCAAGTTCACTTGAAGATATAGTTAAACTTTCGATAGAAACGGGACATTCAAGAATACCGGTTTGTGGAGAGGACGGCATAGACGAGGTTAAAGGCCTTTTGGTAGTTAAAGATCTTTTGCAATACCTTGTTAAAAACAAAAGAGAATTTAAGATTAACGATTGTTTACGTCCTGTTATATTTGTTCCGGAAACCGCGCCATGTAACGAAATTTTTGAACAACTTCGCGTCAAGCGCAGCCAACTTGCGGTTGTTGTTGACGAATATGGCGGAACCGAAGGCATTGTCACGGTTGAAGATCTAATCGAAAGCATAGTAGGGAACATTCAAGACGAGTTCGACGACGAACCGGTTGAAATTCAAAAGGTTGCGGACGATAAGTTTGTCATCGTTGGAACGGCGGATCTCGAGGAGGTTGAAGACGCTCTTGAAATTGTGTTCCAAAACGTCGGCGACTATGAGACGATAGCAGGGCTTTTGACCGACCGTTTACGTAGAATCCCCGAACAAGGCGAAAAGGCTTCGATTACCGAATCGGGATATAGTTTCACAGTTTTAGAGGTAGATGAACATCGAATAGTTAAAGTTTTGGCAAAAAAAACTGAAGAATAGTTTAAGATGAAAACATTAAAAAACCGCCCAATCGGGCGGTTTTTTTAACGTGTCTATTAATATTTATCTCTTTTTACATAGCTTGTGTGGAGAAGGTGGTGAGCCTTGTGGCTGCCCGGTTTATCAAGATAGTTGTCATAGATATCTTTGATAACGGGATTTTCGTGGCTCTTTCTTAATGTCATCGCTTCGTCTTCGCTGTACAAAGCTTTTGCTCTTTCGGCACGAAGATCGACATAGTTGCGAACATGACCGGGTTGAAGGGGTTGTCCGCCGCCGTTTACGCAACCGCCGGGACACGCCATAACTTCGATAAAGTGATAGTCTTTTTCGCCTTTCTTAACCATGTCAAGAAGGTCTGCTGCGTTTTGAAGTCCGCTGACGACTGCAACACGAACTTTAGTTCCGGCAAGATCATATTCAGCTTCTTTGATGTTTTTCGTTCCGCGAACATCGTCAAACTCGAGTTTGTCAAGAGCTTTTCCTGTAACGATTTCAGCAACCGTTCTAAGAGCTGCTTCCATAACGCCGCCCGTTGCGCCGAAGATGTGTCCTGCGCCCGAAGCCACGCCAAAGACGGGGTCGAACTCTTCGTCTTCAAGAGTGAGGAACTCGATGCCTGCGGTTTTAATCATCTCTGCAAGTTCTCTTGTTGTGAGCGAAGCGTCTACATCGGGAACTCCGTTTGCGGCTTGGTCTTCACGCGAAAGCTCAAATTTCTTAGCTGTACACGGCATAACGCTGACAACAAAGATGTCTTTCGGGTCGATGCCGGCTTTGTCCGCATAATACGATTTAACCAAAGCACCATACATCTGTTGCGGAGATTTACACGACGAAACGTTTTCGAGGAATTCTGGGTAGTAGTACTCACAGAATTTAACCCAACCGGGCGAACATGAAGTTATAAGCGGAAGTTTTCCACCATTCGAAATGCGGTCGAGAAGCTCTGTTCCTTCTTCCATAATAGTCATGTCGGCAGCCGTGTCGACGTCGAAAATTTTGTCAAAGCCGAGTCTTCTTAAAGAAGCGGCAAGTTTTCCTTCAACGTTTGTGCCGATAGGCATTCCAAAACATTCGCCAAGCTGAGCGCGGACGGAAGGAGCAGGGCCCACAACGACGTGTTTAGTGGGATCTTGGATAGCGTCATAGATTTTATCGATGTGGCTTTTTTCCATCAAAGCGCCTGTCGGGCAAACTGCTATACATTGGCCGCAATGGATACAAGGTGTTTCGGCAAGATCCATCTCGAACGCCGAAGCAACATGTGTTTCATAACCCCTGTTGTTTGGTCCGATAACCGCTACGTGTTGGTTGTGTTTACAAACAGCAACGCAACGACGGCAAAGGATACATTTAGAGTTATCTCTTATAAGGTGAATGGCGGAAGCATCGACTTCGGTTTTAAAGTCGTTTTCAAAGCGCTTGCTGTCAACGCCGTATTCGTTTGCGAGGTTTTGAAGTTCGCAGTTTGTGCTTCTATCACAACTAAGACATGACATGTTGTGGTTGCTTAAAATAAGCTCAAGTGTTGTTTTTCTTGCGTTACGAAGGTTTTTAGTGTTTGTGCGAACAACCATGCCTTCGGTTGCCGGGGCAACACACGAAGCCATGAGACCTCTCGCACCTTCTACTTCAACAAGGCATATACGACAGGCACCTATTGCGTTGATCTCTTTTAAATAACAGAGAGTAGGAACCTTAATACCTGCTTTAACCGTTGCGTCGAGGATTGTCGAACCCTCGGGAACAGTTACAGATAAGCCGTTTACAGTTAAATTTACATTACTCATAATCTATAATTTTTCCTTTCTCTCTTATTCCTTAATTATTGCGCCAAATTTACAGCTGTCGATACAAACACCACATTTAATACATTTATCTTGGTCGATAACGTACGGGTTTTTAATCTCGCCGCTAATAGCGTTAACGGGGCATTTTTTCGCACAAAGCGAACAACCTTTACATTTATCGGCGATTATTTTGTAGCTTAAAAGGTCTTTACATACGCCGGCCGGACACTTTTTCTCTTTAACGTGTGCTTCATATTCATCTTTGAAGTAACGAAGAGTTGAAAGAACGGGGTTTGGAGCGGTTTGTCCGAGTCCGCAAAGCGAGTTGGCTTTGATATAATGGCAAAGCTCTTGCATCTCGTCGAGATCAGACATTGTTCCGTTGCCTTTTGTTATCTTGTCAAGCATTCCGAGAAGCTTTTTCGTTCCGATACGGCAAGGTGTACATTTTCCGCAGCTTTCTTCAACCGTAAAGTCAAGGAAGAATTTAGCGATGTCGACCATACAGGTGTCTTCGTCCATGACGATTAGACCGCCCGAACCCATCATCGAACCAATAGCAAGAAGGTTGTCGTAGTCGATTTCAGTATCAATAAGGTTTGCCGGGATACATCCGCCCGAAGGACCGCCGGTTTGAGCAGCTTTAAATTTCTTTCCGCCCGGAATTCCGCCACCAATCTCTTCGATTATCGTACGAAGTGTTGTTCCCATTGGGATTTCGACAAGACCTGTGTTTGTGATTTTACCAACAAGGGCAAAAACCTTTGTGCCTTTTGATTTCTCGGTTCCGATAGACGAGAACCAATCTGCACCTTTAAGGAAGATTTGTGGAATGTTTGCAAGCGTTTCAACGTTGTTTAGAACTGTCGGCTTGCCGAAAAGTCCACGAACAGCCGGGAACGGGGGACGGGGCCAAGGCTCGCCACGTTTGCCGGCAATCGAAGTCATGAGCGCAGTTTCTTCGCCGCAAACAAATGCGCCGGCGCCAAGACGAACTTCGAGTTCAAAATCAAATCCGCTATCGAATATGTTTTTTCCGAGAAGGCCATATTCGCGAGCTTGGTTAAGAGCGATTTGAAGACGGTCGATAGCTATTGGATATTCTGCACGAACATATACATATCCTTGGTTTGCGCCGATAGCATATGCAGCGATTGCCATAGCTTCGATTATTACGTGTGGGTCGCCTTCAAGAACCGATCTGTCCATGAATGCGCCGGGGTCGCCTTCGTCGGCGTTACAAGCAACATATTTCACAGGACCCGGAGATTTTGCAGCAAAATCCCATTTTACGCCGGTCGGGAAACCTGCGCCGCCGCGTCCGCGAAGACCGCTTTTCTTCATCTCTTCGATTACTTGCGCGGGGGTCATCTCGGACAAAACTTTTCCAAGGGCTTGATAACCGTCCATGCCGATGTATTCATCGATGTTTTCAGGGTCGATAACGCCGCAGTTGCGAAGCGCTACGCGGTTTTGTTTTTCGTAGAATTTTGTTTGGTCGAGCGATTTAATTGTATCGCCTTCAACCGTTTCGGAATAGAGAAGACGTTTAACAATACGTCCTTTTAAAAGGTGTTCCGAAACTATTTCGGCTACGTCTTCCTCTTTAACCAAAGAGTAGAACGAACCTTCGGGATATATTATAACTATGGGACCTAAGGCGCATAGTCCGAAACAACCGGTTTTAATAACCTTAACTTCACCGGCTATGTCGTTTGATTTCAGCTCTTTTTCAAACTGTTCATATATTTTTTCCGAGCCCGAGGAGGTACAGCCGGTACCGCCGCAGACCAAAACGTGGCTTCTGACAATATCCATGTATTTGCTTTCCTCCTTTATTGTTGTGCACCTACGGTGTATTCGGTTACTACTTGTCCGTTAACGATGTGTTCCGCAATAATTTTTGCGGCTTTTTCAGGTGTCATTTTAACATATGTTACTTTTTCTTTGCCGTTTTCGTGAACCTCGACAATCGGTTCAAGACGACATAGACCTATGCAACCTGTTTGAACAACGGCAACATTTTCGAGTTTTCTTTTTGCAACTTCATCCGCAAAAGCAGAAAGGACGGGACGAGCGCCGGCGGCTATTCCGCACGTTGCCATTCCAACAACTATTCTTGTTGAAGCTTCCTCATTACGGAGATTAACGTTGCTTTGCATTTTATCGCGTATCGCAGCGAGTTCAGCCAATGACTTCATCTATGAAGTACCTCCTAAGATTTGTTCGTTTTCTTTAATAAATTCTTTAATCCATGCTAGGATGTCGGGGTTGTCTATCGGGATTTCACCGATGTTTTCTCTAACTTCTTTGGTTTTTAATTCAAAACCTTGGTCGTCTTTTTGACGAAGATAAGAAAAATCGACATTTGGGGACGACATAACTATCGTTTCGATAGTTGAAGCCATGTCTCCGATAGGAGCCCTGTCGATGTGGTTTAAACCAAAAACTGCGGTCACCGATGTTCCGACACCTTTGGTGCTTTCGATCGTAAAACTGCCGCCCGAAAGTTCTGCTGCCATCTTGAACAGCGGAATTCCAAGCCCAACTTTTCGGGTTGTTCTTTTGGTTGTAAACGGGGATACGACGTTTTGTAAAAACTCTTTGTCCATTCCGCAACCATCGTCAATAATTTTGATAGTCAAGCTATCTTCTTTTATAACTTCGACAATCGAGATATCGATGTTTTTCGCGCCGGCAACGGTTGAGTTTCCGACAATATCAAGGATATGTAACGAAAGTTCCGTCATATTCTTAATATTTCTTTAAAATATCGTCGATTTCTTCCGGGTTCAAACGTCCGTAAACGTCTTCGTTGATAGTTAAAACGGGAGCTAGCCCACATGCGCCTATGCAACGAGAAGCGTCAAGAGAAAACTTTCCGTCTGAAGTTATTTCGCCCGGTTTGATGCCAAGGTTAATAGTAATTCTGTCGATAAGGTCGCCAGCGCCTTTAACGTAGCAAGCTGTTCCCATACATACGTTGATTTTGTATTCACCTTTGGGGTTGAGGGAAAACTGTGAGTAGAATGTTGCGACGCCGAAAACCTCTTCAAGAGACATCTCGAGTCCCTCGGCAATCATTGTTTGAACTTCAATAGGAAGATATCCATAGATATCCTGTGCCAATTGAAGAACCGGCATCAAAGCGCCTTCCAGGTCTTTGTGCTCCGCAATAACTGCCATAAGGCGGTCTTGCTGTTCTTTTGTGCCTTTAAACGGCACTGCAGGTACAAGTTTTGCCATTAAGTAACCTCCTTGAGTAAGCGTAAGATTATTATTAGATTGTTTGTTAAAAAACAAGCAATTAACTAAGATATATGATAACACATTGTTATAAATAATTCTATATCAAAATAAAATATATTTCATAAAAATTTGTTAATTTTGTGATTTTTTTCAGGTAAAATAAATTTTAACATCGAAAGCAAAAAGATTTGATAAAAAACTGTAAAAAAAGATTTTTATGGTGTACTTTAGCGAAAGATATATTCCGCTTGTAAAAGGTAAAGAAAAAATATATAATTATACTGATATAGTAGAATTGTTATTCATTTATTTTGGAGAATATAGTATGAAACGTCGCGATAAAATAAATTACTATCTTGACATAGCAGAGGCGGTTTTGCAACGCGGAACTTGTTTGCGTCGAAACTATGGCGCCGCAATCGTCAACAACGACGAGGTGAAAGCGTCGGGGTATTCGGGCGCGCCAAGAGGGCGAAAAAACTGTTGTGACCTTGGATATTGCCTTCGAAAGAAACTTGGCGTTCCACGCGGCCAACGATATGAGATCTGTCGTTCGGTTCATGCCGAAGCAAACGCTATCATAAGCGCGTCTAGGATAGATTGTATAGGTTCAACGTTGTATCTGGTTGGACAAGAGATAGACGGAGAATACGTTGTCGACGCAAATTCTTGCTCGATGTGTAAGCGTCTTATAATAAACGCCGGAATAGACACCGTTATAATAAGACAAAACAAAGACGAGTATGTTGTGGTCGACGTTGAGTCGGAATGGATTATGAACGACGATTCGTTAAACTCTGAACTATGTGACTATTGAAAGGCGGAACTTCTTAAATGATACTATGTGTCGATATAGGAAACACAAATATTGTTCTCGGTTGTTTTGTTGGAGACGATATTAAGTTTATATCCCGGATATCGTCGGACAGGACGCGTATGCCGGATCAATTTGCGGTTGAAATCAACAGCATTCTTGCGCTTTATAACGTAAAGGCAAGCGAGATAAAAGGCGCGGTTATAAGTTCCGTTGTTCCGGGCCTTACCGAACATCTCAAAGATGCGGTTGAAAAGTCGTTTGACGTTAAACCAATGATTCTTGACAGCGACACAAAAATTAATATGAAAATTCTGCTCGACAATCCGTTAGCGGTTGGGGCAGACCTTGTCGCGGCGGCGGTTGGCGCAAAAGCGAAGTATGGCTTTCCGCTTATAATAATCGACATGGGAACCGCGACAACGTTAACCGCCATAAATTCGGATGGCGATTTTTTGGGCGGTTCAATTATACCGGGGCTTAAAACATCGACCGATGCACTTTTGAAAAGCACCTCATTGTTACACGGGTTTACGTTTAGCCCGCCCAAAAAACCTATTGGAACAACAACGTCGGAGGCGCTTAAATCGGGCGCAATTCTCGGCACGGCCGTCATGTTGGACGGGCTTTGCGACCTTTATAAACAACAGTTGGACGCAAATCCCACCATTGTTGCAACGGGAGGCCTTGCGAGGGTCATTACGGGATTTTGCAAAAACGAGATTGTTTTGGACGACATGATCTTGCTTGAAGGATTGAAAAAAATATATGAAATTAATATAAAGGGAGATAACATTTAAAATGAAAACCGATAAAACACGACGTCTGGTTTTACATTCGTTGTTTTGTGCAATTATTGTGGTAATGGCGATGACGCCGCTAGGATATCTCAAAATTAGTGTTGTCGAAATCTCGTTGCTTATGATACCTGTAGCGCTTGGCGCGATTTATTTGGGACCTGTCTCGGGGGCGTTTTTCGGAACAGTTTTTGGGATAACAAGTTTTATCCAATGTTTTGGCTTTTCTCCTTTTGGGGTCATGCTTTTCGGAATTAATCCATACTCGACATTTGTGCTCGTGATGGCCCCTAGAATATTAATTGGATATCTTTCGGGGATTATATACCGACTTGTCAAAAAAACAAGCAAAAACGAGTTTGCCTCTTGTTCCGTTGCGGGGCTTTTTGCCGCAGTCTTGAACACCGTTTCGTTTTTCCTTGTTCTTATAGCGTTGTTTGGGAACGAGCCACAGATACTGGAACTTATGGACTCGTTTGCTGTCGAAGGTTTGTTTGCGTTTTTCTTGGCGTTTGTCGGAACAAACGGTTTGATTGAGGCGATAGTTTCGTTTATAGCGGTTGGAACGATAGGAAAATTTACTGTACCACTTATGAAAAAGTAGAAAGAAATAGAGTTTTAATATGATAAAATTAGTTATATTTGACATGGACGGGTTGATGGTGGACAGCGAAGCGTTGGCATATGATATCTGGAACAATGTTTTAAGCGAGTTTAACATTCAATTATCCTTGGAGGAATATTGCGGTTACATAGGATATTCCGACGAGGAGATAGCGCAAAATTTTATAAAAGCATATCCCGACATTAAGGGAATTAACAGAGTGCCGGACGATGTTGAAAGGCTTCTTTTTGAAGCGTGTAAAACAAAACCTGTCCCGACAAAAGCGGGGCTTTTTGAACTTTTTGATTTTCTCGAACAAAACGGAATAAAAAAAGCGGTGGCGAGTTCTTCGGCAACCGAACATGCCGAAAATATTTTAATCAAAAGTGACATTTTACAATATATGGATTTTAAAATTTACGGAGACATGGTAAAGCGCGCAAAACCCGACCCCGAGCTTTTCTTGAAAACGGTAGAGCATTTTGGTTTTGAAAAAAAAGAATGCCTTGTGCTTGAGGATTCGAAACAGGGGATCGAGGCGGCAACGCTTGCAGATATACCGGTTATTTGTGTAAAAGATCTTGTAGTGCCGGAAAACATCTCGGACACGGTCATGATGTCTGAAAGCCTTTTTGAGATAATTGACTACATAAAACAAAAAAACGATCTAACGACCGTTTTTTAAAATTTATTTATTGGATAGATTGTGTTCACACTGTTTGATTAGATTATATAAAGACGAAGCATAAAGCGGATAGTCTTTGTTTATCTTTTCGGTTGAAAGAGCGAACTCTTCGGTTGATTTAATCGGCGGCATGTCTTCCAACTTTTCCCCTTTAAGAATGGCTTTTGCGTTGGTTTCGCTTAAAGACATGTGTGCATTAACATATCCCGAGTATATAGAGGACGGAACAGAAAACATGTTTTCTTTGTTTGTCGCGTTTGAGGAAAAGATTATTCTGAAAGTTTTATAGACCGCAAGCATAAGATAACTTGATATCTCGCTGACAAGATTTTTGTCTGGGTTTTTGCTTAACAGGTCAAATAACAGCGCGACCGAGTTTGTTATAAGCTTTTTGTTTAATGTCGGAAGGATACTCCCGTTATATTTTCCGTCTTTTCCGGCATCGCCTTCGGGAAGTTCGTCTACCGTTAGCGTAAGACCGCTTCTGTCGGGGGAACGCCCAAGAAGATAGTCGCACGAAACTTCATAGAAATCGGCAACCTTGACGATGAAATCAAGCCCACATTCCCTGATACCTTTTTCATAGTGTGAGAGCAAAGCCTGGCTCACCCCTAAAGCGGCGGCTGCCTCTTTTTGGGTTATTCCCTTTTCTTTGCGTAGAAGGGTTAATATTCTGTTGAAGCCACTTTCAGCCATTTTGGTTGCTCCTTAATAAAAATAATACTGCGAGTATTTAAGATTATACCTTAAATATACTTTATTGTAAATATTTTTACAATATTTTTTACAGATAATTTTAAAAAAAATAGGTTGGGATTTTTAGTGAAAACATATAAATTGTATTTTATAAGGACAGGGCTCACCGAAGCCAACGAAAAAGGTGTGTATTGTGGCTCGACAGATATTCCGCTTTCAAAAGGCGGAAGCTCGGAAATTGCAAAGATTCTAGAGAATTTCGAGTATCCGTTTGTCGAAAAAATATATCGTTCACCGCTTTTAAGGGCACAGCAGACCGCCGAAATACTTTATCCCGGAGTTGACAGCGAAATTAACCTTAATCTTTCCGAGACTTCTTTTGGCAAATATGAAGGAAAAAGTTTTGAGCAACTTAAAAATGACGACGAGTTTCAAAACTTCATCATGCCAAACGCAAGCAAAGTTCCAAACGGCGTTGAAGCTCCAAGGGAATTTTATTTTCGTTCGATATTAGCGGCGCAAGAGATTGTCACCGACATGATGAAACAAAACATCCATAGCGCAGCGATTGTGACCCATGCGAGCGTTATATCAAACATATTGACCGGCATTGCGTATCCTAAAAAACAACAGTATGATTGGACCCCGCCGCCCGGCCATGGATATTGTGCCGTTGCAGATTCGACTCTTTTTATGCGTGAGCCGGTGCTTGAGGTTGTGTCTGAGATACCTTTTTCGGAACAAAGCAAAGATTATCTATACGATGAGTTCGGAAAAGATCCATATCCCGACGATTATGACTGGGACTTTTGAATGAGGAATTAGGAATTAGGAATTAGGAATGTCGGTGCGCCACTTCGTGGCGGTATTTAAATATGGTTTTCGCCCTTTAACGTTTCCATAAAATGGTGGTCGTCCGTCCTCATCGTTCGAACAACGCAACATTTGATGGACGTAGGGGAGGATACCATCCTCCCGTCCTCGTCGCTCCGTCCTCGTCGCCCGAACCAAACCACAAGAGACAAACGATGGGGTAAAGCTTTGCTGTTGCCCCTTTGGTTGATAGCATTGCAATCGTTAATAATACAAAAACATTATAAAATATTTTTTGGAGTGAAATTATGAAGATTATCGAGATTAAAAATCTACTGGAAGCTTCCGTTTATGCGGGGGAGGAATTTCTTGAATGTGAGGTTAACTCGGCTTGTGGAAGTGACCTCATGAGCGACGTTTTGGCATTCGTCAAAGACCAAGCGGTTCTTTTGACAGGGCTTGTCAATCAACAAACTATCAGAACAGCCGAGATGATGGATATGAAATGTATTGTTTTGGTGCGCGGAAAAACTCCCGACGAGGGAATGATCGAGCTTGCAAACGAAAACGAAATCGTTCTTCTTTCGACCGAATACAGAATGTACGAAGCTTGCGGAACACTTTATTCCAACGGTTTTAACCAAAGAGGTGTGTGATGTCGGAAGCTATTGTATTGACACATACGGTTGACGGAAACGACTTCACGGCGGCGGGAACCGCTTCAAGCGAGGTTAAAAAGACGCTTAAACAATTAGGAATATCGTCCGCCATAATTAGAAAAGTTTCTATTTGCATGTACGAAGGCGAGATAAACATGGTTATACACGCAGACGGAGGAAAAGCTGTGACTTCGGTTTATCCCGACAAGATAATAATCAACTTAAAAGACACAGGACCCGGAATTCCCGACATAAGCCTTGCAATGAAAGAAGGTTATTCAACCGCGAGCGACAAAGCAAGAAACCTTGGTTTCGGAGCGGGAATGGGGCTTCCCAATATGAAAAAATGGAGCGACGACATGGTTGTTAAATCCGAGGTCGGAAAAGGAACAGAGATAACCATGACGGTTAACATACAAAGCTAGTTTGATATAAAATTAATTTAAAGCAAATTTTTTTCAGAGGTTTCTAAAATGATAGATTTGGACTTTCATTCGGTTACACTGGATGTTGAAAAGTGCAAAGGTTGTACAACTTGTATAAAACATTGTCCGACCGAAGCGATAAGGGTTAGAAATGGAAAAGCATACATAATTAAAGAACGCTGTATCGATTGCGGACAGTGTATAAAGGTATGTCCGCACAGGGCGAAAAACGCCATATACGATTCGCTTGACAGGCTAAAAGAGTTTAAATACAACGTTGCTATGCCGGCGCCAAGCTTATATGGACAGTTTCACAACCTCGATGATATCAGCTATGTGCTTTCCGGTCTTTTGAAGATTGGGTTTGACGATGTTTTCGAGGTTGCATGTGCCGCCGAGATAATTTCGGAGCATACAAGGAAACTAGGCGAGAGCGAAACGGTAAAAAAGCCGCTTATCTCGTCCGCATGTCCTGCGTGTGTGCGACTTATAAAAAAGCGTTTCCCGGACCTTGTCGAAAACGTTATCCCATATGCCGCGCCGGTTGAACTGGCGGCTCGACTTGCTAGAATTTCGGCTGCCGAAAAGACTGGTTTTTTGCCTGAAGAGATTGGGGTGTTTTTTATCTCGCCGTGTGCCGCAAAGGTAACCGCGGCACGAAATCCCGTGGGGCTTGAAAAACCGGTTATGGACGGCGCGCTTGCGATGAACGATGTATATAAAGAACTGCTTCCGGCAATGAACAAGATAACAGAGCCCGAACTGTCGGCGACGACGGGGCTTATCGGTGTTGGTTGGGCGGTTTCGGGCGGAGAAAGTGCGTCGCTTTTAAAGGACAGCTATCTTGCGGTTGACGGAATCGAAAATGTTATTAGAATTCTCGAGGATATAGAGGACGATAAACTTCCCGATGTCGAGTTTATCGAGATAAACGCATGTACACAAGGCTGTGTCGGAGGGTGTTTAACAGTCGAAAATCCATATGCGGCAAAGACAAGGGTTCGGCATCTCATGAAATATCTGCCCGTTTCGATGAACAAATCGGACAAGATAAACGATCTTAACGCCAAGATAGCGTGGGAGCATGAACTAAGTTACACACCGATTTGGCAACTCGACACCGACGTTTCACAAGCGTTCGCAAAGCTTCAAGAGATAAAAAAGTTTGAGGAAACGCTCCCAGGGATCGATTGTGGGTGTTGTGGCGCGCCATCGTGCAAAGCGTTTGCTGAGGACGTTATATTGAGGTTTTCCAAAGAGGATGATTGTATCTTCCGAATGAAAGAACGCGTTATTTACATGACGGGTAACAGCGACCCCGACCAGTATTTGCCGCCACCTTTTAGAAAATCTAAAGACACAAAAGAATAAAAATTAACATAATGATTACATAATAAACTTGTTAAAGAAAGGTTTTTTATAATGACTGTTAAAGAATTTGCAAAATTAATTGGGGGCTCGATTGTGGCGGGAGAGGCACAAGCGCTTGAACGCGAGATAGAGGGTTGTTACGCAGGGGATCTTTTAAGTCGAGTTATCGGCAGAGCTGTTGAGGGCGGAATTTGGTTTACGATAATGAACAACTTAAACGTTGTGGCGGTTGCTTTGCTTGCGGACGTTGCGTGTATTGTGCTTTGTGAAGATGTCGACCCGATGGACGAGTTAAAACAAAAAGCAAACGAAGAAAACATTCCTGTAATAAAAACTTCGAAAGATGTTTATACCCTTATAACGGAGTATAACAAGGCGTTGTAAATATAATGAAAGCTTATTTTGATCTACATATACATTCGGTTTTGTCGCTTTGCGCTTCGGATGACATGACTCCTTGTAACATAGCCGGTATGGCTTCGCTTGCGGGGCTTAATGTAGTTGCGGTAAGTGACCACAACAGCGCACGAAATTGCAGGGCTTTTGCTGCGGCGGCGAAAGAATTTGGAATTGTTGCGGTTCCGGCGATTGAACTTACAACGTCGGAAGAGGTTCATGTTTTGTGTTTGTTCTATGATGTGGTAGATGCCGAAAAATTTTCGGATTTTATACGAAAAGATCTCCCCGAAATGACTCCAAAGATGCGAGAAAACTGGAAACAGCAGGTGATGGACGAAAGTGACATCCTAGTTGGTGAGGAGGAAAAACTTCTTTCAATCGCTACTTCGATAGGAATATATGACGTTGTTAAAACGGTAGCAGGTTATGGCGGAATTGCGATTGCGGCACACATAGATCGAAGTTCGTATTCAATCTCTTCAAACCTTGGGTTATACGACGAGGCTATGGGTTTTTCGTTGGTGGAGTTTTCAAGAGAAGCGGACAAAAACAAGGTGATTGCTTTGTCTCCGGTTTTGGCAACAATTCCACATATATCAAATTCGGACGCCCACGATCTTGAGATGATACCAAACGCGAAGTATTACGTCGAGGTGGATGAACTTTCAGTTTTTGAGTTTCTCGAAAAGATAAAAGCCGGCAAGATTTTTGAGGATATTGGTTAAGCTGTGCCAACATTCCGATTTTATCAAAGCAAAACAAAAGACGTTAGATCCAATATCAATGGATCCAACGTCACGTTGGTGGTGGACGATAACGGACTTGAACC
>CAYJAY010000036.1:0-19872 GCA_964368445.1 uncultured Oscillospiraceae bacterium
CTGCTCAACAGCTCCAACAAGCTGATAAGTTTTAGAAACTTGTCAGCCTGTTTTTATTTTTAACGTTTTTTACGGTAGTGGTGAACCTATGTGTTCGCCCGAAATCATAAGTTTACGATAGGGTTAATAACATGAATAAAAGTTTCAAGCCGGATTATAAAGCGCTTTTGTTAACCGCCACCTATTTTGCTATTAATTTAATAGTTTTATTACATCACGAAGCGTGGCTGGATGAAGCTCAGTCGTGGCTTCTTGCACGTGATTGCAGTATTCCCGAGTTGTTCGAGATGCTAAAGTACGAGGGACATCCATTCTTATATTATTTAATATTAATGCCTTTTGCAAAACTGGGTTTTCCATATATAACCGCAAACCTAATAAGTCTTTTTTTCATGACAGCGTCGGTCTATCTTTTAGCAAGATATTATGATGGATCATACATAGTAAAAATTTCGTTACTTTTTAGTAGTTTGTTTATGTATTTTTATCCTGTGTTTGCGAGAAGCTATGCGTTGATTATATTTTTTGCTGTGCTTTTAATAGTGAACTATCCGAAAATTAACGATAAGCCAATTAAGTATGGAATTATAATTGCGCTCCTTTTTACCACACACGTATTATCTTTTGGCTTGGGGCTTGTTATGACTGTTATCTTGTTCTTAAACTGTAGTAACAAGAAACAAGCGTTTAAAGGCGTTGCAGTTGCTCTTACAGGCTTTGTTCTTGCGTCGCTTTCGGTTATGGGTTCAACCTCTACAAACATAAACACCGTTAACGATTCGTTCGAGATCTTTGACCTTGGCCTTTATGAAATCTATCTCAGAATTATTAACTATGTTAGCGCTGTGTTTGAACAGTATGTATCGGTGGTATTGCCGTTTAATATTTTACAACTTGCTTTTATTGGTGCGTTTGTGTTGTCTGTTTTGTTTACTGTGTTATACCCAAAACAAGGTCTAATTCTTTTAGGCTGTATTGGCTTCCAGTTTGCCGTACATCTTGTTATTTATCCTCTTTACATGATAAATAAATTGATGGTTATGTTGGTTGGTGTTATGGTGGCGCTTATGACAGTTTGCTATGAAAAGCCTACTAACCTTTTTAGCGTTAAATTCAAACAAAAATATATGAATACAGTCGTTTCAACAGTGATTATAATACTTTTTGTAGTTTCATTTGGAAATCTACAAGATGGAGTTAAATTTGATGTTGAATATAAATATAGTTCGTCTCAAGATATCGCGGAATACATAAATAGCGAGTTGCCAAGTGACAGTGTTTTGGTTATAAACTCGTTTTCGGCCTCGACTGCAATTGCGGCGTATCTTGAAAGCGCAAGACTTTATAATCCTATGAAAAACGAATTTTTCACATATTCAACGTGGGATGGCGGTGCGCTTAATCCGGTTGATGTCGAACTTTATAAAAAGAATATCGAGGACAACCTTTCGGGACACGGCAACATATATCTGCTTTGTTGGGAAGCGGGGTTGGTTGAAAATATAGAAGAATTTTTAAAAGGCAAACAGCAAGTGACAGTTTTTTTTGAACAAACTATTTCTAACGAGCCAAAGATGACGATATATAAATATAATAATTCGTCAAATTAAATTGAATATTGACAAAAAAATAAACATTTTATCAAAAAAAATGTGCAAAACACTTGCAATTTGGTCGAAAATAGTATAAATTATATATACGGCTCTTTAAATAATAGGAGGAAAGAAAAATGGTATATACTATTTTTAGTTACCTTGCCCCTGTTTTCAGCTTGTTGGCGCTGATTGTTGCAGGGGTACTAGCGAAAAAATTTATGTCACAGGATCCCGGAACAGAAAATATGCAGGAAATCGCAAAGGCCATAAGTGAAGGTGCAAAAGCTTATCTAAGCTCGCAATACCGAATACTTATGGTCTTTATCGTTGTCGTTTTTTTACTTATAACATTTGGTGTTGGAAGTTTTGTGACGGCAGTTTGCTTTTTAGTGGGTGCCGGGTTTTCGGCGCTATCCGGTTTTTTCGGAATGTCGGCGGCGACAAGGGCAAACGTGCGAACCGCAAACGCCGCAAAAACCAGCGGAATGAACAAAGCTTTGTCAATCGCTTTTTCGGGTGGCGCGGTCATGGGTATGTCGGTTTCGGGTTTAGGCCTTCTTGGATGTAGCTTGATATACATCATAACTCAAGATGTGAGCGTGTTGTTTGGATTTAGCCTTGGCGCGTCGTCTGTTGCGTTGTTTTCGCGCGTAGGAGGCGGTATATACACTAAGGCGGCCGATGTAGGCGCGGATTTGGTTGGAAAGGTTGAAAGCGGAATCCCGGAAGATGACCCCCGTAACCCTGCGACGATAGCGGATAACGTTGGGGATAACGTTGGAGATGTTGCCGGAATGGGCGCGGATCTGTTTGAATCTTATGTTGGTGCGATTATTTCTGCTATAACTTTAGGCGTCGTGGCAAAAGGTTCAGGCGGAGCAGTTTTCCCTTTGGTGCTTGCGGCAATTGGAATCTTTGCTTCGATAGTGGGAAGCTTTTTTGTTAAAGGAAACAACAACAACCCACATAAATCTTTGAAAAACGGAACATACGTGGCGGGTTCAATTGTAGCTGTGTTTTCAGTTATTTTAAGTTTTGTATTTTTCCAAGGTTTTGGCGAAGCATATGCTATCATAAGCGGTTTGGTTTGTGGAATATTGATAGGAATTTCGACCGAATACTATACATCTGACAGCTATAAAAGCGTTAAAATGATTGCACAGCAATCGGTTACCGGTTCTGCCACCAATATTATATCGGGACTTGCTATTGGAATGAAATCAACGCTAGCTCCGGTTATCTTGGTTTGTGTCGCGATTGGGCTTGCGTATAGCGCAGCAGATCTTTTTGGTGTTGCACTTGCGGCGGTCGGTATGCTTTCGACTACCGGAATAACCGTTGCGGTTGATGCTTATGGACCGATAGCGGACAACGCCGGAGGTATAGCACAAATGGCACATCTCGATGAAGATGTACGAAGAATTACAGACAAGCTAGACTCGGTCGGAAACACAACGGCGGCTATTGGAAAAGGTTTTGCGATTGGCTCTGCGGCGCTTACGGCGTTGGCGTTGTTTATCTCGTATGCTCAAACGGTTGGGCTTTCGGTTATCGACGTGCTCCAATCAAACGTTATAATTGGCCTTTTTATTGGCGGAATGTTGCCGTTCTTGTTCTCTGCATTAACGATGGAATCGGTGTCTAAAGCGGCACAAGAGATGATTAACGAGGTTAGGCGTCAGTTTAAAGAGATTCCGGGGATTTTAGAGGGAAAAGAGAAACCCGATTATAAAAACTGTGTTGCGATATCAACAAAAGCGGCGCTTAAAGAGATGGTTGCGCCGGGGATATTAGCAGTTGCTTCCCCTGTTGCCGTCGGTCTTTTGCTTGGAACCGAAGCGCTTGGCGGACTTCTTGCCGGCTCTGTTGTAACGGGCGTTGTGCTTGCTATATTCATGAGCAACGCCGGAGGAGCTTGGGACAACGCTAAGAAACATATAGAGGAAGGCAATCTTGGCGGAAAAGGAAGCGAACCACACAAAGCTGCCGTCGTCGGAGATACCGTAGGAGATCCGTTTAAAGATACCTCAGGGCCTTCTATTAATATATTAATAAAACTAATGACGATAGTAGCGTTAGTTTTTAGCCCGCTTTTTATTGAGTATGGTGGCTTATTTATAATGTAGTACCCTTCTTTTTGATAACCTTAGAGAATAATTGAAAATAGATTGCTCTTTCAAAACAAATAGATATAAGCATCTCCTAATGCTGTAAATACATTGGAGATGCTTATATTTTGCGAAGATTTAGTGTTTACAATCTGTAAATTTTTTTGCAATTGATTTTTATAATTATTTAGTGTATAGTCATAATATATGTATAAAGAGATAGTTTTAACGATAACATCAAAACAGGTCGTTAAACAGAAGGTAGTTTGAAACAAAGTTTCAAACATGAGTTTTGTGCTTTGCAGACAAAAGGGTAAACGAAATTTTGCCACTTTAAAAATCGCTGTAGCAAAACCGCCCAAAACATCAAGAAGGGAATGTATAGTTATATGAAAATTGTTATAGTGGGGGACGGTAAAGTCGGGTTTACGCTTTCAAAACAACTTTCCGACGAAGGTCACGACATAACGGTTATTGATAGCAACGCGAGGGTTCTTCAAGAATCACAAGAAACACTTGATATAATGATACTAAAAGGCGACGGTGCAACGCTTGAAGCCCAGACACAAGCCGGGGTTGAAAAGGCGGATTTTTTAATTGCCGCAACAAGTAAAGACGAGATTAACCTTTTGTGTTGTGTGTTGGCGAGAAAACTTGGTTGTCGCCATACTATTGCAAGAGTAAGGAATCCGGCATATGAAAAACAAGCTAGGTTCTTAAAAAAAGAACTGGGGCTTTCTTTAACAATAAATCCCGAAAGAACGACAGCAAGCGAGATATCAAGGCTTATTGAGGTAACGGCTTTTTCAAAACGCGAAAGTTTTGCTAAACGAAGAAGGGTTGAACTTGTCGAACTTGTTGTACACAAGGGTTGTCCGCTAGTTGGAAAATATCTGCATCAACTAGGCTCTGTTACAAAATTTAAAGCGCTTGTGTGTGTCACACAGGTAGACGACGGAACGTCGTTTATACCGAAAGGTGATTACAAAATTGAAGAGGGGCACAGGCTGACACTTGCGGTTGCGATGAAGGATCTTTCGGGAATTGCAAAAGATTTCGGGATGGAAAACCAAAGGGTTAAAAACGTCATGATAGTCGGTGGCGGAAGAATTGCGGTTTATCTTGCTCAAATTTTGGGTAGCAGAATTAAAATAAAGATAATTGAACAGGATATAAAACGTTGCGAAGAATTAGCAGAGCTTTTGCCCAACGCGTTGATTATAAACGGAGATGGTTCTCTGCCGGAGTTTTTGTTGGCGGAAGGGTTAGAAGACACCGATGCGTTGATTGCGCTTACCGGAATTGATGAACAAAACCTTGTTATCTCTATTTGTGCGAACGCAAAAGGTGTTCAAAAGTGTATAACTAAGGTTAACCGAAGCATGTACAATTCAATTTTTCACGCAAAAGGAATAGACACGATTGTGAGCCCAAAGATTTTGACCGCGAACGAGATAGTGGGCTATGTACGGGCGGCAGATCTTGCGGTGGGCAAAGGTGTCGTTTCATTACACAGGTTCGGAGATGGTGAGATAGAGGGGTTGGAGTTTGTTGTTGACAAGTCTTTCCCTTGCATTGGTGTGCCTATGGCGGAACTTCCAATTCGCGATAATGTTATAGTTGCGTGTATAATCAGGGGTAGCAAAGATGTTATAATCCCTTCAGGAGACGATGTGTTAAAAGAAGGCGACACGATTATCGTTGTTGCTGAGTCGAAATATGCGATATCAGAGCTTAATCAACTGTTAAATTCGGAAGGGCGAATATTTAATGAAGCATAGAGTAATATTTTACTTTTTAGGTAGAATTCTTTTAATTTTAGCGATTTTTATGATAGCTCCGCTTGTAATAGCAATTTATCAACAAGAAACCTCAAGTGCGTTTGCTTTTCTTGCGACGATAATAATCGTGTTTACGATATCTATTATTTTTGGGTTTATCTCTAAAAACAAAATTGGAAAAGACACAATATACGCACGCGAAGGATTTGTAACGGTTACGTTAGGGTGGGTTGCAGTTTCTTTTTTCGGAGCTATTCCGTTTTTCCTTAGCGGAGCTATACCAAATTTTCTTGATTGTTGGTTTGAAACGGTATCGGGTTTCACAACAACGGGGGCAAGTATTTTGACCCAAATCGAGGGGCTTCCACTTTCGATACTGTTTTGGAGAAGCTTCACCCATTGGGTGGGCGGAATGGGTATTCTTGTGTTTATGTTGGCGGTTGTTCCGGCAAGCAAGGCGGATTCTCTTCACATTCTGCGTGCCGAAAGCCCGGGACCTGAAGTCGGAAAACTTGTTCCGACAATCCGTTCAACAGCACGAATGTTGTATAAAATTTATATAGGCCTTACGATTATCGAGATAATTCTTTTGTTTGCCGGGGGTATGCCGTTTTTTGATAGCTTGGTGCATACGTTTGGAACGGCGGGCACGGGTGGTTTCTCGATTAAAAATGCGAGCATAGCCGCATATGACAGTTTCTATCTACAAGGCGTGATATCGGTATTTATGCTTCTGTTTGGAATAAACTTTAACATTTTCTATATTATTTTACTAAGAGACTTTAAATCAGTTTTTAAAAGTGAAGAGCTTTTGACATACCTTGGAATAGTGGCGGCAACAACAACCCTAATCGCGTTTAATATACGTTCAAACTACGAGACAACGTTTGAAGCGTTCCATCATTCATTTTTTCAAGTATCATCGATAATGACAACAACGGGATATGCTACCGCCGACTTTAACCTATGGCCCGAGTTTTCGCGGGTTCTACTGGTCGCCATTATGGTTGTCGGTGCGTGTGCTGGGTCTACGGGCGGCGGAGTCAAGGTTTCGCGCGCGTTAATTCTGTTTAAATCGGCAAAAAATGAAATGCAAAAGCTTTTGCATCCTCGGATGGTAAAGCCTGTCCGAATGGATGGACGTGTAGTCGACATCTCTGTTGTTCACAATGTACACACGTTTTTTGCGATATACTGCATGCTTTGTGGGGTTTCATTTTTAATTGTAAGCCTTGATAATCTTTCGTTTGACACAACGATAACTGCCGTCATAGCGTGTATAAACAACATAGGCCCGGGGCTTGGTGATGTCGGGGCAGTTGGGAACTATGCAGGACTTTCGTTCCTTTCAAAATTTGTGTTGTCGATTAACATGCTTTTTGGACGGCTGGAGATATTTCCAATGATGATTTTGTTAGCTCCGTCAACCTGGAGAAGATATAGTATTTAATTTTCGCCTTTGGTGAGAGTTAGAATTAGGAATGTCGGAGTGCCTAAAGGCGCGATTTAAAATAGTGTTAGTTAATAGTTATTGTATGGCTTACGCCGCAGTTTAAATGACAAAAAAATTATGATTATTCAGATAAAAAACAAGTAGAGATCATTTTTTTAGATAATCCCTACTTGTTTTTTTGGTTTTTTGAAATGATATTAAATACTATTCTTATGCAAAAGATAGTTCCAAATCGAAGTCGCTGCGTTTGCACCGTCCGAAACGGCGGTTATTATCTGGCGCAACGGTTTGGTTCGAAGATCTCCGGCGGCATATAATCCCTCAAGCGAGGTTGTACACGTCTCGTCCGCTATGACATATCCACGCTCGTCAAGCTTTACAAGCCCTTTTAACAGATCGGTTTTTGGAGTTGTACCAATTGCGACAAACACCCCGGAAACTTCTATCGTTTCGGATTTTTTTGTGTCGATGTCATCTATAACAATCCCCGATAGCGTTTGATCCCCGACAATCTCAGACACAACACTGTTCCATCTAAATTCGACATTGTTAAATGCGAAAAGTTTGCTTTCTAAGAATTTCCCCGCCCTTAGCGAATCTCTACGATGAACCACATATACCTTTTCACACATCGAAGCAAGATAGATAGCGTCCTCGACCGCTGTGTAGCTTCCGCCTACAACCGCAACGGTTTTGCCTTTGAAAAAAGCTCCGTCACACGTTGCGCAGTATGACACGCCACGACCGGCGAATTTTTGCTCGCCCGGAACTTCGAGTTTGCGGTTTTGTGCCCCCGTTGTAACCAAAAGGCATTTTGCCGAAATTTCGCAATCGCTACAGTTTAATGTAAATCCGTCATCGGTTTTCACAATTTTCTCTATAGAGACATATTGGATATCAACACCCATCGCTTCGGCATGGCCTTGGAACTTTGCGCCAAGATCAAAACCGCTTATCGTTGGAAAACCTAGATAGTTTTCGACCTCGTATGTCGTGAGAACCTGTCCGCTTGGAATTCCGGCTCCTTCGATTAGAACAACCGAAAGCCCGGCCCTTGTTGCATAAACTGCCGCCGAAAGCCCGGCAGGACCCGCGCCGATTATTGCTAAATCATTCATAATCATAACCTCACTATTAACATTTTTTGAAAATACCATTATTATTAGCTTAACCTAAAAATATGTACAAAATAATAAAATTTACATAATTTTTATCAAATTTAATGATTAAAATATAATCTAAACAAAGATAGATATTTGGTTTATAAAATATTATTGCTCATCAAAATCAATTTTATCCGATATCGGAAGAGAAAAGTCAAAATACAAAGAAACTATTCGTATAACGACCACTAACATAATCGAAGTTAACACAGCTATCGTTGTATGTCCGTTAAGTTCTCTATAACTATAAATTCATTGTGTGAAATTGCACAAAAAATAATCGACAGCTTGCTGCCGATTGCATCTTTTTTTAAAAACAGTTTATCTAAATATTTTGGAAAAGTGCCTAAAATTTACAGCGAAATTCTTGTGCCTGTTTTTCCGGCTATGCCGTCTTTTGCTTTTTCAAGAAGAGTTATAAGCGCGCTTTTGCCTTCGCCCGATTGCGCAAACGCTATTGCCGCTTCGACTTTTGGAAGCATAGAGCCTTTTGCAAACTGCTCTTGTTTTATATACTCTTGGGCTTGTGATACGGAAAGAGAAGACAACCACTCGACATCGGGTTTCCCAAAGTTAATCGCAACCTTTTCGACCGCTGTTAGGATTATAAGATAATCCGCGTCGAGATCTTTTGCTAATACATACGACGCAAGATCCTTGTCGATAACCGCTGCTGCGCCTTTAAGGTGGTGTTCTCCCGTTTTAAAAACCGGAATGCCGCCTCCGCCGCAAGCTATGACAACATGGTTGCTGTTAACAAGTGCTTTGATAGTTGAAATCTCGACAATTTCTTTAGGCTTTGGTGAGGCGACAACCTGTCTGTAGCCTCTTCCTGAGTCCTCTACAACATTAATTCCTTTTTCGTTAGAAAGTTTTTGAGCTTCTTCTTTAGTCATAAATGCGCCGATAGGCTTGGTGGGGTTTTTAAACGCTTGGTCATCTTTATCTACAACAACCTGAGTTAAAACAGTTGCAACCCCCATATCAATCTTACGATCGAGAAGAACTTCGCGCAAAGCATTTTGAAGGTCATAACCTATGTATCCTTGACTCATAGCAACACACACCGAAAGCGGCATTATATCTGCCTTTGGTTCTTGTTTTGCATAGCTAGCAAAAGCGTTGCCTATCATGCCGACTTGTGGCCCGTTTCCGTGGGCAATGACAACCTGGTGACCATCTTCAATAAGGTCAGCTATAGCGTTTGCGGTTATTTTGACTGCTTCCATTTGTTCCGAAAGACAACTTCCCAAAGCGTTTCCACCAAGGGCGATAACTATACGTTTGCTCATTTTTATGACCATTCCTTTCTTAGTTGTGTGCGACTTTTTCACATAAAATATTATATTGAAAAAGTTTTGCCTGTCTTATTTGGCAAAAGCACAGAACTTCTATCCCTTGCATATTTAATGTTTTTTTAAAAAAGAGATTTCACGCCTCTTTTAACTTTATATTAGCATAGCAATTTATCGATGTCAACAAATTTTTTGCAAGCCAAACAAAAAGTTTGTTGACATCAAATTTTTTGTCGTTTATAATTGTAACAGCAAGACTCAGGCAATTTATATTTAATTACTGGAGACATCTTAATATGGACATAAAGGCCGATATTTTAACAAGATATGGAATAGCCGAACGTTTTTTGAACGAAGCATCAAGTTTTCCCGAATTGATGCCGGCAAGGGTTACGGCTCAACATAAGGGATTATACAAAATAATAACGAATGTTGGGGAATTTTCCGCCGAGATTTCCGGAAAGTTCAGACATTCGGTAGACAAGCTTATAGATTTTCCGACAGTTGGGGATTTTGTCATGGTGTCGTGTCACGATCGAAACGGAACAGCGTTGATACACAACGTCTTGACAAGAAAGAGCATATTTCTTAGGACGGCGGTTGGGGTCAGCGGACAAGACCAAGCTGTAGCCTCCAATATCGATACCATTTTTATATGTATGTCGCTCAACAACAACTTTAACTTAAGTCGATTGGAAAGATATCTTTCGGTTGCGTGGGACAGCGGGGCGACACCGGTTATTATATTAACTAAATCAGATCTCGCACAAGATATAAAAAAAGCCATAAGCGATGTTGAAAGATGTTCGGCTTTCTCCGACATAATAACCGTTTCGATGTTTGACAGCGATATAACAGACAAGCTGGCTAGCTATCTAACGATGGGAAAAACAGCGGCGTTCATAGGCTCGTCTGGTGTTGGAAAATCTACAATAATTAATAAAATTTTGGGTAGGGAAGTGGCGTCTACATCGGACATTGGCAAAGCGGACAAAGGGCGGCACACAACAACGGGAAGAGAGATGTTTATTACCGAACTTGGTGGAGTTGTTATAGACACCCCCGGAATGCGCGAGCTTGGGGCAAAAGGAACCGATGTTTCAAATGTTTTTGACGATATTCAAGATCTTGAGCGGACCTGTAAATTTAGCGATTGTACCCATACGGGTGAACCCGGTTGCGCGATAAAACAAGCTATCGAGAGCGAAAAACTCGATCAACGACGATTTAATAACTATTTAAAATTAAAACATGAAGCCGGTTACGAGGGTTTAAGCTCTAAAGAGATAGAAGTAAAAAAGTTTGAACGTTTTGGAGGGGTTAAAAATCTTCGTAAAATTGGGGACCAAAAGCGAAAAGATAAATACGGAAGATAGAAATTATATTAGGCATTTTTTGAAATCAAGATGCTAATGTGGATTTAAAGGTTATTAAAAATAGACGATAGGCGGTGTTTATGCAAAAAGAAACATTGATATTTTTGAAAAACTTAGCACACGGAATAGCACAACAGTTTGGTGAAAACTGCGAAGTCGTTGTCCATGAGTTGGACGAAAGAGATGTTGAACATACCGTTGTGCACATAGAAAACGGACATGTTTCGGGGAGAAAGATTGGCGACGGAGCATCTCAAGCCGTGCTTAGGGCGCAAGGCTCAGAAAAAGAAAAGCTAGAGGACAGGTTTAACTACCAAACAAGGACGGGCGATGGAAGGGTTTTGCGCTCCTCGACAGTCTATATAAGAAACGACAGCAACAAACCGATTGGTGTTTTTTCGATTAACTATGATACAACCGACCTTTCGGTTGCCGAAAAGATAATCAAGTCACTTAATGCTTCAAATATCGAGACGCAAACCCCCGAACGGATTGTGCAAAACGTTGGGGATCTTTTGGAAGAGTTAATCGAGTCTTCGGTTAAACTTGTCGGAAAGCCTGTCGCGGTTATGACTAAAGAAGACAAGATAAAAGCCATTCAGTTTTTAAACGGATCCGGGGCATTTCTAATAACAAAATCTTCTGAAAAAGTAAGCAGTTATTTTGGTATATCAAGATACACTTTGTATAGCTATCTTGGGCAAACACCGGAATAATGCAACAAAAAACAACCGAGAAAATCTTTGTTCTCGGTTGTTTTTTGTTTTGATTAGTTATTCTTTTATATATTTTTGTTCAAACTCTTTGACAGGAACAGGCCTTGAAAAATAATATCCTTGACCTTTTTTGCATTTCATTTCTTTTAGGATGTTAAACTGTCCAACCGTCTCGATTCCCTCTGCAATCGAATCGAGGTTGTCAAGCTGCCCGCAAACGTCGATGGCAAGTTTTGTTATAGTTCTAGATTTTTCATTGTTTTCAAGATCGATGATTAAACTACGATCGATTTTAAGTTCATCAAAATTTGAGGTTGTAAGTATAGCAAGGTTAGACTGTCCTGAACCAAAATCATCGAGTGAGATAGAAAAACCTTTTTTTGAAAAATCTTTCATGAGTTTTGATAAAAGATCTTGGTTGATGTATCCTATTGCTTCGGTGATTTCAACAATAAGCCGATTTGGAGAAACAGAATACCTTTCGCATATTTCGGATAGTTTTTGAATAATTCCTTTTTCCGCTATCGTTATTCTTGAAAAATTAACAGCGACATTGATTGAAGAAAAGAGATTTTTCTTATTCCATTCCGAAAGAATTCTACAAACCTCTTCAAAAACAAAAAGGTCTATCTTTGAAATTATGCCTTCTTTTTCATAAAAAGGAATAAACGAAAACGGCGGCTGTATCTGCCCTGAAGAATCAAGACGTCTAATCAAAGCTTCGGCGCTCGCTAGTTGGCCGGTTTGAAGATCTATTTGTGGTTGGAGATATACGACAAAACGCTGTTCTAATATCTCGCGTTCGAGGTTTTGAGACAACATTGAGGAATATTTGCTGTTTTTTTGTTCCATTCCATACTTCTGTTGTTTTTCCATATATTTAAGGCTGTCGGCAAGCTCAACTTGTTTTGAAGCGGTTGAGCCTTGTTTTGTCCAAGAAAATCCCAACGAAATCTTTAAAAGTTCATGTTCAAAAACTTTTTTCTTAAGCAACGCTATCTTGTCTTCAAAATCTTTTTCGTCGATATTCTCGCATAAAACAACAAACTCATCCCCGCCAACACGATATGCTTGGTCTTTAAAGATTTCGCTTAATATTTTGGAAAGGTCGACAATAACGTCGTCGCCGGCTTTGTGACCTTTTGTGTCGTTGATCTCTTTCATGCCGTTGATATCAGCGTATGCAACCCCTAAAGTTGACGGTTCGGACAGATCATATTCCGAAAGTTTCAAACGATAGCTATGGCGGTTTTTAAGGCCGGTCATAAGATCGGTGAAGCTAAGTTCGTGAAGCATGTTGAAAAGACGCTTTTTTTCGAGATAGTCTGAAATGGATTTAGAAACTAGGTGTAAAAGAGCGGTGTTTTTACTGTTTGCGCTTGGATCATCAACACCTAAAAAACCGATTATCTCGTTGTCGGAATTATAAAGCGGAGAACAAACTATCGATGATATATTCTGTCTGTTTAAAATTTCATATTCATGTGAACCTCTTTCGAGGTTATCTTGAACCGAATTGATAGAAAACTCACCCTTTTCTTTGAACATTTCAAACCAAAGAGAAGCGTCTTCAATTGGGATGTTTATAAGTGTATCTTTTTGGGGGACTACTCCAACACTGCATTCTTCAAAAGTGTTGTCTATAAATTTACCACATTTTGAATTTTCAAAGATATATGCACGGCTAGCGTCGAAATATCTTAACAAAATCTTCAAAAGATTGCTCATATCAACTTGCATGTCATCGTTTGAATGCAAAGCTTCGACACATTCGTTAAGAGTTTTTTGTTCTTCGTATTTAAGTTTAACGTCCTGTTCCAACAGATGTTTTGGAGTTATATCGGTTGCAACTTCAAGACGCACATCGTTATCGTCGATATTTATTAATTTATCCTTTATACTGTAGTATCTTTGTAAAAGTGGGTTGTAGTACTCCCATTCATAATAACTGTCGCGGCTTAAAAGATGGTTTGTGCAAAATTCACAAGGCGCGGATTTGCCTTGTAAGAGTTCATAACATTTTTTGCCCTTCCAATCCTGTTCGTTAACAATTCCTAAGCCATCAAGCAACGTTTTGTTTAAGTAGTATAGGCCATAGTTTTCTATGTCCGAAATATATATAAGGTCGGTGCCCTCGTCGGTTACCAAAGCGGATATGTCTTTATAGTTCAAAATTCAATCCTCCTGAAATTGCAATAAATATGATTTTTTTAATAAAAAATTATGATACAACTCTTTTAGATTTATAATGTTTATGCACATTTTCGTCATACACGGCATATGTGTTTTTTCCGTGGTCTTTTGAATAGTACATCGCGACATCTGCCATGTTAAACAATGTTTTGAAATCTAAATCAGAACCTTTTGATACAGATAAACCGACGCTACACGAAATTTCGATATCTAAACCGGTATTGTTGTTGTAGACATTTTGTATACATTGACAGATTTTTTCGGCCCTTAGTTCTCCTTCTTTTATGTCGGATATATTTTTCATAAACACGATAAATTCGTCGCCACCGGCACGTCCTAGAATGTCGCTGTCTCTGAACAATACTTTTAATTTATTAAAAACATCACAAAGAACTGTGTCGCCGTATGCGTGTCCGAAATTGTCGTTTATAAGTTTGAAGTTGTCAAGGTCGATCATGAAAAATATGCCAACGCCGGAATTATTTAAATGTGTTGTGATAAGGTTTTGGGTTGCAAGTTTGTTATATGCCCCCGTTAAAAGATCTCGTTCCGATTTATACATTAAATCGAGTTCTAGCTCCTTTTTTTCATGTATGTCGGAAATTGTGTTGATGGCTATTATGTCATCTGTTGCCCTATCTTGGCTTATTGATATGACGCAATTATACCAGCGTGTCTCGTTGTTTTCGGTATATGAAAGGTATTCATATGAAACTTTATCGATGCCTTTGTTAAAATTTTCGATAAAGTTTTTTGGATCTTCCGTCGTAATGACTAAATCTCGGTAATCTTCATGAACCATCGGGAGGATTCGCTCGAGGTGTTGTGTGTAGCTGATTTCCCTGTAGTCGGCGACGACGTTGCCGTGTAAAATCTGTTTTGTCAAACGGTTTTTTGTGCAGTTGATTTCGTTTATAACTTGAACACGTTTAGCCAAAGTGTCTTGGTAGATAGACGCGCGCTCAAGTTGTTTCTCGTAACTTGATTGGTTTTCTCGTAGTATTTCAAAGCCTAGGATAACATAGGTGCATGAATATATAATGAAAAGCCAAATTAACACAATGATAATTTGAGCTAGCTCAATAAATTGAAAGTCTATCGGTGTTGAAACATACATTAAAACGTTGATAGAAAGTCCAATAGTAGATGCAACAAGAACGAACAGCAATAATTTTAATGTTTTGAAATCCTTGCCTAAAATTTTTAAATTTTCTATCGGTAGAACAATCATAGTGGAAACGATGTAAAGTGAATTAATTATATATGAAACAATAATAATAGATACAAAGAATGCTTCATTGTGGTACACCTGATGTAATGTTACCCCTGTTATAATAGATATAACGGAATAGGTTATTATCTGGAAACTCATCAAATGAATCATTAGTGAGAAAATATTTATCAATGCATTAGTCGGCTTGGCTTTAAAACAAAAACACAGTTCCAATAAATAGAGCACAAGGGATAAAAGATATCCTAAGATAATAAAATCATTCGAGAAAATAAGAATTATAATGAGGACAAATATGTTTAAAACACATATCGGCAATATAAAAATCTTTCTGTGTGGACGAAGATTGAAGATCTTGCCACACTGTTTGAAATATAAAAAATTGTGAATGAAAAGCGATATTGCCAGAATGGGCCAAATGATAGCAAAATTCATTGTAGAACCTCGTTTTTAATATTTTAACACGGTTATGTGTAGCTAGAAGATTAAAAAGCGTCGTGAAAACTGAGTTTGAAGTTGTTCAAACATTAAAATTATACCACAAAAAAGCAAAAACATAAAGAAATATAAAATTAAATATCTGTTTTAATATTAATAAATATTTAATTTTCCTTTTAATTTTAATATGTTTGTAGTATAATTATTAAAAATTATTTTTTAAATCGGTAAGATTTTTTTAAAAGTCACTTTGACTGGAATTATATTAACGAGCAACCATTAAAGGCGTTGCAGATTGGAAAGAAAAGGAGCAGAGCAGATATGAAAATAATGGAGTCTTCCGAAAACTATCTTGAAACTATCTTGATATTGAAAAACAGAAAAGGTGTCGTTCGCTCTATCGACATTGCAAATGAACTTAATTTTTCAAAAGCAAGCGTCAGCGTTGCTATGAAAAATTTGAGGGAAAATGAATATATAGTTATGGGAGAAGACAACACAATTGCGCTTACCCAAAAGGGTATGGAGATTGCGAACAAGATGTATGAGAGGCATATCGTGCTTAAAAAAATGTTGGTTTCGTTTGGTGTTTCGGAAGAAACAGCGACCGAGGATGCCTGCAAGATAGAGCACATCATATCGGCTGAAACGTTTGATGGTATTAAAAAATTCACTCAAAGACAATAAAAAGCTTAAAAAAGACGACAAGGGTAACATATTTTGTTGATAAATTTGTTGACAAGAGAGAATATATGTGTTAATATGGGTTAGTATTAGTTAACTAACTCGCGTGTGGGACATGCAGGAAGGCGAAGTTAAAATGAATCAAACAACGTTAGTTGATGCCGAAATCGGCAAAATGTACACCATAAAGAAGATTGAAACGGACGATAGCGAACTCGACAGCTTTTTGTTTACACTTGGATGCTACGAAGGTGAAAGCATTGTTGTTGTGTCGGTAATAAGCGAAAGCTTTGTCGTTTCGATTAAAGACAGCAGATACAATATTAACAGCGCACTAGCAAAAGCTATTATAATATAACTTTGTTGTGAAGCTGTGCGGATGGCACAGATGGCACATATTAAATTTGTTTTTTAAAACTATTCTGACTTGTCGA
This sequence comes from uncultured Oscillospiraceae bacterium, assembly GCA_964368445.1. Lineage (GTDB taxonomy): Bacteria > Bacillota > Clostridia > Oscillospirales > Ruminococcaceae > CAYJAY01. The sequence continues at coordinate 16,468 of CAYJAY010000036.1, forward strand.
GTAGTTTTTTTAAAGTTAGGCGGTTAGCTTAAACTAATTGACCGATAAAATTATAAATTAAAGAGGGAGAAGTTATGAGAATTGCATTAGCGGGAAACCCAAACAGCGGAAAGACAACGCTTTATAATGCCCTGACGGGAAAAAGCGAGCATGTCGGAAACTGGGCGGGCGTTACTGTAGAAAAGAAAGAAAGCGAAATGAGGGCGAACCTTTGTGGAGAGTTTGGCGAAGTAATAGCCGTCGACCTTCCGGGAGCTTACTCTATGTCGCCGTTTACTTCGGAGGAAAGCGTCACAAGTGAGTATGTGCGCAAAGAAAACCCTGATGTTATAATAAACATCGTTGACGGAACAAACCTTTCAAGAAGCTTGTTTTTCACAACACAACTTTTGGAACTTGGTGTCCCTGTGTTGGTTGCTTTAAACAAAGCAGACATAAATCAAAAGAAACAAACGGTTATCGATGTAAAGGCGCTTTCGGAAAAACTCGCATGCCCCGTTGTTGAGATAGTTTCGACGTCTGCCTCGGAACAAGACCTCCAAAACCTTGTGAGCGCGGCGGCAAGCCTTAATGGAACCTCGCAAACCGCGACATATAATCAAGAAAAAATAGATTTAACAGATAAACAACAGGTTGAAACAGCAGACAGAAAACGTTTTGAATTTGTTAACACGATTGTTTCACAGGTTGAAAGCAGAAAAGTTTTAACAAGCGACAAAAACGCGGGCGATAAAATTGACTCGATTGTTGCACATAAATGGCTTGGAATTCCAATCTTTGCCGTTGTTATGTGGGCGGTGTTTTCGATTTCACAAACATATGTAGGCCCGGTGATTGCCGATATCCTTGTCGGTTGGATTGAAGGGTTTGGCGAAACGGTTGCCGGAGCGGTTGAAGGCGCCCACCCCGTTGTGAGCTCGCTTCTTGTCGATGGCATCATCGGCGGTGTTGGAGCCGTTGTTGGCTTCTTGCCCCTCGTTATGGTTATGTATTTCCTTATCGCTTTGCTTGAAGATTGCGGTTACATGTCACGTGTTGCCGTTGTTATGGACAGATTTTTCAAAAAAGTCGGTCTTTCGGGTAAATCAATCATACCGATGATAATCGGTACAGGTTGTGCAATCCCCGGAGTTATGGCAAGCAGAACGATTAAAAACGAACGCGAGAGAAGAACGACCGCAATGCTAACACCGTTTATGCCGTGTGGAGCAAAAGTTCCCGTTATTGTTCTTTTTGCAAGTTCATTCTTTGGTGGAGCAGGTTGGGTTTCGACCTTGATGTATTTCACAGGAATTTTGCTTATAATCCTTGGCGCTCTTTTAATTATGAAGATTGCGGGACACAAAGACAGAAAATCGTTCTTTATTATTGAACTCCCCGAATACAAAGCTCCAAGCCTCGGACGTGCTACAATGTCAATGCTTTCAAGGGCAAAGGCTTTCATCATTAAAGCCGGTACAATTATCCTTGTTTGCAATGCGGCCGTTCAAATCATGCAAACTTACAACTGGAGTTTTGAGGTTGTTGCAGAGGGCGCGGAAAACACATCGATACTTGCAAGTATCGCGGGTCCGTTTGCTTGGCTTCTCATTCCGTTGGGCTTTGGCACATGGCAACTTGCGGCGGCGGCGATAACCGGATTTATCGCAAAAGAAAATGTTGTTGGAACACTTGCCGTTGTGTATAGCATAACAAACTTTATCGACACAGAAGCACTTGAACTTGTGGGCGGAGCAACCGAGGTTGCGGCTACTATGGAACTTTCGGCGGCGGCAGCACTTGCATATCTTATGTTTAATCTTTATACACCACCTTGCTTTGCGGCAATCGGCGCGATGAACTCGGAAATTGCCGACAAAAAATGGTTCTGGAGTGGAATTGGCCTCCAATTCGGAATGGCGTTTGCTGTGGCATTTTTGGTATATCAAGTGGGTACATTGCTAACTTTGGGAACGGTCGGAACAGGATTTGTTCCGGGACTGATAGTGTTTATCGCGCTTGTCGTGCTTTGCGTTTACCTTGTTAAAAAAGGTAACAAAAAAGCCGAAAGCTATGCTTTAAAATAAAAACACTACATTACATCAATACACGTTTTTCACGGAGGATAACTTATGGATTTTATAGTAGGCGGAATTATTGTGGTTATATTGGGGCTTGCTATTGGCTATATAATCAAACAAAAAAAGAACGGAGCAAGATGCATAGGTTGTGGCTCTGCCGGGAGTTGCTCGGCAAACTTGGCAAATAAAAACAAAAACAGTTCGTGCCAATGTGGCACAAATGACAACATCTCCTAAAGCCTTAAAAGCTTCCTTTTAGATTATTATTTCAAAGAAACTTCCGAAAATTTCGGAGGTTTTCTTTGGTTTTACAACAAATTTTTCCGAGGGAAAAATGAATCGCTTTTTTAAAAACAACTCTTAAACTTGAATTTTTTACTTAAATATAGTATAATGACATTACAATAAACGTTTTTAAATACGCACCCTAAAATTTATTTTTAACACAATTTAGACATAGTTTATTAATTGTTTACAATTTGGTTACAAAATGCGAAGCGAGAGATGTTATAATATATTTACCGGTTACCCCTCGCCGAGCCGCAGTAAGAGGGGTCAACCGGCTTTATTTATTTGGTGGAAAATGAGAAAAATATTTTTATTAACTTTAATATTAACAATATCGATGATTTTTTTTGGATGTTCAAGTGAACTATATGATGTTAATTACGGTTCTGACGTTAGGATGTTTGTCGAGCCTAATGCTTCGGGGCTTCTCGACAGCGAAATTATCCCGGGAAGCAACAACGTCTCAGACGTTCCGACAGCCGACGCCACAGCGGGCACTGCCGCGACGGGAGGAGACCAGTCGGAGGGGATAGCTCTTGGAGAAACGTTACCAATCAACCCCGGAATACACGATGTTACATTCAACGTCTTAGAAGGGATTTTCTACGGCAGGGGATTTAACCTTGTTGTTCCCCCCGACATGCGAACTAATGTGACGGTAATGTTGACTATCGAACAACAAGACGGGCAATCGATTTCGTACTATGATTTTTACTATGTTCAAGAGGACGGCGCAAGGGCAGTCGTTTTAAGTTTAATTTCGGTAAACAAAAGCTATTACTTGAGAGCCGAAAGTTTTGTAGACGCAATAAATTATGCGGAAAGTTCCGACGAACAAACGGTGTTCTTGCTTAAAGAGTTGCTCGACCCGATACCGGAGGATTTCACCGAAATTGACGCTTATCTTAGCGTATACCAATCGCTTGCCGGAAACTCACAAAGCATCACGGTATATTAATAATCAAATAGATTAAGGGGCTGTGACGAAATTGTCACAGCCCCTCAGCGTGTCAAAAAAGGTATACCCTCAAAAATGTTGCACAAAAAATAGCAACGA
>CAYJAY010000037.1:0-19473 GCA_964368445.1 uncultured Oscillospiraceae bacterium
ACGGAAATCCCGGAGAACAAAACAACCGAACGGGAAAGAGCGCGGAAGACCTTATTGTTAAGGTTCCGCGTGGTACGGTAGTAAGAGATTTTGAAACAGGTTCAATAGTTGCGGATATGTCGGGCGACATGCCTGTTATTATCGCAAAAGGCGGCAAAGGCGGTTTTGGAAACAGCCACTTTGCAAACCCGACGAGACAGGTTCCAACCTTTGCGAAAGTTGGAATCGTGGGCGAAAAAATCGAAGTTTTTTTGGAACTTAAACTTGTTGCGGACGTTGGATTGGTTGGGTTTCCGAATGTCGGTAAATCTACTATAATTTCAGCGATTAGCGCCGCAAAACCAAAGATAGCAAACTATCACTTCACGACGCTTAGCCCTGTGCTTGGCGTGGTTAAACTGTATGAAGAAAATTCGTTTGTCGTTGCGGATATCCCGGGGCTTATCGAGGGCGCGTCGGACGGCATAGGGCTTGGACACGAGTTTCTTCGACATGTCGAGCGTTGCCGAATGATTGTTCACGTGGTGGACGTTTCGGGAACCGAAGGGCGCGACCCGGTTGAGGATTTTGAGACTATCAACAAAGAATTGTTTGCGTTTAGCGAACAACTTGCAAAGCTTCCACAGATAGTTGTCGGGAACAAAAGCGACATAGCAAGCGAAGAGAACATTCAAACTTTTGAAAAATATATCACCGATAAAGGCATGAAATATCTTTCGATAAGCGCCGCGACAACAAAAAATCTCGACATTCTTGTCAAATCTGCATATGAGTTGTTGTCGACGCTTCCGCCAGTTTTGGTATACGAGCCGACCTATGTTAAGCCGTTGCCCAAGATAGGCAGGGCGTTTGAGATTTTGCGCGAAGAGGACGAGTTTGTAATCGAGGCACCGTGGCTTGAAAAGATTCTCAAAACAACCGATATAAGCGATTATGAATCACTTCAATATTTCCAACGCGCCATAACCGACAGCGGCATAAACGACAAGCTGAATGAGCTTGGAATTGTAGAGGGCGACAGCGTCAGAATTGGCGAATATCAATTTGATTATGTGGAATAGGTAGATAGATGATTAAAAGCTATACAGAAAAAGAAGTTAAACTTAAAAATCCGTTGCAGATGGCTTATATAGGGGACGGGGTGTACGAGCTTATGGTTCGACGTCACATTATAGACAACATAGATACAACACCCAACAATCTACATAGACTTACCGTGTCGGTGGTGTGTGCAAACGCCCAACACCAAGCACTGTTAAAGATAGCGGAGATGTTGAGCGAAGAGGAAGCAAACATTGTTCGCCGCGGAAAAAACAGCACAAAATCGGGGTTTCCAAGAAGTTGCAGCCCGAAAGATTACAGGGCGGCGACAGGGCTTGAAGCACTTTTCGGCTTTTTATATCTGACAGAACAAAAAGAAAGAATAGACGAACTTTTTTTTGAAATAGCAAAATCGATTGAGATAAAACTTTAAAAAACACACTCTCAGTCAATCCAAGATTGACTGAGAGTAAAAGTGAAAAACTATTCATGAGTCTAAAATAACTACACTTATTTAAACAAATAAGTGTAGTTATTTTAGTTAATATTGACAAAATTATTTATATCGTGCTACAATGTAAATAATATCCTTGGTGAAAAGCGGGTTTTGCGACAAATAAAGTGAAAGGTTAGGTAATATCAAATGAAAAAAGTGCTGTTTATTATTGCAACTTTGCTATCGTTAGCTATGCTGACGGCTTGTTTTTCCTCAACCGACGGAGATATGGCAACCGATGGCTCAAGCGAACAAAACGCCCATGTTTCGGAAACTGTCGTTCAACCAAACGCCGAAAAACAAATTTTATCGCTTGCGAAACTTGAAAATTCGGACGCTTGGCGAAACATTGAGGTTGCCGAGACATCTAATTATATTGTTTTTGTCCACAACAATTATTTTGGTGGTGAACAAACCCCCGACCAATACGAAACGGTTGTCGTATTTTATGATAAACAAACGGGAATACAAAAAAATACAATTGCTTTTGATGGTCGATATATTGAAAATAGCTTGGAGTATAACAAAGGTGACGACACTATACAGCTTAGAATTATACAAGAAACCTCTCTTTCCCTTTACATAATTGATAGTGGCTTTGAGTTTGTTATACATTCTTTACCTGCTGATTTTGCGGCGGAAAACTCAATGCAGGTTATGCAACAAAATATTTTGGATAAAGATTTGACACAATACAAATATTCTTTTGACGGAACGCCCGACATTTCAAACGTTAGGTGGGCTGTTTCAAACGTAGACGGCATAGCTGTGCAGCCTGTCGAGGGTGACCCAAATTCGGGATATTTCATCTCGAATGATACTATACAGGATTATTTTGAACTTAAGAAATTTGACGAACTACCACCGGCATTTTTTTCTGATGTAAGAGTTATGAACAACGGGAAAAACCTGGTTGCCACCGTTCATAATCCGTCTTTAATTGGGCTTTATAATTTAAATCTTGAAACGGGTGAAGAGTTTTGGTATGACAACGTTTTTTCGGCTATGTTTGCAAAAGTAGAATATAGGGACGACAAAACGGTTGTTGCGCAAGGGGACGGAGTATCAACTTTTATCAACCTTGATACAGGCGAAGCCGAGACTGTCCAAAAAGATTTAGCTCATGCAATGACATATGACTATGAAAATTATTTTGAAAGGTTTGTCCGAGACGGGAAAGGTTCTATTCGTATGTATAACCTCGAAAAGGGAATAGAGCAAGAGATTTTGGCTGAATTTGACACCGCGGAGCTGGTTATGTTTAGCGTAACCGAAAATTTCATTGTTTGCGTTTTGGACGACGGACAGTGCAATGCTGTGAGATATTAGATTTTTTAGCTAGCACCTGTGTCAACTAAAAGTTTACAAATTCATCAAGCAACAAAAAAGAAAAAAGAGAAAGGTTAGGTCTTGTGTTATGAAAAAAATTATCTTGGCAGTTAAATTTTTTGTGGTTTTGTTGGCTCTTGTAATGTTAACAGCTTGTTACTCGGAGAACAACGAAACTTTAAACAACCCAAGCGACGGAACTTCAAACGAGCAAACGACTGAAACGGCAGCCGAAACCGTTCAACCAAACGCCGAAAAACAAGCGCCTGACGAAAACCAAAATTTATCACTTGCGTGGCTTGATAACCCGGACGCTTGGCGATACATAGATGTTGCCGAAACATCTAACCATCTTGTTTTTGTCCATTACGATTACTTTAGCAGCGAACAACCCCCCGACCAATATGAAACGGTGATTGAATTTTTTGATAAACAAACCGGGGGAAAAATAAGCACAGGAAACGCTACAGGGCGTTATATTGAAAATAGTTTGGAATATAACAAAGAAACAGACAGTATACAGTATAGAACAATCAGCGACACCCATTATACTCTTTTTATATATAACAGCGACATTGAAATTGCAACTTATGCGCTTCCAGATGACTTTGCGGCGGAAAATTCAATGGGGTATATGCAAGACAATATTTCCGAGAGATTGTTGTCTCTTAGCAGTTACTCTTTTGACGGAACGCCCGAGCTTTCGGGAGAAAACCCCGACAACGCTTGGTGGGCAGTTTCAAACGAATATGGTATTTCGGTAATGCCTATCGAGGGCAACCAAAACTCGGAAATTTTTATCTCGTACGACAGGATATATGACAACTTTGATGTTCCGATATATGATTATGATGAAATGTCAGAAGGGTATAAGGGCGACCCCGGGGAAACAATGCCCGAAATCCCGCCGGCACATTTCAACGATGTTAGAGTTATGAACAATGGAAAAAATCTGGTTGCCACCGTTAACAACCCGATGGCACAAAGCGGATTAATTGGACTTTATAATTTAAACCTTGAAACAGGGGAAGAGTTTTGGTATGACAACGTTTTCTCCGCTATGATGGCGTCGGTAAACTACCCGGACGATAAAACGGTAGTAGCTTTTAATGGGGATTATACTTTTATAGATCTTGATACAGGCGAAGCCGAGTTTGTTAAAAAAGAAATAGAGTTTGCAACTACGTATGATTATCAAAATTATTTTAAAAGTCCGGTTGAAAACGGGAAAGGTTTTATTCTTATGTCAAACATCGAAAAGGGAATAGAACAAGAGGTTTTGGCGGAATTTGGCGCTTCGGAACTATTTATACTTGATGTAACCGAAAATTTTGTTGTTTGCGCTTTGGACGATGGACAGTGTAATGCTGTGAGATATTAGAATTTAATAAAAAATAATGCCTCGGATTTTGTCCGAAGCATTATTTTTTTACTGCTTGCTATTTGCAGTTAGAATTTTTAGAGTTGCTATTACTGTTGTTGCTAGCTTTTGATTTTGTTGAGTTGCAATCGGTTGAAGCTTTTGATTTAGAGTTTGAGTTTGAAGAGTTAGTTTGACTTTTGCTGTTTTCCATGTTTTTAGCTTTTGAGTTTTCCATGTTTTTGCTGTTTTTTGATTGTGCCATAAAGTTAATACCACCTTTCTGATAATATTATTTGAAACGTTGTCATAATTATTAATCACTTCAATTATTTTCCATAAGATTTTTTGCTCAATTAATGGACAAAATAACAAATTTTTTATATAATAGAATTGTATGGAAAATGTCGAAATATAAATGATTTTGGAAATGATATGGATAAAACAAACAAAAAAGAAAACTCAGAAACACAAAAGGATACTCCTCAAAAAGAGGCGTGGACATTTAAAGCAGGACAGCCGGGGACGCTTGTTTCTGAGTCTGTTCCGGCAATAAAAATGTTGGATGTCGTCGACGTCAAAACGAGCGACGATTTTGCATGTACCGAAGATGACCTAGATTTAGATACAGATGAAAAAAAAGCAGGGCAAAACCTCGATGAGAAAGACGAACAAGTAAAACTTTTGATAGAGTCGGGCGATAAAGAAATAAAAGAAGCAGAGCTTGAGAAAAAAGAAGAAACAAAACAAACAAGCGAACAACTAGACAAACCAAAACCAGATAAACCAAAACCAGACGAACCAAAACCAGACGAACCAAAACCGGATGAACCAAAACCGGACGATAAAATTGAGCCGATAAAATCTATCGAAATAACTCCACCGACTGTCGAAACAAAGCCGGCTTATGAGTTGGTGCCTTTAAAAACAAAAAAAGAACAAGACGAAAAGTTATCAAAACTTCCGTTTGTGTTTGGTGCTTTTTTTACGGTGGTCGCAATATCGCTGTTGCTTGCGGTTTTGATGCTTAACTTGCTTCCACCCGTTATCGAATCGGTTGCGGTTTCGGAATTTATGAACGACGACGGAACGGTTGGCATAGCGGTCACCGTTTCTGACATACCGTTTAGATTAAACGAAAACTATATGTGCGCCATAACCGAAAGCGCGACAGTGCCGCAAAAAGGCGACCCTTCGTGGGTTAGTTTTAACAACGGTGTTGCCTCCGCAAACGTTAATTTTTCCGATGTTAATATATTTGTTATGGACGAAAAAGGAACGATAAGCAGTTCGACCGAAAGCGTAAGCATAGACAAGGTTTATGATGTTAGCATAACACAACAGCCGGTATATCTCGCGCTTGAAGACAGCACGAGTTTGCAAGCCGAAGTGGTGTATCTTGGTGAGGTTGATACCGAGGTTTCGTGGAACTCTTCCGACAGTTCGGTTGTCGCGGTTCAACACGACGGCAAGGTAACAGCGATATCGAACGGCAAGGCAACGATAACCGCCTCGGTTGGCGGCATTGTTTCAAATGAACTTGTTGTGACCGCAACCGACCTTATAAACATACCCGATGTCGACAGGGTTCGCCCTTATCTCGAGGGTGAGGTCTACACGATGGAACAGGCGCACTTAATGGACGAAATTTTGGCTAGCAGAATTGCCGAAGCAGGCTTCGGAACAAGGGCAGGAGCTCTTGCGGCGGCGCGGTTTATGATGTTGGAATTTCCGTACAGGTTGCACTATTTCTTTGAAAACGGACGGTTGAGCCCAAACCCGGGAAGACCGACGGCAGACGGAGAGGGAAGATATTATCACATTGGAATGTTTTTGTCAGAGGATAAATACGACGGGCTCGACCCGATAAGGTTTGGTCCTGCCTATTGGGGTCTTCCGCTTTTGAACTTTCAAGAAGAACAGATATGGGTTGCGGGAAGACAATATCCAAACGGTTTGACGTGTAGCGGTTTTGTGGCGTGGGCGCTTTTGAATGGTGGTTTTGATGTCGGAGACATGGGAGCCGGAAATGAATATTGGGATAACGACCTTTGCGATCTTGGAGAATGGGCGCCACCGACGCTTGAAACGATCGAAAGCGGAATTGCAAAGCCGGGCGACCTTATAGGTTGGGACGGACATATAGCCATGCTTGCCGGTTGGGACGACGAGAACATATATATTGCCGAGACATATTCCCAAATAAGAGGCACACGAATGACGGTAATTGAACGAGAAAAATTCGACTATCAACTATATGAATACATAGTTTTAATGGACGACGTCTATCTTGAAGACGGCGAATATACAAACGAGTTGTATTAAACGTATTCTTAAAAAGAGGGTTTATTGTGGCAAGAACAAACGCTATGCGCCTTTTGGACGCCGCACATATAAAATATCGAGAAGCCGAGTACGCTTCGGACGAAAATGACCTTTCGGGAAAACATGTTTCAAAACAGATAGGGCTTTCGGACGACGAGGTTTTTAAAACTCTTGTAACAAAGGGAGACAAAAACGGAATTAATGTTTTTTGTGTTCCGGTAAGCGGCGAACTTAACCTTAAAAAAGCTGCTTTTATAAGCGGCAATAAAAAAATTGAGATGATAGCAGTTAAGGATATTTTGCAGATAACGGGGTACATAAGGGGCGGATGCTCCCCGGTTGGAATGAAAAAGAGATACCCGACTTTTATAGATGAAACCGCCGTGCTTTTTGATGAAATAGCAATAAGCGCAGGGGTTAGGGGAAGTCAGATAATTATTAACGGCGAAACACTTTGCGAGTTTATTGAGGGAAAATTGTGTGACTTAATTTAAAAAACAAATTTTATTATTGAATGAGAGGGGATTTTATTGGTATGGTTATAACTTTTAACAGACAGTTTTCAAGCGGAGGACGAGAGATTGCAAAACGCCTAGCAGACAGGCTTAATTTTGCGTACTATGACAAAGAGCTTATATCAAAGATTTCGGAAGAAACTAATCTTGCTCCGTCGTTTATTGAACAGTACAGCGAAGCCGCAACTTCAAGAAGTTTTTCCTTTACGTTTGCAAGAACGTTTTCAAGACCGACGCCACAGCTTTCCCCAAATGATAAGATTCAAATAGCCCAAACAAAGATTATAAAAGACCTTTCTGAAACAGGGGACTGTATAATCGTTGGAAGATGTGCAAACTACACGCTATGTGACAAGGCGTTTAAAGTGTTGATATATTGTTCTGATATGGATGCGAGAATTAAACGTTGTTACCAAAAGGTTGAAACGGACAAGGACAAATCTGAACAAGAGATGAAAAAACAAATAGTTACAATCGACAAACAAAGATCAAAATACCATAGCTACTACACAGGCCAAGAAAGGCTTGACGTAAACAACTATAACCTTTGTATAGATACCGCAAAGATAGACCTTCAAAAAGCGGTCGAGATTATAGAAAAAGCGATTGAAGATCAATTAAAGTAAAAAAGCTAACTCTAAATCGTATAATTCATAAATTATGACCACCGGTTGTATTGTGTGTTGACCTAACTTGTTAGACTAATAATCTAACAAAACGAGGTCGGCACATAGCCGGTGGTTTTTAATTAACTATTACTAAAAGAAGTTTATTAATATTAATGCAGTAATCTGAATGTTATACAACAAGCCTATCATAAAAATGATTGACATTTAACGCTTTATTACTTATTATATAAATACCACTAAATTAATTTATTATAAGGTTGGAGACCTCTAATTATGGCTTTAAAAGTAACCACAAAATATCTCGACGGTTTTGTCGAAAAAAATGAATTCTGTGGAATAGCTCCACAAGTTGAACTTGCCGGAAAGCTTATCGAACAAAAATCGGGGCTTGGTAACGATTTTCTCGGTTGGGTGGACCTACCCGAAAACTATGATAAACAAGAATTTGAAGCAATTAAAAAAGCGGCGAAAAAAATTCGTGAAGACAGCGATATACTTGTTGTTATCGGAATTGGCGGAAGCTATCTCGGCGCGCGCGCAGTCATCGAGCTTCTCGGAACACAGTTTTATAACGAGCTTAACCCGCTTAAAGTTTATTTTGCCGGAAACAATATAAGTTCCGATTATCTTACAAACCTGCTTAAAATCTGCGAGGGTAAACGTGTTTCGGTAAACGTCGTTTCAAAATCCGGAACAACAACGGAACCGGCAATAGCTTTCCGTGTGTTTAAAGAGTTCCTCGAAAAACAATATGGCGACAAGGCAAGCGAAAGAATATACGCGACAACAGACAAAGCAAGGGGAACGCTTAAAGCTTTGAGCGACCAAAACAAATATCAAACGTTCGTAATCCCCGACGATGTCGGCGGAAGATTTTCTGTTTTAACCGCGGTTGGGCTTCTTCCGATAGCGGCGGCAGGATTTGATATCGACAAACTTATGGAAGGCGCCGCCGCCGCTTGCGAGAAATATAAAGGTGGAGACGTTCAAACCAACGAAGTCTTAAAATATGCCGCGGCAAGAAATATCCTTTATAACAAAGGTAAGACAACCGAACTTATGGCGTGCTATGAACCGAGCTTTACCATGATGAACGAATGGTATAAACAGCTTTACGGAGAAAGCGAAGGAAAAGATCAAAAAGGAATCTTCCCGGCGTCTGTCATATTTTCTACCGACCTTCATTCGATGGGGCAATATGTCCAAGACGGAAGAAGAGATCTTTTTGAAACGGTTGTTAAGTTTAACAAATCGGCAAGTTGTGTAACAATTAAACAAGAAAACGAAGATTTTGACGGACTTAACTACCTTGCCGGAAAAGAGCTTTCGTTTGTAAACGATAAGGCTTTTGAAGGAACGTTGCTTGCGCACACCGAAGGCGGAGTTCCGAATATTATAATCGAACTTGATGAGATAGACGAGAAAAATGTTGGCGAACTTATCTATTTCTATGAAAAAGCTTGTGGGGTTTCGGGGTATCTGCTTGGCGTTAACCCGTTTGACCAACCGGGCGTAGAAGCGTATAAAAAGAATATGTTCGCGCTTCTTGGGAAAAAAGGTTTTGAACAACAAAGAGAACAACTCTTAAAAATGCTTGGTAATTAGTTTAAATATATTTTTTTATTAAAGGAGAAAACGCTATGATTCAATTAATTTTCGGGGACAAGGGCTCGGGTAAAACCAAAACAATGATCGAAATGATAAACGAATCCGCAAAGAGTAACGAAGGAAGCATCGTTTGCATTGAGAAATCTATGAAACTGACGTTCAACATCGACCATTCGGTTCGCCTTATCGATGTTGATGACTATATGATTAGAGGATACGATCATTTCTATGGTTTCTTTTCGGGGATTCTTGCCGGAAACTATGATATAAGCGAAGTTTATATTGACGGTATCTTGAAAATTGGCGGCGGTGTCGAAGGGCTTTCGGGACTTTTGGACAAAATCAACGCTATAACGGAAAACAACATCAAGGTCGTGATAACCGTTTCAACCGACGAAAAAAATGCGCCGGAAGACATCAAAAAATATATGTAGTTTTATTTATTGTTAAAAAAATAAAAATAAATCGAATTTTGTATTGACAAGTTTATTAATTATGATATAATTATTAGGCATGTTAAATCAATGCAATAAAATCATCGTAGGAGGTGCTAAGAATGGCTGTACCAAAAAGAAGGGTTTCCAAGGCTCGACGTGATAAACGGCGCTCCTCGGTGTGGAAGCTTGAAATGCCTAACTTCACCAAGTGCTCCCATTGCGGAGAACTTGCAATGCCCCACAGAGCTTGCGGTAACTGCGGCTTTTATAAAGGCAGAGAAGTTATTAAAAAAGAAGCTAACGTTTAGTACTTGCGGAGGGGGTTTTTAAAACCTCCTCTTTTGTATTTCTCTATTCTTAAAAGAAAGGTTCGGTCAGGAAAATATGTCGGTCGAGATAATTGGGGCAAACCTTGGAAGCGTTGCCGATAAACTTAACATTGAAAAAAAATCAAAACTTATATCGATCAACCAAAAAACGATAAACGATGTTTTAGACTATGGATTTTATTCGACCGAAAAAAACCTTTCACTTGTTATCCAACTGCCAGATGGCGAAACAAGAACTTTTGACGTTGCAAAAAAGGAATTTGAAGATCTCGGGTTTTTGTTTGAGACATTTTTGATGGACAAACAACATACCTGTAAAAATAAATGTATATTTTGTTTTATCGACCAAAACCCAAAAGGCATGCGAGACCCTATCTATTTTAAAGACGACGACGACAGGCTTTCGTATTTGTTTGGAAACTATATAACGCTTACTAACATAACAGACGATGAGATCGACAGAATAATCGAAATGAAGATAACCCCTGTCAACATCTCGGTTCACACGACAGACAAACAGCTGCGCACGTTTATGATGAACAACAAATTTGCCGGAGAAAAGCTTGAATATATAAAAAAACTTGCGGATGGCGGCATAAAGATTAACTGTCAGATAGTTTTGTGTAAAGGAGTAAACGACAAGGAACATCTTGAAAAATCGATTAAAGATTTGGTTGCGCTTTATCCTGCGGTTGAAAGCGTTGCGGTTGTGCCGTCTGGGATAACAAAACACAGAGACGGGCTTTTCCCGCTTCTGCCGTTTTGCTCCAACGATGCAACAGGGGTGCTTGAAACAATCGAAAGTCAAGCAAAGATAAACAGAGAAAAACACGGCGTGTCGATTGTGTATCCCGGGGATGAATGGTTTTTGCTTTGCGAAAAAGATATACCCGACACAGCTTATTATGACGAACTTTTGCAACTTGAAAACGGCGTTGGAATGCTTTCGTTGTTGCGTGAAGATTTTATGTGTGCGCTTGAAGATTTAAAACAACAAAATTTCGTCTTAAATTCGAAACAAAGTTGCGATATAATAACGGGAGAAGCGGCGGCAGGTTTTATAAAACAACTTACAACAAAAGCCGAAAAAGAGTTTCCGTTGCTTTCTGTGACGGTGCACACCGTTAAAAACGAATTTTTTGGTGGCAATGTTTCGGTTTCGGGGCTTTTAACAGGCGAAGACATTGTCCAAGCTATTTTGCCAACCGATATAAAAGGCAGTAGGGTTTTGCTTCCCAAAAACGTTTTGAGAAGCGAAGGAGATCTGTTTTTGGACGACATGACACCAAAACAAGTTGAGAAACATTTTGGAAAAAAACTTGTTTTTATCGATGGCGGTGAACAACTGCTGGACGCAATTATAGGAAAAGAAATATAACAAGGCACGTGTAAAACACGTGAAGTTAATAGTTGAAAATTAATAGTTAATAGTGAAGGTGTCGCTAACGCGATTATTTTAATATTTTTTAACTTTTCATTTTGAAATATAAACATTAAGGAGAAAATTAATGGCGAGCGGAACAATAGCGATTGTCGGAAGGCCGAATGTCGGAAAATCGACGCTTTTTAATAAATTAATAGGCGAAAGAAAAGCCATTGTGGACGACACTCCGGGGGTTACAAGAGACAGAATTTTTGGTGAATCGTCGTGGCTTATCCATAAATTCACCCTAATCGACACGGGTGGAATTGAGCCGAACAACGACGACGAAATTAAAGTTCACATACGCGAACAAGTAGACATAGCGGTGGATACGGCGGATGTAATTGTGTTTGTTGCAGACATTCGAGCCGGGGTGACCGCAGACGACTATGAGGTTGCAAACATTCTTTTAAGAAGCGGAAAACCGGTTATTGTCGCGGTTAACAAATGCGACAGCGTTGGCGACCCGCCGCCGGATTTCTATGAATTCTATTCATTAGGACTTGGCGACCCTATAGCAATTTCTTCGGTTCACGGACACGGAACGGGTGACCTTTTAGACGAGGCTTGTTCCTATTTCCCCGAAACGGAAGAGGACGAGGACGAACACGAGCGAATAAAAGTTGCTATTATCGGAAAACCAAACTCGGGAAAATCGACGCTTTTTAACACTGCGCTTAAAGAACAGCGTATGATAGTTTCGCCTATTGCCGGAACAACAAGGGACGCGGTGGACGCGAAGGTTGAAAACGAAGCCGGAAAGTTTCTTTTAATAGATACTGCGGGAATGAGGAAAAAAGCAAGGGTAGAGGAAAATATCGAACGATACAGCGTCATGAGGGCGCTTTCAGCCGCCGGAAAAGCCGATGTCTGCGTTATATTAATAGACGCTACCGAAGGATTTACGGAACAGGACAGCAAGGTTGCGGGATATGCCCACGAACAAGGCAAAGGCTGTATAATAGCGGTTAACAAATGGGACCTTGTCGAAAAAGACGGCAAGACGATGGATAAACTGCGAAAAAAATACATGAACGATTTTTCGTTCATGTCGTATGCACCGATTATATTTATTTCGGCAAAGGAAAACGTAAGGATAAACCGCCTTTTCGAGCTTATAAAGTTTGTAGACGAACAAAACGCAATGCGTATCACTACGGGAATGCTAAACGAAGTTCTCGCAAGGGCGACAGCAAGGGTCCAGCCTCCGTCGGACAAAGGAAAGAGGTTAAAGATATACTATATAACCCAACCGTCCACAAGGCCGCCGACGTTTGTCACGTTTGTCAACAACGCCGATCTTTTCCATTTTTCCTATCAAAGGTATATCGAAAACCAAATTCGCGACACATTTGGACTTGAGGGTACCCCGATTAGAATGGTCGTTCGCGAACGTGGAAACAACAATAAATAAGGTAACAGGGATAAACGCTATGCAACAAAAATTTGAACTGGTTGATAAGTATTCAAAAAACAGAAACTGCGCCCAGGCGGTGTTGTGCGCTTATGCGGATGAACTTTCGATTTCCGAGGAAACAGCGTATAAAATGGCAGAGGGTTTTGGAGGAGGAATAGCCGGAACTCGAAATGATTGCGGCGCGCTTATTGCGGCGATTAACGTAATAAGTTTTCTTAACAGCGACGGTGTCGGAGGAACCTCGAAACCCGAGACCTACAAAGCGGTGCGCGAGCTTATGGCGAAGTTTAGCGAACGCTACGGATCGTCCGATTGCCGAGACATCGTTCAATATAATGTCCAACACGATAAACAATGTAGCGACACCATGAAAGAGGCGATTAAAGCTATCGAAAGCGTAAGGGCAGAACTTCAGATATAATCAAAAAAAGAAACTATAAATAAAAAGACCCCCGATAATAGCGAAACGCAAAAATTGCGAAGCATGTTATCGGGGGTTTTTGTTTTGTTAAAGTTTAAGCCCGCATTTTGGGCAGTCGCTATCTTTATAGATAACGCTTAAAAGTTTTTTACACGACGGGCAACGATAGAATATAATCGTTTGGAGCAACGAGGCTAGAAGTATAACAGAACCTATGTACGAAAGCAAATTAACTTCGATATAGTTTCCGAAAAGCCCGATTAAAATTCCTACCCAAGGCCCCGCAATAAAAATAATATAACTTTTCTTATAGTCCATTATTTAACAGGAACTACCCAACCAAACGGATCTTCGACAGTTCCCCATTGAATTCCGGTTAGTTGATCGTATAGTTTTTGTGAAATGTCGCCTATTTCTCCGTTGTTAAACACCATCTCGCGGCCGTTTGTTCTCAACATTCCGACGGGGGAAACAACAGCGGCGGTTCCGGTTCCGAACACTTCTTTAACTTTACCTTCGTCATAAGCTTTTTCGAGTTCTTCAAGCGAGATCTTGCGTTCGCAAACGTTGAGACCCCAACTCTTAAATAGTTCTATTGAGCTTTTTCTTGTAATACCGGGAAGAATGCTTCCGCTAAGTTCAGGGGTTACTATCTCGTCGCCAATAACGAAAAATACGTTCATCATTCCGACTTCTTCTATGTATTTTCTTTCTATGCCGTCAAGCCAAAGGATTTGGGCGAAACCTTCTTTTTTTGCTATTGTTTGAGCCTTAATCGAAGAAGCATAGTTTCCGCCGGTTTTTGCAGCACCCGTTCCGCCTTTAACGGCACGAACAAAGTTTTCTTCCACATACATCTTAACAGGGCTTAAGCCGCCGGGATAGTATGAACCGACAGGAGACATTATGACAACATATAGATAGCTGTTTGAAGCGCGAACGCCAAGGTTTGGATCGGTTGCGAAGATAAACGGGCGAATGTAAAGGGAACAACCGGCGCCGTGGGGGACAAAACGTTCGTCTATATTAACGAGTTGTTTCAAGCTTTCGATGCAAAAATCCACATCAATTTCGGGGATACAAAGGCGTTCGTTGCTTTTATTAAGGCGTTTAAAGTTTTCGTCTGGACGGAAAAGACGAATAGAACCGTCTTGTGCGCGATAGGCTTTCATTCCTTCAAAAACTTCTTGTCCATAGTGTAACACCATTGAGGCGGGGTCAAGAGGTACCGGTCCATAGGGGACTATTCTTGCGCTGTGCCAGCCCTTGCCCTCGTCATAGTTCATTAAAAACATGTGGTCTGTAAAAAGGTTGCCAAATCCGAGTTTGCTTTCATCGGTGCAAAGGGGTTTCGGGTTTTGAGATCTTTCGATTGAAATATTCATCAGTTGCATCTCCTTTTTTTGTTTTATTTGATTTTTTGCTGTTATTATATTATACTATTCAAAGTTGAAAAAATCAAACTAAAAAATTAAAACAAAAGAGGTTTTTTATGGCTGTTTTTCGTCCTTTTCACGGAACAAGATATTCCGTTTCAAACGATGTATCAAAATTAGTGTGTCCGCCTTATGATATTGTGGGGGAAAAAGAAAGGCAAGCGTTGTTGTCGCTTGACAAAAATAACGTTATCTCGATAGAACTGCCTGTCGGGGAGGACAAAACAAAATATCAAAACGCAAAAACCAAGCTTGACGAAATGTTTGAAAGCGCGGTGCTTAGCAAGGACGCAAAAGAAGGATATTACATCTATCAAATGACGTTTGAAGTCGAGGGGAAAGAGCTAAGTGTTGAAGGGATTGTGGGAGCTCAACGACTTGTTCCGTTTGAAGAAAAAGAAGTTTTGCCACATGAATTTACGTTAAGCAAGGCGAAAGACGACCGACTTAACTTGATTAAAAGCTGTAAAACCAACATAAGTTCGGTCTATTCGATATTTGACGACAGCGACAAGAAAATAACCGAAATTGTCGACAAAGCGATTGCAACACAAAAACCGCTGTGCTTTTGCGAACAAGACGGAGTTTGTCACAAGCTTTATGTTATCGATAACGAAACAACCGTCAAAGAGATTGAACGCCTTTTCAAAGATAAAAAAATGTATATAGCAGACGGCCATCACAGGTTTGAAACAGGGCTAAATTATAAAAATTACCTGTTAAGCCTTGGCGAAAACGTCGATGAAACACACCCGGCTTCTTATATAATGATGACGTGTGTGGCGTCGGACAACGACGGACTAGTCGTTCTCCCAACCCACAGAATTGTGCGTAACGCCGAAAACTACAGTGCCGCTTCGGTTCTTGAAAACTGCGCGAAATATTTTGATGTACAAAAACAACAAAACCTTTCTAAGGCGACTAAGATGCTTGAACAAGCGTATAAAGCTAACGAAAAAGCGTTTGTGTTTTATGACAAAGAATTTTATCTTTTGAAACTGAAAAGCATAGATTTTGCGATTGAGGCTATTAAAGACCGTTCGATAGAATACAAAAATCTTGATGTTTCGATTTTGCACAGCATGATTCTTGAAGATATCATGGGCATAACCGCCCAAAACATGGCGGCGGGACAAAGCCTTTCGTATACACGTTCGGAACACGAAGCGGTTGCAGAGGTTGACCGTGGCAACGCGGTGTGTGCATTTATAATCAACCCGACAAGGGTGGACGAGATAATGGCGGTTGCGGATGCGTTTGACAAAATGCCACAAAAAAGCACGTATTTCTACCCGAAACTTATAACAGGACTTGTTATGAACGTATTGGACTAGCATGTGATGTTTTCGGAAAAGCATACCCGAGAAATATCAAAACTTGAACTTTTTCGCAAATTAGAGTATAATAATGTGAATGGTTTTATAGTTTAGATAATTTCCGGTAAGGACAGTATGGAAAATTTATTTCTTAGAATTTTAAATAGAAACACCAACCCTACGCGACACAGGCGACAAAAGATATCTTTAAGTCGTCTGTTTAGATATGTAATTTATTATGTCGACAGCCTGATGTATATTTTCGGTTCACAAGCCGAACGCGAAGTCAGAAACTTTTTCAGGATGATAAGAAAGTTTTTGTCGCGTGTTGCGTCATTTATCGGAGCGGTTCTCGACATAACGCTCGGGGTGCTTGTTCGGGCAATTATATCGTTTGTAAAAGATATTGTTGCGCCGTTTGCGAAGTTTTTTACAAGCATAAGAAGCTATGTAATAGTTATGTCCGATCCGCGTTTTCGCGATCCGAAACTTAAGGCTTTGCGCCGCAAACAGTTTTTCAGATATGGTTGGATGTGGAACAAAGGTCTTTTTAACAAGATGTTAAACTCGATTCTTCCGTTTGCTTCGCTTGCTGTGTGTGTTTACGTTGTTTATTCTGCGGCAAACCTTAACTATGTGTTGTCGGTTAGTTACAACGGCGAGATTATAGGATATATAGAAAACGAAACGGTGTATGACTCGGCTCAAAGAATTCTTCAAAAAAGGGTTCTTCAAGTCGAAGATGATTCGGTCTGGAACGCCGACGCAACACTTGGGATTGCGGTGGTTGACGAGACGCAGATTGCGACACAAGATGTCATGGCGGACACGCTTTTGAACATTTCTGGAACCGAGATAACAGAAGCTTCGGGGCTTTACATAGGTGGAGAGTTTTATGGAGCGACTACTGCGAAAGAACTTATGTTGGGCGCTATCGACGCATATCTCCAACCATATAAAGACGCTGTTGCAACTATACCCGGAACGACGGTGCGATTTATTCGTGATGTCGAGATGGTGGACGGAATATACCCTGAATCTAGAGTTGTGACGTTTGATGAACTGTCACAAGTTTTAAATACCTCGACCGAAAGAGACATATACTACACCGCAATCGAAGGCGAAAATGTACAAGAGATTGCGCAAAAAAACGGAATGACTGCGGACAGCCTGCGTATGCTTAACCCGACATTAACGTCGGACGTTATAGAAACCAATATGCAGCTTTTGGTTGCGCGAAACGAACCGCTTCTTGGGGTTAAAACGGTGGTTGTTCAAACAAGGAACGAACCCATTCAGTATTCAACAAACGTCATACAAGACCAAAGATACTACAAAGGCTATACACAAACTATTATTGAAGGCCAAAACGGCGTATTAAGCATCACCGAAGAGATAGAGTATCAAAACGGCGTCGAGATTGGAACTAATATAATTTCGGAAGAAGTCATTGCCGAACCGCGCAACGCCGAGGTTATCGAGGGAACAAGGGATATCACGGTTGGCGAAATTTCAAGGCTTGAATGGCCAACAGGTCCATATCAGTTTATAAGCCGCGGTTGGATACCGGGTGTCCACAGTGCAATTGATATCGCGGCAGCGTCCGGAACGCCGATTTATGCGGCGGAAGCGGGGGTTGTCACCGTTTCGAGTTGGTCGTTTGTCGGTTACGGCAACCATGTAATGATAGACCATGGCGACGGCTTTGAAACGCTTTATGCCCACAACGTGTCCAACGTTGCAAGTGTTGGCGACTATGTTTCAAGGGGGCAACTCATTGCATATGTCGGAACAACCGGCAACTCTACCGGTAACCACCTCCATTTCGAGGTTAGGGTTAATGGGGATAAGGTTCCGACCGAATCATACCTTGGGCTCGCATAGAGCACAACAATGACGAATATAATATGACATAATAGAGATAATCGATTTAAAATGATAAGAAAAGAAACACGAGGGAAGTTTTTTGGGTAAATATATATTAAACGGTAGAAATCCGTTAGAGGGAAAGATCCCTATATACGGCGCGAAAAACTCGGCGGTTGCAATTTTGCCGGCAGTTATTCTTTCGGATGAACCGTGTATAATCGAAAATGTTCCACAGATAAACGACGTCTATGTTATTTTAGAGATGTTAAAGCGTATGGGTGCTTCGGTCGAAATGATGTCGGAACATAAATACAGAATAGACGCAACAAAGCTTTCGTCGTACAACGCTCCGAAAGATCTTTCAAGAACGATGCGTGCATCGTACTACTTTTTGGGCGCGTTGCTTGGAAAATACAAAACCGCAAGCATATCTATGCCGGGCGGTTGCGACTTGGGTCCTCGGCCTATCGACCAACATCTTAAAGCGTTCGAGTATCTTGGGGCGCAGTGGGATTCGGAGCACGGTTCGGTTATAGTTAAATCAAACGATCGTTTAAAAGGCGACCACGTCTTTTTTGACACCGTTTCGGTTGGCGCGACGATAAACGCCATTATAGCGGCGGTTAAAGCAGACGGCACGACTGTGCTTGAAAACGTTGCGAAAGAACCGCATATTGTAGATGTTGCAAACTTTTTAAACTCTATGGGCGCAGATGTGCGCGGAGCGGGCACCGACGTTATCAAGATAAGAGGTGTCGAAAGACTTAAAGGCTCGGAATATTCCGTTGTTCCCGATCAAATCGAAGCCGGAACATATCTTGTGGCGGCGGCGGCGACGGGTGGAGATGTCGTTATAGAAAATGTAATTCCGAAACATCTTGAATCTATAGTTGCAAAACTTATAAAAGCAGGCGCGGACATCGAAGAGTTTGACGATTACTTGCGGGTAAAAAGATATGGAGATATCTATTCAACAAATATCAGGACAATGCCACACCCCGGGTTCCCGACCGACATGCAACCACAGTTTGCTGCGCTTTTAGCGCTTGCGAAAGGTACGTCGATAATCTCGGAGGGGATTTGGGATTCGAGGTTTCGATATGCCGACGAGCTTAGAAGAATGGGCGCGCGTATTCAAGTTGACGGAAAGACGGCTGTCATTGAAGGCGTTGAGGGATTTCACGGCGCAAACGTAAAAGCTCCCGACCTTAGGGCGGGCGCGGCGCTTGTCATAGCAGGACTTGTTGCGGACGGTAAAACCGAGATAGGGGACATCTATCATGTTGAAAGAGGATACGAAAACATAGTTGGAAAACTTAAAGATGTTGGGGCAAACATCGAACTTGTTGAAGATGAAGATGTTGAGAAAAGAGCTTAATTAAAACTGAAGTTTAGTGTGTGATTATAGTATGGGCGAACGAAAGTGTTCGCCCGTCTTTGCGGTTTAATAGTGAATGGGGAATGGGGAATGAGGAATGAGGAATGAGGAATGAGGAATGAGGAATGAGGAATGAGGAATGAG
>CAYJAY010000038.1:0-19266 GCA_964368445.1 uncultured Oscillospiraceae bacterium
TAAATCTGTTGTCAGTGACTTCGATGGTTCAAATCCATCCGCTCCCACCAACAACGTGACGTTGCATCCATCGTTCTATGGGTTCAGCGTCTTTTTGTTTGTTTGAAAAAAGTTCGCAAGTCGCAGTTTTTGTGAATGCGATGTGACAGGCGTGACGCTGCGTTCAACTTGTTTGGGCTCGGTGTCATTTTTTTATTATGATAGTTTTTACTTTTAGTAAAATTATAAAACTTGTGAAGAGGATATGTGATATATGAATAACAGAACGATAATTCAATTTTTCGAATGGTATCTGCCGTCCGACGCCGGGCATTGGAAACATACTATGTTACAGGCAGAAAAACTTAAGGGGCTTGGCATAACGGAGGTTTGGCTTCCGCCCGCATATAAATGCGCAAACGGAATAAACGACGTCGGCTACGGCGTGTATGATATGTATGACCTTGGCGAATTCGACCAAAAAGGAACCGTTCCGACAAAATACGGAACAAAAGACGAGTATTTAAGCGCTGTTAAGGCGTTGCAACAGCAAGGGATTAAGGTGTATGCCGACGTAGTTTTTAACCATCGCATGGGCGCAGACGGCACAGAGAATGTACAAGCAAAGGTGTTTGACCTTAATAATAGAGGACACCAACTCGAACAACGCGAGATAACTGCATGGACAAAGTTTGACTTTGTCGGAAGGGGCGGAAATTACAGCGATTTTAAATGGAACCACAATCACTTTGACGGAACCGATTGGGACAACGCGACGAACAAAAAGGCGCTTTATCTTTTTGAGGGCAAAGCTTGGGAAAACGAGGTTGACCTTGAAAACGGAAATTTCGACTATCTTATGGGAGCAGACCTAGACCTTAACTATCCCGAGACGTTTGACGAACTTGTGAGATGGGGGAAATGGTATCTCGATTTTACCGGTGTCGATGGGTTCAGGCTTGATGCAATAAAACATCTTAGCTTTTCAAAGATGTTTAGTTGGATAACCGAGATGAGGGATCACGCAAAAAAAGACCTGTTTATTGTCGGGGAATATTGGCACCAAGCTCTTTCGGCGCTTACGCATTATCTCGATAAAAATGCAAACGACCTTTGTCTTTTCGACGTGCCGTTACACTATAATTTTTACAGCGCGTCTAACAGCAACGGAAACTTTGACATGAGCAAAATGTTTGAAAACTCACTTGTTGGAAAACGTCCTAGCCGAGCGGTGACGATTGTGGATAACCACGACACTCAACCCGGGCAGGCACTTCAAAGTTATGTAAATGGCTGGTTTAAGCTCCATGCATATTCGTTAATATTGTTAAGACAAGAGGGAACACCTTGTGTTTTCTACGGGGATTTATATGGCATTCCACACGATGGAATTGCGCCACTTGGGCAAAAATTTGAAACACTGTTGAAAGCAAGGCAAAGCCTTGCGTACGGCGAACAGATAGATTATTTTAACGATAGCTCTGTTGTTGGCTTTACAAGAATGGGGGACGAGAGACACGAAAATTCCGGAGTTGCGGTTGTGATGACCGACAGTGTCGGGGGAACGATACGCATGTGTGTTGGTGAAAGGTTTATAGGAAAGACGATGGTCGATTGTATTAACAACAACAGTGCTGAAATAATAGTTGAAAACGACGGCTGTGCAAACTTTCCGGTGGGAGATGGAA
The DNA here is from genome assembly GCA_964368445.1 of uncultured Oscillospiraceae bacterium. Taxonomy (GTDB): domain Bacteria; phylum Bacillota; class Clostridia; order Oscillospirales; family Ruminococcaceae; genus CAYJAY01. The sequence goes on from CAYJAY010000038.1 coordinate 1,668, forward strand.
GCGTTAGTGTTTATGTCGACAAACAGGTGTTTGGCAGTTTTTAATCAAAATAAAAAAGCAGGGTTTATCTTGAGTGATAGACCCTGCTTTTGTTTTGATTGATTTAAAACTAAATTAAAATGCCTACGATAATCCCTATAATGCCTCCCACCAAAACTTGGAAGTTGGTGTGTCCGACAAGTTCTTTGAGTTCGCTTTGCGGGAAATTTGGGTGGTCGTTAAAGACTTTTGCGATAATGTCGTTAAGAATTTTTGCTTGTTTTCCGGTTTCTAGCCTAACCCCTCTCGCATCGTGCATGACTATCGTTGCAAGTATAAACGTAACCGCAAACTCAAACGACGCCACAGAAAAATATTTTCCGCTTGAAATACAAAGCGCACACACCGTCGAAGCGTGGGAACTTGGCATCCCTCCGGGTCCAAAAAGACGTTCAAACTTCCATTCTTTTGTTAAAAAATAGTGTATAAAAAACTTTAAAACCTGCACAACAAACCAACCGGTGACGGCACTTATTAAAACTGTGTTTTGCCCAATTTGTTTTAAATATTCCATGTATATAAACCTTTAAACCTTTTTTCAATTTGTTTTCATTCTTAAATAGTATATCACTATATAAATTATCTTTCCATAGTTTTTTTAATTTATATAATATTTGTTCCAAATATTATATAAATTCGCCATGCCCATCGGGCGGCGACTTAAGTCGTATAATAAATCATATAAATTCGCCATGTGGCTTTGCCATGGCGTCTTCAATACATATTTTAAACCGCCTGACCATAAACTCCGCCGTAAGGCGGAGTTTATTTATTTAAATTGTAAAACATCTTTCTGTATTGCGACGGGGTATATCCGACGTTTTTTTTGAAAATTTTTGTGAAGTAATTATAATCTTTTATTCCGCAAAGTTCCGAAATTTCGGATATCGTGTGTGTGGTGTTGATTAAAAATGATTTTGCTACCGACATCTGTTTGTCTGCAATCATCGACATGACCGTTGTGCTTTTTGACGCCGCAAGCGAACAAAGCTTTGTCTTGCTCATCGAAAGGTTTTTGGACAGAACTTCAAGCGTCAAGTCGTGGTTATAGTGTTTTTCTATATAACTTGTTAAAACTTGAAGGTCGGTTTGTTTTGAAGAAGTTATTATGCCTTCAAGGCAGATGTATGACGAACACGCAAACAAAATTTCGGCACAAGAATTAATCAAAGTGTCGTCCACTACCATCAATTCCTCAAACTGTTTTTTTAAAGAATCGGGGTCGGGATGCCAGTTCAGTAACTGTTTAGTTTTTTCCCATTGTTCGCCGTTTGGGTCGTCATAACGCATCTGACCAAAAAAGATGTATGCTATTGTCTCGCCTTGCATCTTGATTGGCAACACCGTTTCAAGAAGTCCGGCGTGGCAACGATAGGTGATGTGTTTTTCGTTTGAGTCCGAAAAAGAATTAATCGCATCAAAATCACATTTTTTACAGCGCTCGTGTCCCGCTTTTAGATTGTTAATACTGTTGCAAAACGACGCAAAATCGCTTGAAAAACATAAAAGGTTGTTGTGGGTGTCGGCAAGCGAATAGCGTATTCCGCTGATATTATAAAAGCCGGACAACAATTTCTCCATTTTTTGAAAGTCGAATGAAATCCCCATATTGTTTTCTCCTTTAGGTTGATTATAGCATAATGTTTTAGCTTTTAAAATATTTTTCTATTTTGGGGTAAAATATTACTATACAATGAACAAATTATTATGGATAATAGTAATAGAATAATTGCAAAAACACAAGTGTTTTTAGCGATTGTATAAAAAACGGAGGATTAAAATGAAAAAATTACTTATTCTTGTAGCGTTACTAGTTGTTGCTTCGATGTTGTTTACCGCTTGCGGTGCACCGGCAGAGACAGGAACGACCGAACCCACAACAGAACCCTCGGCAGATGCAAAAACCATTGTATATTGGTCGATGTGGGATTCGACAGAACCCCAAGCAATTGCAATTCAAAAAGCTGTTGATGCTTATATGGCGGACACAGGAAACATCGTTGACGTTCAATTTAAAGGACGTACAGGCCAACGTGAAGGCCTCGAGCCGGCACTTGACGCAGGAACGGTTATCGACCTTTTTGACGAAGATATCGACCGCGTTAACGGCACATGGGGCGACTATCTTTTGGATTTAGAACAATTTGCTGCTGATAGCGATTACGAAGCAACAGCAAACGCGGCGCTTATGGCTGCGGTTCGCGACGTGAGCCCGGACGGACTATTAAGATCGATTCCTTACCAACCTTCTGTTTTCGCATTTTTCTATAACCAAGCAATCTTTGCTGAAGCAGGCGTTGAAGGCGTTCCGACAACTTGGGATGAATTCCTTGACGCTTGTGAAAAAATCAAAACAGCAGGCTACATACCTTTGACAAGTGACGACGCATACATGACAACTCTACCCGGCTTCTACCTTGCTCGTATGTTAGGTGATGACGGAGTTGGCGATTTGGTTAACAACGGAGAGTGGGCAGAAAACCCCGCAGCTCTTCAAATGGCTGAAGCTTATGCAGACCTTGCAGCAAAAGGATATTTCTCACCCAACATCGCTTCTAACGTTTGGCCGGCAGGTCAAAACGGCGAATTTGCTCTTGGCGAAGTTGCAATGTATCTCAATGGTTCATGGCTTCCCAACGAAGTTCGTAACATAACCGGCGACGAGTTTGAATGGGGCTGCTTTAGCTATCCGGCAGTTGATGGCGGAGCAAACGGACCCGAAGCTTCAAACTTTGGCGGACAAGCTTTTGGAATTAACAAAGACAGCCAAGTTGCAGCAGAAGCTTTTGAACTTATCGAATATATAACAAAAGGCGAATACGACCTTATGCTTTCGCAAGAGTCGCTCGGAATTCCGGCGGACACAACAAACACAGAATGGCCGGTACAACTTGCCGAGGTTCAACCTGTTATGGATTCTCTTGAAACAAGATTTGTTTGGGCAGGAAACATGGAAATTAACGCAGACATGACACCTGTTATCAAAGAAAACTTCACAAAACTTGTAGGCGGAACGATGTCTGCTCAAGAATTTATAGATGCTATGGAAGCTGCTTCTAACTAATAACTTAAATATTCTATATAAATATTGCGGCGGCGTTGTTAGCCGTCGCAATATTTAAAGTGGAGAGGAAAAGAGTATGAAAAAGAGTAAGTCGATGATAGTGTTGTTCTTGACTCCGGCGCTTATCTTGTTCAGTGCAATATTTATCTATCCTATTATAAGAACGCTAATAATGAGCTTTTTTTATGTTGAAACGGTCACAAGTTCCATTAACACGTGGACCTTTGTCGGCGTTGAAAACTTTGTTAAACTTATAAACACAAGCTTGTTTATGCAATCGCTTTGGAACCTTTTCAGAATTTGGTTTATCGGTGGCATAGGGGTGATGACTTTGGCGTTGCTTTTTGCCGCGATACTAAACAGTGGAATAAGAGGAAAAAGATTTTTCAGAGCTATTATATATATGCCAAACGTCATAAGTGCTGTTGCGCTTGCCACTATGTGGTTGCAATATGTGTTTAACAATCGTTTTGGGCTTTTTAAAACGTTCTTTACCGCTATTGGTGCCGAAATCCTTGCCGGCATAGCGTGGACAGACCCTCAATATAAATTTTGGGCGCTTTTAATGGCATATTGTTTTGGAATGGTCGGCTATCACATGCTTATCTTTTCGAGTGGTATTGAAAAGATACCAAAAGATTACTTTGAAGCCTCGCATATAGACGGAGCCGGAAAAGTAAGACAATTTTTTCATATCTCTTGGCCGCTTCTTAGAGGAGTTTTAAAAACAAACATAACGATGTGGACGATAACTTCGGTAGGGTTCTTTGTTTGGTCGCAACTTTTTTCAAACGTTACGGCAGACACCCAAACAATCACCCCGATGGTTTATATGTATCTCCAGACTTTCGGTTCAGGAAACGCAATAACCGAACGGAATGCGGGACTTGGCGCCGCAGTTGGTGTTATTCTTTGCATAGTTGTGGTAACAGTTTTTATTATTACAAATAAAGTTATCAAAGATGATGATTATGAACTTTAATAGAAAGGATTAAAATTATGTTAAAGCAAAAAATTAATTGGAAAAAAGAACTTAGTCTTTCCCCGGGATACATCATTTTAATTCTTTGGGTTTTGTTCACGTTTGTTCTTGTTGGTTGGGTTTTTGCGGCAAGTTTTGCAACGACAAAAGATATCTTTGCCGGAGATGCGCTAAAATTTCCGACAGGACTTCATTTTGAAAACTATGTAAAGGCTTGGCAATCTCAAAACGTAAGCGTATTTATGCTAAACTCTTTGGGATATGCTACCGTTTCAAGTGCTATATTGATTTTTGTTTGTGCACCGGCGGCATATGTCCTTTCGAGATTTAAATTTATTGCAAATCTGTTTATACAAAGAGGCTTTGTTGCCGCAATGGGCGTGCCGGTTGTCATGATAATACTGCCACTTTTCAGTGTTGTAACTTTTCTTAACATGACCGAAACCGATTTTAAAACAAGAGTTTTGATGGTTTTCCTTTATGTCGGAATAAATATACCGTTTACAGTTATATTTCTTTTGTCTTTCTTTTCAAATCTTTCAAGAACATTTGAAGAAGCCGCCGCTATAGACGGTTGTTCTCCTATGAAAACTTTTTGGAAGATAATGTTTCCGTTGGCTCAACCCGGAATTATAACCGTTTCGATCTTTAACTTTATCAACATCTGGAACGAATACTTTATGTCGCTTATCTTTGCAAGTTCCGACACGGTTCGTCCGGTTGCGGTTGGACTGTATTCGATGATTAACTCAATGCGATACACAGGCGACTGGGCAGGAATGTTTGCTTCGGTTATAATTGTTTTCCTTCCTACCTTTGTTTTATATCTATTCTTGTCTGAAAGAATAATAGAGGGCGTCACAGGTGGCGCAATTAAAGGTTAGTGTTACGAAAAATAAAACAGTGTTGGAGCATGACATGAGGAATAATATAATTGAAATTGCAGAGAGATTTGATTTTGAAAGCGAGATAAAAGAAGTTTCTCCGTTTGGTAATGGGCACATAAACAACACTTTTATTGTTGAAACAAAAAGCGAAAAGAGATATGTTCTTCAACGTATAAATGATTATGTTTTTAAAAAGCCGCTTGAAGTTATGGAAAACATATTTGGAATAACGGAACATATCGAGAAAAAAATTGAGCAAATCGGTGGTACCGAAAATCTCAGATGTGCGCTTAAATTCATCAAGACAAAACGGGGTAAAACCTGCACTTCGGACAGCGAGGGTAAAATATGGCGCGCGTACGAATTTATTGATGGAAACAGTTTTGATATCATAGATTCGTGTGAAATTTTCCGAAACTCGGGAAAGTCTTTTGGCGATTTTTTCAAGTATCTTTCTGACTATCCGGTAAATACGTTAAACGAAACTATCATCGATTTTCACAACACGCCGGTCAGGATAGAACAATTAAACGAGGCGGTAAAAAAAGACGTCAAGGGACTTGTAAAAAACGTAGGTCCCGAACTTGAGTTTATAAAAAAAAGACAAGCAGACGCTTTTTTCTTTGTTGATTTAAAGAAAAAAGGTGAGATACCCGTAAGGGTTACGCACAACGACACAAAGCTAAACAATGTTTTGATGGACAAGCAAACCAACAGGGGAATTTGTGTTATCGATCTTGACACTGTTATGCCGGGGTTTATTGCGTTTGATTTTGGAGACACCATTCGATACGGCGCAAACAACTGTGACGAGGACGAACCAAACACCGAAAAATGTAAGTTTGATGTCGATCTTTTCACGGCATATGTCGAGGGCTTTTTGGAGTGTGCCGGAAAGTCTATGACACAAAAAGAGATCGATACTCTTGTCATGGGTGCTAAAGTTATACTTCTTGAACAGGCTATAAGGTTTCTTGCCGATTATTTGAATGGGGATATATACTACAAAGTAACAAGGCCCAGCCAAAACCTTGACAGGACAAGAACCCAACTTAAACTGATTTCGGATATGGAACAAATTTTTGAACAACTTGAACAGATTGTTCAAACAACGGCGCAGAAATATCTATAAAATAATCGTTCTAAATAGGAGATGTTATGAACAAACCGATACTGGTTGTGTTAGCGGCGGGAATGGGAAGCCGCTATGGAGGATTAAAACAGATTGATCCAGTTCACAAAAACGGTGAAATAATAATTGACTATTCAATCTTTGATGCTATTAAAGCAGGATTTGAAAAGGTTGTGTTTATTATTAATCCCGACTTTGAACAGGAGTTTAAAGAGGTTGTTGGCGGAAGGTTCGAAAAGCATATTGAAGTTGAATATGTGTTTCAAGCAAAGCAAAGCTTTGTGCCGGACGAATTCAAAGCAATAGCTGGGGACAGAAAAAAACCGTGGGGAACGGGACATGCAATTTTGTGTTGTAAAGACGTTGTCGACAGGCCGTTTGCGATTATAAACGCCGATGATTTTTACGGAGCAAACGGATATAAAAAGATATATGATTTTCTAGATGGTTGTGATCTCGACGCGCAAGCCATGCCGTTTTGCATGGTGGGATACAAGCTTATCAACACGGTTACTGAAAAGGGCAAGGTTGCAAGGGGGATTTGTAACGTACAAAACAGACTTTTAACTTCAGTTGTCGAGCGCGTATGGATTGAAAAAGACGGTATAAATGCAAAGTTTAGCGAAGACGGCGGAAAAAGTTTTGAGAACATTTCGGGCGAAACTGTTGTTTCGATGAACCTTTGGGGGTTCACTCCAAAGCTGTTCGACGAATTGGAAAAGAGATTTGTTAAGTTTTTGGAGAAATCAAAACAAAATCAAGACATAAACAGTTTGGAGTTTTTTATTCCAAGCGTGGTGTCGGAACTTTTACAGGAGCAAAAAGCCACCGTTAGTGTTATGGAAACGGCTGATGTTTGGTATGGAGTTACCTATAAAGAGGACAAACAAAGTGTCGAAAACGCAATAAATGATATGGTTGACAAGGGAATATATCCCGACAGGCTTTGGGGGTAGAGTTGCCCTCTCAGTCACTTCGTGACAGTCTCTCCATTAGGACGTACCGTCCTTTGAGGGAGAGCCTTTCCCAGCCTCTCCCTTTGGGAGAGGTGCCGGTCGCAACCGGCGGAGAAGGCTATTTGGGAGAGCTGTCAATCTCGGATTGACTGAGAGGGTTTTTATTGTTTTTAAATTAAATAAACGAGGTTTGAGAAATGATAAAATTTGGAACGGGCGGTTGGCGCGCAATAATTGCCGATGAGTTTACAAAACAAAATGTTCGAATATTAATGGCGGCGTTGTCGCAAAAAATACTTGACGAACAAAAGCAAGACAAAAGTTTTATAATAGGCTATGACAGGCGTTTCATGTCGGTCGAGGCGGCGAGGTGGTGTGCCGAAGTTGTGGCGGGATATGGCATTAAATGCGAGATTATAAACCGACAGTCGCCGACACCTCTTGTTATGTACACCATCGACCAAAAAGGCTCGGCGTATGGTGTTGCAATTACCGCAAGCCACAACCCCGCAATCTATAACGGGGTTAAGGTTTTTTCGAGCGGCGGGCGAGATGCCGATGAGTTCTTGACAGAAGAGATCGAAACATACATAGAAAAAGTCGACACACAAGATATTAAGTCGGTCGAATATGCCGAAGGGCTAAAAAACGGTTCGATAGTTCTTATCGACACGATGAATTCGTTTATCGACAGGATAATGGAGCTTGTCGATATGGATAGCATACGAAAAGCAGGGCTCAAGATTGCGCTTGACCCAATGCATGGAGTTAGCAGAACGGCGCTTCAAACTATACTTATGACGGCGCGTTGTGAAGTTGACATTATCCACGAAAGGCATGATGCTTTGTTTGGTGGAAGAATGCCGGCGCCCACCGAAAAGACACTTTCGGCGCTTGTTAGCTTTGTTGAAGAAAACAACATTGACCTTGGAATAGCGACGGACGGAGACGCCGACCGTTTGGGGGTTATCGACGACACCTCAAAGTTTATCCACCCAAACAAAATTTTGGTGTTGATATATTATTATCTGTTAAAGTATAAAGGTCAAAAAGGTGACGCGGTTCGAAACACTGCAACGACACATCTTTTAGATAGGGTTGCAAAGAGTTTTGGTCATGAGTGCCACGAAGTTCCGGTTGGGTTTAAACATATCTCGGCAGGCATTGCAAAATATGATGCAGTTGTTGGGGGCGAGAGCTCGGGCGGTTTAACGGTTAGGGGACATATAAGGGGCAAAGACGGAATCTATGCCGCGGCGCTTCTTGTTGAGATGATAGCGGTAACAGGAAAGAAGCTGTCGCTTTTGTGGCAAGAGATAATAGACATATACGGCAACTTGGAGATGGAAGAGGGTAACTTTGCGTTCCCGTGGGAGCGAAAGCAAGAGATTATAGATCTTATAATCAACGAGAAAAAGCTTCCTGATTTCGGAATAGAGATAGAAAAGGTTAGCTATAACGACGGTTGCAAAGTTTTCTTTAAAAACGGAGGATGGATAGCGGCAAGGTTTTCGGGAACAGAGCCGTTGCTTCGGATATTCTGTGAACTTGAGACAAAGGAAAAGGCGACCAAGCTTATATCGACATTTGCAGAGTTTCTTGAGATCTAGACATGATTGAATAAAAAGCGAGCTGTGGCGAAAACAATGTCACAGCTCAAATTTTTATTGCGCAAATATCTGTTGTTATTTCGGTATTAGTTTGTTATTATTATAATATCATTGTAATTATAGGGTGTAAAATGAAAAAAGAATTATATGTAGGACAACACCTATTGACTATAACAAAAAAGAAATTGAGCTTTGGCCCGAATACGGCGGTGCTACAGCTATAAGAAAAAAAATAAATGCAATTAATAGAAAAAAGAACGGTAATTAATTTGTATATCTGTTGTTAGTTGATTTGCTTTGTTAGATAATATTTCATAATTAAAAAATTAAGGGGATTTATATGGGGTTGGTTTTGACCTTCGATGTTGGCACACAAAGTCTTAGAGCGATGTTGGTTAACACAAGCGGAGACATCGTTAAAATTGTCAGTCATAAATACGAAAAGCCGTATTTTGCAATAAAAAATGAATGGGCTGAGCAAAAAGCCGAACTTTATTTTGATGTTTTATGTAAATGTAGTTTGGAGCTTAAAGAAAAATCGGGCGAGCTTTGGGAGGACATTATTGCGGTTACCGTCACAACGGTGCGCGACACCTGCGTGTGTGTAGACAAAGACGGAAAAGCATTAAGAGACATTATTCTGTGGCTTGATAAAAGGGAAGCGAAGGTCGAGCAAAAACTTCCGTTTTATCTGAATTTGCTTTATATTATTATTGGAATGAAAGACACTATAGACATGCAACGAAAGGTTTCGGTTTGCAACTGGATAATCGAGAACGAACCGGAAATTTGGGAAAAAACCTATAAATATCTAATGCTTTCGGGATATCTTAATTTTCTGCTTACAGGGAAAATGGTGGACAGTTCTGCCGGCATAATCGGGCATATTCCGTTTGACAGCAAAGTTCGTGGATGGATGAAAAAAGGCAATATAAAGAGAATTATATATGACATTGAAGAACAAAAACTTTGCGATGTCATTGAACCCGGCGACGTTGTTGGAACTATCACAAAACAAGCATCGGAAAAGACGGGGATTAAACAAGGGCTTGAACTGATTGCAACAGGTTCTGACAAAGGTTGCGAAACGCTTGGTGTATCCTGTGTTTCAGAGGACACAGCGGTCATAAGCCTTGGAACAACCGCAACGCTTCAATGTATGACAAAAAAATATGTCGAGCCGTTAAGATTTGTTCCGCCATTTCCCGCGGTTATGAAAGGTTATTACAATCCGGAAGCTATGGTGTATAGCGGCTATTGGCTTATTACTTGGTTTAAACGTGAGTTTGCAAGCCACGAGGTTGAACAAGCAGAAAAACTTGGGGTGTCCGCGGAACAGCTTCTCAACAAAAGGTTGCGGGAAATTCCTCCCGGTTGCGATGGACTTGTAATGGAACCATATTTTTCGCCGGGCGTCACGATGCCAAAGGCAAAAGGTGCCGTTATAGGATTTTCAGATAAACATACAAGGATACATCTTTACCGCTCGATTATCGAAGGGATTAACTTTGCTCTAATCGAGGGTATGAGGACTATTGAAAAGCGCGGAAAATTTAAGGTTAAGCGTTTGTTTGTTTCGGGCGGAGGCTCGCAAAGCAGCGAAATCTGCCGCATAACCGCTAGCATGTTTGGGCTTCCTGTTTACAGGATACAAACAAACGAAGCGTCGGGGCTTGGGAGCTCTATCGTAGCGTTTGTATCTAAAGGCTACTTTGAAAGCTATGAACAAGCGGTTGAAAGCATGGTTCATATTAAAGATGAATTTATTCCGGATAAACAAGAGAATGAAAAGTATGAAGTTATACTAAATCAGATATTTAAGAAAATATATAAAAAACTACTTCCGCTTTATAAAAAACAAAGCAAGATGAAGTAGCCGGAGGGCATTTAATGAGGGTGTTAATTTTAACATGTAATCTAGGTGGGGGGCACAACACTGCGGCAAGGGCGCTTGCAGAATACTTTTCCGACAATGGGGTTTTTTGTGAAATACGAGATGCGCTTGCATTTACGTCAAATCTTCCGTCAACCCTTACCGAAAAGGCGTACATAACCTCGACAAAAGGGAACGCTTGGGCATTTGGAACGGTTTACAACGTAGGGATAAAGTTAAGTTCGCTAAGACAGGCGGTCAAAAAGCCGGTTAAATCGCCGGTGTACTACGCCAATTCGCTGTTTGGTCGCACACTTCATAAATACATCAAGTTTAAAGAATTTGATGTAGTTGTGTGTACACATTTTTTCCCGGCAGAAACGTTAACCTATCTAAAAAAATACAAAAAACTTAAAACGAAAAACTTTCTTATCGCAACCGACTATACGATACACCCGTTTATGAATGAAACGACGATGGACGGATATTTTGTTCCGCACGAACTTGTGGTTGAAGAATTTGTGTCGTTTGGACTTCCACGGGAAAAGATTTTTCAAACAGGCATACCTGTTGGAAAAAAATATACCCAAAAGAAAGACAAGGCAGATGTGAGAAAACAACTGGGTCTTGATGTCGATTCCAAGATAGTACTTATGATGTCGGGGAGCATGGGTTTTGGCGACAACACCGAGTTGATTAAAAACATTTTATCTGTGTGTTCCGGTAACGTAAAGACGGTTGTTGTTTGTGGGAATAATAAAAAAGCCTTTGACGAGCTAGACGGTATTTTTAAAGACGACAAAAGGGTTGATGTGGTTGGATTCACCGACAAAATCCCCGAGTATATGGACGCTTGTGACGTTGTTATTACAAAGCCGGGTGGACTTTCGACAACCGAAGCCGCCGCAAAAAACATCCCGATTATACATAGCAAAGCTATACCGGGTTGTGAGACAAGAAACGTCGAGATTTTCGACAGGTTTGGCATGTCTATACACGAAGACGACCCGTTTAAAATAGCTTGTTTAACCGATTTCATTTTGAACAATAAAGACTATCAAGACAAGATGATTAAAAATCAGAACAAACATATCAATAAGTTCGGGGCGAGAGATACCTGTGAGAAAATCAAAGAGATATATAGACGTTAGTGCGTCGGAGGTTATAATTTGAATACAATAAAAATATTGAAGATTATATTTGCAATTTTGTTAGTTGTTTGTGTGTTTGTGTCGATTGATTTAGGTGTTAATCTTTTGGGTTCATTAGTGCCTGAAATGCAGGACGGGATACCGTTTAATAGTGTTTTGCAAAGCTATTTTGGTATTCTTGAGGAAACTTTGGAAACAAGAGAAGAATTTTTTAATGCGTTTGCAACGTCGGCTTGGGTGACGTTCTTGGTGTTTTTAGCTAACGTTATATTATATATATTTGGTGTGTCGAACAAAAAATAGGTTAGGAATATAAATATCAATAATTTAAATAAAACATAAAAAAGACAGTATCTTGTAAATTTAAACGTTACAGGATACTGTTTTTTTAAGAAAAGTAACTGAGTTAACCGATTTCGGAAAGCTCATCATGTTGTGAAGTTTCCGAGTCTTGTGTATTTTCGGTTTCGGGAGGTACGTTGTGAACAAAATCAACCTGTTGGTAAATCTCGTGTCTTTCAACGATGATTTCATCCGGAACATAAAGTGAAGAGGAGATGCCTGAACTCATAATAACGGCTATATGTTCGGCTAAATATTCCTCAGTGAAGTTGAAATCGGGCAAGCCTTTGTAGTACACATATATTTCAACAACACCATCTTGGTCTACCGGTGTTACAACATATTCGTAATACGAATCTTTATATTGTTCAAAATAGGCGGTTTTGCTTGGGGTTTTTAAAACATCCATGTTTCCATATCCATACACAACTATTTTTTTGACATCTTCGTCAAATTCGGTTCGTGTTATCTTTGTTTGAGTGTTGTTAACTATCTCGACCATCTTTGAATAAATGTCGTTAAACGCAAGGGAAGAAAACACAACGGTTAGAACAAAACTTACAAAAAAGATGATTACAAAAATTATCGTTAATTTTTTAGTCATTTGATTTTCCTACACTTTCTGTTGATCTGCTGTTTAGATTTAAAATAATTTTTACAAAACATTTAATTAAGGTAATAATCAGGATTACAAACAATACCCCGGCCGAAACAACACAAACAGCTCCGAAAATTCCGACAAATAGAATATTAAGCGTTAGTTCCGACATGATAAGACCTGCCGAAAGAATTGGAACCGAGCTTGCAAACAACGCTGTCGCAACTGCCCCAAACGCCAAGACCACCCAAAAGGCAACAAACAAGACGGCGAGTATTAACAAAATCTTAAAGGTGGATTTAGCCAAAGACCAAACAAAGCGAAACAACTTTGCTATAAAATTTAAAATACGGCTTGAGAAACTACCCACACCTTGTTTTAGCGAAACCAAACCGTTTGTTCCTTGCTGTAAACTTTCTTTTGGTTGTTTCAAGGTTAACAAATTTTTTGATGTCTTTGTAAACGACGAATTTTTAATTTTTTCTAAACCTTTTGAAGTTTTGTTTTTAATACCTTCATAGATTTCAACCGCTGTGTCGGACGAGCTTTTTTCGCCTTGAAACTCATCGATAAACTGCTTTGCAATAATTTCAGGATTACCGAGTTTTGCCGATATTTCGAGATCGGTTTTGCTTTGTCTGTATCCATCCTCGAAATATTCGTTGTAATCGCGTATAATGTCGTCCACTTCGTTTTTCGCAAGATGTTTTTTCAGCAGCATCTCAAGCTTAGTAATGTATTCCTCTCTTGTCATATTCTAATTCTTCTCCTTTATATTTTTAAGATTTAATATTTTGTTGACCATTATTGAGAATTCGCTCCAATCTTGTTCAAGCGAACCGAGATATGCCTTGCCTTTTTCGGTTATGTGATAGTATTTTCTTGCAGGGCCAAACGTGCTTTCTTTTAGGTAGTTGACAAAATACTCTTCATTTGTCAATCTTCTTAAAATTGGGTAGACAGTTCCCTCGTTTATCTCGGTAAACTCGGCTATATTTTGAACAATTTCATATCCGTACATGTCGCGCCGTGCAATTAATGCCAACACACACATCTCGATTATCCCTTTTCTAAACTGAGTGTTCATAATTGGACCCTTTCCGATTTTTTGTTGGTAAAAACGTTATGCAGTGTTTTGCAATGTAATTAGTATAGCACACTATTATGTATAACACAATACCTATTTATAAAAAATACTAAAACTCATATTTTAGTATTTTTTATAAATATAGTATACATGTATTTTTTTCGATTTCTGTCGATTAATGGTTAGATTGTTTTTACACAATCGAAATTATTTAATTAAAAGCATTGCGGCTTTTTTGGCGTGTATCTTAGTTGTATCAAATACAGGCAAAGACGATTGATCGGAGTTTATAAGCAAACCGATTTCGGTACACCCTAGTATAACGCCTTTTGCTCCTTGGTCTTTTAATTTATCGATAACCTTTTGATACTCTTTTCTTGAACTGTCCGAAATAATGCCCATGCAAAGTTCATTGTATATAACGTTGTTTACAGTCTCGATACCTTGTTCATCCGGTATAACAACTTCAATACCTTTTGCAATCAATCTTGATTTATAAAAATCTTGCGTCATAGTGTATTTTGTACCAAGCAAAGCCACTTTGTTGATGTTGTTTTCCAACAACTCGTCCGCTGTGGCATCTGCTATGTGGATTATTGGTATCGATATCTGCTGTTGTATCTCGGGAGCGACTTTGTGCATCGTGTTGGTGCAGATAACGATAAAATCTGCTCCGGCGTTTTGTAGCTTAAGCGCAACCTCGCCCAAAACTTTTGCGCTTTTATCCCATTCGCCATTGGCTTGGTGTTGAACTATCGGGGCAAAATCAACGCTGTAAAGTAGTATTTTTGCTGAATGGTAACCACCTAACTCGTTTTTAATCGTTTCATTCAACAACTTGTAATATGTAACGGTGCTCTCCCAACTCATCCCACCGATTAAACCTACTGTTTTCATTATAAATCTCCTAAAATTACTTTGTAAATTATAAGACAAGACACATAGAATAATTGTGTCTTGTCTTGTGGTTAATATAGTTGTTAAAATATTTCTTTTTTTCTTTTTCTTGCCCTTAAAATAGAGATAATTATCGAGGCGGCAAGCGCACCAAAAAGGAACACAGGGCCTATCCAAACGTTTTCGTTTTCGTTATAGCTTAAAATCTCTGTCCAATGAGCATCGACCAAAAGCCCCGCTTCCTCAGACAATGCCTGAAAAATTTCGGTTTTTTCGATAACTTCATCGGGGGGGTAGGCAATTGCCATCGTCTGTTCGTCGAGTTCCATGTAATCAAGCGCATCGGGAACCGTTGTGGAATATCCGATGTATGTTGCGTTTTCCGCCGAAACTCTTGGTTCTGTCATAAAGTTTATATACATTTCTGCGGCAAGCTTGTTGTTGCTGCCTTTCGGAATAACAAAGCTATCTACAAAAAAGTTACTGCCTTCTTCGGGGAACACAAAAGCGAGATCGGGGTTGGAGTCTATCATCGTTATGGCGTCTCCGGCATAGTATGGGGCAATTGCCGCCTCGCCGCCCTCCATCTTGTTGAAGATTTCGTCCATAACATATGCTTGAACAAGCATCTTTTGCTCTTTTAACACCTCGGCGGCCTCTTCAAGCTCTTCAGGGTCTTCGGTGTTCATCGAGTATCCGAGCATCTTTAAAGCTATTCCAAAAGCATCTCTTGAGTTAGAGAACATAAGAATGTTTCCAATGTAGTTTTGATCCCACAAATCCGCCCATGCGGTTATCTCGCTCTCTATCATCGAGGTGTTATAGATAAGCCCCGTCACACCCCACATATAAGGAACGGAATACATGTTGTCCGGGTCGTGGATAAGGTCTTTGTAAAGATCCGAAACATGGCTGTAGGTTGGGATGTTTTCAAAGTTAAGCGGTTCAACCATCTCTTCGCGTATCATACGCGCAATCATGTAGTCGGACGGTATGACGATGTCATACTGCGCGCCGCCACTTTTGAGCTTTGCATACATCTCTTCGTTGCTTGCAAACGTCGTGTAGTGCACCGATATTCCGGTGAGATCTTCAAATTCACTGTTGACGTCGAGCATGTCGTCGGAACCGTCCGAGATGTATTCGCCCCAGTTATAGACGTTTATTGTAACCCCTTCGCCGTCGAGCTGTTTATAGTAGTCGTCGGAAGAAGTAAGTTCAAGCGCAAACATCTCGGAAGAAGTAAGTTCAAGCGCAAACATGGCAGGGGAGAGGACAAACGTTGTAACGATTAATAATACAATTGATAGTGTTATTTTTTTCATTTTCACCCTTCCTTCTACGCACGTTTTTCTTTTCTTATCTCTTTGTAGTTAACAATCAAGAGAACAGAAAGAACAACAACAAATATAATGGTGGAAAGAGCGTTAATTTCGGGGCTTACCTTTCTTCTTGTCATCGAGAAGATGGCGATTGAAAGGTTTTGCGCAGTGCCCGAAGTGAAATAACTGATTACAAAATCATCGATAGAATAGGTTAGTGCCATCAAAAATCCCGTAATTATTCCGGGCATTATCTCGGGGATGACAACTTTTCTTAACGCTTGTCTGTGGTCGCATCCAAGGTCAAGCGCCGCGTCGTATATGCTTTTGTCAAGCTGACGAAGTTTTGGGTTGACCGAAAGAATTACATACGGAACGGAAAACACGACGTGCGACAACACAAGCGTTCCTATACCCATCTCGAAGTTTGCCCCAAACACTGCGAAGATGCTTCTTAAAACGGTAAACAAAAGAAGCACCGAAACACCGGTTACAATCTCGGGGTTTATAATCGGGATAAATGTAAGGTTCATAAGAATTGATCTTGGGGCGCGCTTCATGCTGTACATGCCGATAGAAGCAGCAGTTCCAAGAACAGTCGAGATAACAGACGACAACGCGGCAACAATTAGCGTTACCATGAGGGATTGCAAAATCATCTCGTTTTGGAATAGTTCTCTGTACCAGTCTAGAGTGAAGCCTGTGAAATTAGTCCTGCTTTTTGATTCGTTAAACGAGAAGAATATGAGAACGGCAATCGGTGCATATAAAAACAGGAACACAACAAACATGTAAGCGGAAGAATAGATAGATTTATTTTTCATTTATACATCTCCTCCGCACTTTCATTGTCGGAATTGCCCAAAATACTCATACATAAAAGTACTAACACCATAAGGACGAGCGCGAGCGCCGAACCTAAGTGGGGGTTGTATGCGTTGCCTAAAAACTGCATCTCGATAAGGTCGCCAATCAAGAGGTTTCCGCCGCCACCTAACATTCTTGAAATTATAAATGTGCTTATAGACGGAACAAAAACCATGAGAATTCCGCTTGAAATGCCGGGCATTGAAAGAGGAATTAGAATTTTTGTTAAAACTGATTTATTGTCTGAGCCTAGGTCTTGGGCGGCTTCGACGACAGAGTTGTCTATCTTGGTCATTATCGAATAAAGTGGCATAATCATAAACGGCAGATAGTTGTACACCATGCCGAGAACAACCGCGCCTTGGGTGTTAATCATCTTAAACGGACCAATTCCGAAAAGCCCAAAAAAGCTATTTAAAAGCCCGTTGTTTTCAAGAATCGACATCCAGGAATATGTCCTCAATAGGAAGTTCATCCACATGGGGAGCATAATAAGCATAAGCATAATTGTTTGGCGATTTTCGCTCATTCGAGACATTTTATATGCAAGCGGAAACGCAAGCACGAGGCAAATAGCGGTTGCTATCGCCGCAAGCCAGATGGAACGTGAGAAAACAGAGGTATATTTACCTATGTCGGCGAGGTTTTGAAAAGTGAATGCTCCTGTGCTGTCGGTGAATGCATACATCACGACAAGTCCCAAAGGAACAATTGTAAATATAATCATCCATATAATATATGGAGTTGCGTATTTTTTAGAGTTGAGCAATCGTTTCGTCCTCCATTCTTTTC
>CAYJAY010000039.1:0-19108 GCA_964368445.1 uncultured Oscillospiraceae bacterium
AAGACCATGTTACTGTTTCCCCTGCAGGGTCATTTTCAGTAGCTAGTGTTAACGGCAAATCTGCTGGTGCTAATGTTCTGTCCCCACCTATTATCGCAAACGTCGCCGGTGGCGTCACACTTCCCGCAACAACATTAATGATATGCGTTCCGATATAATACAATCTCCCGCCATTAATTTGAAGACTAACATCTACATAAAACCAACTACCTGTTGGCACATTGTCAGGGATAGTTACCAAACCATTAGCATCAACTGTAACAGAAGAGTTACCTTTTACGCTCCATGTATAATATGCATCGGCTGGTGGTGTCGATGTTCCTGTAAGGTTGACACCCAGTTGAACGTCACCTCCCGGATTTGCTTGAGAAGCTCCTGTTATGTCTCCCTTGTAATCAGGAACTCCAGCATAAGTATCCACATATACATATTCTGTGTCTTTATATAATACTCCATCTATCGTTGCTGTTGCAGTAACAATAGTAGGATTATCCATTATATAATTATAATCTAATATAGAAAAATTTCCATTATTATCTATATTAACGCCATTTGGCAAATTATTATGTGTCCAAGTAACTGTAATTCCCGCCGGAGCATTAGTGGTTAATGTAACAGTTTCACCTAGTCCTAATGCTTTATTTCCTTTAGGATTAGTTATCTTAAATGCTTCAGAACCGGATGTGCTTTTTACCGGAATTAAAACACTGTATGATCCTCCTTGGTTGTCATTAAGTTTAATTTCAACATTGATATCGAAGCGAGTTGGTTGTTTCACAACAGTTAAAAGCCCGCTACCTGACACAGTTAAAATATCCAGATTACTTGAAGTCCAATAATAACCAACCGGCAAATGGTCGTATTCTAACTGGAAAGTGTCTCCGAGCTCTAGGGGAGCGGTTGGGAGTTTATTAAAATCAATGAAATATTCCGCAACATTTATTTCAACCGAATTAGAGAGATACTCTTTACCGCTAGCATCTTTATAGACAGACTGTATTGTCGCACCTCCACTAGCCGAAGTATACCTTTTCGCGGTTACGATAGTTCCCGAAATATCTAAATAGTCAGCATTATAAATATACCTTACATGTCCTGCCGGCGGAGTTAATGTTGCAGTACCTCCCACAACTAACTCTGTTTTATCAACATCAAGAATAGCCCTTGTCTCTTGAACCGTTACTTTGCAACTCACTTTAACATTTTCATTTAAAGTAGAAATAGCCGTTATTGTTGTTGTTCCGGGTCCTATAGCTTTTATTCTATTGCTATAATAATCATAATACGCAACATCATGATCGCCTGTTTCCCATCTAACATACGCTAGCCCTGCCGGGTTTGAGTTGACAATTATCTCTTCCGACAAAGTTTTATCTGTTAAGTTTAAAGTAATATTGCTCATATTTAAAGATAACGACTGAATTGGATTATCTGTTACCGTAACAGTTGCAGAACTAACAACTTTGCCATCAATCGTTTCAGCATAAATCATAGTCGTGCCCGGCGCAACCCCGGTTACAACTCCGTTTTGGTCTACCTTTGCAATTGTCTCGAATTGCGGGCTCCAAACCACCTGTTTATTGGTTGCGTCACTTGGTTCTACTGTTGCTTTTAGTTGCACAGTTTGTGTCGGTTTAATTTGCGTAACCGAGGGAGTAATCGAAATTCTTTGTGCAGAAACAAGAGTTTTCGGATAGGTTATAACCACGGTAGCTTCGCTTTCGGTTCTTCTGATAACAGAAACTGAAGCCGCTTCCGAGTTGTATATATTAGCCCCTATAAGCGTTGTGTTGGAACTATCTTTAAGCCTAAACGTTGTTGTTACACTATAATGATCTTTGTAACCTGCAACAAACTTAACATCGTTTCCGTGTGCCCAAGTAAGCGCGCCCACACCTTCGATAAATCCGTCATGTTTAAAGTTGTCTTGCGGCTCTAATCCAACAATCGGCGAAGGTATATATTTCGCTAGATCTATGTCGCTTGCAATGCCTTTTGGATAGTGAACGGTTCCAACCGTCGTGTCGACCGCCGTTCCGTAATAGCTTCCTGTTCCATAAATTCTAACCGAGATAGTTTGACCCACGTCATACACCGTCGCGGTGTAGTGGTCTCCCCTAACCTTGAACACGCCGCCGACATACCAATCCGCAACGTATGTCGCGCTAGCAGGATATGGCACAGCGCGCATGACAGTTCCAACAGTGGGATAGTCGTTGTTAACCGCCACGCCTTGAATGCGTCTTGAACCATAGTAACCGGTCGAGACATAACCGTTATAGTTTGGCTCGCCGTCAACAATCGGCTGTGTTGTCGACACGTGTCTTTCGCTATCGGCAGTTCCTGTGAAGTTTGACGATGCGCCGATAGTCAACTCCAACGTGCCGTCGCCAATTGAATTAATTTCAACTCTTTCTTCGCTTGCCACGGCAGAAACCACGCCGTTGTTTGAGATATCAATTTCGATACCACTTGCATCTTCATAAATTAAAACTTCATCGACTTGTCCGTCGGTTTCAAGCTTCGAGTCGCGCTCCATAAAATGAACCGCTCCCAAAACTCCGTCTGTGTCAACCGAAACCGCGGTGTCTTCGCCCTCGGTTTCCAACACTTCGACTTCGCCTTCGATAATAAATTCGTTACCGTCTGCGTCTTTGTCCACAACAACCGTTTCCGCCAACGTGTCGCGGTCGAACGTTATGACATTGTCGATTCCCTCTACAATAAGGTCTTCGACAGTCGCTTCGCTAAATTCAAGTTCGATTTCGTCGCCTACAATCTCGACTTCGACAAAGGTTCCGCTAAGGGTAACATCGTCTTGTGCGTTTTCGACCGATACAAGATCGATAGTCGACGTATCGTCGGTTGTAATTTCAACCTTGCCGTCTTCGCTGTCGATTATAAGTTGCTCGACTTCACAATCGTTTTCAAAATTAAGGGAGGTGTCCCCTTTGCTGTTGACTGTGATTTTTTCGACCGTGACGTTGTCAATCGTAACTTCGCCGTCCGACAAAGCTTCGTCGATAACTATCTCGTCAACACTTCCCCCTTCAATAATAACGTTGTCGGCTTTAACGATAACTTTGGTGTATCTGTTGCCGATTTCATACGTTCCCGCTTTGTTGATTGTCAACACGTTTGTATCGCTTGCCATAGTAGGTACAGCAAACAAAGAAACAAGCATTGCCAACACAACAAAAAGGGAGGTTGCTTTTTTAAGCATTTTCATAAACCATGTTCCCCTTGTTGTTATTTTTTCAAAAAAACGCAGTGTAAAGCATTTTTACTTTACACTATGATTTTTTGTTGTTTTGTAATTTTTATAATAACTAATTTGAAAAAATTAGTCAACGCAAAACACAACAAAAAACAAATAAAAATTGACTTTTTTTTATTTTTTTTTTAAAATTAGTTATAGTTTTACTTGAGACTACTATATATTGTGGTTGTCTAAATTCTACAAAATTAATCATATAATCAAACGGGGGTTGTTAAAAAATGAAAGCTGTTATAATGGCAGGGGGCAAAGGGACACGACTTTTTGATATAACGGGTGATGAAATTCCAAAACCCATGGCGACTATCAACGGTAAGCCAATTCTTTTGCACCAAGTCGAAGCGTTAAAACAAAACGGGATTTTTGAATTTATCTTTGTTGTTTGCCATAAAAAACAAAAGATAATCGACTACTTTAAAGACGGAAAAGAATTCGGAATTACAATACATTATATAGAAGAAAATTCACCTCTTGGAACAGCTGGAGCTTTTTATTATCTTAAAGAATATGTTAACGAAGATTTTCTTTTGGTGTTTGGCGACACTATTTTTGATATTGATGTAAAAAGAATGGTTGATTTTCACCGCGCGAAAAGCGCACAAATTTCACTTTTTATCCACCCGAACTCGCATCCGTTTGACAGCGACCTTGTGCTTATCGACAGCGAAAAAAGGGTCACGGGGTTTGACAGTAAGTTAAACAAAAGAGATTACTATTATAAAAATCTTGTCAACGCCGGTTTTTATGTTGTTGATAAAGATATATTAAATCTTGTTCCCTCCCCCGTTAAAACAGATTTTGAAAAGGATATAATAAAAAATTTAATTGAAAACGGCGAAGGGGTTTTTGGTTATGTTTCGTCTGAATACATAAAAGATGTCGGAACGGTCGAACGGTTGAAGCACACCGAGGACGACATCGCAAACGGTGTGGTGTCGGCAAAAAATCTTTCAAAAAAGCAAAGGGCTATTTTTATTGACCGCGATGGAACGTTAAACGAGTTTAAAGGACTTGTGCATAACCCAGAGATGCTCGAAGTTATTCAAAGTTCTATTGAGGCGGTTAAACTGATTAATCGTTCGAAATATCTTGCTTTTGTCGTGACAAACCAACCTGTGGTGGCACGCGGGCTTTGTTCCCTTTCACAGGTCGACGAGATAATGGGCAAGCTCGAGACCGAGTTTGGAAAACAAGGTGGATATTTCGACGACATTATATTTTGTCCACACCACCCCGACAAAGGATATCCCGAAGAAAACCCGGAATTTAAAATCGACTGTGATTGCAGAAAACCGAAAATAGGAATGGTTTTAGAACTTGCGAAAAAATTTAACGTCGACCTTAACGAAAGTTATTTTGTCGGCGACACGACAACCGACATTAAAACCGGATTAAACGCAGGGGTTAAAACCGCGCTTGTGCTCACGGGCGAGGGTGGGAAAGATGAAAAATATGACGTTGTTCCCGACATTGTGGGGAAGGATTTGTTAGAGGTTGTGGAGATGTTGGTTAGTTAATAGTGAATAGTGTTGGTGTCGCCCTTGCGGGCGAGAATTTGAATAAAATTTTGTGACATTGTTGTTTTTGTTTTCGGCTCGTCGTTTCACCATTGCCCAAACCCCACCATGTCACGAATTCAACATTTTTTCATTTTTCTATGCAGGTGTGCTTTGCACTTGCATAGGGTATATGATATAATGTAAACAGCACAGAAAATTTCAAAAATGGTTTATTACTAAGTGAGGAAAATTATATGAAAAAAATATTATTACTTTTAACAGCTTTGGTTTTGTGCTTTGTGCTTGTTGCGTGTGGTTCTTCCGAACAACCCCCCGAGGCAGAACAATCAGAGCAAGGCCAAACTGCCCAAGTTCCAAACCCGATGACGACGTTTGAATCGTTCGACCAATTAGCAGAGGCTTTGCCCGACATCATGTTGTTTGATGCCCCCGCCGGTTCCGCAAGACAAGAGTATTACACCTATGACACAGAGCCGATGATCGCAGAGGTTAGGTTCGCTTATGTCGAGGACACATATTATCTTCGCGCCGCATACAGCGAAACCGAAGCAGATATGCAAGATATCTCGGGAACAAGCATGGAGTTTGAAGAAGCGGTTGTATTCACAAGCCCTATCGGTGTTGAATATACCCTTAAATCGACCGAAGATTTTGGTGTTCTTGATTTCTATCTTCCGGAATATAAAACACAATATAACATAACGGTACAAACAGAAAACGATTCCGAAACGCTTTTAAGCGAGATAATGCGCCTTATTTTGATTGATTACGTTTAATAGATAAAAATTTAATATTTTTTTCTTTTTTGCTATTGAACTAATACAGAAAAATTGATAAAATATTTATGGTAATATAAAATACAATAATATAATGGAGAATAAAAACATTATGGCTAACAAAATTATGGTTGAAATTTCGGCAAGACATATCCATCTATGTCAAGAGGATCTCGATGCTCTTTTCGGCAAAGGTTATGAACTTACAATTAAAAAAGAACTTTCAGTTCCCGGCCAATATGCTATGAACGAAAAACTTGATGTTGTCGGAGGAAAAAGAACCCTTTCAGGCGTCACAATCCTAGGACCTCTTCGTTCTGCAACACAAGTTGAACTTTCCGCAACCGATGCACGTTCGATTGGAATTAATGCTCCTATTCGCGAATCGGGCAATCTTGGCGGAAGCGCACCTTGTAAACTTATAGGACCAAAAGGCGAAATCGAAATCAAAGAAGGCGTTATCATCGCCAAAAGACATATACACATGCTTCCGTCGACAGCAGATGAGCTTGGCCTTAAAGATAAACAAGTTGTCGAAGTTAAAATTGAAACAGCCGAAAGAACAACTACATACGGCGATGTTGTTTTAAGGGTTAACCCCGAATTCAACGATTCTATGCACCTTGACACAGACGAAGGAAACGCCGCCGGAATTTCGGGCGAAACTTTCGGAACGATTGTTGGTTGCTAATCAACAAAAATTAAACTTTCGATAAAACATAAATACACGGTATGTATCTATGTTATTTATTTCGAGGCATAAAGACGGGTGAAGCCTGCGCGATGAGACTTTGCGAACCATGTCAGGCGGGGAACCGAGCAGCATTAAGTGAACGTTTCATGCGCCGCAGCCACTTTGCTCGTCTTTATGCCTCGAAATGTTTTGTGAGGAGTTTTATGAATTGTCTACGTTGTAATACTGAGCTTTCGTCCATAGGTATACAAAAACTTCAACTGGGTGAAAGCGGAGTTTTTGTTGGCGTTTGGAGCAATATCTTTTCCGGTGCACTTGATGTCGAGATCTATATATGCGAGAAATGTGGCAAGATGGAATTTTATTCTCCGTATATTCATGAAATAGAAGATAAAATCGAACAACAAAGCTGTCCATTTTGCGGAAAACCACATGAAATCGACGATGTTAAATGTCCGCATTGCAAACAAAGATTGCAAGAACTGTATTAGAAAGGAAAGTGTATTTTAATGCAAAAAGCATTATACCGAAGCTTTAGACCACGCAGATTTTGCGAGGTTGTTGGACAAGACAATGTTGTTTTGGCGCTTAAAAATCAAGTTTCCATGGGAAGAACCGGCCAAGCTTACATCTTTTCCGGTACAAGAGGAACAGGAAAGACAACTTTAGCAAAAATTCTTGCAAAAGCGGTTAACTGCCCCGACCAAAAAGACGGCGAACCTTGCGGAGTTTGTGATATTTGTATCGGAATTGATAACGGCTCGATACTTGACGTAAGCGAAATAGACGCCGCTTCCAACACAGGAGTAGACAGCATACGTGAACTCAAAGAAGAAACCGCATACATTCCGGTTGTTTGTAGATTTCGCGTTTATATAATTGACGAAACACACATGCTTTCGGCAAACGCTTGGGCGGCGCTTCTTAAAATTATCGAAGAGCCCCCTGCCCACGTTATGTTTATATTTGCGACTACCGATATACACAAAGTTCCGGCTACCATTCTTTCGCGTTGCCAACGATATGATTTGAAAAGAATTACTATCGAGATTATAACCGAACGTCTTTTCGAAGTTGCGAAACATGCCGATATATCCCTTGATGACGACGCGGCGGCGCTTATTGCACGGCTTGCAGATGGTGCGCTACGCGATGCACTTTCGATACTCGACACGGCGGCGGCAGTTAACAAAACCGTTACTCTTTCGGATGTCGAACGTCTTTCTGGAGTCACCGATAAAAAATATCTTTTTGAGATAGCAAAGATTGTAAAGGCAAAAGACACCAAGCTTTTGCTTGAAAAGATAAACGAACTTTATCAAAATTCTATTGAACCGCTAAGGCTTTGTTTTGAACTTATAAAACATTACCGAAATGTTTTAACCGCAAAACTTTCGGGCACCGAGCTTCTTTTGGAATATTCAAAACAAGAGCAACAGCAATTTGTTGAGATTTCAAAAGAATATAAAACCGAGGAGATATTCGAGGTTTTATCCTCGCTTGAAACGCTTGCTAATTCTTTAAGTTATGCTATGGACAAACGGTTGACACTTGAGTTGTCGCTTATTATGCTTTGTGACACGACAAAATTTGATAAGCCACAACAAACGACCGAAGCGATTGCGGCACCCGTCCAACCTTCGCAAAAAGCCACGCCCCCCCCTTCCCGGCAAACACCTGATGTTTTGCCCGTGATGACTGAGCCACAGAAAGCACCCGTTTCTTCAAGCGACACACAAAAACAAGTTTCAAAAGGAAAGCTTGAAAGTTGGGACAAGGTGGTTGCAAACATTCGAAACACCTCCCCTATTCTTTGGGGATTCATGGTGGACAGCAAAGCATATTTAACCGATACACACATTTTAATCGATGCCGGCGAGATGTTTATGAAATACATGCGCGACACACAGTCGGCTTCCGACATGCTTAAAAAAGCTATTTTTGACGTTACCGGCATTAAAAAACCAATTGGACCTTATAACAAACCGGTTGCACCCAAAAAAGCGGTTGATGAACTTGAGATGTTTATAAGCGATCTCGAAAAAACCGATGTTAAATTAAATATAATTGAAAAGGAACAGTAGATATGAAATCAAGATTACCGGCAGAATACACCTCTAAAGGTGCAAACAACATGATTAAACAAGCTCAACAGATGCAAGCAAACATGGCCACGCTTCAAGACGAGCTTAAAACAAGAGAATACGAAGGCACTGCCGGCGGTTCTATGGTTAAGATTAAAGTAAACGGCGAATACGAAGTTTTGTCGGTCGAGATTAAACCTGAGGTAATTAACCCGGACGATGCCGAGATGCTTTGTGACCTTGTTTCTGCAGCGACAAATTCAGCAATTACCGCCGCAAAGGAGGACAGCGAAAAAGAGATGTCCTCTATAACGGGTGGCCTTAATCTTGGTGGGTTGTTCTAATATGGATAGTTCAATCCCCATTCTAGAACGACTTGTCGACAAGTTTGCGGCGCTTCCCGGTATAGGGCGAAAATCCGCGTCACGGCTTGCGTATCACGTCATAGCGATGCAAAAAGAGGACGCCGAAGAGTTCGCAAGCATAATTAAAACCGCCCACAACTCTATCAAGCAATGCCCAACTTGTCGCAACCTTACCGATGGTGAAAGTTGCAACATATGTTTAAGTAAAACAAGGGACGGTTCAACTATCTGTGTAGTTGAAAGCCCACGAGACGTGACAGCGCTTGAAAAAACCCACGAATACAAAGGTGTGTACCACGTGTTACATGGGCTTATATCCCCTCTTGACGGCGTAGGTCCCGAACAACTTTATATTAAAGACCTTGTTAAACGTTCGGCAGGCGATCAAGTTAAAGAGGTTATTATGGCGACAAACCCAACTGTTGAGGGGGAAAGCACTGCAATTTATATCTCTAAGCTTATTAAACCGCTCGGCGTTAAAGTTACGCGGTTAGCTTACGGTATGCCTGTAGGCGGCAACCTTGAATATGCCGACGATGTAACTCTTTATCGAGCGTTAGAAGGTCGAAACGAAATCTAAACAAAGGGAATTCATACAAAATGAAACAAGCCGGAATTAAACAGATTGCAGACAACAGAAAAGCCCGTCACGACTATTTTGTCGTCGAGGGGCTTGAAGCCGGCATCGAACTTGTCGGCACCGAGGTTAAATCTATTCGTCAGGGTGGAATTAGTTTAAAAGAAGCTTGGTGTGAGATACGAAACGGCGAGATCTTTGTTAAACAGATGCACATAGCTCCGTATGAGCAAGGAAACATCTTTAACCGTGACCCTTTGCGAGAGAGAAAATTACTTTTGCATAAAAAAGAGATTATGCGTCTTTTTGGACTTGTTAAACAGCAAGGATTAACCCTAATTCCCCTATCTGTTTATTTTAAAAATTCAAAAGTTAAAGTTAACGTCGGAGTTTGCAAGGGCAAGAAAAATTATGACAAGCGAATGGTTGAAGCCGCAAAATCCGCAAAACGCGAGATGGACAGAGCAATTAAAGCGGCAAAAAATTAAAAAGTAACAGTTAATGATTTTTTAACAATTATGTGTTATAATACTATTGTTTCAATACTTAGTTGGTGGAACAATTTATTACGTGGGGCCGTAAAGGTTTCGACGGGGGCATGGAATCATGTCTAGCGGGCAGTGTTGGGGACACACTTTAAACGCCTTAAAAGAAATAGCTAACAATAATAGATTAGCAGTAGCGGCTTAGTGCCGCTCGTCACGTCTTCCGAGTACTGCGTAGGTTGAAGTGGCGTAAAATTTAGCAGTGAACGTGAGCCGCCCAAAGCTTTGAGGGTAGCCATGATTTATGAAGCTACCGAACTCGACGCCCGGTTATCGGCATAGTGTTTCGGGAAATTTAATTGGTAACCTGCGCCCGGAGAAGGAAATGTGGAAGCGCTTTCGGACAGGGGTTCAATTCCCCTCGGCTTCACCAAACACCAAAAAAACCGCCTCAACAGGCGGTTTTTTATTTCTCTACACGCTTTTTACATCTTTACGGCGCAGGTATTGCATCGACCCCAAGGTCGAGCCATTCGTTTACATCTCCGTCACCATTCCAACGAGCGAGGGCAACTTCGCCTGTAGATGTGCTCAGATGAAAACAAAAGTTCGTGCTGTTTCCGATCTCTGATTCAGCATCGCCCACTTGCCCGGTATAGCCAAATGAAATGTTCGGGTCGGTTTGTTGTTCAGGGGTTGCTCCCATAATCCCGATAACATCCTTTGCCAAATTCTCTAAAGCATCTTGTTTTGCAACAGAAGCTGTCAAAGGCGCCACAGCATTTGATGAACCACTGGTATTAAACACAGATGTTCTTCCGACAGCTGCGCCACCCGATCCACTATACGGATAGCGAATTAAAATATCTCCTGAATATTGTCCCGTTGTGTCACTCGTTGCCCACAAAACTTCAATAAAATATCCCGACGGAAGTTGGTTTTTCGGATCTGCCACAGCCACCGTCGCCGCTCTCATTAAATTGGTTGCTATCTGCAAGTCGTTTGACTGTCGCGCACGCTCAACATATCTCAAATATTGCGGGGCTAAAACTGCGGCTAAAATAGCAATTATAGCAACAACTATAATCAATTCCACAAGTGTAAAACCTTTATTTTTTTTCATCATTTCCCCTACCCTACATTATTCTTTTTTTTATTATAACAAAGTTACATACTATGTCAATGTATTTTTTTGTATTTTATAGTTTAATATTCACAATTTGTTTTATTAATAAAATAGTAACAAAAAATTTAAAATAAAATTGAACAAAAGTTGTTGGATTTTTATTATAATATATCAATAAGCAATCACAATATATATTGTGTATTATTTTGTTAAAGGAGATAGTATGAAACAAATATATAAGTTATTTTTGTCTGTCCTCTTTATATTTATGGTATCATTATTAATTTTTACAGACAACCCTGTGTATGCTGACAGTAGCGAAAAAATGATAATCAAAGTTGCATACACCAAAAATTACGGGGTTTTAGATAATCCTGAATCGTTGGACTGTAAAGGTTTTGGATACGAAATACTTATTAGATCCGAACATTACTCTAATTATGAGTTCGAGTTTATCGAATATGAATATTACGAAGCAATAGCTGCTCTTAAAGACGGAACGGTTGACTTAATGGGTGTTGTTTTTGAAAGCGACATATATTCCGAAGATTTTTTGTATGTTCCAAAAGTTCTTGGAACAACACAACTTATTCTTGTTTCAAAAAATGATAACTACTACTACGACGACCCCGCTTCGATTGATGGAAAAGTCGTTGCCAGTTTTCACGATAACCCCTATGAGCAGTATCTAAACGAATATTGCGAGCAAAACGGAATATCTGTTAGCTATGTACGTGATGATGTAGATAAGTTTATTGACCTTGAAGCCGATTTATATCTTACAACGACGATTGATTATAACGTAAAAGATGACAAGATGGTTATGAATCTACATGTCTTTGACATGTACTTTATGACCACAAAAGAAAATGAGCAACTTTCAAACGCAATAGCAGACGCTATCGAGCTTTCAGTTTCGGCAGACGGAACATTTTTAGAGCAACTTCAAATTAAATACTACGGAAGCAAAAATATAATAAGGCGATATTTGACGCGTCAAGAAGTTGAACTTTTAACCAGTAGACCACTCAGTTGCGGTTACATCGACCACCATCAACCAATTCAATTCACAAACGAAAACGGCGAGGCGGACGGTATAAGCGTCCAGATAATGGACATGCTTTCAAAACAATATGGTTTCGATATCGAATTTGTTCCATATAACCATGATATGCCGCTTCATTCGCACGAACATTTCGATATATTAATCTCTGCTACGGGAGATTTTGAGCATGAAAACGAGTTTTACACAACCTCTGCGCCATTTTTGGAACTACCGATGATGTTGTTTGCTGATAACGATGTTATCGAAAACATAACCTCGGAAGACCACCACAGCAAACTTGGAATTATAAACTACATTACAATCGACAAAGATGATATCGAAAGCAGATATCCCAATAACACAGTTATATTTTTCGATACATTTGATGAGGTTCTAGAGGCTTTTATAAAAGGAGAGTTAGACGGTTTTTTTGCAACCGATATAGGGATTGAATATGCCCAGACACTTCTTGGGACAGAAAACTATGCGATAAGCAGTTCCAATCTTGCTTTGCCGTTAAGGTTGTTTATTTCAAGGGATATCGAAAACTTAACCGAATATCTTGGTGCTTTCAATGTTATGTTTGAACATCTAGATCAAAACAAAATCGACCAAATTATCTCAACGCAGATAGTAGGTTTCCTACCGGAGTATTCTGCGGCTACTTTCGTAAGAGAAAATTTAGATATCTTTATAGTCATAACGATTAGCGCTATTATTTTGGTGTTCAGTATCATTTTTATTTTAGAGCTACGAAAGAAAAAAGCAATATTAAAAGTGGTAAACTACGACGATATAACAAATCTGATGTCTTTATATTATTTTAAGCAAAAAGCAAAAGATTTGCTGAAAACGGCGGAACCCAACGAATTTAAGGTTATATCGCTTGATATCGACAGCTTTCACA
This sequence comes from uncultured Oscillospiraceae bacterium, assembly GCA_964368445.1. Lineage (GTDB taxonomy): Bacteria > Bacillota > Clostridia > Oscillospirales > Ruminococcaceae > CAYJAY01. The sequence continues at coordinate 12,857 of CAYJAY010000039.1, forward strand.
CGATAAACACACTATACAGCATTGAAAAAGGAAACATAGTTTTAAATGCTATTGCTAATGTTCTTATCGAACAGTTTAAAGGAACTAACGCTTTAATTTCAAGAATAATAGCCGATCAGTTTATAGTTTTCCATCATGTTAATGATGAGGTCGCTATCGAAAAGGTATGTGAAACTGATATATCATATGCGCTTAAATCGATCATGGGCGAAAAATACAACATAAGTATGTCGATAGGTAGCTATGTTGTAGATAATCCCTTTCAAAGCATAAGCAAAGTTATCGACTGTGCCGTTTCGGCTCGTTTAAAAGGAAAGCATAAATATAACTTTACATATAACATGTTCAATGAAGCGTTAAAAAAGGAAAATGAATTAAAGACCGACATCGTCTATCGCATGAAAGACGCTTTAAGTAATGGTCAATTCAAAGTTGTCTATCAACCGAAGGTCAACCTTAAAACCCTAAAAATGGGTGGCGCAGAAGCTTTGGTGCGTTGGCATACCGACAGCGACCTTGGAGTTATACCCCCAAATGTGTTTATAGGAATCTTTGAATCCAACGGATTTATAGTTGAACTTGACATCTGCATCTTTGAACAGGTTTGCAGGTTTATTGCGGAAAATGAGAATAACCTTGACATTCCGTTGATTTCGATTAATGTGTCCAACATAACTTTGTTTGACGATAAGTTTCCGTTTGTATATCTCGAAATTTTATCTAAATATAACCTGTCTCCAAACAGGGTTGAAATCGAGATTACTGAAAGCGCGATTGGAATTGAACAAAATATATTAATTGAAAAATTGGAAGAGGTACGTAACAAAGGATTATTTATCTCGATAGACGATTTTGGTTCGGGCGAATCTTCCCTTAACCGATTAAGCTCTGTACCGGCGCACATTCTAAAGTTGGATAAGGCATTTTTAGATTATAATATAGCAGACGACAAAGGCGCGATTGTTGTGGAAAATGTCATTAATCTGGCGAAACAACTTGACATGGATGTAGTTTGTGAAGGGGTTGAGACAAAAGAACAAGCAGTTTGGTTGAATAGCCTTAACTGTGACCTTGCGCAAGGCTATTACTTTGAAAGGCCCTTGAGCCAACAAGATTTCACAGAACTTTTAAATCAAAACAAACAATATGAGATATAATTCAAAAGCTAACGTTTTATTAGTAAAACTGCCGGCAATTTTTTGTTTTTTAATTTAAAATGGTTGAACCGAAATCTTCCGAATCGGATTAATTTGTTCAAATTTTACAAAATTGAAACAATTTGTTATAATTTAGCTATATGCAATATAGACTCTTTGTTTTTTCATCGAATCAATATAGTATATGGCGAGTCTTAAATATCATAGCTTCATCTAATATAATCAACCCTTTAAAACTAACACAAAGAAAACATGGTGTAATTATGCAGAACATTAAAAGCGAAAGCGGCATAGATGCAATCGATAAATATATTTTAGGTTTGCCCGATATAAGAAAACAACGCGTTTCACAGTTGGTTAAATATATAAGAGCTAACTATGAGCAACTTGAGCAGACGGTTGACTTTGCTCCCAAAACTAAATTTCCGACATTTAAAGTTGGCGGAGTTTACGTCGCAATTGGCAATATGAAAAACTATTTATCGGTACATTTTGGTCGATACCAAGCGGCAGATATTGTGGCAGATGCCGATATTCGGATAAAAAAACGCGTCGGTTGTGTAAACATACCGGATAGTGTCGACTTCCCTTTTAACGAATTAAAAAAAGCTATTGATTTTTGTTTTAAGCAGTAATGTAATTAATAAGGAGTGTGGATTTTATGCAAAACAAGTTATCACCCGGAGAGCTTCACGATATAAACGGGCAACTTAACGAAGCCGGATATTCTACCGAACTTATCAAAAACTACAGTCGAGATCGCATTAAAGCCCCTTTTTTTAAAATAAAAGAATGGGATTATTATCTTATTTCGGACGGAATAACCGCAACTGCGCTAACGATTGCAGACAACTCTTATATGTCTTTGATAAGTGCTAGTTTTCTTGATTTTCGTAAACCGCAATACAAAACAACAAGCGTAATGAAATTTTTGACGTTTGGAAAACTGTTTTTACCTAGCTCAAGCGAAAACGGAGACGTTGTTTTTCAAAACAGTCGTGTCTATATGAATTTTAAAAACAACAATGGACGCCGAACGCTTGAATGTGAATTTAAGGATTTTAACAAAAACGGCGAAACTTTTAGCGCAACGCTTGACATCGAAAGAAAAAAGCAAGATAGCATGGTTATTGCCCTGCCCTTCAAGGATGTACCGACCGCATTTTATTATAATCAGAAGATCAATTGTATGCGAGCCGGCGGAATTATAAAGCTTGGGGCAAACAAATATTTTTATGACCAGGGCGAAACGCTTGCAACGCTTGATTGGGGACGTGGCGTTTGGACATACGAAAACACATGGTATTGGGCGAGCCTTTCTACATACCTTAACGGCAAGACGTTTGGGCTAAATTTGGGTTATGGTTTTGGCGATAACTCGGCTGCCACCGAAAACATGATATTCTATGATGGAGTTGCACATAAAATCGAAAACGTGACATTCCACATACCAACTAAACAGGTAAGCGCAAAACAAACTGTCGTTGACAATTATATGGGTCCTTGGATTTTCACAAGTAGCGACGGAAGATTGGGCCTTGAATTTCATCCGATAATCGACAGATGTGACAACACAAATTTATTGTTGCTTTCAAGTAGCCAACATCAAGTTTTTGGATATTTTAAAGGATTTGCTTTTTTGGACGACGGAACAAAGCTCGAGTTTCAGGACAAACTAGGATTTGCGGAAAAAGTACATAATAAGTGGTAGCAAAATAAATCTGAACCTAACAAAAAACGAGTACTACACATAAAAATGTGTGCTACTCGTTTTTTAATTGATAAGATAATTTTCTGTGTATATATAAATATATATTGTTAACGTTCTAAAGGTTTTCTATCGATCGAGAAACACTATTTAATTCCCTCTTTGCTTTGCATAATTAAGTATGCGTTTACAAAGCCTTCGAGATCGCCATCCATTACCGCGTTTACGTTGCCCTGTTCATATCCCGATCGGTGGTCTTTAACTAGAGTATACGGCATAAAAACATAGCTTCGTATCTGTGAGCCCCATCCAATGTCTTTTTGCTCGCCTTTAATATCCTCTATTCTCTCGAGATGTTCTTGCTCTTTAATCTTGATAAGTTTAGAGATTAGCATCTTCATGGCGTTATCTTTATTTTGGAACTGGCTACGCTCGGTTTGGCACGAAACGACTATCCCTGTCGGTATGTGTGTAAGCCGTACGGCAGAACTGGTTTTGTTGACATGTTGTCCGCCCGCACCGGATGATCTGAAAACGTCCATTTTTATATCATCGTCACGAATTTCGACCTTTGCGTCGTCCCCTATTTCGGGCATAACTTCGGCAGATGCAAACGATGTGTGTCGTCTTCCCGAGCTGTCAAAAGGAGAAACCCTAACCAGACGATGGACACCATGTTCTGACTTCAGATATCCATATGCGTTAATTCCCTCAATTAATATCGAAACACTTTTAATTCCGGCTTCATCTCCGTCGAGATAGTCGAGAGTTTGGACTTTAAAACCCATATTAGACGCAAAGCGTGTGTACATTCTGTACAACATCTCGACCCAGTCTTGCGCTTCTGTTCCGCCTGCTCCCGCGTGTAGCGTTAAAATAGCGTTTTTCGAATCATACTCCCCTTTTAATAGAGTTGCAAGGCGTTGTTTTTCGACATTGGTTTCAAGTTTTTTTATCTCGAGTTCAATTTCTTCAACCATTGTTTCGTCGTCCATCTCAACCGCAAGTTCTATCAACGTTTCGGTATCTTCGCAAAGCGATTTAAGTTTTAATAGTTCCACAAGTTTATTTTTCATAACGCTTTGTTTTGAAAGAAGTTCTCTTGAACTTTCGGGGTTGTCCCAAAACCCAACCGCCGCTGAAACTTCGTCTATCTCTGCAATGCTTTTCTCAAGCCCTTCGATATCGGAGGCTTTAAAGATAGTGTCGATCTCTTGTTTTGCGTTTGAAATTTTTCCGATATATTCATCAACCAGTATCATTATTAAAAATCCTTTTCTACATGTTGCTAATTATTATCCATCATAATTATACACATCTTTTGCGTAATCCGCAAATTTTATTTTGCTTATATGCCTTTTAAATGCGCCATGTTGCTTTGCCACGGCAACACCACGGCAACGCCACGGCGTCTATAATACGTATTTTAAACCGCCGACCACAACCTCCGCCATAAGGCGGAGCTGGTCAGATGCATAATCTCCACCTGCGGTGGAGCTAAATATAAATAATCCTGCGGATTATTTATATAATGCGAAGCATTATATAAATTCGCCATGTGGCTTTGCCACGGCAATTAAAATCTAAATGCGCCTGCCAAAGGCAGATGCGCAATATAAATAATCCTGCGGATTATTTATATTAGATGTAGCTTTAAAGTTTAGAAATACTACGTTTTTGCACCCTCGGTGCAAAATGGCGAACGAAGTTCGACAAGGAGTATTTCCCAAATCATCACCGTAGGTGAGGATTATTTATATTGACTAACTATTGAAAAAATAGTATAGTTTGAATGTAATAAAAAAAACAGTTTAAAAGGAAAAGACAACTATGGAAACTATACTTACAAGAGAAAAGGCATGGGAGCTTTTAACCGAATATAATAAATCTCCGTCACTTATTAACCACGCGTTGTCGGTTGAAGCGGCCATGAAAGAGTTTGCAAGGGTAAACGGTGAGGACGAAACAGTGTGGGGTGTTGTTGGCCTTATACATGATTTGGATTACGAGATGTATCCTACCGAACACTGTAAAAAATCCGAACAACTTCTTCGTGAAAATGGCGTCGATGAATTTTATATTCGCGCGATGTTAAGCCATGGCTTTGGAATATGCACCGATGTTGAACCCCAAAGTAAACTTGAAAAAGTTCTTTATACGATTGATGAGCTAACCGGGCTTATATATGCTCTATGTTTAATGCGTCCTTCTAAAAGCGTTTTGGATCTTGAACTTAAATCGGTAAAAAAGAAGTTTAAAGATAAATCTTTTGCGGCGGGAGTTAATCGCGAGGTTGTTCAAAAAGGTTGCGAAATGCTTGGAATGCCGCTAGATGAAGTTATGCAAACTACAATTAATGGCATGAAACAAAGCGCAGAACTTATCGGCTTAAAGGGCAATTTATAGTTTAATATTAACAATCCCCCGACAGAGTTTCGATTTAATTTGACATTCTGTCGGGTTTTTTGTTGTTAATTAACATATCAGAAAAATCTTAAACAAGTTCGTTAATGCGCGCTTGAACTTTTTCGTAATCATATCCTGCTTTTGTAAGTCTCTCATAACGCTCGTCTCCGTTACCCCATTTACCGTCAAGAACCTCCAATGCTATTATATCGATAGACTCTTGTGAATATCTTGTGACCGAAAGCCTTCTGTTAACCTCTTGAGCAATATAAAGGAGTTTGCTTAAAAGGTAAAATCCATTTATATCTTGTTCTTTAAATTGATTTAACAAAACAAGTTCTCCCGTTTTATCTCCTGTAAAGGTTATGTTTTGTATATTATTACGTTTGCAAATATCAACGCACAGCTCGACAATCTTCATCAACGCAAGATCACTTATCGACCGTTTGGTTGCGTCCCCGCTATTTGAAACATCAATTACAATACAGCTGTGCAGTTGCTCGGAAGAATTGTCGCTTTGCACGATATATTTTTCCTCTATAGATATCAAGACTTTACCCTCGCTGTCTACCCTATAGTGTGAAGAGCCGATTTTTTTATAGATATATCGTGATTTCAAGTCGTGTTCAAGATGATTTATCATGATTTTTTCCACTTGTGAACTACGTTGAACGAGGTTATCCTCCGACAAACAGTTAAAATCAATAAGCGAAAAGTTATTTTCAACCACTGTCAAATCGGTCTTATCTTGTGCTTCGCCTTCGATTTCCGGCAGTTTCCCCTTCCCTTGCTCCGGCTTGGGTTTGGGTTTCTGTGGTTTTGGTTTTGGTTTGGGCTTAGGTTGTGGCTCGGGCTGCGGTTCAGGTTGTGGTTGAGGCTGTGGCTCGGGTTGCGGTTCAGGTTGAGGCTCGGGTTGTGGTTCAGGCTGTGGCTCGGGCTGCGGTTCAGGTTGTGGCTCGGGCTGCGGTTCAGGCTGTGGCT
>CAYJAY010000040.1:0-17854 GCA_964368445.1 uncultured Oscillospiraceae bacterium
CTATATAACCTATCATTGAAGTGAGTGGCGTTTTTAAATCATGTGACATATTTGTTATTAAAAGCCGCTGATTTATTTCGTCTTGACGCTCTTTTTGTCTACTGTCATATATTGAATCGCCCATGCTGTTAATGCTAACAGCTAGATTTGCCAGTTCATTTTCCCCTTTAATCGGTATCTTGTATAAAATATCCTCGGTTGCAATAAGTTTAATACCGCTTTCGATTTCTTTTATATAAAAAATTTCTTTAGCAATAAAATTAATCAATAGAACTAAAAAAGATATCACACTAATTACAGCAGATATAATATAATAAATATCTCCCTTTATTTCTAAACCATACACGTTGATATACATTTTCCCTAAAGTGTCAGAAAACTCCACGTCATATACAAATACACTTTCTTGGCTTAGCCCGTCAATCACAGATTGTGTTAAATTCTGCTTTTCAATAAACATTACTTGATAGGTAGGAAGCTTATCAAAACTTATGTCATCCGCCTGCGAATAGGTCATGTTTTCTCTATCAATTTGTTCAAGTATATCCTCAGCAATAGCATCGCTTTCTAAGCGAAGCCTGTCTTGGTTTTGAGTGTTTTTAAATTCAATATAAGTTTGCGAAAGTGTGGCTAGCAATACAAAAAGCAATAAACTAACGAGTGCTGAAATAATTATCTTTATGAAAAACGACACGTAAAGTGAAGTTGCAACTTTTTTAATCCACACGATAGCCACTCCCCCAAACAGTCTTGATGTACCGAGGATTAGTTATATCGTCTTCGATTTTATTTCTCAAATTTCTAATATGAACCGAAACTGTACTTTCGGCGTTTAACACGCTTTCCTCGCCCCAAACTTTTGAATAGATCTCTTCAAGGCTATATACACGTTTTCGATTGTTTAAAAAAAGCTCCAAAATAGAAAATTCAATCCGAGTAAGATTAATTGTTTCTCCATTTTTTTGAACAGTTTTTCCGGCAAGGTTAACGACCAAATCTTTGAGAATAACTTCGTCGGCGTTTTGTCGAGCGTCTGTATACGTTCGGTATCTTCTGATGTGTGCTTTTATACGTGAGGTAAGGTCGATAGGGTTAAACGGCTTTGTGATATAATCATCAGCGCCTGAAGCAAACCCTGTGTATTTATCCATATCTTCGCCTTTTGCGGTTAAAAAAATAATCGGTGTGTTGTAATTTTTTCTGATTTCTACACACGTTTCGATACCATTCATTTTAGGCATCATTATATCAAGCAAAATTAAATCAAATGTATTATCGATTTTTTCAACGGCTTCAACACCGTTTTGGGCTTCGATAAGCTCATAGTTTTCATTCGCTAAGTAGAGTTTAATAAGTCCTCTTATATCTTTTTCATCATCAACAATCAATATTTTCATAATCTACCTCCGAGAGTATTATATCTGTATTATATAATTATATTACATAAAATAAAATTTTTGTTTAGGAAAATTTAAAGAAAGTTGAAAGATCTAACATGTTAGTTACCTATATTCTGCCTATAAACTCCTTTTCTCGATAGGTGAAGTTTATATATTCAAGACTTTAACCGCATCTGTCAATGTTTTTTCAAAGGCTAACTTGCCATATTTGTCTACCTCGGCCTTGTCTTTTGGGCCATGTGTTAAACAACCGGCGCCACCTATACATCCGCCGCTACATGCCATGCCTTCTATAAAATTTATGTTTCCTATTTTTTTAATTGATCTCAATATAGCTGCTCTACAAGCTTCAATGCCATCGCATTTTTCGGATTTTAAGTCGAAATTAATGTTTTGTTCCTTGATAGCTTGTGCAACGGCATCGGACAAGCCGCCGCTTCTTGCGAAAATTCGCCCGAAATATGACGCGTTGTCAAGCGGTTCGACCGGCAGTTGCTCTAAATCCAAGTCGCGGCTGTCAAAAAGCGCTTGCAACTCTTCAAAAGTCAGAACACTATCGATATATTTGTTCACTTTGTCAAGCTGAAATTCCATTTTTTTAGCGGTGCAAGGCCCTATAAATATAATTTTTGCGGCAGGGTCGGTTTGCTTGATATATTTTGCAATCCTTGCCATTGGGGACAAATTGTGGGAGATGTTTTTGGCAAAATCGGGAAAGTTCTTTTGTATATACATCACAAAAGCAGGGCAACATGAGCTTGTTAAAAATCCTTTTTCTGAAAGCTCTTGCGATTCTTCCAAAGCCACAGCATCTGCCCCGAGCGCCGCTTCAACTATTGCGTGAAATCCAAGTTGTTTAATTCCGCTTACCACCTGTCCTAAACTAGTGTGTTGAAATTGGCTTGAAATCGAGGGCGCCACCACGGCATAAACTTTATAATTTTTATTTTTATCGCTTTTTTTAATAATGTCGATAGCATCTAAAATAAACGATTTATCTGTGATCGAACCAAATGGGCATTGGTAAGCACAAGCGCCACATGCAATACACTTTTCGTTGATAATCTCGGCGCTGTTGTCTTTGGCTTTTTGTATCGCCTTGACTTTACAAGCCGTTTCACACGGTCTTTTTCGGCTGATTATTGCATGATAGGGGCAAAGTTTTGCACAAGCTCCGCAGTCCACACATTTTTCTTCGTCTATATGTGCTATGTAATTTTCATCAAAAGAGATTGCGCCAAATCTACAACCGTCAAAACATCTGTGGGAAAGGCAACCTCGGCAGGATGAGGTCACGGTGTATCCGGACACAGGGCATTCGTCACAAGCTATGTCGATAACTTCTATAACATTCGGGTTAGACCTGTCACCACCCATTGCAATTTTTAAGCGTTCGGCTAAAATTGCCCTTTCTTTATACACGCAACAACGCATGGTTGATTCTTTCCCTGTAATTATCGTCTTGGGTATTTCGGTTATATTTTCAAGCAGAGTGTCTGCCCAAGCATTTCTTGCAACCTCTCGCAAAACTTTATATTTTATATATTGAACTTTTGTGTCAAACTTTTTCATTGTTAGCAACATCCTTTCTTGACAAGTGATTGTGTTTTGTTAAAAATAACTCACCTTAATTTTTTTGCCGATTTTTTTCAAACAATCTGCAAGTTCATCTATGAGTTGCATTTTTATGTTGAAATTTATAGGTAAATCCGGGTTTTGGTGTGCCGGATTTATGGCTCTGCCGACATAAAAATTAATATCGGTGGCCTCTTCGAACAACAACCTTGCTATCGCTGAAGCACCATCTTTATTGTTGCTCCACTGCGAATACAGATTGTTTTCTACCAAATAGTCCTTTGCAAAAGTCAGAACTTTATTTATCGTGATAATACCCTCGGTAACAAGTTCCACGCCTTCTATTTTGGCGGTTGGTGGAACATCTGAGTTTATAAAATCGAGAGAGGGGATCAAATCTTTTCCCAAAAATTCAGAGGCTATGGCAGACGTTGTTCCCCCGCAAACGATATGTTTGCCTTCTTTAGAGAAAAACAGCGACATCATTTTGTCGGCATCGTTTCGATTAGACGGAGGACCAATTATCAAGTTCATCGGTTTTCTGGTTCGCATTTTAACGGTGCAAACGGTGGTGTCGTCGCCCGGCCTTGCACCATAAAGCGAGTAACATTCGTTTAAAAGTATCGTGTTAAGTGTTTTTGCGGTAAAACCAACATGACAAAGCGGTTGCATATATTTTATAATGTCTGTCCTGTCCCAACCAAAGTTGAGCGAACTTCCAACACCGGCGTGGATACAACCGTCACTCATTAATAAAAAAATATCGTTCTCGAAAAGGTCTATTTTAGACATTAGAATTTTTTTACCGCTGATTATTATCTCGTTATACGAAAACTCAAACGGCAACGAGTCTCGAAACAAGATAACTTTAGGGTTATCGTATTGAATAATTTCCGCTTCTCTGTTTCCGCTTAATATTCTGAGAATTGTGAATGTTGAATAGGCAACGCCACGAACGGCGCAAATGGGCAACGTCTCGGCGATTGTTTCGACACAATCGGTAATGCTTAAGCCGTCTGATATCATTGTTGATATTATCTTTGATGTTAAAGTTGCCAGTATATTTGCTTTTACGCCACTGCCGAGCCCGTCTGCTAGTACTATCGTTGTGGAACCGTCATCGCCTTCGATGACACAAACCTGGTCGCCACATAGCTCTTCGTTAAATTTGTTTAAACTACAAAAACCGATATCGGGACACAAATTAATCATCTTTAATCGACTCCTTAAGTTTAGCAAGCGCAATCTTAGTTTCGGCCGCAGTTTCCCCCAACAACGATGCAATTTCATGTACAACCCGCATTTGTTTCGCAACAACTTTGTCGGTGGTTTCGATAGTTTTTCGGCTTATCTCTTCTTTTTTCGCGCGTTCTTCCTCTTCCTCTGTAACATCCCTCATAAGGCAAACCAAAACTTTATACTGTTTATCAAAAATTATAGTTTGATATATATGTTTGTTATACTCTGCCAAATAGACTTTTTTGTCGCGTATAGAAGAACTTGAATCTCTTGCCGTTATAAAGTCAATAGGATCCAAAACTTTCACAATCTGTTCGCCCAGAATATCTTGTGGGGATCTTAAATTTAACAGTTTAACGGTAGATTGGTTTATCTTTTGAACCTCTAGATTATCGTTTAAAACAATGATAGCGTTGGGCGTGTTATTTACAATTAATTCAGAAAAAGTTTCCGCTTTTTCGCTTAAATAGGGCAGGCACATCGTAAGGTCCGCCTTCCCATAATACACGGCTTCCGCTTTTTCTCGACAGGAATTATAACCACAGGAACCGCAATCAAGTTCATCTTCAATACTTTGTTTGCCGATCTGTTTAAGAATCTTGATAATTTCGGTTTCTGAGGGAGTAACATTTCGCCTTTGTATAGGCGTGAAGCTTTTATGCATTTTTTCGAAAGGAAGTAGGTCAACTTCAAAATCTTTTTCTCCGGCATAACTATTTATACTGATGTTGTCCGAAATAGAATTTTTTTGTTTTTTTTCTATGACAGGCCCACCTATACAACTGCCGACACAAGCGGACATCTCGATGAAACATTTATCAAGATTTCCCTTTACGATTTCATCCAGAGCTTTCATACAGTTTTCGACGCCATCAATGGCAAAGTATGAATAACTTTCGTCCCTTTTTAAAATGGTTTTTAGTATACCGCCCGTTGTTGGGAAAAATCTTGCTAGGCTTTTTGGTGTGTTGTCTTTCAGTTCGCTATAATTTAGCTCTGCTTTTTCTTGCTCTATCCATTGTGTCAATTCCTCGAACGTAAGAACTTCGTCAACAAGCCCTTCGTAATATCCCGCCTCATCTTTTTTAGCGACACAAGGTCCTATAAAAACGACTTTAGACCCAGGAAACCTTCTTTTTATATCGATAGCATGTGCTTGCATTGGAGACACGACATCTGCAAGATAGGGCAACAGTCTCGGATAATATTTTTGGATAAGCAGATTTACCGAGTGGCAAGATGAAGTGATTAATATATTTTTCTTATCGTTTATAATCATGTTTTCATATGCTTTTTTTACAATTGTCGCACCAATAGCGGTTTCTTCCGCATGATGAAACCCTATTTTTTGTAGCGTCTTTTCAAGCGTTTTTATGCCAATTCCGTTGTAGTTTGCAATAAAAGCAGGCGCAACAGATGCGATAACCGGCGCGCCGGAATGAATTAGAACCTTAACAGTTTCTATACTGCTGTCAATCTCTTTCGCGTTTTGTGGACAGTTTACAAAACATTGGCCACACAAAATACACTCATTGCCCACTATGTTAGCTTGTCCGCCTGAAAAGCGTATCGATTTAACCGGGCAACATCGAATACACTTATAACAATTTTTGCAATTTGATTTTTTCAATTTTAAATATTCAGCCATACTCACTCTTTTTCCCAAAATAAAATTTCAATAATATTTTTTTAATAATATTTATTCTATATTTTGCATTTAATTTCTGTTTCAAAAAACTTTTCTACAGTTTCCGGTTTTACCGAATGAATAGCCTCGCCAATCGCTACACACACACCTTCTTGACATCTAGACATACAAAACGCCCCGGACAGATCTACCTTGTCCTGTAAACTGTTGTTTTTCAGCAGCTGCTGAAGCTTTTCAACAACCAGCTTAGACCCTTTTAAATGACATGAACTGCCAATGCAGATTTTAACATCCATCATAATATTTACCTCGCTTTAAAAAGTTTGTTAATATTTTAACATATAGTGTTAATATTTTAACATACTTTTTTTGCGTTGTAAAGCTAATTGAATTTGTTGGGTGACAGCAAAAATCAAATATATTACAACAAAACAGGGTAATATTACACAAAACAGTACATGTTTTGATAGTGAAAACCACGGAAAATTATTGTGTAAAAAAAAATGTGGAGGTTAAAGGCAAAAAACAGACGTCGCCGAGTTTCACAGTTATATTTTTATAACGCTCGCTAAACCGTATGAAAAATTTGTTAAAAAAACATGAAGATTTGTTAAAAAAACACTTGATATTTTTTTAACAATGTAGTATCATTGTTGAGACGGAAGTTTGATATATTTTTAACAAATGCGATGTTGTGCAAATATTTGGTAACATTATGTTTGTTAACAAAATCAATATATAATTATTTTAAAGGAGTTAGTTATGAGAAGAAAGATTACTATTATTGGAGCTGGAAGTGTGGGGTCGACTATTGCGTATAATTTGTCAAACACAGATATCGCATCAGAGATCGTTCTAATTGATGTCAACAAAGAAAAAGTGGAAGGTGAAGTTCTTGACATTGCACAGGGCACATGTTTTCGTGATCCGATATCGATTATAGCCGGAGAATATCAAGATGCAGCGGGTTCTGATATCGTAATCGTCACTTCGGGAGTTGCTCGCAAACCGGGGCAAACCAGAATTGAACTTACAAAAACAAATGTCGATATACTTAAAAAAATTACTCCAAACATCGTAAAATATGCTCCTGAGGCGAAATATATAATTGTAAGTAACCCGGTAGATATTTTGACCTATGTCTTTACAAAAATATCGGGAATACCCGAAAAGCAGATTATCGGTTCAGGCACAATACTTGATACAGCAAGACTTCGCCATGGTCTATCGGAAAAATTGAATGTGGCACAAAAGAACATTCACGCATATGTCTACGGAGAACATGGCGATACCTCGTTCATACCTTGGTCGTGCGCAGATATCGGCAGCGCAAATATCGACGCCTACAGAGATATGATGGTGGAAGAGGGAAAAGATATCCCACCAATAGATAAAGAAGAGATCTTAACATATGTACAAAAATCCGGCGGAAAAATTATCGCAAACAAGGGTGCGACATATTATGCAGTGTCCTCCGCGGTTGTCAAGTTATGTAACATGTTGGCGGGTTCACAAGGTTCTATTTCCACAGTTTCTACCATGATGCATGGAGAATATGGCGTGAATGACGTGTGTTTGAGCATGTTGACATTGGTAGGACCTAACGGCATAGAGGGAAAAGTTCCCGTTAGATTAACAGGCGAAGAGATTGACAAACTTCGCAAGAGCGGCGAAGCTTTGAAAGCTGTTATTAAAGAAATAGATTTAGATTAATTTAAAATGCTAATGTACATTAAAATATACGGCAATGACTGTCGACCGTTTTAAAAGATTGGAGGAAAATATGAAGTATAGTTACTACCCGGGATGCACACTGAAATCAAAAGCAAAACAACTTGATTTATACGCTAGAGCTAGTGCAAAAGCACTCGGGTTTGAATTGGAAGAAATCGAGAATTGGCAATGTTGTGGTGGGGTATATCCGCTTGGAACAGATGAGATAGCGTCAAAACTGTCTTCGGTTCGCGCCCTTAATGATGCAAAAGAAAAAGGGCAAGAGCTAGTGACCCTATGTTCAGCATGTCATCATGTGATCAAGCGTGTAAATGATGATATGCAAAATGTCGAGGATATCCGCACACGCGCAAACAACTATATGCAATTAGATGAGGCATACGAGGGAGAGACGCAGGTTTTGCATTTTCTTGAGGTTCTAAGAGACCGCATAGGTTTTGAAGCGTTAAAGGAGAAGGTCGTAAATCCTTTGAAAGGAAGAAAAATTGGAGCTTATTACGGATGTCTGTTGTTAAGGCCAAGCGAGATTCTTCAATTTGATGACCCTGAAAATCCTACAATTATTGAAGAATTTATTAAGGCGATTGGAGCAACGCCGGTAATCTACCCATATAGAAATGAATGTTGCGGCGGCTATATATCTTTGAAAGAAAAAGAGATGGCGGGGGAGATGTGTGACAAAATAGTGGGCTCTGCTACGGGATTTGGCGCAGAGACTTTAATTACTGCTTGTCCACTTTGTTTATATAATTTGAATAAATCAAATGATCAAAAAGCTCTTACTATCTCTTATATAACAGAGCTTCTAGCAGAAGCGTTAGGAGTAAAAGAGGGGGCAGATATCTCATGAGTCACGTTAATAATGATGCGAAAAGAGTAAAAGAAATCAGTGGTGCTGACCCGCAAAAATGTATGAAATGTGGAAAATGCTCGGCAACTTGTCCGGTATTTAATCAAATGGATATTAAACCACATCAATTTGTGACTTATGTAGTCAACCAAGATATTGAAACGTTGGGGAATTGCGAATCTCTGTGGAAATGCCTTTCTTGTTTTGCGTGTATAGAGAGATGTCCGCGAGACGTAAAGCCGGGAAAACTAGTAGACGCTGCGCGACAGATTGTAGTCAGACAAAATGGCGGCAATCATTTAATGCCAGAACAAATTCCCGAGTTATTAGATAAAGATGTGCCACAACAGCTTTTAATGAGTGCGTTTAGAAGATACAGGAGGTAGAAGATAGTGCAAAGAATCGGAGTATTTGTCTGTCATTGCGGCAGCAACATTGCTTCAACTGTAGATGTAGCGAAGGTTACAGAGATGGTAAAACTTGAGCAAAATGTTGTTCATGCAGAAGACTATCAATACATGTGTTCAGAAGCCGGCCAAGCAAAGATTTTAGACATTGCAAAAGAAATGAAACTAACAGGAATTGTAGTGTGTGCATGTTCACCGCGAATGCACGAAACTACTTTTAGAAAAGCGGCTGAAAAAGCCGGAATTAACCCATATATGGTTGAGATAGCCAATATTCGTGAACATTGTTCGTGGATTCATAAAGATATACAAGAAGGAACGGAAAAAGCTATTATTTTAGCGAGAGCGGCTATTGCAAAAGTATGTTTAAACACGCCGCTTCAAGCGGGAGAAAGCTCTGTTACAAAACGTGCCTTAATCATCGGCGGAGGAATTGCGGGAATTCAATCGGCGCTCGATATTGCGGAAGCGGGATATAAAGTAGATATTGTAGAAAAGACGCCAAGCATCGGCGGAAGAATGTCACAAGTAGATAAGACGTTCCCAACACTTGACTGTTCGGCTTGTATCTTAACCCCAAAGATGGTAGACGCGGCAGCGCACGAGAACATTACAATCCATACATACAGCGAGATTGAAGCGGTTTCGGGTTTTGTTGGAGATTTTACTGTAGATATCAGAAAAAAAGCTAGATATGTAGATATGAAGAGCTGTACCGGTTGTGGACTGTGTCAAGAAAAATGTCCATCAAAAAAGACGCCGAGCGAATTTAACAAAGGACTTAACAATCGTTCAGCGATCTACACACCGTTTGCTCAGGCGATTCCAAATGTGCCGGTAATCGACACAAACGCTTGCATTAAGTTTAAAACCGGAAAATGTGGGCTTTGTCAAAAAGTATGTCAAGCGGGTTCGGTTGACTTTGAACAACAAGATGAAATCATAACAGAAAAATATGGAGCAATCGTAGTTGCGACTGGATTTGATACAATCAACCTAGATAAATACGACGAATATGCTTACAATCAAAGTAAGGATGTTGTTACATCGTTAGAACTAGAACGAATTATGAACGCAGCAGGGCCTACAAAAGGTCATCTAGAGCGTATGTCAGACGGAAAACATCCCCATGATATCGTGTTTATCCAATGCGTAGGATCACGTTGTTCTGACAAGAGGGGGAAAAGTTATTGCTCAAAGATTTGTTGTATGTACACAGCAAAGCACGCAATGCTTATCCGTGACAAATATCCCGATGTTAATGTCCACGTATTTTATATAGATGTGAGAACACCGGGTAAGAACTTTGACGAGTTCTACAGGAGAGCGGTTGAGACTTATGACGTTAACTATATAAAAGGTCAAGTTGGAAAGGTTGTTCCACAGCCAAACGGAAAATTGTTGGTGCAAGGGGTAGACTTGCTACAGAATGAGCAGGTTGTAATCGACGCGGATATGGTAGTGTTAGCTACAGCGATTGAACCGGAAAAATCAGTGCGAAATATCGCGACGATGGTTACAGCAAGTATCGACACAAACAACTTCTTAACAGAAGCACACGCAAAGCTTCGCCCTGTTGAATCGCCAACGGCAGGTATCTTTTTATCCGGCGTATGCCAAGGGCCAAAAGATATCCCGGAAACGGTGTCGCAAGCTAGCGCTGCTGCTGTTAAGGCGATTGGACTGCTTGCAAAAGACAAGTTAAAGACAAATCCTTGTACGGCAAAATCGGACGAGCTTCGTTGTAACGGATGTTCGGTATGTACAAATGTTTGTCCTTATGGGGCGATTGCATATGAACAAAGAGAAATAAACGACCACGGTCATAAAGAAGTGAGAAGAATTGCGGTTGTAAACAATGCGCTGTGTCAAGGATGTGGAGCTTGTACGGTAGCTTGTCCTTCCGGTTGTATGGATCTACAAGGATTCTCAAATAGGCAGATATTAGCGGAGGTAGATGCAATATGTCGATAGAAGAAAAAACAAAATTTGAACCGAAAATTGTAGCGTTTTGCTGTAACTGGTGTAGCTACGCAGGCGCCGACCTTGCGGGGAGTAGCCGTTTGGGGTATCCCGCCGATGTAAAAATTATTCGCGTTCCTTGCTCTTGCCGCGTAAACCCAATGTTTATTCTTCGTGCTTTTGAAAAAGGTGCCGACGGAGTTATCATCTGTGGGTGTCACCCTGGGGACTGCCATTATTCGACAGGAAACTATTATGCGAGAAGAAGAATGACGCTGTTATATTCTATGCTGGATTTTCTCGGAATCGAAAAAGGTCGTAACCGTGTAGAGTGGGTATCGGCGGCAGAAGGCGTTAAGTTTTCTACTACAATGAACGATTTTGTAGAGACGATATATGAATTAGGGGAAAATGTTAGATTGGGGGACTTAAGATGCAAGAAATAATTACACGTGCAAAACAACTGTTGAACGACGGCACGGTAGCACGTGTCCTCGGTTGGAAAAAAGGAGATTTGGCGTATAATCCGGAACCTTCTTATTTTCAAAATGAAACAGATCTCTCAGAGTTTATATATGACGGGTTTTGTGGATCGAATTTGAGCAAATATATAATTGAAGCCTCAAAGCAACAAGGAAAAACTTTAGTGTTTTTAAAGCCTTGCGACACATATAGTTTTAATCAATTGATTAAAGAACATCGCGTAGACCGAGAAAAAACATATATCATTGGCGTTGGATGTCAAGGGAAACTAGATGTCGAGAAGATGAGAGAGCAAGGCATCAAAGGAATCGAAAGTATCGAGGGAATTGGTGGATTAGATAGAAGCGAAACTGTTACGGTTAAGACGCTTTATGGAGAAAAGACTTGCGATTATCAATCGGTAATGTTAGAGCGCTGTTTAGTATGTAAAGGAAAAGAGCATAAAATCTTTGATGAGACGTTCGGAGAGTCGATTAAAACAGACAGCAAAGAGAGATTTGATACAGTAGCAAAGATCGAAGCGATGTCTCCTGAACAAAGATTTGCTTATTTTCAATCAGAGCTTAGCAAGTGTATACGCTGTAACGCTTGTAGAAATGTCTGTCCGGCGTGTAACTGTGTAAAATGTGTTTTTGATAGCAATAAATTCGATAGCGCACAAAAGGCAAATACAGATTCTTTTGAAGAAAAGATGTTCCACATAATCCGCGCTTATCACGTGGCAGGCCGTTGTACAGATTGTGGAGAATGTGCGAGAGTATGTCCCGAAGGGATTCCGTTAGAGCTATTTAATCGTAAATTTATCAAAGATATCAATCTGTTCTATGGAGAATTTCAAGCAGGAAACGACGCCGAAGAAAAAGGGCCACTTATAAACTTCGAGCTAGACGATGTAGAACCTAGCGTTGTCGGAGAAAGGGGATAAGGTATGAAAAAAATAGAAATAAGTAATTTGTCTGCTTTATTTTCTCTAATCAAACAAACAAAAGAATTATATCTGCCGGCGAAACTAAGCGGTCAGACAGATTATGCGGCGTGGGACAATCAACTTGAAGTTGATCTTCAAACATTAAATACGGTAAAATCCGCAAAAGATGCTTTTTTTCCACAAAGCGAGAATTTATATACCTGTAAGCAAGAGGGTAAGAACATTACTGTTATTCCGGAACAAATAAAAGATCAAGATTTTGTGATCTTTGGAATGAGGGCATGTGATGTTAAAGGGATACAAGTGCTGGACAAAGTGTTTCTGGTAGATCCGATAGACACATATTATGCTTCGAGAAGAGAACATGCCACCATCGTTTCGCTTGCTTGTAACCAGCCGGAAGAAACTTGTTTTTGTAATGTGTTTGGAATAGACGCGGCGACACCCGGCGCAGATGTGTCGACTTGGATAGTTGGGGACGAGTTGTTTTGGAAAGCAAACACTCAAAAAGGCGAAAAGTTGACCAAGATAGTGGATTGTTTATTAGAAGAAACTACCGAACAACAAGTAGAATCTAAAAAGGCAGAAATCAAAACGATTATTGAGAAATTACCCTATAGCAAACTGTCATTAGAGGGGTGGAACCAAGAGGCACTGGAGGAAAAATTCAACGCGACAAATTGGGAAGAACTGTACAAAGCATGTCTTGCGTGCGGAACGTGCACTTTTGTTTGTCCGACATGCCAGTGTTACGACATTAAAGATTACAATACAGGAAAAGAAGTAAAAAGATATCGTTGTTGGGATTCTTGTATGTACTCTGATTTTACAATGATGGCTCACGGAAACAACAGAACATCTCAATTACAACGTTTCCGTCAAAGGTTCATGCACAAATTAGTGTATTATCCTGCTAATAACGAAGGGATGTATTCTTGTGTAGGTTGCGGACGTTGCGTAGCAAAATGTCCGTCATCATTAAACATTGTTAAAGTCATTAAGTCTTTTGAAACACAAGGAGGAAACGAATAATGAGCCATGAATGTACATGTAACCCGGGATTTAGACACGATGTTTTAATTCCACTAGTGGGTGTTATTACAGACATTCGTCAAGAGACACCGGACGTAAAGACGTTTCGTATCAATGCTTTAGAAGGAGGCAAATTATTTGAACATCTTCCGGGACAATGCGCAATGATCTGTTCGCCGGGTATAAGCGAGGGAATGTTTTCGATAACGTCGTCGCCTACAAACAAAGAATATCAAGAATACAGCATAAAAAAATGCGGAGAGCTGACAGATTATCTTCACGGATTAGAAGTAGGCGATCAAGTGGCTGTTCGCGGACCATACGGAAACAACTTTCCCGTTGAGACAGATTTAAAAGGAAAGAACTTATTATTTATAGCCGGCGGCATCGGGCTTGCGCCACTTCGCTCAGTGATTAATTATGTAATTGACAATCGCGACAACTACGGAACTGTAGATATTTTATACGGTGCTCGTTCTTCTGACGATTTGGTACAGTTAAAAGAAATAAAAGAAGTGTGGATGAAAACTGCCGGAGTAAATGTTCACCTTACAATCGATAGAGAACAAGAGGGATGGGACGGCCACGTAGGATTTGTGCCGACCTATCTAAAAGAACTGGCATTTACAACGGATAAAGTAGCGCTTGTGTGCGGGCCGCCAATCATGATTAAATTTGTATTGGTAGCTTTAGAAGAACTAGGCTTTAACAAGTCGCAAGCATATACTACATTAGAACTTCGTATGAAATGTGGAGTTGGAAAATGTGGACGTTGTAACATCGGTTCGAAATATGTATGTAAAGATGGTCCTGTATTTCGTTGTGACGAAGTAGATGAGCTGCCGGATGAGTATTAGGGAGATTTGCTTTAATTAAGGAGGACGCTACGAAAGTTGTCATCCGAAGTAAGAGCCGAACAGTTGCAATAAATGAAACAACAAAAACAGAAAGGATTGGTACTTAAGATGCAGGAAATGGTAAACGTGTATTTTAATGGTAAAAAATATAGTGTGCCTTCTGAGCTGACAATTATGACTGCTCAAGAGTATGTAGGATACACGATAAAAAGGGGATGTGGATGTCGTCACGGATTTTGTGGGGCGTGTGCAACAATTTATAGAGTTAAAGGAAAAAACGAGATTAAGACCTGCCTTGCATGTCAAACACAAGTAGAGGAAGGAATGTATATAGCGAGCATTCCGTTCTTCCCTTCAGACAAGAAAACGTATGATATCAACGAAATTAAACCGACAGAGCAAATTATGATGGAGCTATACCCCGAGATTTATAGTTGTATCGGATGTAACGCTTGCACAAAGGCTTGTACACAAGATTTAAATGTAATGCAATACATTGCGCTAGCCCAGCGCGGAGATTTTGAAGGTTGCGCTGAACAATCGTTTGACTGTGTAGGTTGTGGTTGTTGCGTAACACGTTGTCCCGCCGGTATCTCCCACCCACACGTAGGCTTGTTATCAAGACGTTTGACCGGCAAATATATTGCGCCAAAGACAGAACACCTTGCAAACCGAGTAGAGGAAGTTAGAACGGGAGCGTTTGATGCATTAATTGAGCAGATTATGCAAAAACCGATCACCGAGATTAAAGAACTATACAATACAAGAGAGATTGAAAAATAAGGAGGGGTAAGATTATGTTTACAGCAGAAATGCTTGAATCGATAAAAAACGTAGAGGCAACACGTGCAGAAAGAATGAAAACCGAGCCTAGACGCATGACCGCTGAGGAAAAAGAAACCCTTCTAGAGGGTTTTCATCCGGACTATAGAACCACAGGATTTAAAGAGATAAAAGTAGGGAAGAACAAAGGCCAAAAAGCGCCTTTAGAATTATGCGACCTGCTCCATTCAAACAGCCGTATCCTAGGAGAGGAAATCGACCTTAACAAAGTTGAATACGATGTAGATGTGCTTGTAATCGGAGGAGGCGGAGCGGGTTGTTCGGCGGCTATCGAAGCTCATGGGGCCGGCGCTAGTGTAATGGTAGTTACAAAACTTCGTATCGGTGATGCAAACACTATGATGGCGGAAGGCGGAATTCAAGCGGCCGATAAAGAGAACGATTCTCCGGTACAACACTATCTTGATGCGTTTGGTGGCGGACACTATGCGGCAAGGCCGGAGCTTTTAAAGCGCCTTGTAATGGAAGCACCCGATGCGATTAAATGGTTAAACGATCTAGGTGTTATGTTTGATAAAGGCGAAGATGGAAGAATGGTTACCACTCATGGTGGTGGTACGTCAAGAAAGAGAATGCATGCTTGTAAAGATTATTCGGGTGCGGAAATCATGCGTACACTTCGCGATGAAGTAATCAATAGAGGAATTCCGGTGGTTGAATTTACTTCGGCGGTAGAGCTAATCAGAGATAATAAAGGACAAGTTGCAGGGGCAGTCCTTTTAAATATGGAGACCGATGACTACATGGTTGCAAAAGCAAAAACAGTAATCATTGCAACGGGTGGAGCGGGAAGACTACACTATCAAAACTTCCCAACATCAAACCACTATGGAGCTACGGCAGACGGCCTTGTTATGGGATATCGTCTTGGAGCGCCGCTTTTATACCAAGACACAATTCAGTACCACCCAACAGGAGTGGCGTATCCTTCGCAGATATTTGGAGCGCTTGTCACAGAGAAGGTTCGTTCTCTAGGCGCAATGTTGATTAACAAAGACGGAGAAGCCTTTATGCATCCGCTTGAGACACGTGACGTTGCGGCGGCTTCGGTAATTCGTGAATGTTCTGCTCATGCAAAAGGGGTAGACACCCCACTAGGCAGCGGAGTATGGCTCGATACCCCTATGATTGAATTAATCGGAGGAGAAGGAACGATTGAAGCGCGTATTCCGGCGATGCTTCGCATGTATTTAAACTATGGAATCGATATGAGAAAACAACCGATTCTAATCTACCCAACGCTTCATTATCAAAACGGTGGTCTCGAAATCGAAAGAGATGGAAACACGAAAGAATTTGATAACTTGCTTGTGGCCGGGGAAGCTGTGGGAGGAATCCACGGAAGAAACCGATTGATGGGCAACTCGCTTCTTGATATAATTGTATTTGGACGTCAAGCGGGTAAAGCGGCGGCAAACAAAGCAAAAGCGGTTGAACTTGGCGCGATGAACATTGATCATATAAAGGAATATGCCGAAGAATTAAAATCAGCGGGAGTAGAAACAGAACAAGTTTCGCCGTTGTTGCTTCCAAAATACGCTCGTCACGAAAGATAACAACACATAAAGGAGAATTTTATGCGCGAAATTCAAGCAAGCAAAATAACAGATGTAGTTGAAAAACTCTGTATCGAAGCAAATCAACATCTGCCAAAAGACGTAAAGTGTGCGATACAAAACTGTAGAGAACAAGAAGACTGGCCAATGGCTCAAGATGTACTAGATAAAATTATACAAAACTATGAAATTGCAGACGCGGAAAAACTTCCGATTTGTCAAGACACCGGGATGGCGTGTGTCTTTCTGGAAATCGGACAGGATGTTCATATTGTCGGCGATTTATTAGCAGACGCTGTGAATGAAGGTGTTCGCAGAGGGTATGATAAAGGATACCTTCGAAAGTCTGTAGTAGCCGACCCAATTCGCAGAGGCAACACAGGGGATAACACTCCGGCTATGATCTATACAGAAATCGTTCCGGGTGATAAAATTAAAATCACTGTAGGCCCTAAAGGTTTTGGCAGTGAAAACATGAGCGCTATTCGTATGTTTAAGCCGTCTGCCGGCTTGCAAGGAATTAAAGATTTTATCTTGGAGACTGTGGAGCTTGCAGGGCCTAACCCATGTCCGCCAATGGTTGTCGGAGTTGGGATAGGCGGAACGTTTGACAAAGCGGCACTTCTTGCAAAAAAAGCTTTGATGCGCTCGATTGATTCAAGCAACGACGACCCATACTATGCGGAATTAGAGATTGAAATGCTCCAAAAAGTTAATGAACTTGGAATTGGGCCACAAGGGTTTGGCGGAAAAACAACCGCAATCGGTTTAAACATCGAAACTCTTCCAACGCACATCGCAGGCATGCCATGTGCAATCAACATCAACTGCCATGTAACACGTCACCAAACGGAGGTAATTTAATATGGATAAACATATTCAATTGCCATTGACACAAGAGATAGCGAAAACGTTAAAAGCGGGGGATACAGTATATCTGTCTGGAGAGATTTACACCTCTCGTGACGCAGGCCATAAGCGCATGTGTGAGGCTCTTGCGAAAGGAGAAACTCTACCGTTTGATCCACAAGACGCTACAATATATTATGTTGGCCCAACACCGGCGAAACCGGGACAGGTAATAGGTTCGGCTGGTCCTACAACGAGTGGTCGCATGGACGCTTACGCACCAACTATGTTGAGTGTGGGCGCAAGAGGGATGATTGGAAAGGGCGCGAGGCTTCCGGAAGTAATCGAAGCGATGAAACAACACACAGGTGTGTATTTTGGAGCGATTGGCGGAGCGGGGGCTTTGCTTGCGCGTTGTATAAAAAAAGCTGAACTCATAGCATATGAAGACTTAGGGGCAGAAGCGCTTAGAAAATTGACCGTTGAAGAGA
>CAYJAY010000041.1:0-16939 GCA_964368445.1 uncultured Oscillospiraceae bacterium
TGGGCGAACAGGACGGGCGCAGAATGATCCAAGTTCAAACGGGACTTGAATCGGACTATCTTGTCGAGATAACGTCGCCGGAACTGTTTGAAGGCATGGTTGTGCTTGACGACCCAATGGGCATGAATGTCTCCACCATGATGGGCGGCGACATGGCAGGTGGCCTTGTCATCGGTGGCGCTCCTCCAACAGGCGGCGGTAGCGGCGGCGGTGGCGGTGGCAACCGTCCGGGAGGTTAACGGCTGATGTCAACTACTGAAGTTATAAAGATTAAAGGGGTTTTTAAACGTTATTTCGAAGGCATGGAAAACGAACTTTGTGCCCTAGACGACGTTACCCTTTCGATAGAGAAAGGCACATTTATTTCGATTGTCGGCGCGTCGGGTAGCGGAAAATCCACCCTTATGAACATTGTCGGCGCGCTTGACCGACCAAGCGAGGGGGAATATCTCCTAGACGACGTCGATATAATGGCGGCGAAAGACAGCGAACTTTCGGGAATTCGCAACAACAAGATTGGGTTTGTGTTCCAAAACTTCAACCTAATTCCGCGAATAAACGCCCAACGCAACGTTGAACTTCCAATGTTGTACGCCGGACTTAGCAAAAAAGAGCGTTCGGAAAAAAGCAAAGAGCTTTTAAAGACGGTTGGAATGTACGACAGACGACACCACAAACCAAACGAACTTTCGGGCGGACAAAAACAAAGAATCGCAATTGCAAGGGCGCTTGCGAACGACCCAGCAATTATCCTTGCGGACGAACCGACGGGAGCGCTTGACAGCAAAACAGGCAGACTTGTCATGGATATCTTCCACGATCTTCACAAGAACAAAGGAAAGACTATAGTTCTCATTACCCATTCGCCCGAACTTGCCGAGGAAACAGAACGTATTGTCACCCTTATAGACGGTAAGATTATAAGCGACAAAAAAGGAAGCGGAAGGGAAACTAAATGAGTATATTTGAAAACGTCTCGCTCGCCCTTTCTTCGCTTTGGAGCAACAAGATGCGCGCGCTTCTTACCATGCTTGGTATTATCATAGGAATAGGTTCCGTCATAACTATATTTACAATCGGTAACTCGCTTAACGGATATATAGCAAGCGAGATGTCGGCTATGGGCGCGAACACGGTTAACCTTTATGTAACCGCAAAGAGCAACGAATTTTCGTCCGGCTTTGGGCCTATGCGTCAACCGCGCGAACAGGACCTTATAAGCGAAGAGATGATAGACGAGCTTGAAACAAGGTTTTCCGAAGAGATAGAGGCGATTGGAATAACCGTTTCTGTCGGAAGCGGAACGGCGACAAACGGAGAAAACTATGCAAACTTTTCGTTGAGTGGCGTTGCTTCTAAAGAAGAAGACATCAACAACATAACGATGTTGAACGGCCGATTTTTAATCGACCGTGAGATTGAAGACGCAAAAAAAGTTGTCGTCGTATCGGACAGTTTTGTGACAAACTATGGGCTAGTGGGCAACCCCATTGGCCAACAGATTATGTTAGAGGGAAGCGGAGGGTCTCCCGGGCTTTTCACTGTTATCGGTGTCTACGAGTACGAACAATCGGCATTCGCTATGGGAAGCACCGCTAGCGACCAAGACGTTGAGACGACGGCTTATATACCGTATACAACCGCTCAACAGTTAAGCGGAGCTTCCGACGGCCACCAATCTGTAACTATCCTAACCTCAACAGGAACCGACAGCACGGCGTTTGCCACAAGCGCGTCGAGTTATTTCAACAATCGACAATATTCAAGCAACGAAGATTTCGAGGTTGACAGTTTCGCAATGGATAGCATAATCGAAAGCATGACCTCGATGCTTGCAACGCTTCAACTTGCTATCTCTGCCGTTGCGGCAATATCCCTTCTTGTCGGCGGAATTGGCGTTATGAACATAATGCTCGTTTCGATAACCGAAAGAACAAAAGAGATTGGAACAAGAAAAGCCCTTGGCGCAACCAACTTTTCAATCAGGGTTCAGTTTATAACCGAAAGTTCAATCATATGTATCATAGGCGGTATAATCGGAATTCTTATCGGCGTCCTGCTTGGAAGCGTTGCTTCGACGCTTCTCGACTTTCCGGCAACGCCCGACCTTGCTGGCATATTAATAGCGGTTATCTTCTCGTTTGGAATTGGTGTATTTTTCGGATACTATCCGGCAAACAAAGCCGCAAAGCTCGACCCAATCGAGGCGCTACGCTACGAATAGACAAGCGAGTTTTTAAAAATAAAACAATTTAAAAGGGCTTTGACGAAATTTTAATAATACAAAAAAAATAGGGGCGATCCTGCGTAAGAGCCCGAAACCTTGGATTTACCATTGATTTCGGGCGAACACATAGGTTCGCCCCTACTATCTTGTTAAATCTAAAGGTTTACAAATACATCAAGCAACAAAAAAACCCTCTCCGCCGGTTGCGACCGGCACCTCTCCCAAAGGGAGAGGCGAAAATTGGCTTCTCCCTATATTGAAAACCAAAGGTTTTCAAATTGGAGAGACTGCACGAAGTGACTGAGAGGGCATTTGTAAAGTTTTAGATTTAACGTGATACTACCGTTTTTGTTGATTATCACAATTTCGCCATCGTCTATAGCAAAACGCTTACAGCAAAACGCTTACAGCGTTGTATACTCTTTTTTATCTAGATCAATTACATATCCTCTGCCGTTGTCGGGGATAAGTTGTTGGAACGACATTTCGATATCCCTAAATAGATACTGCATAGCCGTTGCGATAACCGCGCCGTGGCTTACAACCACAATAGATTTTTCTTTGGCTTGTTTAAGCGTCTCAATTCCCGTTACCAAACGCTCTAGCATATCTTTTCCGCTTTCTCCGCCGGGGCAACTTTGGTTGAAAGTATCTTTCGACCATTCAACAAACCTTTCGTCGCTTTCAAGCTGTTTAAACGTGACGTTTTCAAATTCGCCAAAATTCATCTCTTTAAACTGCTCTAAAACTTCGGGGTTTTCTATGCCGTATAACACCTCAAGCGTTTTGTTTGTTCTTTTCATTCCGCTTGTGAAAAACCTTTCCGCCTTGGGATATTTAATCGTTTCTTTAAGCTTCAAAAGTTCATCGACACCAATTTCGCAAACTTCTGCATCTGTCGAACCGCAAAACTTTTCGTCTATATTATGTTGTGTTTTTCCGTGTCTTATTAAAATCAGTTTCATATTTTCCCTTTTCTGTTAAAATTCAATTCCTTCTCTTGAGCTAACCCCGTTAGTATAATAATGTTTAACCTCTTTAATTTCGCTCACCAAATCGGCACACTCGACAACCGTCGCCGCCGCTCCTCTGCCCGTTAAAACAAGTTCTGTCGTTTCATTTTTTTGTTTGATTAGCTCAACTATCTCCTGTTCATCGACAAGCTTCAACGAACACGCTACGTTTATCTCGTCGAGAATAACCACGTCATATTCGCCCGAGCTTGCCGCTTCAAGCGCCTTTTGATATCCCTGCTGAGCCTCTTTGCGGTTAACTTGTTGTTCGTTTGAAAAAAGTTCAAAACTTTTTGAATATAACGCTGTTTCTATATTATCAAACTTTGCAAGAGCTTTTAGCTCGCTTGTTTCGTCCTCTTTGAGAAACTGCCCGAAATACACTTTCAAACCGGCTCCCGCCGCGCGAACCGCAAGGCCTAGCGCCGCCGTCGTCTTACCTTTTCCGTTTCCTGTGTATATCTGAACATATCCTTGTTTCATGTTTGTTCCTTTCTCTTCAACGTATAAAACAAATTAATCACGAACAATAATATACCACAAACTCTATGTTTTATCAATAAAAATAAGCTAATAGATTGAAAAAACCTTGTTATTATGATAATATAAAGTTTAAATATATCGGCGTGACATCGCCTATTGCAAAATGTCTTAACAACTTGAAGTTAACATGTTGTGTTGCAGCACACAATGTTCCTCAAAAAACAAAAAGGAATGGTTTGAAGTTATGAGAGAGTTTTCTAAGTCTGTTCGACTTAACGATGTATTGTATGACATTCGCGGCCCTGTCCTCGACAAAGCTATGCAGATGGAACAAAATGGCGAAAAGATAGTTAAACTTAATATCGGAAACCCCGCTCCGTTCGGACTTGTCGCCCCGACGCCTCTTTTGCAAGAGATGGTTAATGGCCTTAAATATTCTGAAGGTTATACCGAATCGAAAGGCATTTTAAAAGCGAGAATCGCTATCGCGGACTACTATAAAAACCGCGGTATTTTGGAAGCTTCCCCCGACCTTGTGTACACCGGAAACGGCGTGAGCGAACTTATCCAACTTTCTATGCAAGCGCTTTTAAACGCAGGCGACGAAATTTTAGTTCCCTCCCCAAACTATCCGTTGTGGACGGCGTCGATTACGCTAACCGGAGCAAAAGCGGTTCATTACATATGCGACGAACAAAGCGAATGGTTACCCGACATTTCGGACATTGCGTCCAAGATAACCGACAAGACAAAAGGCATCGTATTGATTAACCCGAACAACCCAACCGGCGCGGTATACCCGAAACAGTTGCTTTTAGATATCGCAAAGCTCGCCAAACAAAAACAACTCATAGTTTTTTCAGACGAGATATACGACCGCTTGTTAATGGACGACAACGTCCACTATTCGATAGCCGCGCTAGATAATGAACTGTTTTGCGTTACGTTTGGCGGACTTTCAAAGTCACACAACATAGCAGGTTTCCGAATTGGTTGGATGCTTCTTTCGGGGGAAACTAAACACGTTAAAGGATATATCGAAGGCATCAACATGCTTTCGTCTATGCGTCTTTGCTCAAACGCTCCGTCTCAACAACTTGTTCAACACGCCTTGCAAGATTATGACAAGCCAAACCCGCTAATGGTTCCGGGCGGCAGAATTTATGAACAAAGAAACTTTATATATAATGCGTTGAACGAAATCCCGGGGGTTTCTGCCGTTAAACCAAAAGCCGCGTTTTATATCTTCCCAAAACTTGATATCAAACGATTTAACATTAAAAACGATGAGAAATTTGTTTATGATTTTCTAAAACAAAAAAAGATACTTTTGGTTCATGGCGGAGGTTTCCACCACAAACAACCCGACCATTTCAGGATTGTTTTTCTCCCATGTCTTTCGGAGCTTGAACAAGCCACAACCGCCCTTGCGGAGTTTCTCGAAAACTATAAACAACAAGATTAAAGTTTTTATCAAAATGCAACAGGGACGAACATATCTGCTCGCCCCTGTTATATTTTGTTTGTATATTAAAGATTTTCGCCGAACACAAGGCTAGCTATTTAACCTCGATTAGATTATATTCAAGCGTTCCAAGCCCCATTTTTTGCGCATGTTCCAAACATGTTTCCCATTCGGCATCGGGTGTGACTTTGTGTGTGAAACGGTCGTCATGTTCTCCGCAATTTTTCGCAATCGCACTGTTTTGCATGACAGGCTGTTTGTTTGCCATGTCGACGCAAGCTTTGTCCAGTGCTACAGGGTCGAACGACGCAAACATCCCGACATCCGGAATGATAGGCACATCGTTTTCGGCGTGACAATCGCAGTATGGCGAAACATCGCGCACAAGGCTTATGTGGAAATGTTCACGGTCTTTAAGCGCCGCATAGGTATACTCTGCCATTTTATAGTTGAGAAGTTTCACCGATGTGCCCGAACTGTTTTCGATGGCATCAAAAAGACATGAGCCAATGCATCTTCCGCAACCCACACATTTTTCCTGATCGATAGTTGCTTTGCGGTCTTGTTTGATAGTTATCGCTCCGTGTGCGCAAACTTTGGTGCACGAAAGGCAACCTTTGCAATCCTCTTGATAAACAGTCGGTTTGCCTTCGTTGTGCATCTCCATCTTTCCCGCTCTTGAACCACAACCCATTCCGATGTTTTTAACCGCTCCGCCAAACCCCGTCATCTCGTGGCCTTTAAAATGCGTCAGCGAGATTATGATATCTGCGTCGCGTATAGCGGAACCTATCTTGGCGTTTTTGACATATTCCCCGTCTATAGGTACAATTGTTTCATCTGTCCCTTTAAGGCCGTCACCAATTATTACATGACATCCGGTAGCAAACGGAAAATATCCATGCATATATGCACAATCGAGATGGTCGAGCGCATTTTTTCTTGAACCGACATAAAGCGTGTTACAATCGGTCAAAAATGGTTTTCCACCTTTTGATTTAATTATGTCAACCAAAACTTTTGCATAGTTGTGGCGAAGATAGGACAAGTTCCCCTCTTCCCCAAAATGAATTTTGATAGCTACAAATTTGTTTTGAAAGTCAATCTTCGAGATACCGGCTTGCTCAATCATTCTGCCAAGTTTTCCGAGAACACTCTCCCCGTTTGGTTTGGTTGTAAAGTCTGAAAAATATACATCCGACATAATCTGTTCCTCTTTTCTCAAAATTAATTATATAAAAATTTTTTCTGCATAGATATATAATATATCTATAAATCAAAATCGTCAACAAAAAATATTAAGGATATTTGAAAGTAAATGTTAAAAGAAGGCAAATCTTCGACAGGTCAGGCAACTTTAATAACGATTATTCAAGATAATCTATACACTGTTTTAACCGCTTTGTTTATCGTGGTTATTTCGTTCCAGTTCATGTGGCTTATATTTTCGGACAGTTCTGATTTTGTCTCTTCCGCACAATACGTCGTTCCCGAAACCGTTTCGGTCGCAAACCTTGACACCCCTTCTGTCGCGCTTCCGCAAGTTCCGGCAAGCCAACCCGAAAGCGACTATCTTAGCGACCAACTAGGCGAACCCACGACAAACAACAGTTCACTCGACGTTTTGGACAACACGCAGACCCAAGACACCTCAGACGTCGCCACACCATCTGTTTCAGACGTCGAGGGCATCGGAGAAATTCTCCCACAGCCAAAACCCTCTCCGGCAAACAAAGCGGTTGAACCCAACAGCCTTCAAGCGATGTTAATCGAAGCCGCAAGTTTAACCGACTACAAAAGCAAGGGCGATTCCTACACCGTTCCGATTAAAGGCACAAAAGAGCTTCTTTTGGACAACATAACCTCGGAGTTTGGCGAACGATATAACCCAATGCAAGCGATGCCGTCGATTACGTTTCACGACGCGATAGACATCGAAGCCGATCTTGAAGAAGAGATACGCTCGCTTAAAGACGGGGTTGTTATATACGTTGAAAAGTCAAACGAGGGTTACGGAAACAGCATAGCGGTCTACCACGGCGACGGACTTATAACGTTTTATGCGCATTTAAGCAAGATGTTTGTTGACAATGACGACACCGTTTTAAGCGGAGAAGTTATTGGGGAAGCGGGCGACAGTGGCATTGCGACGGGGGTTCATCTCCATTTCGAAGTTATCCAAGACGAACTTTTGTTAAACCCGAGAAACTATATTGAAAATTTAAATCTACGGTAGGTTTGACGCCATTTATTGCAAGAGCGGCAACACAAAGATATATAAAAATCAAAGTTATTATCTACCACTATAATAAAAAGATTGACGGATTAAAAAAACAATGGAACACCATTTCAACGACACTCTTGAACAACTTTTAAAAACAACCAGTCAGTCAACCTCGATAGGGCGACTTGGAGAAAAGACTCTACACAGAGTTTTGAAGTATTGTTTTGAGCCAAACGACCAACTTCACGAAGTTAAGCTTGGCAGATATCACGCCGACATAGCGAGCAAAAACGAGATAATCGAGATACAATCTCGTAGTTTCAACGTTCTTCGCGCAAAGCTTACGTATTTTTTACCTATTATGCCGGTGCGCATAGTTTATCCGTTGGTTAACACCAAACATCTAGTTTGGGTGGATACAGAAACCGGCGAGGTAACCAAACGCAGAAAAAGCCCAAAAACCGGAAATCTACTTGAATTTTTTTATGAGCTTTATAAAATCAAATCTTTTTTAGACGACCAAAACTTAAGGTTTAGCATAGTGAGCCTTGACGTTGTCGAATATCGAAACCTAGACGGTTACAGCGCAGACAAAAAACGCGGCTCTAGCCGAAACGAACGCATCCCTGAAAAGTTTATCAACGTTGTCGAGATAAACAGCAAAGAGGATTACAAACTTTTTTTACCCCACGACCTGCCGGACAACTTCACCACAAAAGACATCGCGAGCACACAAAAGATTTCTCTTAGAACTGCGGGACTTGCGCTTAACGTGTTAAACCATATCGGAATCGTCGAAAGGGTCGGCAAAAAAGGAAACTCTTTTTTATATGCTATATCAAAATAGCCGATTAAAAAAACACGAAAGGGAAAAAACCCTCTCGTGTTTTTTTAAATAGCAAAGCAAAAAATATTTTTCAAACTTCGCCGCAAATTTAAAACATTATAACAATTAAAAAATAATTATTTTGTTATTCAACCTCAATCGCAATAATTTTTTTAAACCTTTGATATGCCGTTTCCCAAACGTCTGTTTCTTTCGGGAAAAATTCGTTGGTTTTTTCTGATATTGCAACGACCTTTCGCGCCTCGAAACAGTCTTTGATCTCCCCTGTTGCGACAAGTTGAACCGCTATGTTTCCAAGAACAGTCGCTTCTTTCGGACCCGCTACAACGGGAACGGCGCACGAATTCGCCGCCATTTGACACAAAAGACCGTCTTTTGTTCCTCCGCCAACGATGTGGATTTTCGAGAAATAGCGATCGGTACAATCCTTGATTTGGTCAAATGTAAGGCGATATTTCAACGCTAAACTTTCGTATATACAACGCATTGTCTCGCCTATCGAAGACGGTACCGGTTGGCCGGTTTTTTCACAATATGCCGCTACCTTTTTCGGAAGATTACCCGGTTTCATAAATTCGTGGTAATCAGGGTTGATAAAACATTTAAACGGCTCGGTTGCAAGAGCTTGTTTTTCAAGGTCGGCATATGACAGGTTTTTGCCCTCTCTGTTCCAAAATCTACGCGATTCTTGGATAAGCCAAAGCCCCATGATATTTTTAAGATATCTTATCGTTCCGTCAATTCCGCCCTCGTTTGTAAAGTTATAATCAAACGCTTTTTTGTCGAGCAACGGTTCGGGAAGTTCTGTTCCGAAAAGGCTCCACGTTCCACAGCTTACATATATAAAGTCTTTATCGGTTGCCGGAACAGACGCAACAGCAGACGCCGTGTCGTGTGACGCACACATGACAACGGGAACAGGGTCAACACCAAGTTCGGCGCATATCTCGTCCGAAAGGTTTCCATAAACCGTCCCCGGTTTCGATATCTCGCAAAGAATATCTTCGGGCAATCCAAGTTTTTGGATTATGTTTAGATCCCAATTTCTAGTTTTTGCATCAAGCATCTGACTGGTCGACGCTATTGTATATTCTGTTTTTGTTTGTCCCGTAAGAAAATATGCAAAAAGATCAGGGGTAAACAAAAGTTTTTTTGCCCGTTCGATAACTTCGGGATAATATTTTTTAAGGTAGTATAGTTGGAACACCGTGTTAAACTGCATAAACTGTATTCCGGTCGATGAGTAGAGTTGTTCGGAAGGAATTATCCCAAAAACCTCCTCCATCATTGCGTCGTTTCGACTGTCTCGATAATGAACCGGGTTTTGAACAAGGTTTCCTTTGCTGTCTAAAAGACCAAAGTCAACCCCCCACGTGTCTATGCCTATGCTGTCGAAGCCGCCGTGAACAGATGCTTTTTTAATCCCCTCTTTGATCTCGAACAAAAGGCGAAGGGTATCCCAATACAATGTTCCGTTTGCAAAAACCGGATCGTTAGAAAACCTATGGATTTCTTCCATCGTTATCTTTCCGCCTTCGTAAGTTGCAAGCATTGCACGTCCGCTTGATGCCCCAAAGTCAAATGCTAAAACTCTTTTTGCCATGCTTCTCTCTCCCATTATTAAAATATTTTTTATTTTCTTTTAGGTTTGCAAAAAATCCCTTTAGTTGCTTGTTGTTCATATTCAATCAAACTATGTGTCGCGTCTATTAGATGTTTAAACATATCGTTTGCTAGCTCTTTGCATATAAACGACTGACGCGGAGTGTTTATGTCTTCACCGGAAATCTCGAAGAAATCATGTTTTTCACATAGTTGTTGAAGCCTTTCGAGTTGTGTTGTCGTATTTCTGCTTGGCATATAAGCAATTGCATCAAACGGGAACGATTGCAAAAACGCAAACAACTCGTCAAGATATTCGTCTTCAAACTTTTGAGCTTTTTTATCCCCTGTAACCGAATCTGTAACATCCCCAAGATATGGATACACCAAAAGTGCGTTTGTTTTTTTCGCAAGTTCAGAAAGCTGGGCAACCGTCATGAGTTCTTCTGTCGCCGGAACATAGACTTTAGGTATAAAACTAGACTTAAAAAACCCTAGCATATCGTATTCGTAAAAAGGATTGTTAAGGTCTAACAACATTCCTTTTTGCTTTTCCGAAAGCGACACCCCGATTTTCTCGAGAAGGCTAATAGATCCTTCGCCCTTTTTGCCTTTTAAGATAATCTTTTTCGCAAGCGCATACATCAAATGTCTCTCGGTTATCGTTCCGCCTTCGTTATACTTGGAAAGGGGCACAACATCGTTGTCAAAATCCAATTCGATATCGATAACCGACGTTAATTTATTTATATTTTCGACTATTTTTTTATTACGAATGTTTCTTTTTTCTCTAAACGGTTTAAAGTGGCAATCTATAACGTCGATTTG
Organism: uncultured Oscillospiraceae bacterium; assembly: GCA_964368445.1. Classification (GTDB taxonomy): domain Bacteria; phylum Bacillota; class Clostridia; order Oscillospirales; family Ruminococcaceae; genus CAYJAY01. The sequence goes on from CAYJAY010000041.1 coordinate 10,690, forward strand.
ATCGTGTGGAATTCCGTGGAGCGCAAGATAAGAAACATCTGCTTGATCCGGGTTGTTGGTCGTTTTACCGGTAATTGGCGTACCTTTAAGCGACACACGGCATTCTATGCCACAAGTTGCTTTGATACCGGCTATCTCGGCCGCTTGTAAAAACTCTTTCGCCCCCGCTATCGAATCATGGTCCATTATTCCTGCGGTTTCAAGCCCTGCTGCCCTTGCGTAGTACACCGCCGCCGTCGGGGAATATGGCGAAAATGAATAAAACGTATGTATGTGGTTGTTTGCATATTGCGGAAGTATTTCGGGGACAGGTTCTGTTTTAATTAATTTTTCAAGTGCTTCGAGGCGATTTTTTGCTGACGCCGCGTTGAGCATATCTAGTTTTGCGTTCATTGTTAAATCTCTACCCTTTTTTTCTATTATTTTTTTCAATTTTATCCGAGAACTATAAAAGCCATAAACACAAGTTCTTTATCTTGATCGTTTTGTATGCTGTGAGTTTCTCCGTCATATGTTACAAGGGTGTCCCCCGCTTCGAGGTATTTTGTTTCTCCGTTATCGGTAACGGTGGCTTTTCCCTCAAGAATATGATATATCTCACATTCCCCCACATGTTTATGTACACCAACGGAACATCCTTTCGGAAAACGTAACAGCGATGTTAATTTTATGTTTGGTGGAAGGTTTTTTCCGTCTACCAACATCGAAAGCTGTGCGGCACCCGAGCCACCATGCATGTTTTCGCGGATCTCTGTTTTCATCTCACTTGACTTTGTAACCATACTATTCTCCTTATAATCTTTTTATTTATTCTTTTCTCTAACAACAGTTTCATGGACAATTCTTGCCATCATAAGTTCTTCGTTTGTCGGGATAACCATTGCGTCGACTATCGAATCTTCTGTCGAAAAACATCCTTCTTTTCTGCTTGTCAGGTCGTTAAGTTGTTTGTTTATCCTAAGTCCGAAAGCATCTTCAAGCTCGTCCAATGCGTCAAACCTTAAACTTGCCATGTTTTCACCTATTCCGCCGGTAAAGATAACCGCCGAAAGTCCACCCATTGCCGCCGCAAACATTCCAACATATTTTTTTATCTGGTATGCGAGTATATCAAATATAAGTGTCGAAACCTCGTCACCCTCTGCCGCGGCATCCTCGAGGTCGCGGCAATCGGAAGTTTTGCCCGAAAGCCCTAAAAATCCGCTTTGTTTGTTAAGTAAGGTTAAAACTTCTCCAATTGACTTACCTTCTTTGTTTGCTATATACGACATTATAGCCGGGTCGATAGTTCCGCTTCTCGTACCCATCATTAAGCCTTCAAGCGGCGAAAATCCCATCGACGTGTCGAAACTTTTGCCGTCTTTAACCGCCGTTATCGAACTTCCGTTCCCAAGATGACACACGACTATATTTGTTCCGTCTGCCGGCATCTCTTTAATCTCAAAATATCTTTCGACAACAAATTTAATGCTGTTACTGTGGAAACCATATCTTCTGACCCCATGTTTCTCATAGTATTCATATGGAATTGGATAAACAAAAGATTTCGCAGGTATCGTTTTATGATAATATGTATCGGCGATAGCTACTTGCATAATCTTTTCGGAAAACACCTCTTTTGCCGCCCTGATACCGGTCATCATCGCTGGTATGTGAAGAGGAGCGAGCTCTAAAAGCTCCATGTTAAAATAGACCACCTCATCGTCTGCAACCATTCCGTCTTCCCATTCGGTTTTTGCATATGCCGTTCTGTGGCCTACCGCTTCTATCTCGTCAAGCGACGATATGACGGCGTTTTCGCCTTTTGTCAAAAGATCGATAATCGCGGTAAAAGCTTCGCTGTGTGACGGAAGAGCGATGTCTACAACAACCGTTTCTTTGCCGGTAACGGTATGTTTAATTCTTCCGTCAATAGTTATTCTTTCGCAAAGACCTTTTGCAACAACCGTTTCGTTTTCCATGTTAATAAGCTGATATTTTAAGCTGCTCGACCCCGAGTTAATTATAAGAATGTCCATTATTTTTCCCCTTTTTTTATAGTTTAATCCAACTTCAAAACCGCTGTGAAAGCGTCGCTTGGAACCTCAACGCTTCCGAGTTGGCGCATCTTCTTTTTGCCCTCTTTTTGTTTTTCAAGCAATTTTTTCTTTCTCGTTATGTCTCCGCCATAACATTTCGCAAGAACGTCTTTACGCATAGCTTTTACCGTTTCGCGCGCGATAACCTTTCCGCCGATAGCCGCTTGAATAGGAACTTCAAACATCTGGCGCGGAATGTGTTCCTTAAGCTTTTCTGCAATTCTTCTGCCCCTAGAATATGCGTTATCTGAAAAAACTATGAACGAAAGCGCGTCGACGATGTCTCCGTTAAGAAGTATATCAAGGCGAACAAGTTTACTTTGTCGAAACCCTTTCCACTCGTAATCGAAACTTGCATATCCCTTTGTGCGACTTTTTAAGCTATCAAAAAAATCATATACAATCTCGCCTAGCGGCAGTTCGTAATGTATATCGACGCGTTCGGTGTCGATATATTTCATGTCGATAAAAACGCCTCTGCGTTCGGTACAAAGATCCATTATAGCCCCGACATAATCGGACGGAGCAAAAAGATGCGCATCGACAAACGGTTCTTCCGCTTTGGCTATCGTCGCGGGGTCGGGATAGTTTGTTGGATTATCGATATCAAGAACCTCGCCGTTCGTTTTTGTTATTCTGTAAACAACACTCGGCGCGGTTGTAACAAGGTCAAGGTCGAACTCCCGTTCAAGGCGTTCTATAACAACCTCAAGGTGCAAAAGTCCCAAAAAACCACAACGAAACCCAAATCCCAAAGCCGCCGAAGTTTCGGGGTCGAACGACAACGAAGCATCGTTCAACACAAGTTTTTCAAGTGCATCCCTAAGGTCTCCATATCGCGCGCCGTCCGCCGGATATATCCCACAAAAAACCATCGGAACAGCTTTTCGATATCCCGCAAGCGGAGCTTCACATGGGTTTTCGGCGCTCGTTACCGTGTCGCCTACCTGCGTATCGCGTACATTTTTAATGCTGGCGGCGATGTATCCAACCTCGCCTGCCGAAAGCGTGTCGCAAGGGCTGTGGGTGGCGGGGAGCATGTGCCCTACCTCGACAACCGAAAACTCCGCGCCGGTTTGCCAAAGACGAATTGTGTCACCCGCTTTAACGGTACCGTCGTATACACGAATATAGATTATAACCCCTTTATAGCTGTCGTAGAACGAGTCGAAGATAAGACCTTTGAGCGGAGCGTCTACGTCGCCTTTGGGAGGAGGTATGACTTCAATTAGCTTTTCAACAACCTCTTTGATGCCCTCGCCGCGTTTTGCGGAAACTTTCGGGGCGCTTAAACATTCGATTCCGATAACGTCTTCAACCTCTTGGGCAACCCTTTCAGGGTCGGCAGACGGAAGGTCAATCTTATTTATAACCGGCATAATCTCAAGGTCGTTTTCGACCGCAAGGTATGCGTTTGCAAGCGTTTGTGCCTCCACCCCTTGCGTTGCGTCGACAATCAAAATCGCGCCCTCACAAGCAGCAAGCGACCGCGAAACCTCATAGGTAAAGTCGACATGTCCCGGGGTGTCTATAAGATTTAAAACATATTTGTTTTTGTCGTCCGCAGTGTATTCAAGGGTTACGGCGCGCGCCTTAATTGTTATTCCGCGTTCCTGTTCAAGATCCATGTTATCGAGAAATTGGCTGCTCATCACTCGGCTGTCCACCGATTTTGTAAGTTCCAATATCCTGTCCGCCAAAGTTGATTTACCATGGTCTATATGTGCTATTATCGAAAAGTTCCGTATATTTTCCTGCATGTATTTCCTCGTTTGTTCTTTTATATTTTTTATATTGATATTTTTATATTTATTTCAATAAAATATTTTGCTAGTATAATACTATATTATAAACAAATTTCGCGTGATTGAAAAGAGTTTTTTTTGTTTCTTTTCCCTTTCTTGTGTTTTTTTTAAAATTATTATATTATATATAGGTAAACAAAACTTGAATTAATAAAAATTTGTAGGGAATATAGTTTGAAACAAAAGTTTCGAACGTGAGTTTTGAGCTTTTCGGTTAATATAACAACCGAAAAACACAAAACATCCAGAAAGGAATGGATATTATTATGGCTAAAAAAGTATTGGTTACCGGCGCGGACGGATTTATCGGAAGTCACCTTACCGAGCAACTTGTTAAAACCGGCGCAGATGTTCGCGCTTTCACATACTACAACTCGTTTAACACATGGGGTTGGATAGACAGCTTTGACAAGCAGACGAAAGACGCACTCGAGATATTTTCGGGCGATATTCGCGACCCTAACGGGGTTAGCGAGGCAATGAAAGGTGTCGACGAAGTCTATCACCTTGCGGCGCTTATCGCAATTCCGTTCAGCTATCATTCCCCCGACAGCTATGTCGACACCAACATAAAAGGCACGCTTAACGTGTTGCAAGCGGCAAGAAATCTTGAAACTGAACGCGTTTTAGTCACCTCTACTTCCGAGGTTTACGGAACGGCTCAATATGTTCCGATAGACGAAAAACACCCATTTCAAGGCCAAAGCCCCTATTCCGCAACCAAGATAGGCGCCGACCGTTTGGCGGAAAGTTTTTTCAGAAGCTTTGCGCTTCCTGTAACTATCGTGCGCCCGTTCAACACATATGGGCCTCGTCAATCCGCAAGGGCGGTTATCCCAACGATAATCTCGCAGCTTCTAGCCGGCGCGACCGAAATTAAACTAGGTTCGCTTACTCCGACAAGGGATTTTAACTATGTCAAGGACACGGCAAAAGGATTTATCGAAATAGCAAAATGCCGAAAGGCAATCGGCGAAGAGATAAACATCGCAACCGGCGTCGAAATTTCGATTGGTGAGCTTGCAAACGAGATGATACGCCAGATTAATCCTGCCGCCCAAATCGTGTGCGACGAACAACGTATTCGCCCCGAAAAAAGCGAGGTTGAACGTCTTCTCGGAGACAACAAAAAGATTAAAGCGTTAACTTGTTGGCAGCCGGAATACAACCTTGAAAAGGGACTTGCCGAAACGATCGAATGGATTAAACGCAACATGTCTTCCTATAAACCCGAAATCTATAACGTATAGGATAATTTATATATGGCAAAAACGCTTGTTAAAAAATTATTGATATATCTAATTCCGTTCATAATAGCTCTTTTGTGGTTTTTTCTTTTTGAGCCATACGATTATTTTAATCTTAAAGGCGACGCATTTTATATGTCAAAACCGCTTTCTTCAACAAGAGAACTTCTGTTAAGAAACCCCGAGAATCTGATTTTCGGCGATTCGCGTATGGCAAACATGAACGTCGACTACATCGAGGAGCTCACGGGCGAGCGATATACCATGATGGCGTTTGGTGGCGCAACGCTAAACGACGCTATCAACGAATTTTGGTATGCGACGGAACACACCGACATGAAAAAGGTTGTCATTGGTGTTAATTTCTATGCGCTTAACTCTAACCATCTTGCCGACAGGTTTAACCCGATAGTTCCGATAGCGGAAAACCCGATAAATTTCGTGTCTAATTTCGGACATTGGTACGAAGCTTTTGAAAACTGTCGACGCAAAGCGACAAACCTTTTTTACAGTCTTTTTGGAACGCCTGAAAAGATGATCTTTATGGACGACCCCAGTTCCCCGACGCAAAAAGACCCGGTTCCCCCCGACACCTACACCGAAGGGTATCGTTCCGACCTTTTTGATTATGCACATATAATTTCGGGACAAGTCGCCGACTTTGGCGACCCGAATATATACATGTATGAACTTAACAAGATTATAAACTACTGTGAGCAAAACGAAGTTGAACTTAAGTTTGTCATAGCTCCGTCACACTATTCGATTTGGGAGCTTGTAATCTTTGAACAACAGCTTCAATATTATATACGCAACTATAAAGACGATTTAAAATCCTCGGCGATTGTGTATGATTTCGAATGGTACAACGACTATTCAAAAACAGACTCTAATTTCATAGATGGTTTCCACCTTTCGGGAGAACAAAAGCTAGCGTTCACGCGCGCTGTTTTTTCCGACGAGTTGGATGATTTTTGCGTTAGGACAACGCCGGAACAGTATCTCGCCGAACGACCGACCGAACTTGACGAGATGATATATTATTAATAGAAACTTTTTTGTTTGAAAATCAAAACCACCAGTTGAACTGGTGGTTTGAACAGGCCCTATAAGGGCCAAT
>CAYJAY010000042.1:0-15973 GCA_964368445.1 uncultured Oscillospiraceae bacterium
ACGGACGACCTGCTCATTACGAATGAGCTGCACTACCGGCTGTGCTACACAAGCAGATTTGTTATATATTACATACTGTTTTGTTTGCTCCTAATATAATACAACAAAATTGAAAAAAAATAAACCCATTTTTCCATAAAATTTTAAAAAATTTTTTTAAAGTGTTTTTTTAATTTCCCTAAAATCCTTAATCGCTTGAGCGCCTATTTTACAAATCTTTTTAAAGTTAATTGAATTAACCCCGCCCTGTCTTTGCTTAAACGTAATCGGCAAAAACAACACTTTTTCTTTGTTTTTCACAAACAAAAGGCTTAACAAAACATTTGAAAGGTTGAATTTATCCGGAACTTTAACGATATATTTTTTTAACACCTCGTTTGACATAAGCCTAAACGGAGTGTTTGCGTCTGTTACATAAACGCCAAATATTAAAAACACAACGATACGCAATACGTTTGTGACAAACACCCTAGACAGACCGTCTTCACGCCTAACCCTGTCCCCTATTATGACGGAAAAATCTTTTCTTTTTTCCCAAAAACCCAAAAATTCTTCGGGGTTTGTTTGTCCGTCCGAATCGGTTTGAAAGATATAATCTGCATCGTTTTCTAACGCATAGTTATAACCAAATAAAACTGTTGCGCCGTGTCCTTCATTTTGTTTTGTTATGACCACAAGCTTTTCAAAATCAGCTTTTAATGATGTCAGCACATCAAAAGTGTTGTCGCGGCTTCCGTCGTCTATAACGACAATCTTTGAACCGTCGTCGGCATGCCGCAATACGCTGTGCCAACCGCTCACAACATTTTTGATGTTCTCCTGTTCATTGTATGTCGGAATAACTATGTAAAGTTTATCCATTAAATTCTCCCAGATTATAAATTTATTTATTTGTTTATTTTGTGCTCAAAAGCCAGTTCAAGCGCATTTTCCACTACTTTATCCATATTAAAGTAACTGTACTGTGCAAGTCTTCCGCAAAGAATAATATTGTTAAATCCGCTTAACGCTTGCTTATACTTCGCATATAATTCGTTGTTTTGAGTATTATTTATAGGGTAAAACGGTTCAAAGTCTCCGTCTTTTGAATATTCAAGCGGATACTCTTTAAGCACAGTTGTGTTGTTTTTGTCGTTTTGTCCCGTTAGGTATTTAAACTCGGTTATCCTTGTGTAATCATGTTCGTTCGGATAGTTTACGACCGAGTTCGGCTGGAAAAACTCCGTTTTTACATCCTCGAACCGCAAGTCGAGCGTTCGATATGGTAACGTTCCGAAAGAATAGTCAAGCAGATAGTCAAGCGCGCACGAAAGCAACAGCTTGCCTTCGAAAATCTCGTTTTCAAACATTATCTTGTTTGTTTCAAAATCAAACTTTAAAACCTGCTTTGCGTCGGTGTTAAGCCTAACCGTTATATTCTTGTGGTTAAGCATGTTTTCAAACAGTGTTGTAAAGCCGTCTTTTGGCATAAACTGAAATTCATCGGAGAAGTAATCTTCGTTATACCCAATTATCACGGGCACGCGGTTTATTGCGTCGCGCGAAACCTTTTCGGGAGCAACCCCCCATTGTTTGGCGGTGTAGTTTTTGAACATATTATCAAAAACAAACTGTCCGAAATCTCTAACCGATTGTTCCGTCGAGTTTAAAAGATCAAAAACCGAAACTGCCCTGTTAATTCCAAAATATTGTTCAAGTTTTTGTTTAATCTCTAAAGCTTTTTCTGTGTCAAAAAGAAGTTCGATAGATTTAAAGTTTATCGGAAAAGGCACAAATTTTTTGTTAATCTCCCCTATAACCTTGTGGTTATAGCTATACCATTCGGTGAAGTTTGAAAGATAATCAAAAACTTGTTTGTTTGATGTATGAAAGATGTGCGGACCATAGCGATGAACCCTTATTCCGTTTTGCGAAAAATCTTCAAAAGCGTTTCCGCCTATATGGTTTCGTCTCTCTATAATTATAACGTTTTTTCCGCTGTCTGCAAGTTCTCGCGCAAAAACCGCCCCGGCAAATCCACAACCTACCACTATTACATCATACATATTTTGACCATTCCTTTCTTAGTTTTGCTTGTCGCATTTGGCAAAAAACACAAAACAGTGTTTGAAAACTCTTACTTTTCAAACTTAAACCCTTTCGTATATGTTTATTCCATTTTTATTGTAACACAGTTGATATTCACTGTCTAAAATTTTTATTAAAAAATACAAAGAATTTTCCGGTGTTCCATATTGCTCAAAAGGAGAATGAAACGAAAATATAATAAAATTCGGTTGGTTGTCTATAATATCCTGTTTAAATTCCCTGTCTATCTCGCTTGAAATATTAATAATCGGATCTTGATATAGGTATTTCGACGCTATATCTCGGTCGACATATGGATATATCTCGCACCTGTTGCCTATCGAAATTATCGTGTCGTCTTGGTTGGAGTTTTGTTCTATATACTCTGCCGCCGACATTATCGCATTTTTTTGTTCCGAAGTCGCGGTTAAGTTTTTATACACTACTGTTTCAAAAAAACCTTTATACGCTTCAAAAAAACTACTATACAAAAGCAACACAACAAGCGTTATCGCAATCACTTTGTATCCTTTGCACTTTGTTATGCCAAAATCCAGCACACAAACACAAACGAAAACAATAAACGGCAACAAAACTATACTGTAGTGAGGATAGTATGCCCTTGAATATAACACTAAAAATAGAGACGTCAAAAATCCTATTAAAACCGAAAGATATATCTTTTTGTTTGCTTTATCGCTTATAAAAAAGCAAACAGACACAGATAATAACAACACAACCGGTATGTACTCGTTCAACTGGTTAACGTTTAAAAGCATTCTTTCAACGCCAAATCCATCGCTTGCATAGCTCATGTTAAATAAAAAATACTGTTGGGTAAAAGCGACCATGCTATCTGTTATAATGAGGTAGGCGACGGTAGGCAAAAGAAAAACAGCAAATCCAATTAAAAACATCTTGACACATTTATATAGCGAAACATATTCTTTTTTAACAATCAAATCGACAAAAATCACAAGGCAAAACGCAAAAAACAGCCCAAACATATTGGGACGAAGAAGCAGCGTTGCCACAAAACAACCACCTATAAAAGATATTTCTTTCAGGACAAGTTTTGAGGTTTTAAGGTATTTCGAGAAAAGATAAAACGAAATGAATATAAACGGCAGAGCATAAAGTTCCGCGAGATTTCCCCCTTGAAGCAAAACACCAAGGCACAAAAATCCCAACACAGTTCCTATATAAGAAGCTATGTCGCAAAAAACAAGTCGAACAGTCTTTAAAGCAAAAAAAACAGAAACCGCAAGCGTTGCTACCTCGATCAAAAACACTCCAAAAAAACCACCAAACAACCACCCAATGAAATTAAACAGATAAAGCAACGGTCCTTTATGGTCAAAATAATCGATATATGGAAGTTGTCCGCTTACTATTCCTTTTCCTATTGTAATAAAAACGCTTGAATCTGTGCCGGCGGTTATGTTGGAAAACGGGTTGTTGTCCAGTGTCAACCCGATTAATAACGCCAACGCTATCGAGAACATCAAATTTATTGCTAAACTTTTTTTCATAACTACCCACTATATCTGTTAATATCTATTATATATAATCCCACAGATATTCACAAGTTGTCAACAATTATATTGTAATATAGAAAAAATTTTTGCAAAATCGCCAATATTCGTTTTGCAATCGTTTTATTAACAAATTTATATTGAATAATTTATCAAAAATGCTATAATAATATGAGTTATATTTTTAATCATTTCACTCAAAAGTCTTTCACAGTCTTTTCAAAATTCAAGTTTTGCAGTTTTGGTTTTAAAACTTGAATTTTGCTTAACGCAAAACCGCTCTTATTGTGCGGCTTGAAAAGAAAAGGAGCATAGTCAAAAGTTTGCGAAAAAAAGTAAAAATCAAAAACAAAAAACGAATCATAAACAGAAAAGAACCTTTTTTATATGTTTTGAAAAAACGTATATTTCCTTTAGTTTTTTTCGTGTTGTTAACTGCCACAGTTTATCTGTTGCCGTTTATTTCGCATGCCGCCAACAGCAACAAAGAAGCACTTCATTTTGACACAGAAGGCCTAGTTCCGTCCTACCTAACCGACACTATTGTTGAAGAAGAGGCAAGTGAAATCGAGGGAACCATTCTAACCGAGACGACCCCTGTCGACCCTTCATATTTTTCCGACACGATATTTGTAGGCGACTCGTTAACCGAGGGTTACGGCTTACATGATTTTTTGCAAGGATATAAAACCATCTGGGCTCGTGGCATCGACCCTTCCTCTGCCATGACAAGTCCTTTCTACTACGCTCCGAATGGCGAAGTTATGACGATGTATGAAGCAATACTTTATTTTAAACCGCGTAAACTTTATGTCATGCTCGGAACTAACGGTATCAACGTAACTATGGCGGACGATCTTATACAAGGATACAGCACATTTGTTTATTCGCTAAAAGCAAACGCGCCCGATATGCATATAATTCTGCAATCGCTCCCGCCTGTAACGCTTGAAACGTCGCTTTCAAATCCCACATACTATTCGCTTGAAAACCTTGATAGATACAACCTTTTAATTAAAGAACTCGCCCTCGAGTCAGGTTGTTATTTTCTTGACACCAACAGCATATTCCGTGATTCTACGGGATTTTTGCCCGAAAGCATAGCGGCTTTTGACGGAATACATTTCACACAAGAAGCATACATGATGTGGCACAACTTCCTGTTAAGCCATACAATCCAAGGCGACAGCCCATTTTCAATCGGACCCGATGGAAAGCTTGTACTTTCATCTAATCTTACTCCTCCTACAGAGGAAATTCCCGTCGAGACGGTGCCTGAACCTATTCCCACCGTCGAACCGACCCCTGAACCTACCCCGGCACCAACAGCCGACCCAAATGCCACCCCCGCACCGACAACTTAAAAACAGTGTAAAACCGAGCTTTAAACGGCTCGGTTGTTGTATTATTATAACTTTTAGCTATGAGGTGTAAAATGAAAAAAAACATAAAATATATTGCAATAGATGCCATTGTTTTTATCATTTTACTGACAATTCTGTGTGCAGTAAATTATATTGATTTGTCCGTAGTAATTACGATATACTTGCCAATATTTATAGTTTCAGCCCTACTTATTATTTTTAAAAAACACCACATCGGACATATTTTTCTTGTATCAGCAGAACTAGGTTTAATTGCAGAATATATAATTCATTTTATAAATGCCGATAAACCCAATATGTCGGGCGCATTTCTCAATATTGTTATTTTAACTATTGGTTTAATTATAGGAATAATTGTTCAGATAAATAAAAGCAAGAACAAATAAAATCATATAATGTTAAATTTATGTTATAAAAATCAATAACCATTGAATATCGGATTTTTAAATGATATTATAAGCATAAAGATAATTTATCGGCCAACGCAAATCACAACAACACCAAAAAGGATGGATTGAATTTTGAATATAATTGCTGACACACATACACACACGATAGCGTGCGCACATGCATACAGTACGTTGATGGAAAACCTTGCGGTTGCAAAACAAAAGAAGATTAAATTTCTTTGTCGCACCGAACACGGCCCCGCGCTTCCCGACGCTCCGCATATTTGGAACATCGAAAGCGGAAAGTCTTTGCCCAAAAAGCACGACGGTGTCTTTATAATTAATGGTGTCGAAGCCAATATAATAGATTATAAAGGCGGCTTGGACGTTCCGGAGCAGCTACTTGCTAAGCTCGACTGGGTCATTGCATCGTATCACAACCCATGCATCGAACCCACCACCAAAGCCGAGCACACCGACGGCTGGATTGCGATTGCAGAAAACAAAGATGTGGATGTCATCGGACATTGCGGAGATATTCGTTTTGATTTTGACCACGAAAGAGCTATTAAAGCGTTTGCTAAAAACAAAAAGATAGTCGAAGTTAACAACAGTTCCCCTGTCTCTCGCCCCGGTTCTTCCGAGCAATGCATCAAGATAATCAAGCTTTGCAAACATTATAATGTACCGGTTGTCGTTTCAAGCGACAGCCATTTTGCGGCAAACATAGGCAATTTTGAATGGTCGCTTGCAGTTTTAAAACAGCTTAAATATCCGAAAGAATTAATCTTAAACGCCGACCACAAGACGTTCGCAAAGGTCATCAACAAAAAATCGGGCGGAAAGTTCACCGAAGGCGAACTTCTAAGGCCGTATTAATTTTAACGGAATATTCACAAAAGATTGTTCCGTTTCCACAAACACCATATATCATATCACCGATATCGCTTATTCCATTTGTTTAAGCTTTAACTCGTTACGTAATCAATTTGTATATTTATAATAAATTGATGTTTAAACCTTGACAAAGCGCCACTTGTTTGATAAAATAACTTTGCATTGAAAATTATATTTTTTTGATGCTTTAGATTATGGGGGTGTAGCTCACCTGGGAGAGCGCTTGAATGGCATTCAAGAGGTAGTCGGTTCGATCCCGATCATCTCCACCACTCGTCGCAAACTACGCTTAGTTTGCGACTTATTTTTTTGTAATAATAAGGTCTATCTTTCTTTTGTTTTCTAACCATAATAAAAAACCTGTACTGAATTTTTGTACAGTCGGCAACCACAAATTGTCAACTGCTTTCAAATAAGGAAGTCCATGATTAATAAAAAATTTTCTTCAAATTCACAGCAAGCATGTGAAACAAAGTGATAATAATATATAAAGATTTTAAAATATACAAATGTGCTTTCAGTGTTTAAAGAAAAATTTTCTTAAAAATTGTTGTCTGATATTTTTTTAAAATTAATTGGAGGAAAAATGACAAAAGATAAGGCTAACTTGAAAAAAGGTGTTGTTTTGATGGTGCTTGCAGCAGTTGGGTGGTCGCTTTCGGGAGTTTTTATCAAACAAATCAATATGAATCCGTTTGTTATTGCAGGACTTCGCAGTTCAATTGCATTGATAACAACGGTTGTTTTTATGGTTGTGGCAAAAATCAAACCGATAGTTAACAGAAAAACAGTTTTTGGTGGCTTAATGATGCCGTTTGTTTTTTTCTTGTTTGTTTGGGCGAATAAACTGACACTGGCCGCAAACGCAATAGCATTGCAAAACACCGACCCGATGTTTTTAGTGGTGTTTTCAGCTTTGTTTCTCGGGCAAAAATTTCACCGCCATGATATCTTGGCGGTGGTTTTTACGTTTTTGGGGATTATTCTTTTCTTTTTCGGAGAGCTTTCCGAGGGCAGTCTGCTTGGCAACGTCATTGCAATTGTTTCAGGCATAGCGTTGGCACTTCTTTTTTTGACGGTTGGAGCTATAACTCCGCACGAAAGGATATCGTTGCTTTTAATCGGAAACGTTATCACAGCTGTTGTTGGTTTGCCGTTTATAATTGCATATCCCATAGCTGATGTTTCATCTACAGCAATAATGAGTGTTGCTTTTCTGGGTGTTTTTCAACTCGGTATACCATACATATTGTTCACGCTTGCCGCAAAAGAGTGTCCTGTGTTTTTGTGTTCTTTAATAGGAATGCTGGAACCGCTTTTAAACCCTGTTTGGGTGTTATTGTTTGTGGGAGAGATTCCGGGGATTTTTGCTGTTGTCGGAGCTGTTGTTGTCATTTCAACGATAACGGCTTGGTGTGTATATGACAATATACACAAACAAAGATAATAAAGAGAAATCATGTTTTTCTTTGTTCGTTATATATTTTTTTATTGTATCTTGAAAGGCGAGTTTTTGGTATAACCTTTTTCTCTCGCCCGCTTAGTCAATTGTTGTTTGTTTTGCTTGCTTCGCATACTCAACTGCCTAAAGGCGTAATTTTAATCCCCCACAAACAAAAAAGTTTATGGGGGATTAAAAAAATGAAAAAATTAGATAATCTCTAGTTGAAGAATGAAATGGTCATCGGCAAGGCCGCTTTTGAAAGGACTTGTGAACACTGTTGCATCTTTGTTGAAACAAACTGTGTCGATATGTTCCGGCAAAAGTTCGGCTTTCTCACCGGTGAAAGGATTTAACCAACTGCCTTTGTAGGTATGTGCATTAATCGGGCGGTCGATTTGAATATTTCCATGGTGTGTAGTAATAAACAGATATTTTTCGCTGTCTTTATGTTTAATACAACAGGTGGGAGACCACATAGGGAACTCAACAAACGGAATAAAATTCCACCAATCTATAGTTTCAAAATATTCGTACAGCGCTTTAAACATGGCATATCCGGGAGGCACATCGTCGGGGCGAATGACGTCCCAACCTGTGAAGGTGTAGTAGTAGCAAATTCCGGCACCGGCAAAAGCCACATGCCAAGCCCTCATGATAAATTCGCGTATGTTCTGAACTTCTGTGTAGGTTTTGTCTTCGAGAGAATCCCCCGGTTCATACCCAAACTCTGCGTTAAATACAGGGCGATTATCGTTCCAAACCAAGTTGCTGGTGTATTCAAAGAACCCGGCGTGTTGCTGAATTGTGTGGAAATCGGTGAGAGCACGAGCACGAGGATTATACATCAAGTTTCGGTCATCGTGGAATGTAGACAAACGACGATAGGCATCGTTGTCTCTGATAAGCTGCAAACCATCAATTATGTTCTCTTTATCCGAATTAAAATACAACTCTTTTGCATAGATCCAAATTGTGTTGGGATACGCTTGATAGCGAGCACAGATCTGTTTTATATACATCTTTTCCTGTTCGCTGTTTCTTTCGGGGTATGCAACGGCTTTGTTGTATACAAAATAGTATAGATACACAAAGAGCTTTTTCTCTTGAAGATAAGCGAACATCTCATCAAACTGCGAATAGAAATCTTCGTTAAGTACATCGAAGTTTGGCTGTTCGTTGCTTCCACCCCAACAATACACGGGTGGTGGCACAAGGCGACCTGCCGTGTCGGGCTTTGTCCATTCACAACTGTGTGCGTAAACGTTGATAACAACACCGTTAAATTTATTTGTGCAGATGTTTTCGATAAGGCGTTTTGCACCCTCTTTATCTTTCATCCAGATAGCAAACAACCAGTTGCATTCGTAGGCATTAACAAAATACGGCTTGTTGTCATGATAGAACATCGGGCGAGTTTCGGCGGGCACTACCGTTAAGGGAACAAGTGCACCGCTTTGCGCATCAACAGCCTCGATTTTTCCGGAAACTATTGCACCGCCGTTGTTTTGGTCGACAATTGTATATGTCCACTCGCCCACATAATTCGGAGAGAAGTGAACAGCCCATTTCCCATCACCTTTGCAGTATGCAGGAATATTAAGCGTTTTTTGTTTGCATGTAAAAACACCGTAAAAGTTCGAATAATAGTCTTTTGCGGAAGATGGTGCATCAAAAGCTATTTCGGTTACTTCATGAAGTTTTAATTTCATCTTGAACCATCCTTATCTGTTTTTTTGTAAAATTTATAATTTGTGTCTTTTTTCAAAGTGTTTTAAATCGTCAGGTCACGAGGTTCGGAATAAATGTAACGATGCCTGGAATATAGGTTATGAGGAACAAAACCGCTATCATAACTATAATCATGGGCCAAATTTCTTTTATAATTGCCCCTATCGACGTCCCCGAAATCCCCGAAGTTATAAAGAGAAGGCTTCCGAAAGGAGGTGTTGACATACCGATCATCATGTTCAAAACGATAACAACACCGAAATGGACAAGATCCACCCCAAGTGCATTAACCAAAGGCACGACTATCGGAACAAAAACAACCATGATAACAATAGTGTCACAGAACATTCCAAGAACCAAAAACATCAAGTTAATGATAAGTAACAGAAGTGCGGCATTTGTCGTGAATCCCATAAGCATGTCGCTTAAAAGAGCCGGTATTTTTTCATATGCAATGATAAACGAGAAGGAATATGCCGCTCCGAGGGTCAGCGCAATAATTCCTGTGGTGCGTGTGCTTTCAACAATGACTTCCAACAGTTGTTTCCACGAAAGAGTGCGATATACAAAAACACCGATGATAATTGCCCAAACGCAAGCAAGCGCTCCCGCTTCGGTGGGGCTGACTATTCCTGTGTAAATGCTCACCAAGATGATAGCCGGGGTCAAAAGTGCAGGAATACACGCAATGGTAAGTTTAATCCATTCAAGAATAGTAATGCTTAGTTTTTCTGAAGGATAACCCCTTTTGTGCGAAATATACACGACATAAACCATGAGGAACAGCGCAAGAAGAATTCCGGGAATCATTCCCCCAAGGAACAAAGCCCCAACACTTGCACCGGAACATGTGGCATATAGCACCATCGGAATAGACGGAGGGAAGATAGGACCAATCGTAGACGAAGCAGCAGTTATTGCACACGAGAACCCGTCGTCATACCCACGACGGCGCATGGCTTCTATCTCCATCTTACCAAGACCTGCGGCATCTGCGGTTGCGGCTCCTGTCATTCCCGAGAAAATCAATGAAGCAAAGATGTTAACATGTGCAAGGCCACCTTTGGACCAGCCGACAACAGAACCACACCATTTAAAAATACGGTCGGTCACCTGGCATTTATTCATAATATTTGCCGCAAAGACAAACATAGGAATTGCAATCATAACATAACTTGCAAATATCTGCGAGTTAAACTGTGCGGCTATGACATCTATCGTAGCTGCACGGTCGGTGTTAAGCATGAAGTAGAATGTGGATGCGGCCATCATGCTCAAACCTATCGGCATCTTGATGATAAAACCGATTATAAAAACAGCAAAAAACACCATTAAAGGGATATTCATTTTACGGCTCCATCCTTTCTGAAGATAGTTTTTGCTTTGTGAACATTAAGCACTATTTTTTTGAAATGCTTAATCCAAAAAGAAAGCATAAGATAAAGAAACGGCATGAAAATCACACCAACCGACATCTTAAGTGTCGGTGCTTGAACCCCTAAAGAATAGATAATATAATCTACCGTGGCTGGGAACATTATGGATAGGGTTACGACGACCAAAGAAGATGACAAAATGTCACAGATAACTTTCCCTTTTTCTCCTCGTCCATCATAGAACGAAGTGAATCTGATGTTTTCTTCCGTTTGTTCGGCAAAACATGTCGCAAAGATCAATATCCACAAGAACGCCGCCAAAATTGCTTCTTGTATCCAGGTGATTGGGCTGAAAAAATAACGCATTACAACTTGGTATACAAACAACAAAAACATTATAATGAAGAAGATAACGGCAAGAATTCGTTCTGCCGCTTCTAAAACACCAAAAACTTTTTTAATTGTTTTCATTAATAATCTCCTTTGAATGCAGCTGTGGCAGTTCGATTTTTTGCCAGAGATGTTGTGTTCTTTTAATGTTTCCCCTCCCTTGAATTGTAAGAGAGGGGATTTTTTTAAACTTCTATAGTTTATGTGTAAGAACGGAGCTCTTCATAAAGATCCCAATCCCATGTAGAAGTCAACTCAGCTGCCTTGTCCGATTGATAGTATGCCGCGGCGTAGTCTATCCACGGTTGTTTTTCGGGATAGATGATTTCGATGCCTTGAGCTTCAAAATCGGCTACCAAATCTTGCTCAGCTTGGATAGCTGTTTCTGTGATGTATGCGTGTGCTTCATCGGCAGCTTGTTGAAGCCAACCTTGTTGTTCTTCCGTGAGCGATTGCCAACGGTCTTCGTTGATAGCGATGTGCATGAAATAAACAAAGTGGTCGGTCATGATTGTTGTTGCGGTGAGTTCGTCAAAGCTGTTGGCTTTTGTTGTTGCAAGACCGTTATCTTGTCCGTCAACCATTCCTGTTTGAAGAGCCATGTATGTTTCGCTGAGGTTAACCGGTGTCGGTGTTGCTCCGATAGCTTCTCCAAGCGCTGTCCAAGCAGCGCCCGAGGGCATGCGAAGAAGAACATCGTTCATGTCTTCCGGTCCGTTAATTGTAGAAGCATCAACTTTGTCGGTGAGGTTAACTTGGCGAGTTTGATAGAAAGCTGAACCCAACATTCTCATTCCCACTTTTTCAGCAACGTCATCGAAAATTTGTGCGCCAAGTTCGCTTTCATAGACCGCTTCACCATGTTCGATATCGTCGAAGATATATGCCGCTCTGAACATCGAATATTCGGGTGCATCGTCAAAATCTTCAAGTGTTCCGGGAATAAAGTCAACGCTTCCGTTAAGGAAAGCCGCAGTGTTTTCAGATTGGTTGTAAAGCGAGCTATTTCCGAAATAGGAAACTGTCAATTGTCCGCCCGAGATTTCGCCAACCAATTCGCAGAACAAAGCTTCTCCGAGAGCAAACGGGTCGGTCGGTGCAAGGGGTGAGCTGTAGATAAGTTCCACAGGTTCTGCTGTCGGGGTTTCGGAAGCATCTGTTCCCTCGTCAGAAGGTTCGGTTGTTGCAGGTGCAGCACAACCTACAAGAATTGTACAAAGCATTGCAAATGTTAGAGCTAAAGCCAGAAATTTTTTCATAATCTTTCTCCTTATGATTGTTTATATAGCCAAACGGAATTTTCCGTTTAAACTCATTGATAGCAACGGTCGCCTGTTATTCTTATGTGATGACCGCTGAAGTTTCCGTCAATTTTTTTTGCGGAAAACTTCGCAATTTCTAAAAGTTTTTCAAAATCTATTCCGGTTTTGTAACCCATACCATTAAGCATATAGACAAAATCTTCGGTAGATGTGTTGCCCGAAGCACCTGGGAAAAACGGACAACCTCCAAGACCACAAACAGAAACTTCAACCTTTTCGATGCCGCAGTTTAAAGCTGTGAGTGAGTTTAGCATTCCCATGTTTCTCGTGTCGTGGATGTGCACCCGAAAATCTGCATCTTGAAATCTATCCAAAATCAACCGCAAACGATTTTCTATTAAATCGGGGGTTGCAATTCCGTTGCTGTCGCAAAGGTTAAAACTTTTTAAACCTATTTCAATTCCTTTGTCGATATGTTTTAAAATATGGTCGTTTGAAAGAGGTCCTTCAAAAGCACAACCAAACGCCATTGCAACATCCCACGTGAAAGATATGTCTGGATAATTTTTTATGATATCCTTTAGTTCAGCAACAGAACTGTCCACCGTTTTCTTAACGTTTGACATGTTGTGGCTTTCGCTTGCAGAAGTTACAAAAGAAAGATGTTTAATCCCACATTCCGCACCGATTTCAACCCCTTTTCGATTGGCCGCCAAAGCATATATCAAAACATCGGTGTCTTTATATTTTTCGACACATGTCGTCACCACCTGTTTTGCATCGGAAAGTTGGGGAACAGCTTTTGGGTTCATGAAAGAACTGCATTGAATGTTTTTTATGCCCGAAGAGATTAATCCGTCAATTATCGTAAGCTTTGTATCAGTGGGGATAAACTCCGATACATTTTGAAAACCATCTCGAGGACCCACTTCAAAGATCTGAACTTGTTTTTTCACCATCACTACAGCACCACATTGTCTAGCAGGTCTTGGTATATCTCGGAATCTGGTGCCGGCTTTCGGTTGATTGGGTACGACAACCATGTGTTATTGAAATAGTGTTTTTGACAAATGTTTTCCGAAACAATGTTTCCGCCCCATGTTCCACAACCGAGCGAAAACGTGTTCGCAAGGCCGTTGTGCCATGCGCCCGAGTTAGACATGCTGTGTGGTTGGCGCACCATAACTTTTGTTGTGTATGTATTAAGCGCAAGTTGCATTATATGCTCTTCATTAGTGCTGTGTATTCCACAGGAGTGCCCAAGCCCCGAACCTCGTTGTATTCCGTTGACAAGTTCAATAGCTTCGCTGAACTCATCATAGCGATAGACGGCCAAAACCACCGAGATTTTTTCCCTTGAAAAGTTATGTTGTTCGCCATATTCGGTTTGTTCAACCATTATAAATCTATCATTTTCGCCAATTTGAAAACCAGCAAGTTGTGCAATATGTTGGGCAGGTTTTGCCACTATCTCACGAGAGATATGTTTTCCGTCCGGCCACATCGATTTTTCAAGTGCTTTTTTTTGGTCTTGGTCTACAAGATAACCGCCGTATTGTTTTAATAGAGACAATAATTCGTCATACATCCTACCTTTTATAACTAGAGAATTTTCGGCAGAACATCCCGAAGCCCAGTCGTTTGTTTTGCTTATAGCTATCTTTTCGGCAACATCTTGCAAATTTGCAGTTTCGTCAACAACAATAACTGCGTTTCCCGCACCGACACCATATGACGGTTTACCTGAACTGTATGCAGAACGCACCATGTCTCCACTGCCTGTTGCCATTGTCAAATCGCTCTGCTTCATCAGTTCGTTTGCAAGAGGTATGTTCGCACGTTCAAGACAGATAAAAAGGTCTGCCGGGGCTCCATTTTTTTCAAGAACGTTTCTCATGATTTCTACAACGTAGCTTGTGGTTTTTATCGTCGCTGGGTGTGGGCTGAAAACCACAGCATTTCTAGCACGCAATCCCAAAACTCCTTTAAAAACCGGCGTTCCCTCGGGGTTGGTGCTTGGAATTAATGCGGCAATTACGCCTATTGGCTTTGCAATTCGCACAATTCCTTTTTCGGGCAGCTTCTCGATGACACCAACGGTTTTTTGTTGCAATGCTTCGTATAAAATAGCGGGCATCTTTGCGGTTAGCTTGCTCATCTTGCTGTCCACACGACCCATGTTGGATTCTTTGAGTGCCATTTCGGCGATAACTCGTGCCGTTTCCGGGCGAGAAAGAGTGTATACAATCGCAGCGGCAAGTTCATCTACTTTACGTTGTGAAAAGCTTTCGGCTATTTTCTGGGCATTTCGAGCACGTTTTAGCACATTTGAAATCTCTTGCTGTGGTGTCAATATAGTTTCTGTCATCAAAAATCCCCCATATAGTTAAATTTAGTCACATGCAAAACACATGGAGTGAAAAAGTGCGTTTTACACTTGTCTGTTAATTAATTGAAATATCAGAATATAAAGCATTCCTTGTGTTTATACGGTGCTCCCTCGCAAGCTCGGAAGCTGTTTGTTTATCTTTTCTTATCAAGGCATCAAGTTGTTTGCGATGATGCAGGTTTGATACTTCTCGAAATCCTTTGTTGCTTTCGGCTCGATACCAACTCGCAAGACCAAGTTTCGCCAAGAGTTGGTTGCGGTGTTGATTTATAAAAGAATTTCCTGAAAGAACAACGATTCCACTATGATATTGTTCATCGGCATCAAGCCACTCTCTTGCTTGCGAACTTGACATTAAATTCTCCATCTTTTCAACAGTATCTTCAAGGTGTTTAATGTCATTTAATGTTATTTTTCCAAGCAACATCTTTTCTACGCATATGTACATCGCCATACTTTCAAGAGCTGCGGCTTCTTCATAGCACATTATGACCTCTTCACGTGAAATTGCTTGAACGAAAGCCCCACGATTGTGCACAAAATCCACCAACCCATCTCTTTCCAAACGACGTATCGCTTCCCTGATTGGGGTTCGACTCACGCCACAACGTTCGGCAAGGGCGGTTTCAACCAACTGTTGCCTTGGAAGAAGTTCGCGTTCTGCAATCATATGCTTAATAGTTTTATATGCTTTTTCTGAATTGGATAAATTCTGCATTTTTTCTTTGCTCTCCCCACTTTTCATTAATATAATAAAAATATCATATTAATCAAATAGCGGTCAACTATAATACGATTGGTAAATCATAGGATATATTGTATACAATTCTGTATGCAACTATTATAGCCATAAAAAACTTTTTATTCAATCGGCAAAAATTCCAATGTTTTTTGCAATATTTTGTCGAAAAAGTATAGTTGTGGTGAATTTGGTCAGATTTATAACTAATGCTTTAACAAAATTCCATTTACTACCAACGCTATAAAAAGACCTATTTTAGTTCGGTTCGGCAATTCATTTTTGTTGTTTACAACTGCTCCCGTAAAAAATCCATTATCAAAACCACCAGTTGAACTGGTGGTTTGAACAGGCCCTATAAGGGCCAATCTC
>CAYJAY010000043.1:0-15946 GCA_964368445.1 uncultured Oscillospiraceae bacterium
CCCGCCCCGCTTTTTGCGCTTTGTTAACTGTATACTGCAAAAAGCTTGTTTTGTTGTTCCTTTTCTAGACCGTATTGTTTATCAAGACTTATTTTACACGCTAAAAGGAGCAGAAACACGCAGTTTCTGCTCCTTTTTTCACGTTATAATTACTTAACAATGATGGTTTAAACTTAAGCTTTTCCGTCGCAACCAAGAACGCTTTTGATCTTGTGCTCTACCATGCCTTTAATAGCGGTTCTTGCAGGCGAGAGATATTGTCTTGGGTCAAAATGTCCCGGATTTTCCGCAAAGTATTTACGGAGTGTTCCCGTCATTGCAAGACGAAGGTCGCTGTCGATGTTGATTTTGCAAACAGCCATCTCGGCGGCTTTTCTTAACATATCTTCGGGAATACCGATAGCGTCCGGCATGTTTCCGCCAAATTGGTTGATCATTGCTACATACTCGGGGATAACCGAAGATGCACCATGAAGAACTATCGGGAAGCCGGGGAGAAGTTCTGAAACTTTTTCAAGGATATCGAAACGAAGTTGTGGTTTTTGGCCGGGTTTGAATTTAAACGCGCCGTGGCTTGTTCCGATAGCGATAGCAAGGCTGTCTACGCCTGTGCGGCTTACGAATTCTTCAACTTCTTCAGGACGTGTGTACGACGCGTCTTCGTCCGAAACACTTACGTCGTCTTCAACGCCAGCAAGACGTCCAAGTTCACCTTCAACAGTTACACCGTGGGCATGTGCATATTCAACGACTTGCTTTGTGAGTTTGATGTTTTCTTCAAAGCTGTGGTGTGAACCGTCGATCATAACCGAGGTGAAACCACCGTCGATACAGCTTTTGCAAAGCTCAAAGGTGTCGCCATGGTCAAGGTGGAGGGCGATGGGAAGATCTGTTTCAAGGAGAGCTGCTTCAACAAGTTTAACAAGATAGTTATGTTGAGCGTATTTACGAGCGCCCGACGAAACTTGAAGAATCAACGGAGAATTAAGAGCTTTTCCGGCTTCTGTAATTCCTTGGATTATCTCCATGTTGTTTACGTTAAAAGCGCCAATGGCGTATTTACCGTCGTATGCTTTTTTGAACATTTCTTTTGTGTTTACGAGTGGCATAATTTATATCCTCTTTTCAATATTGAGTTCACTAATTATTTTATATTTTTTTTTTAATAAAAGCAAGTAAAATAACGATTTTTTTTGTTAATTTAATAATAAACCGTTGTTAATTTTATGTTAATAAAAAACAAATTTAATATTAAATAAAAAAAATTAGTGAATATTCCAAAAAAACTATTTATTTTTTTTAATTTTTTTATTATAATTAAAGGTATCTATAATAAAGGCAACTATTTTATGAGGTGGTATAATTGAGCAACAATAAAGTTAAGGTTTCGGTTTGTGGTGTCACGTTTAGCATTCAAACCGGCGAACAAGATTCATATGTTATAAAACTTGCGGAAACTTTGGAACGAGATATTAAAGCATTGTTTTCCGAGACGAGTGGTGTTTCTCTTACGAACACCGCAATTTTGTGTGCAATAAGCTATCTCGACAAATATAAAAAATCGGAAAAATCTACCTCTAACATGCGCAACCAGATAAAGGAATATCTTTCGGAGGCCGCAAACTCAAAACTCATGTATGACGAGGAACGGAAAAGAAGCGCACTTTTGGAATCTCAACTCGGCAAAACAAAAAACCAACTCGACAGCCTTTCGCGGTCGGGCAACGCCGACGATGTTTTAAGGGCAAAAATTGCCGACCTTGAAACCGCTATGTCGGAACTTGAAAGCGAGAAATCAAACGCCGAAGAAGAAAATCTTACACTCAACGAAAGAATAAACGCGCTTAACGATTATATAGTGTCGCGAGACAAAGAACTGGACAACTTGAAGATGCTTGGGGAAAACCAAGCACAACAGATAGAATATCTCGAGAAATCGCTTGAATCACGTGGACAAGAGATAATGAAGTTTTCCGAAAGCATTAAGATTCTCGAAGAGATGATCGAAGCGGAATCGTCCGGAAAGACTATCGAAGCGGAAAACAAGATGTTAGAAGCACAAAAGAAGATGGCTGAAGCGGAAAAACGCGCTCAAGTTGCAGAAGATCTTGTCAGTTTTTACAGAAAGAAAGAAACAAAACCGGAACTTTATTCGCAACTTTCAAACGAAGATAAAACCGACAGCCTAGACACAGATGACAAAAAAGACAAAACCTTGAAACATGACGAAATAAAGCAAGACGACTTTGTCACACAACAAAACAACGCTGGCGAACAGCCGGAAAAAGACAACGACGAGCAAAAAACACAAGATGCTCAAGCGAAGCCGCAAGAAAAAGGCGAAGCACCTAATATCTTTGAAGAGTTCAAGTCCCCCGCCGCAACCGAGCCGACAAAACAAGAGGAAACAAAAGGAGAGGCGACAAAACAGTTTGAAAAACCGTCTAGCCAAAATCGAAACGTAAACAAAGGCGAAGAGATTAAACCCGAGCCGTTAACGCTTGAACAACTTAATCCTGAGCTTGATTTCGATATAACGGTTGGATTTGATGAAGCGGAAGAGACAGACTTTGTTCCGATAGTTATTCCTCCAAGAAAAGAGATTCCAAAAAAACGAAACAGCAACGAAACCGACGAACTTGATATGACATCATATCTCGACAACATGGTCGAAGACATAAGCACAAGAACGATTGACAAGCAAGCGATAAACAAAGCCGACGCAAAAAAAAACGATAAACCAACACAAAGAGTTGAACAAACAACGTTTGGACAAACCCCAAAACCACATGACTTTGTAAGCGGGCAACTTGACGAATCGTCACCGGCACAACAAGATGTCGCTCTTGAAAACAAACCACAACAAAGTATGTTACAAAACAACACACAGATTCAACCGGTTTCGGGATATTCTCCGACTAATCCAAACACAAACACCAACTCTATGCCACAACAGCCATCGTGGCAACCACAGCAACAGCAGCAACCGGTTACAACGAGGCAACCTGTACAGCAGCCAACGCCCCAAACGGCACAACCCGTCGGCATACAGCCTCCTCAAAACGCAAACAACCCACAACCTATCCCAAACGAAATCCCACCCTCTAGACAAAGACAAAGAAGAGGAAACACAAAAGAGATAAGGAAGGTTGATAAACCGAAAGATCCCGACATAACCGAAATCTTCGCCAACCTTGGCAACGTAAACCCCGAAGAATTCGACGACTTTTTCGGCACAGAAAATTTGCCCGACGGGCCATTACAACACCAAGACATGGGGTTTCAAGACACCGACGCGTTTAGCAAGATAGTTAACCATAGCGGTTCGCCGACAAAAGAACTTTTTGACACCCAAGCAGTTAACAAAAAGCTTCAAGACGGTGAAACAGGACAGATGCCTGATCTTGGGTGGACGGAGGATGTTCTAAATTAAATGAAACTCAAGATTTTAAAGGTTAAAGATCAAGCTATAGTTCCAAAGCGCGCCTCGACAGGGGCTGCGGCAGTTGATTTATACAGTTGCATCGAAAGCCCGATTGTTATCAAACCAAACGAACGGATGCTTATTCCGACAGGAATTGCAATTGAGCTCCCCTCAATCGACACAGTGGCTTTGATTTTTGCGAGGAGTGGGCTTGCCATAAAACAAGGGATCTCTCTTTCAAACGCCGTCGGAGTAATCGACAGCGACTACCGAGGCGAAATTGGCGTTGGGCTTATAAACCTTTCAAACCAAGACTACACCGTCAACAACGGCGACAGAATAGCCCAGCTTATGGTCATAAACTGTCTTTGTGTTGAACCGCAGGTTTGCGAAAAACTCAGCGAAAGCGAAAGAGGAACGGGCGGATTTGGCTCGACTGGGAAAAATTAATTTTTTATGTTTGAAAAAACAGCAAAACAGGCTTGGACAAAGACCATGCCGATTTTATAAAATTTGCGCCGGAAAGGAACATGGTCGTTTAAATGGATATAGTACTAGCATCAAAATCGCCGCGGCGTACTCAACTGCTTAAACTCATAACCGAGAAGTTTACAGTTGTTCCGTCAACCAAACAAGAAAATCTTGAACAAGGCCTTTCGGCGGAAAAGTTAGCGCTTGCCTTGGCGGTTGAGAAATGCGAAGATATAACGCAAAACAACCCCAATAGTTGTGTAATTGGCTGTGACACGGTGGTCGAGGTGGACGGCAAAATTTTAGGAAAACCAAAAGACAAGGCAAACGCCAAAGAGATGCTTTTAATGTTAAGCCATAATAAACACAGCGTGTACACAGGAGTTTGCATATACACACCAAACGAAACAAAAAGTTTTGTATCAAAAACTGATGTGTTTTTTGTTAAACTTTCGCAATATGAAATTGAAAATTACATC
Source organism: uncultured Oscillospiraceae bacterium (assembly GCA_964368445.1). Taxonomy (GTDB): domain Bacteria; phylum Bacillota; class Clostridia; order Oscillospirales; family Ruminococcaceae; genus CAYJAY01. The sequence goes on from CAYJAY010000043.1 coordinate 4,375, forward strand.
GACAGCGGCGAACCGTTTGACAAAGCAGGGGGATATGGAATTCAAGGCCTTGCCGCAAAGTTTATCTCGCGAATCGAGGGAGACTATTATAATATAATGGGGTTTCCCGTCTGTGAGGTGTACGACACACTTAAACAACTTTGTGTTATAGTGTAAGCTATCGCACAAAGTTTTTGGAGGAATTAATTAACAATGGGTTCAATAATCATGGTAGCATCGGGAAAAGACGGTGTCGGAAAATCAACCGTTGCGGTGTTTGCCGGAGCGGCTCTTGCAAGAAAAGGACATTCAACGCTTGTAATCGAGCTTGACAGCGGTTATCGTTCGATAGATATGATAGGTGCCGCGACGACAAACACTGTGTTTAACATACATGACGTTTTGTCGGAAAAATGTGATGTCCATCAAGCAATTGTAGAAAGTTCGATAACAAAAGGTCTTCGTATAATGTCGGCGCCGTTTATACCGGCAATAATGCCGATAGGAAGGTTTTCAAATATATTAAGCGGGCTCGCTAATCAATTCGAGTTTGTTATAATAGACACCGCCCCAAACAGCCAAGCGATTATAGCGGCGGCAGAACTTGCAAACAGCGCGATTGTCGTTGTTCCGCCTGACCCTTCAAGCATAAGGGACGCACATGACGTTGCGGATAAGCTTTTCGATCTTCGAGTGTCCGACATACGAATGGTTATCAATCGATTGATTCCCGAAAGAATTATACGAGGAATAATCCCAAATCTAGACTATGCTATCGACACGGTGGGTCTGCAAATTTTGGGGGTTGTTCCCGAACTTGACGAGATAGCGTTGGCGGCGGCAGGAATATCCCAGCTTGACCCAACCGGCCTTGGCGCGGCGGTCTTTTCCAACATAGCCGAAAGAATACTCGGCAGAGAAGTTCCACTTATAGTAAGGTAGATTTTATTATTAACATAAACATTGAAAGGTGAAGAAAAATGAACATTGCATTAATTGCACACGATTCCAAAAAAGAACTTATGGTACAGTTTTGTATTGCATACTGTGGAGTTCTTTCGCGCCATAATATATGCGCGACCGGAACAACTGGAAAACTGGTTGGAGAAGCGACAGGTATGTCTATCCAAAGATTTTTGAGTGGATATCAAGGCGGCGACCAACAGATTTCCGCAAGGATTGCCTGTAATGAAATCGACCTTCTTCTATTTTTCAGAGACCCAATTTCGGCAAAAGAAAGCGAACCCAACGAAATTAATCTTCTGCGTCTTTGCGACGTGCACAACATACCCGTCGCAACAAACATAGCGACAGCAGAAGCTTTAATACATAGCCTTGCACGGGGTGATCTTGATTGGCGCAACATCGTCAATCCAAAACAATAAAAGGAATTTTCTTGAATTATGATAAAAAAGTTACTATCGGTTTGTTTAATTGTTATACTTTTGTTGCTGTTATCTTCATGCAGCGAAGAGCCAATAGTCGAAAACGAGCCGACTTTTGAGATAAAACAACTTCTCGAACTTAAAGAAGGCGACACGATAGCCGTTGTTGACACAAGCAAGGGTGAGTTTAGGATTGCGCTTTTTGAAGACATAGCTCCTTTGGCGGTTCAGAATTTCACCGGACTTGTTAAAGACGAATATTACAACGAGTTAACGTTCCACCGCGTCATAGCGGACACCCTTGTCCAAGCGGGCGACCACACAGGGGTTGGAGACGGCGGCAAAAGCATCTTTAACGACCCCTACGAAAACGAGCCTAGCAAAGAGTTGTTTCATTTCACCGGTGCGGTTGGAATTGCAAACGACGAAGCCGATCAAAATTATAGCCAGTTTTACATAATCTCGGATGGAATAATAAGCACAGATATGGAAACACAGATGGAGCAAGGCCAGTACCCAACCGAAGTTATCGACGCATATAAACAACTCGGAGGGCGCCCGACAATCGACGGAAAATACACCATAATGGGACAGGTATATGAAGGGCTTGACGTTGTGCGCGAGATAGCGGCGGTTAAAACGGACGAATATGATCGACCTGAGAGAGATGTTGTAATTAAATCTATCACGATAGAAAGCTACACAGAGCAACAAGAAGAGCAACAAGAGGACGAGCCGCAAGAGGACGAAAAAGAAGACGAGAACGACACAGACAGCGAAGCAGATTCAAACCAAGACTCGCAAGAGGGCTAGCTTTCTAATAGTTTTTTAACAAGATACACAAAACACCTAATCATACCGTAAGGGAGGGCTTCAACGCCCCCCCTTATTTGTTGTCTGAAACATAAAAGGGGCTGTGACGAAATTGTCATAATGCACAAAAACTGTAGGGGCGAACCTATGTGTTCGCCCGAAATCAATGGTAAATCCAAGGTTTCGGGCGGTCACGCAGGACCGCCCCTACATTTATTGGTCAATTTAACGAATTTTATTCCGTTTCGTCACAGCCCCTTTGTCTTTATACGTTTACAATCACATGTCTCCAAGGAGGGCAAACAACAGAAACTTTATCGGAAAATTTAAACACAATGTCTTTATCTCCGAGGTTTACGCCAACACCGACACAACCGTTTTTATCTTTTCTTAAAAAGGCCACTGCAAAAGGCTCGGTTTTAATAGGAACAAAATCGCCTTGTTCAAACTGTTTGTGTGAAAGCCTTTGCTTCGACAGTTGTTTTGTAAAATCTAAGATGTTTTGGTCTATCTCGTCCCATCTGAAAAACCCGCGATTAAACGGATCTTTGCAACCTTGCATACCGATCTCGTCGCCATAGTAGATAGAGGGTATTCCGGGCAGAGTGAACTCCAAAACCATAGCAAGCTTTAAAAGCTCGACGCCGGTTAGATATTGCTCATGGTTAAGGCGTTGAACGCTTTGCGTTTCTTTATCCATCTCTCCGTCAAGCATTAACGCAGAAATCGCCCGCATCGTGTCGTGGGTTGAGATAAAGTTCATCATGACGTCAAGCATAGGTTTCGGATAGTTCTCGACTATAGACATAACCGTCTTGTAAAAATTCTTTGAATTTTTTGTTTTCACAAATCCTAAAATAGCATCTTTAAACGGATAGTTCATGACGCTGTCCAGTTCGTTTCCGAGAAGATATTTTCTTCTCACTCCATACGCTTGTTTTGTAGTGGCGTCCTCCCAAACTTCGCCGATTAACAGTTTGTCGTCGCCAAAGCTTTTTATTCTGTCGTTTATCTTGACGATAAATTCGTCGGGAAGTTCGTCCGCAACATCAAGCCTGAACCCCGACGCGCCGTTTTTTAGCCAATATGCCAAAACTCCTTTTTCGCCACATATAAAATCAATAAACGACGGATTGGTTTCGTTGACTTCGGGCAACGAGTCAAACCCCCACCAACTGTGGTAGCTTCCGTCATCCGCAAACTTAAACCAACTGCGATATTTGCTATTTGGGTTGTTGTATGCGCCGTTTGATTTATATCGCTCGTATCGGTCAAAATAGATGCTGTCGTCCCCCGTGTGGCTGAAAACACCGTCTATAATAACTTTAATGCCTTTTCTTTTCGCCTTGTCACAAAGCTTTTTAAACGTCTTGTTGTCCCCCAAAAGCGGGTCGATGTTGAGGTAGTCGGCGGTATTGTATCGATGGTTTGCGTGTGCCTCGAACACCGGATTGAAATAGATTACTCCAACGCCAAGATCCTTCAAATAGTCAAGCTTTTCGATAACACCTTCAAGGTTTCCACCAAAATAATCGTTGTTTAGAACCTTTCCGTTCTCGTTTGGTCGAAAGATAGGAGTCTCTTTTAAATCACTGTGTAAAATCCTGTCCGCAAAACAAGTTTTAATCACACCTTTTTTCCCTATATTAAACCTATCGGGAAAGATTTGATATATTATCGATCCGGCATATCCTTTCGGAGCTTTATATTCGCTCGAATACACAGTCTGTTGAAAAAGTCGCGACATCTTGTCGGTTGTTTGACAACCGCCGTCCTTACCTTTACAGATAAATCTTGAATTATCTATCTCGAAACAATAAAAATAAAGCCCCGTGTTAGAAAAAACATGTTCAACAAAGAAACAGTTCTCCCCTTTTTCCATCGGGACTTTTAAAGTCTCGTCACAGCCGTCCTTTATTATAACAAGGACGGCTGTTTGACAGTTGATGTTGACAGTAAACCGAACAGTTTGTTTTTCGGTGACTGCTCCAAACGGATCTTTGCATTTTAAATTTCTGCTATTAAAACAAACTTGTTTACCCATACTATCTATTTTACCGCTTTCAAATACCAAATGTTGTCTGCATACTCCGTGACCGCTCTGTCCGCCGAGAATACTCCGGAGTTCGCAATGTTCATAAGCGACATCTTGCTGAACGCATCTTTTTGAACATATGTCGAAGCTACTGTTTTTTGCATGTTGTGGTAGCTGTCGAAATCCGCCATTACGAGATATGGGTCGAGCCCGGTCAGGTTTTTATATATCTCTTGATAGTCGTTTCCATCAAATCCGGCTTTTATAAAGTCGACAACCTCTTTAAGCACAGGGCTTTTTTTGATGAAATCTAACGGATCATAACCTTTTCCTTGAAGTTCAAAAACTTCGTTTTTGGTCATGCCGAATAAGAAGAAGTTTTCGGCACCGGCCGATTCGCGTATCTCGACGTTTGCTCCGTCAAGCGTTCCAAGCGTCACCGCACCGTTAAGCATAAACTTCATGTTACCCGTTCCGGAAGCCTCTTTACCGGCAAGCGAGATCTGTTCGCTTATATCGGTTGCGGGCATCAAAACCTCTGACATCGTTACGCGATAGTCTTCAAGGTATAACACACGAAGTTTGTCGCGAATAGTCTTATCTTTTTCAAGCATATTGCCAATTCCACAGATAAAGCGTATCATCTGTTTCGCAAGATAATATCCGGGGGCCGCTTTCGCGCCAAAGATATATGTTCTTGGAACAAACGGCGCTGTGGGGTTGTTTTTAAGATAGAGATATTCCGCGAGTATGTTTATCGCATTAAGATGTTGGCGCTTATATTCATGCATTCTCTTTGCTTGAACATCAAATATAGAATCTGGATTTATGGGATATTTTTGCTCGCCGATAAACGTTAGTAAACGGTTTTTGTTTTCTGTCTTAATGTCCATCAAAGACTTATAAACGTTTTTGTCGTCTTTATATTTTTCAAGCTTTTTAAGATGTGACGCGTCGTTTTGGAACTTGTCTCCTATAAGTTCGGTCAGAAGATTTGTAAGCCCCGGGTTGCTTTTAAGAAGCCATCTTCTATACGCAATGCCATTCGTTACGTTGGTAAACCTTTTTGGATATAGGTTGTGGAAATCATTGAAAAGATCCGCTTTTATTATATCGCTGTGGAGAGCCGAAACACCGTTTACCGTGTGGCACACATATACACAAAGATTAGCCATTCTTATGTTGTCTTTGTCCATAATCGACATATACGAAATTTTCCCGAAATCGCCGGGATATCTTTCGTTAAGTTCACGGTGAAGCGCGCCATTTATCTCACAGATGATTTGATAGATTCGCGGAAGTTGTCCTTTGAACAACTCGATATCCCAAAGTTCCAGTGCTTCGCTTAATATCGTGTGGTTAGTGTATGAAAATGTCTTTTTCGCTATCTCAAACGCATAATCCCACGAAAGGCCGCATTCGTCAAGCAACACCCTTATAAGTTCCGGTATTGCAAGGGTTGGGTGGGTATCGTTTATGTGGATTGCTACTTTGTCGGAAAAATTGTCGAGCGAGCCATATTGCGCAAGATGTTTTGAAATTATATCGCTTATCGTTGCACAACAAAGGAAGTATTGTTGACGCAAACGCAAAATTTTGCCCTCTACAAAGTTGTCGTTGGGGTATAGAACTTTTGAGATAAGTTCGGCGTTGCCCATACTTTTAAGTGCCGAGGAATAGTCTCCCCTGTTGAAGCTTTCCATGTCTATTTCGGGAGCTTTTGCTTTCCAAAGACGGAGCTTGCTCACCGCTTTTGAATCATATCCCGAAACATAAAGATCATACGGAATTGCTTTGACAGTTTCACTTTTGTGATAACGTACATAGTGGTGGGTTTTGTCCCAAATCTCCTCAAGTTCACCGCCAAACATAACTTCAACGGCTTCGTCTCTACGTTCTTCAAGCCAGATCATTCCGTTGGTCATCCAGTTATCGGGAAACTCTTGTTGCCAACCATCAATAATCTTTTGACGGAAAATCCCGAACTCGTACATAATCGAATAACCCGAAGCACTATAATTTTCGGTCGCAAGCGCGTCAAGGTAACAAGCGGCAAGCCGTCCAAGCCCGCCGTTGCCAAGCCCTGCGTCGGGTTCAATTTCGGTTATCATATCAAGCGACACGCCACATTTTTTGAGAATGTCTTGAACTCCGTCTTCAAGACCGAGGTTTGTTATGTTGTTAACCAACGAACGACCGATTAAAAATTCAATCGAAAGGTAAAACACCTGTTTTTTACCTTCGCCGTATGTCTTTGCGGTGTGGCGTCTTTGTTTTTCCGAAAGGATTTCACGAATTGCGGAACAAAGGGCAACATATACCTGTTCAGGGGTCGCCATCTTTGGATCCTTAACATTAAGTTTTGTAAGCTTTTCATCAAATAATTTTTTAAGCTTATCTATAGCAGCCTTGTCTTTAATCATATAAACTCCAATTTTTATTATTTCATATAGATTCGATATTTTCAGCTATACCATTATACTAAAAAAATTTGTATATTCAATATATTTCAAGTCGAAAAATTGTGTATTTTTATTTTTTGTTAATCTCGCTATGTTTTCATGCAATTAAAACCGGCGTTTAAGCAATTATGCATAAAATAAAATACAAATAGTATAAAACGCAAGAATATTACCAAAGTTATTTCAATGCAGATTTTTCCAATTTATCAAAATCTTTTAATAATTGTTTAACAATTTCAATTAAATGGGTTGTGTCGTTTTCGGTTTTACCTTCGATATTTAACGGAAGCAACGGGTCGTGTAGAGAAAGGCGAAGCAAAAACCAACCTTCGCCGTCAAACGAAACCCTTACCCCTTCAAAAGAATTGTCCGAAACGTTGTATCCTTTTTCGCGCGCAGATTTTTCAAATCCTTCAAGAACCTTTTTGCCATATTCGGTAAAGTTCTCATCTGTTATGTTAATTCTAATCTCGCGTTCAACCCCGGCGCTTGCCATGTCGGATATTAACGACGAAAGGTTTTTGCCTTGTTTTTTCGCGGTTGTACATGCTATGAGAAGTTTAACGGCAAGATATGCTCCGTCGTCGAGATAATAGTTTTCTTTAAGCGCCCCGTGTCCCGAAGTTTCGATAGCAAGCGGCGCATTAACTCCGTTTTGCTCTAATCTTTTCGCTTCGTTTATGACATTTTTATATCCACGTTTAAAACAAAGGTGGCGAAGGTTTAGAGAATTTTCGAGGAAATCGGTTAGCCTGTCCGAAGTCACCGAGTCGGTCACAACGGTTGCGCCGACGTTATTAGGCGCTATAATTGCGGCTATCATCGCGATAAGGTCGTTACGGTTTATCTCTTTACCGTCCGGAAGAACCGCCGACATCCTGTCGACATCGGTGTCAAAAATCAAGCCTAGGTCGGCTTTTGCGTCAAGAGTGGCTTTTCGTATAGCCTCCATCGCCTCTTTATTCTCGGGGTTTGGCACATGGTTTGGAAACATTCCGTCCGGCTCAAGAAAACAACTTCCCGAGATATCGGCACCTAGCGGCTCGATAACGTTTGTTGCAAAAAATCCGCCCGCTCCGTTTCCTGCGTCTACGACGATTTTAAGGCCCGAAAGCGGTTTGTCCTCTTGTTTGCACGCAAGTCCTTTGCAGATTACGCTTTGAAGATGTTTGGAATAAACGTCGATTAAGTCAAATTTCTTAACGCTGGGCACGGTTGAACTTTCGGCCGATTGCTCCGCCGCAATCATAAGAATTTCTGTGATATCTTTTTTATCAAGCCCACCGTTTTTGGTGAAAAATTTAATTCCGTTTCGGTTATACGGAAGATGGCTTGCGGTTATCATCATTCCGCCGTCGAAGTTTGTTTGTTCAAATATTGTGGACATAAACATCGAAGGAGTTGAAGCCAACCCACAATCGAACACCTCAACCCCATTATCACAAAGCCCTTTAAAGATTCCTTGTTTAAGGCTGTTTGCGGTTATTCTTGAATCGTTTCCGACCCCGATTTTTAATCTGTCTGTCTCGCATCCCAAAAGTTTAGACAACCACAAACAAAAACCAATCGCTATTTTTTGCGCTTCCACTTCGGTTAAGTTTGCCCCCATTTCGTCGGACGAGATAGCATATCCCCTTATGTCGCTTCCGTTTTGAAGTTTAAGCAGAGAATTTCCACCCATTTGTTTTACCTCACTTTTATCATTTATATTTAGATGTAACTTAAAATACATAAGCTCCGCCATAAGGCGGAGTTTGCCGTAAGGCGGAGTTTAGTTATCATTAGATGTAACTTAAAAAATAAGAAATACTACGATTTTGCACCATCGGTGCAAAATGGCGAACGAAGTTCGACAAGGAGTATTTCCATAAGCTCCGCCATAAGGCGGAGTTTGCCATAAGGCGGAGTTTATTATAAATACATTATTATTGTAACTAATCAAGCGTAACTTTTCAAGCAAAATAATTTTTTTCAGACGTTTTTAAGGCTATTTGTCACATTATATAAGCCGAAACCGTTTAACAGTTGTTAAAAGCCAACAAAATATTTTCCGTTTATTGACTTGCAATAGATACTATGCTATTATACGTCTAACTAGATAATAATACTAATAGTTTATTTTTATTAAAATAATCACACAAATTCGACTATTTCAAAAACCAAACCCGACAGAAAAGCTTTGAGTTCTAAAAAAAGTTCAAAACGTTTTGCCGGGTTTTTTGTATATAATTATTTATTGATTGTTATATCTCTCTATAATGTAGATTAAATTGTTTAAATCTTGTTCACCAAGATTTAAAATTCCGCTTAAAGCGGTTTGCACCAAAGCCGGATTTTTAATTTCATCGTCAAAAAAATCTTTAGGGGAAGTTCCGAGATATTCGCAGATATAGAAAAATTCCGACATCGAAGGAAGTGTCCTACCCGAGGTTATGCCCTGTATATAGTTTTTGCTGTGCCCGAGGTCAATACTCATCTGGTACTCGGAAACGCCCTTTTGCCTACAAAGAACCGAAATTCTTTTGCGCAAAAAACTGTCGTCTAACAAATTCAACACCACCTTTATTCTATTATATTTTATACGCGTCTTTAATATTCAATTTTTAAACGGGAATTTTGTTGAAAAATTCACATTCATTGTGGTATGATATGATTGGAAGTTTCCACAAATTAAAAATAACATTTAAAGGAGAAGTTTGTCATGAAAAAACTTGCGATACTATTTTTTGTCCTCATTCTAATTTTGGTCGGTTGCTCCGATAGCTCCGATTCGACCCAAAACCAAAGTGAAAACGTTTCGCTAAGCGAGCAAAAAACCGAACCGAACGGGCAAGCCGGACAGGGCAATTTAATGCTTGCGAAAAAGGCAAGCAGCGTGTTAATGGCTTCGACCGACGATGGGTTCTATCAATTTGAAAGCCTTGACGGTGAAAACGGCAGAATACTCTATTACGACGTGGCGACAACAACGCTTATTAACCTTTCCAACCAACTCATAGTAACCGAGGACGAAACAAACCCCGGGTATCTCGAAGACGTAGGAGCAAACGTTGAGATGTTTATCGGGGGCGAACACCTTTATTTAACTTCAAGCAAAACTCAATATGATACAGTCCCATCAGCCATAATCCAAATGGGGCTTAGCGGTTCCGACCAAAAAACAATAGAGATACCGGGATACTCTTTTCATTCTCCGAATTCATCGGGATATTTTGCGGTAGACGGCCAAAAGGTATATTTTATTACGGAAAAAATAGGACAAGACGGGCGTGCCGAGTCTCTTGCGTTTTGCGTAGCTGACTTTGAAACTATGGAGTTTTCGGTCATTGAAGACATGCCATATCTTGACGAGGGCGTTTTCGACCAAACAGAGATTGTCGGCGCATATGATGACATGGTTATATTTCGGACAAGAACAATGTCTGATGATTTCAACATAGATTATTTTGAAAGATTACAACAATCCACACTTGAATACACGAAATATTCTTTGTCGGGACAAAAGTTTATACCGATATATACACATAAACAACACGAAGTTACTTCGGATATTTACGGAAAAGATATTTATTATATCGAAAGCGGAAGTTCAATTTTAAGACAAAGAAACCTCGAAACGGAACAGATAACCGACGTTGTCGATTTAAAATCGTTTGAACAGTCGGCGGGCTTTGATACGTTTGAGATTTATTCCACAAGCTTTGACGGATATCTTAACGTCGTATTTAGGTCAAGCGAAATAAGCGACGGATTTTGTTATAACCTAACGACAAAAGAGTTAAAGTCGAGGGCGACAATTAACCAAGGGCAAGAGGACGAACAATCTTTGTTCACTTACGGAGAAAACAAAGATTACTTTATTGTTCGCACCGATGTTATCGACTATCTACATAAACAAGAGTTAGACGGAACTGTAATAGAATTCCCAAGCACAATAAACCTTTTCTCGCTTATTTCAAAAGAGGATTATTGGAACAACAATTTAAACTACCTGCCTTTTGAAGACACGGTTTATTCCGGAACGGTCGAAGAGATCGACCTTGAGGAATATTTCGGGGATCAAACGGGGAAGGTGCAGAGATAGTTTGTTTAATTCGTAATTCGTAATTCGTAATTCGTAATTCGTAATTGTTGAGTACCTTAATATAGTTAACAGTGTCGAAGTAGCTTACGCCAACATATTAAATCGATTGATAAAAAAGAGAGATAGAAACATGAAGATAACAAAAGCAAAACTTGCGACGATATCAGTTCCTCTTCGAACTCCTTTTAAAACTGCGCTTAGAACGGTTAATAGCGTAGAAAATATTATAGTTGAATTACATACAGACTCGGGGCTTATAGGGTATGGCGAAGCTCCGCCGACAGCGCCTATAACAGGCGAAACAAAAGGTTCTTTAATAGGTGCGCTCGAAAACCACATTGTTCCGTCTATAATAGGGAAAGAACTCGAGGATTTTAATTCAATTACTAAAGCTGTGCAAAAAAGCATTGTTAACAACACATCATTTGAAATTTATATATAAAAAATGGTATAATGAAGCGAGCTATAGAATGTTAATCAAAATCGGCGAGGGAATGTATGAACGATAACCAAAACAACAATCCAAATAACCAAGATATAAACGAAAATGTGTTGCAACTTGAACAGGGAGATACACAGGAATTTGAGATAATCCCAAAATTCGATACACAGCATATCAAGATTAATCTTGAAAGTTTAGTTGCCCGGCAAATTAATACAAAGCCGGAACAGTTCGCAAAGCCCGAACAATACGCCGAAGCCGAGCAGTACGCAGAGCCCGAGCAGTACGCAGAGCCCGAGCAGTTCGCAGAAACCGAGCAGTTCGCAGAAACCGAGCAGTTCGCAGAAACCGAGCAGTTCGCAGAGCCCGAGC
>CAYJAY010000044.1:0-14680 GCA_964368445.1 uncultured Oscillospiraceae bacterium
CCAAAAATTTCTCTTGTTAAGGCGAGGGAAATTTTTTGTTATATGCTGTTTTTTTGTGTCTTAGAAAAAAAGCAAACGAATAACTTAAAAATAAAAGAAAAGAAAAGGTTGGGTCTTAATCATGAAAAAATATCTATGCTTAATTTTACCCTTGTTTATTATTATAATTTTTACTGCTTGTTCTTCACAAACCGAACAACCCGAAATAAATGTAGAGCAAAACACGCAAAACGTTGAACAACCCGCCGAAACACCAGAACCTAGCTTGCAAATAGAACAACCAAACATATCAAAAAGCTTTACGCTGGATCTTTCGGAAAATTTTTACACCGGGAGTCATTATGACATTATAGAGATTTCTGACAAAATTGTTGTGGCATATTCCGTCATGAGTGAGAAGTCCCCCGACAAATTTGAAACGGTTATAGAATTTTTAGACAAGTCAACAGGGGAGAAAATCAATGGGTTAACCATTTCCGAAAGTTATGTTGCCAGAAGCTTGGAATATGACAAAAAAACAGACGGTGTCCAGTTCAAAACGATAGGTGATTTTGATTGCTTTATCTATAGTATTGACAACAATTACAATATGATTATACACGATATCCCCGAAAACCTACTGAGTGAAGAAATAGAGCAACTGAATGAAAGCAACTATGCATACTGGCAGTACAGCCAAAATATTTTTTCGTTCGACGGAACACCGGAATTTTTAGAAAGCAACCCAAACAACGCTTGGTGGGCAGTTTCAAATTCCGAAGGGATATTTGTGCAACCTATTGAGGGAAATCAAAACTCTGAATTTTTTATTTCGAACGAGATAATAAATGATGAATACGATTTTCCGGTATACGATGATATTCCGCCGGCTCACTTTAGCGATGTCAAACTTATGAGGGGCGGAGAGATATTGGTTGCCACCGTCGTAAGCCCGATGGCGCAAAGTGGAAATGTTGGGCTTTACACATTAAATATAAAAACGGGCGAAGAAACGTGGTATAAAGATATATTTTCTGCTATGGTTGCATCGGTGGACTACCAGGATGACAACACAGTTGTAGCGTTTGGTTACGACTTTGTAACCTTTATCGACCTTAATAAAGGTGAAAAGGAAGTTTTGCAAACCCCCGAGTTTACATTTTTTATGACGTACGACTTCGAGAATTTTTTTGATACGTCGTTAGAAAACGGAACGGAAAATCTTTATATAACAAACAGTGGTTTAGGAATAGAGAAACAAATTCTAAAACAGTTTGATACCCCGTCGATATATGTTATGAGAGTAACCGAAAACTTTGTGTTTGTTGCGTTAGACGACGGCGAATGTGTAGCCGTTTCGTATTAATAAGTTTCTTTACAATATATTAATATTTTTGTGATATACTTAAATTAACATTCATTTTTATGGAAAATTTGTTTAAAATAAAGATAACAAATAACGGAGAACTAGATGTCGGAACTTATAACAAATTTTTTTCCTAACCCCGAGATAACGCGAGCGTTTCTTGTGCAGTTGGTTGAAACAAATGCCAACCTATTCGGTTGGTTTAATGCTATTTCGAGAATTGTTCTTGCGCTTCTTGCTGTCGTTGTGGTTGCGCGGTGTATATATTCGCTTTTTGCAACACAAAATCCTCTTGAGACATGGTGTTATTTTGATACTTTAGACGGATATCATATTCCGGTTCATCATTGGGAAAACATAGTAGGACGGTCGTTACAAAGCGATATTGTGCTGAATGTACCGACGGTAAGCCGAAACCACGCCGCTATTATACGAGATAACGACGGAAGCTATACCATAACCGATCTTGAGAGCAAGGGCGGGATTTTTGTCAGCGGCGAAAAAATAGAAAAACAAAAAAAACTTGAATTTGGCGAGATTGTCGACATTGGTGGGGTCAAAGGATTTTTACGACCGCTTAACAAAGACGAAGAGGTAATGTCAACCAACCGACAACGACCAAACAGGATATCACATTTTACGTCACTTTATCTTCTTTCGATCTTTCAAATAGTCATGGCGTGTACATTAATATTCAACATGCCGGAGCGTTTTAGATATGAGATACCGTTGAGTTTTATCTTTCTTTGTGCCATGATGTGGTTTTACACAATATTCTTTAAGATAATTAAACGCATAGGTTTTGAAATAGATATAATGGCGTTTTTTCTTGCAACACTAGGGCTTACAGTTGCGGCTTCGTTTAATCCAACACTTGTAGCAAAACAATTTTTGGCTATCGTTTGCGGAGTTGTTGCGTTTTTGTTTATCGGAACATATCTTAGAGACCTTAAAAGAGCGGTTGCGTTAAGGCCTTTGGTAGGAATATTGACGGTTGGGTTGTTGCTTTTTACGGTGGTTTTCGGAACCGTTGTATACGGAGCAAGAAACTGGGTTTTTATCGGAGGTGTGTCTATCCAACTTTCGGAACTTGCAAAGATAACGTTTGTATATGCCGGTTCTGCAACGCTTGCAACGCTTTTGACAAAGCATAACCTAATATTGTTTTTAGGGCTTACGGTATCGTGTGCGGGGTTGCTTGCGATAATGGGTGACTTTGGCGCGGCGGTTATCTTTTTCATTGCGTTTATCGTCGCGGCATACATGCGCTCGGGAGACCTTCGAACGATTGCGTTGATTTTGGGTGGGGCATTGTTTGCGTTTTTAATCGTAATAAGGTTTAGGCCGTATATATTAAGCCGTTTTTCCACCTGGCGAAATGCTTGGATTTTCCCACATGACGGGGGTTTCCAACAGTCGAGAACGATGTCCGCCGCCGCAAGCGGAGGGCTTTTCGGAACGGGCGCCGGAACAGGTTGGCTTAAAAACATACCGGCCGCAAATACCGACCTTGTGTTCGGATACCTGTCGGAAGAACTAGGGCTGTTGGTTGCGCTTGCCGCCGCCGCTTGCATAGTTGGATTTGCGGTTTTTTCCGCGATGAGCGCACGAAACGCTCGAAGCACGTTTTACTCGATAGCGGCGTGCACCGCGTCGTCTATGATGCTTTTCCAGATGATTTTAAACATCTTCGGTTCACTTGATATTCTTCCGCTCACCGGCGTAACGTTTCCGTTTGTGTCGACGGGCGGTTCAAGCATAGTTTCTTGTTTTGGTTTGCTAAGTTTTGTTAAAGCGGTCGACAATAGGCAAAACGCAAGCTTTGCCGCACGGCTTCAAAAGAGCATATTAAATAAAAATAAGAAAAATAATAAAGTTGAAGTTTCGGGGTAAAGGGGGTAAAGCTGTGAAAAAAGTTGCGTCAAGGGCAATAGCGACACTTATATTGGTCGGTATATTCATAATCGGTTTATCCTTTTATTTAGTTAACCTTGTGTCAGACGGAGATATGTGGGTTTCGTTTCCCGTCAATAGTCATGCGTACTACGAAGGGGTTTTAAATCGCGGAACGATTTTAGATCGAAACGGCGAAGTGTTGGCATCGGTTGCGGACAACAAAAGGATATATTCTGCCGACGAGACAACTAAAAGAGCTACTCTGCACGTAGTTGGAGACCGAGAAGGGAACATTGGTACCGGAATTCTCTCGCAGTATGACACAGAGCTTATGGGGTATGATTTTGTTAACGGGGCATACTCTCTTTCCGAAAAAGGGAACAAGGTTAATCTAACACTGGACGCATATGTGTCGAGTGTCGCAAGAGAGGCGTTAGGTTATCGTAACGGCGCAGTGGTTGTTTATGACTATATCAAAGGGGATATAGTGGCGATGACAAGCACCCCGACGTTTGACCCATATCAAGATATAGAACTCGACGAGGACGACGACAGCGGTATCTATATCAATCGTGGGGTATCCTCGACATACACTCCGGGGTCTGTCTTTAAAACGGTAACGCTTGCGGCAGCAATAGAGACTATTCCTGACCTTTTTGAGATGGAGTTTTTCTGCGACGGTTCGGTGACGGTTGCGGGCGAAGAGATTAAATGTGCCGGGGTTCATGGCACGATAGACATAAACGAGGCGCTGTCATATTCCTGCAACGTTGCGTTTTCCGAGGTGTCTTTAATTTTAGGCGGTGAAACTATAGAAAACTATGCCGCACGAGCCGGCTTGCTTTCACCGGTCGATATAGGGCGAATTCCAACCGCGTCAGGACGTTTTGACCTAGCTCCAAACGGCAGTTCCGATCTTGCGTGGTCGGGGATTGGGCAGTATAATGATCTTGTTAATCCAACTGCTATGGCGAGGTTTATGGGGGCGATTGCAAACGGCGGAACAGCTTCAAACCCTGGATTGGTGGATAGTATAACGACGGACGGCGGAGTTGTTGCGGCGATGCCGGAAATGTGGGACGACGTTCGTTTGCTAAACAGGTCGACGGCAGACATGATTAAAGAGATGATGATTGACACGGCACAAAACTATTACGGAACGTGGCGTTTCCCCGAAGGTTTGGTTGTTGGGGCAAAGTCGGGAACCGCTGAAGTTGCAAAGGAAGATATTCCGCATTCGTGGTTTGTTGGGTTTTGTGACGATGAAAACATGCCGTATGCGTTTGCTGTTATAGTTGAACACGGTGGTTGGGGGCTTGACGCGGCGGCTGGAGTAGCTTCAAGCGTTATCGACGCGTTGTATCAACAAACATATTAGTATTAAAGGTAGAATTTAAAAAGGATTTTTGGTATAATTACAGTCTATGTTATATCAAGTTAAATCCTTTTTTTGTTGTATAATTTTTATGCCTAAAATATTTTGATTGAAGGAACTGTTATAGAGATGGTTTTGCGACTGTTTAAAAAAATATTTATAGCGTTTGTGCCGATAATAATAGCGGTTATTTTGTTCTTTTTGTTCGAGACATACGACTATTTTGGAGTTAAGGGAACAAGCCTTTATTCCTCAAAACCCCTTTCGACTATGCGAGAACTTATCTTGACCGACAATAACAATATAATACTCGGAGCGTCACAGATGGCGAACCTTAACGTCGACTATATCGAAGAGTTGACGGGAGACAGGTATACAATGCTTGCGTTTGGTGGGGCAAATATGGACGAGACGGTCGAAAGTTTTTGGTATGCCGCAGACAGGGTCGAACTTGAAAAAGTCGTTATCGGAATGAATTTTTACACGATGGACGACAGCAAGGTCGGGGGAAGAATGGACGATGTTATAAAATCCTCTGAAATTGTTTTGTATTTTATGAGCCATTTTAACTATTGGCTTGAAGCCATAAACGGCGCAAAGGTTGCGGCACTTGATGCTTATGCCAACATCACTGGCGACCAATCGGTGCGAGAGATTGCGGACGATCCGTCGTCGTTCTCCCAACCCGATCCCGTTTTTCCAACCGACACAAAAGATGGATATCGAAGCGACCTTGCTGATTATTCCGTTTTAATAGATGAAAACACATTAAATTATGGTGGTGTCGAAAACAACTTGGCGTCACTTTTGGAGATAGCAGAATATTGCGACAACAACAACATACAATTGACATTTGTATTTTCTCCGGTTCATAAATCCGTTTATGAGAACGTTGTTATACCAAAAGGCTTTGAACAGCATATCGAACGGTATAAAACCGCCTTAAAAGGTACGGCGACGATATATGATTTTGAAGTTATCAACGAGTTTACGTCGAACGACGACAACTTTATAGACGGTTTTCACGTAGTGCTTGAAAACAAAAAGCTTATGGCTAGGATAATTTTTGCTGGCGAACAAACCGATATTTGCGAAATATATCCGCAAAGCTAAAATCATTTCCAAGATCTTCGTCGTAAGACGGAGATTATATGAAACAAAAAACAAACGAAAGAGAATCCTTGTATGCTTTTAAATTCAGTAACATTTTTAATTTTTCTTTTGGTAGTTTCGATTATATATCTAAATATAGGGAGAAAATTTCAAAATGCATTTTTGCTGCTTACGAGCTTTGTGTTTTATATCGTGGGCGCGCCGCAATATGCTTTTTTGCTTATTCTAACGACCGGTATTGCTTTTTTGGGCGGATTGAGAATAGAAAAGGCATCGACACAAAAAGCAAAAAACACTATCGCGACGCTGGTTATATTGTATTCTGTTTTTGTTTTAGTGTTTTTTAAATATTTCAATTTTATAAGCAAAACTGTTTCGCTTGCACTTTCGGGAACGGCTGGGGGCGCGTTGTCACTTGTGCTTCCAATTGGTATTAGTTTTTATACGTTCCAGCTTATAGGATATATTCTAGACGTTACAAGAGGCAAGATAGACGCGGAAAAAAACTTTATCGACTTTGCGCTTTTTATGAGTTTTTTCCCGCAAATTCTTTCGGGCCCAATTGGCAGGGCATCTGAACTTTTGCCACAATATAAACAACACCATGTTTTTGATTATGGGAGAACGGTTGAAGCGTTACAGCGCATCTTGCAAGGTGCGTTTAAAAAGGTTGTTGTCGCAAATGGTATTGGGGTTATTGTGGATGGCTATTTTGGCGTTTTAAACGAATGTCGTGGCGCGTCACTTATAGTTGCTATGTTGCTTTATTTTGTCCAACTATATGCCGATTTTTCGGGATACACCGACATGGCGATAGGCTCGGCGAAACTTCTCGGCATTAAACTTCGCGAAAACTTTTCGGCGCCCTATCTTTCGAGAAACTACTCTACGTTTTGGAGTAGGTGGCACATATCCCTTTCGTCGTGGTTACAAGATTATATATTTACTCCGCTCGTTTGGTCGAGATGGTTTAATAAAGTTGTGTACAAAAACAAATGGGAAGAAAAAGCTCCTCATTTTATAGCAAACATATTTATTGTTTTTGTCATAAGCGGAATATGGCACGGAGCAACGCTAAACTTTTTAATATGGGGTTGTTTGCAGGGATTGTTTAGGATAGGGGAAGAGCTTATCCACAAATGGCGTAAACGTCCGAAAAAGATAAAAAACAAGATGTTGGACAAACTTCGAAACGCCTCAAAGATTTTGTTTGTCAACGTTCTTTGGATTTTTTCGCTTATCTTTTTCCGTGCTCCAACCGTTTCGGAAGCTTTTTATGTTGTATCAAACATGTTTCTGCCCGAAAAAGAGGGGACATATCTTGTCAGAATTCTTGATTTTGCAAGTAAACAGATAAGCCGAAGCACAAGCTATTATGCGCTTTATTTTGGATTGATAGTTTTAGGGATAGTGTTTATTATCTATAGTGATTATAAAACCGCAAGTAACATAAAAAAAGGGATCGACAACAACGCGTTATCGTCCCTTTCAAAAACAAAAAGATGGATTTTATATTGGTTTTTGGGGCTTTCGACTGTGATTTTTTATCTAATCGGAATGTCGGGCGCGGCTATCTCATCACAGTTTTTGTATATGGGGTATTAAAGATTTCGCTGTTTTGCGATGATGTGAGTGAAAAATTAATAATAGTAATTGGAGCTGATTTGAAACAATTTTGTTTCAAACCAGCTCCAAATTTTAGATGTATCTATTCGCTAAGTATTTGATCAAGCATTATCAAACAACGTTGCAGGTGGAAAGGTCCTTTAAAGGTGCTGCCTTTTGTAGAGGGTTCGGTTGGTTTTCCGTCGCGCCTAAGGTATCCATACCATTCGCCATACTGTTGGTCAGCAAAATGCAGATTACAGTAGTTTGCGACTTTTAAGAGCCATTCAAGGTAATAGTCGTCTTCCGTATCTTTATAAGCCATTGCAAGCGCTATCAAAGCTTCGTTGTGAGGCCACCAGAGTTTCATGTCGTGTTCATATGCTTCGGGTGGTTTTCCAAGACAATCGATAAAATATAATATCCCGCCATATTGTTTATCCCAACCGGTTTCAAGGGCATCTTTAATTATATCTAAAGCTTGGGCATAGAGTTTGTTGTCGTCTTTTCTTTTGGCATATTCCATTAAGAACCAAGCGCACTCGATGTCGTGTCCCGGGCTTACAACACGTCCGGCTGTGACATCACCCATAAATTCGCCGTTTAAGCCAACTGATTCAAGGGTGCACTTCATGTCTTCTTTGCGATGATATTTTAAAATTTGCTCTACACATTCGGCGCTGTATCGATCGTAAAGTTCGCTGTTTTTTGGATCTACTCTGCAAAGAACATTACTTATGTTTAAAAATATCATCGGGTTCGCAAGTGCTCTTCCGGCTCTTGTTGTCTCGATTGTTTTAGAGCCTATCCCTGTTGGGTCTTTTAAAAGTCCGTTGTTAAGGTCATATATAAGTTGATACGCCTTTCTAGCTTTTTCAAGATATTCCTTTTGTTTAGTGATACCGTAATACTCGGCATTGGCTATAGCATAAAATCCTTCGGAAAAACAGTATCTTCTTTGTCTTAACGGAAGACCTTGTGCCGTAACGGTGAAATACATTCTGTCGCCCATGTCTCGATTTATACAATAGTTTTCCAAAAAATCAAGGCAGGATTTTGCAACGTCTAACCATTCTTGTTTTTGACCGTAGACATTGCAAAGATATGCGAAAGTCCATGCGGAGCGTCCTTGCATCCACACGGCTTTGTCGGTGGAATAAACCTCGCCTTTTCGGTCAAGACAGGTATACATTCCTCCGTTTACTTTATCAACTCCGTTTTTAAGCCAAAAATCAACAGATTTATCAAGCTCTGATTTAACGAAATTATGCAATTCACTTAAAGTCTTCATATAGTTCTCCTGTTAATTTTTTGCGATGAGTTTAAAAAGTCCTTGAGCAAAACTTTGTTGACTTTCGAGATCTAAATGCATATAGTCGACATCTGTAGGGGTCACAAATTCATTTGAATCTAAAAATTCACAATCATATTGACTTGCTAATGCTTTATAAAGTTTCGGAAGTTTTTGTGATTTTTCGGCACACATCTCGCCCATAGATCCCGCAACATCGGTTGAATAGATCTTTGTTCCGATAATAATCGGAGCGACTATTATTATGCGTGTTTTTCCGGAAAGGTTTTCAAAGTTCCTAGCTTTTATTATTAGATTTTCAATTCCTTGTGTGATGTTTTCGGGGGTTGCATTAAACCGTTGTTTACAGTCGTTTGTACCAAGCATTATCACAACGGTGTCGATTGGATTGTGTGTCCTAAGAGATATGTCGAAATATTTTAACCCATTTAGTCCGTCTGTAATTGGGTCGTCGAAACATGTGGTTCTGCCGTTTAAACCTTCCTCGATTACAAGATAATCGTCGCCTAACATCTTGGCAAGTTTAAGAGTCCAACGCTCATCATCTGAAAATCTTGCGCAGTTTTCGGCGTTGTATCCCCATGTGTTAGAATCTCCATACAAAAGAATGTGTTTTTTATCCATAATAACCTCGTTCGTTTATAAATGTTTTTTTGCAAGAGCGTGCAGTATTTTATCTTTATATATCTTACATTTTTCGGGGTTTTTGCGATTATATTCTAAAAATAAAAGATCTAATATAAAAAGTTGGGCTATCTTTGCGGCAACAGAGCCCATATGATGTGGGGATTGAACCGAACCGCACTGCAACACTATATCGGCTTGGAGAGCACCGACAGATTGAGGGTATCTTGTTATTAATATAGTTTTAACATCGTTGCTTTTGTTTAACTCTATCATTTCCAAAAGCTCCCTTGTAGATCCGGAATATGAAAAGAAGAGCACAATGTCGTTTGGGTTTAGGTTGCTTGCAACGGTGGTTTGGATATGTGAGTCGAGCATAGCGACTACGTTTCCGCGTACAGTAGAAAAAAGATGCGCAGCCTCTTGAGCCATTATCATCGAAGCGCCCTGTCCAACACAAAGAATAGTGCCGGCATTTGAAAGAAGTTCAACCGATTTTGTTATTTCATCCGGCTCTACGAGTGAAAGAGATTCGTTTATTGTTTCGGTGTGCATGTTTTTAACTTCTTCAAAGAAACTTCTGATGTCATCTTTTTCGTATAGTGCATTTTGATCTGAAAGTATTAATCGGTTAGCCGAACAAGATGCAAGTTCGATTTTAAATCCGTTAAAACCGTTGCATTCTATCTTGGAACAAAATCTCGTTATAGTAGAGTCTGCGACTTTGCAAGCGTCCGCAAGCTCGGTTATAGACATATATTGTGCCTTGCCTTTGTTTGCAATTATATAGTCGGCAACTCTTTTTTCTGATTTTGTAAGATAATAGTATTTTAACGTTAATCGATGGAACAGATCTTTATCCGGCATAAGTTCTCCTTAAGCTACTAAACTATACTTAAAGCATCGTTAATTATTTGAACAGCTTTCAACGCAGCGCTCTTTCCGCTTTCATCAAGCTTTGGAAGCGGGCTTCTAACGTCGCCGATGTCTAAATTGTTGTTAATACGCAACACTTCTTTTATAACGGCGTATAAACTCGAACTTGTTCCCGCAAGAACCTGAATCAATTCAAGAGACTTGTCTTGCAACTTCATCGCTGTTTCAATATCATTATTACAAAAATTTTCGTATATTGCAAGGTAAAGTTTTGGCGACGCTCCATATGTTCCGCCTATACCACCAACGCTTCCGGCAACCAAACCGCTTAAAAGTTGTTCGTCTGGTCCGTTGAAGACAACAACGCCCTGTTGACGCCAATTGGAGATATCTACCGTCGGCATAGATGAATTTTTAACCCCGACAACGTTTTTATTTTTGATCATCTTACTCAAAAGTGATGGGGTGAGCTCAACACCGGCAAGTTGGGGAATGTTATAGATAAAAAAATCTGTATTAGGTGCACCTTTACTGATATCGTTCCAATATCCAGCAACAGCATGGGGTGGCAAACGAAAATATATTGGCGGTATTGCCGCAATAGCGTCAACATTTAAACTTTCGGCATGTTGTGCAAGTTTAACGCTGTCGCTTGTGCTGTTGCACGCTACATGCGCAATTATCTTGATGTTGCTTGAGCCTTTTGCCTCCATAACCGCTTCGAGCACAATTTTTCGTTCCTCAACACTTTGATAGATACATTCGCCCGAAGATCCGCCGACATAAATTCCGTGGACTCCCTCATCGATTAAAAATCGAACAAACTGTTGTGTGCGGGTTTTACATACATCGCCGTTAGCGTCATAACACGCATAAAGTGCAGGGTAAATCCCTTTATAATCTGACATCATGTCCTCCATTGTTATTATTAGTTTGTTTTTTAGAGCGATTAACCCTTAACCGCGCCCATTGTGATTCCCTTTGTGAAATATTTTTGGAAAATTAAAAATATTGTGATTATTGGGACAGCGGCTACTGCGGCACCCGCCATTATCATACCAAAGTCGGTGGCAGATTCGGCTTGAAGTTTTGCGATACCAAGCGAAATCGTTAAGTTCACACGACTGTTAAGCATAATTAATTGCATAAAATAATCGTTCCAAGAGGTGATAAAGGTGAAAATAGCAAGCGCTCCGACGCCCGGTTTAATCATTGGGAACACAATTTTTGTGAATGTCAATGCTTCGCTTGCTCCGTCAATTCTTGCAGCTTCTAGCATTTCGGTTGGAATTCCTTCTGAAAATTGTTTCATCAAAAACACACCGAACGGCCAGCCGACAATAGGCAACATGACTGCGTAAAGTGTGTCATGTAATCCCATAAAGTTCATCTGTTTTAACAACGGTATTAATATAACTTGCTTTGGAAGTGCCATAGCCGCAACCATCATTCCGAAAATTAAAGCTCTTCCGGGGAAACGTTTTTTTGCAAGGGCATATCCACCCATTGCTGCGGATATACAGGTTAACACCATTGCTCCTACCGAGATAAACACGGTGTTGAAAAGCCACATGAAAGTGGGCTCTTCAAAAAGTCTTATATAGTTGTCAAAAGACGGGTTTAACGGAAACCATTGAACCTCTCTTGCGTTGATTGCGGCAGCGTCTTTCAAAGAACCTGTTAATATCCAGTATAACGGAAAAGTAAATAAAACAGCAAGTATTGCTATAGAAACGGAACAAAAAATTTTATATAAGTTAATATTTTTTTTCATCACTTAGCTTCCTTTCTTGTTTCCGGCAAACTTAAACTGAACAATAGAAAATACTGCGATTATTGCCGCTAGTATTATTCCCATAGCATTTCCATAGCCGAAGTCGTCTACTTTAAATACGTTATAGTAGATGTAGTACATTATCGTTTGGGTAGAGTTGTTAGGACCGCCCGAGGTTAAAAGTTGGATTAATGCGAAACACTGGAAGCTGTTTATAGTTGTGATTATTATAATATAAAGCGTTGTCGGCATAATGGACGGCCATTTGATTTTCCAAAAAACTTGAAAATCGGTTGCGCCATCAACCTGTGAAGCCTCGATTAAAGAGTTATCGACGTTTCCAAGAGCCGAAATATATAGAACAATCGGTTGACCGATAGAAGTTGTAAACAAAATTAGAATGATGCACCAAAGTGCTGTCCGCTCGTCTCCAAGCCAGCTTATGCCTTTTTCCCAAAGTCCCGAGCTAACTAAAATGTTGTTGAAAAGACCGGTGTACTGGTTGAACATCCATTTCCAAACAACGGTAACTGCGACGGTGCCGGTGACAACCGGAAGGTAGAATATACAGCGGTATACCGAAAGCGGTATGTTGCCCATTTTGTATATCGCTGTGCTTACCCAAAGCGAAAACACCATAACCGCAGGCACGCTGACCAGCACGATTATAAGTGTGTTGAGCAAGGCTTTTATAAAAATAGGGTCGTTGAATGCTTTGATATAGTTGTGTAGTCCTGCGAATTCAAACTCGACCGAAGAATAATGAAAAAAACTGTTGAACAAAGCTGAAAACATCGGGAAAACCACAAAGACAACAAAGAAAATAAGGCAGGGTAACAAAAATATATATGCCGTTATCGCTTCTTTTCTTGCTAAAATTTTGCTTTTGTTCAAAGTAGGTGCTTTTACATTTGACATGTTCATAGCAAAAACCTCAATATAATTAATGATAAAAGCCCCGATAGAGTCTGTGTTTACTCATATACGGGGCTTTTTATTACCGATTAGAAATAAGTTGTTAGCCTTGCCCGTAGGTGTTGCTAAAATATAATTCTATTAACCGTTAATTGCGGCATCAACTGCTGCGTCATATGTGTCGAAAGCAGTTTGAATGTCTTCGCCGCCAAAGATTTGTTGAAGCATGTTCCACCAAGCTGTACGTTGTTCAGCCCAACCGGGGGAAGCTTGATAGTATGAACCGAAGTTCGGAAGGAATGAAGCATAAATTTCCATTCTGTCTTCGCGGTCTGTTCCGGCATATACGTTGCCGTATGATCCACGAACAGGGAAGAAACCTGTTGCTGCAACGCTTATAGGTCCTTGTTCAGCATCGTCAGCGATAAATTCAATAAACATTTTAGCCGCGTCGATTTTTGCTTGGTCGCCGTTGTCAAAGATACCAAAGCCCCAGATTCCGCCGTCGAGTTCAGCAACGCCGTCGTCAGAAGGGAAGTTCATTGCAAAAGGTGTGAAAGCAGCTTGCTCTGCGTAGTTAGCTTCGTTTGAAGCGTTCCAAGCAAGAGTTGTTGCGCTTGTTCCGTTTGCGAAAAGTTGGAGTTCTTCAGCAGCTGCGATACCTGCGTCGTGGCTTAAAGAACCGTTGTCAACCATGTCGACAAGAAGTTCAAATCCTTGCATGCCAAGGTCGTCGGTTATTGTGTACATAGTTTTGTCTGCATCGGTAAACTGTGCGCCGTAAAGGTTTTTGACAAGTGCTCTTGTTCCTTGGTCGCCACCTTGTCCGCCCGAATAGATGATTCCGGGAGTTTGAACAAGACCGCTGTCGCGAACAGCTTCCATAGCCATTACAAAGTCATCAGTTGTCCAAGAACGGTTTTCTTCATCTATGTATTGAAGAGCGCCGGCTTGTTCAAATACTTCGTAGTTAATTCCCATGCAGTGGGTAACCATAACCATGGGATATTCGTAAACTTCGCCGTTAGGCGCTGTGCAGTCTGCAATTACAGATGCAGAAACTGTGCTGATATCCGCTTTTGCTTCGTCGTCCAAAAGATCTGAAAGATCAACCATCAAGCCTTTTGCGCCCCAGTTTGCAACTAAACGTTCGGGACCTTCCATGATGATGTCGGGAGCGGTGCCAGCTTCGATAGCGGCGGTTACTTGGTCATCGCCCGTGCCATAGTCGAGAGTTTCGTGTTTAACTGTGATTTCGGGATACATTTCGTTGAAAGAAGCTATAAAGCCTTCAACTGTTTCCGCATCACCAAATCCGCCTACGGGGAAAGACCAAAATGTGATTTCGATGGGAGCCGGAGCCGGATCGGTCATCGGATCTTCTGTCGGTTCAGTTGTTTCGGTTGCAGGTGTGCCGCAAGCTGCGAACAAAGAAACGACCATTACGAGTGTCAATAAGATAGCCAGTAATTTTTTCATTTTTATATCCTCCTAAGTTTTGGTAAATTCTCAAGGTAATTTTGTTATTTTATTTACCTTGACCCAAGTTTATCATTAAATTTAAGTAAAAGTCAATAAAAAAATGAAATTATTTTTCTTTTTGTAAGAAATGTAGAAAATATTTTCATCGACTTGTTATCTATGCTTAACGGAATTAACGATTTTTATTGAATTTATTACGAAATAAAAACAAAACACAGTTACAACAACTAGGTGAAGCAACTGTGTTTTGTTTTTTATCTGAGTTTGTTTCGAGTAGCTCCGCTATAAGGCGGAGATAATTTATATAATATTTGTTCCAAATATTATATAAATTCGCCATGTGGCTTTGCCACGGCAACGCCA
>CAYJAY010000045.1:0-14128 GCA_964368445.1 uncultured Oscillospiraceae bacterium
TGCACATTAGAGGCTGTGTTTGAACTGGCGGATAAAAAGCCAACTAAAGTTGGCGTTGCCGCCCCTACATCCCACCCATTATGTTTGTGCAAACGGTATACAACCGTTTTTTTGACGAAGCACAATTTTGTGATAGGGGTTTTTCGACAGTCTGAGCTTTCGCGTAGCGAAAGCTTGCGTTCAGCGTAGCGAAAGCTTGCGTTCAGCGTAGCGAAAGTTTGCGTTCAGCGTAGCGAAAGTTTGCGTTTAACGTAGCGATTAAAATTAAATTTTATAGTGTTTATATTTTCGGTGCAGACCTTTATATGTTTGCGCCGAAAAAAGAGTATTTATATGAATATTAAAAAAAATGATAAACAAAATTTAATATGTTTTTTGTCGGGTCTTGTGTTGGGCGCGGCAATTTTTGTTTTAATTTTTGGTTTTTCAACGCTTGACGTGACGGACGACCGTTTTATACAACCCGGTTTTGTCGAGGCGGATTTAACACAACATTACACTGGTTTCATGCTATACCGCTCAAGCGAATGGCAGTTCCCGTTAGGGGTTGGCGCTAACCTTACCTATCCATACGGCTCACCCGTTTCGTTTTCTGACAGCATACCTATATTTGCGATTGTGGCAAAAGCGTTGTCGCCTATGTTGCCCGAGACGTTTCAATATTTCGGTTGGTTTTCTTTTTTTTCTTTTTCGCTCCAAGGCGGTTTTTCCGCTCTTTTGCTCTCGCTTTTTATAGACAGAAAAAGCAAAACTTCGTTTTACACGGTGGTTTTGTCGGGCGCGGCGCTCTTTTGTCTTGCGCCGATACTTGTCGAGCGAACGTTTCGCCACACTGCGCTTTCGGCGATGTGGATTATAACGCTTTCGCTTTACCTTTATTTTGTTTCAAAAAGAAACGGTAAGTTTCACAAAGCGTTTTATGCGATAGCTTTTTTTGCGATAACCGTTCACCCATATTTTTTGCCGTTGACCTATGCGGTTATGTTTGCCTATCTGGTTGAAGACGCGGTTGTTTTCAAAAAATACAAACAGAACATATTAACGCTTTTAGTTTGTTTCGGTTTAACGGTGGCTTCTGCCATCTTTATTGGATATCTTAGCGGAGGCGCGCCCGTTTCGGAGGGCGGCTATGGGTGGTTTTCGCTTAACTTGAACGCGCTATATAACCCGCTTAGCAAAGGTTTCGACAACTGGTCACGTATTTTGCCCCCGCTTCCCCAAACAAACGGAAACCTCGACGGATTTAACTATTTGGGACTTGGCGTTATAGCCGCGAACGTTATCTTAGCGGTAGCGTTTTTGTTCCAAAAGCAAAAATTAAACAAGATAAAGCAGTTTGCTCATAGATATTTCGGCATGGTGTTTGTTGTGGCTGTGCTTTTAATATTTGCTTTTTCAAACGTATTGACGTTTAACGGACATCAACTTTTTGGTTTGGCGATACCATTTAAGACGGTGTATGACCTGTTGTCGGTTTTTAGGGCAAGCGGAAGAATGGCGTGGGTTTTATATTATCTGTTGTTTCTTGTGGCTGTTGTCGGAATATATCGTTTGGCTAAAAAGTTTTCGTGGCGCCATTTCAACGCCGCTAATGTCTTTGGGGCTTTTGCGGTTGTATTGTTGGTTTTGATTCAACTGTTTGACATCTCAAAGCCGTTAATCGAAAAGGCGAACTATTTCACACAGTTTGAAACCGGAGATATAACGACAAAAGGTTTTTCCGACGGAAAACCGGTCGAAAGCGAAAACATTGATTTTGATTTTTGGCTAGAGGCGACAAAAGGCCGAACGGCGGTTGTTGCGCTTGACGACAAAGACCCCGGAAAGCGCGTGGAACTTGGATTTTGCGCCGCCAAAAACGACACACCGGTCAATATATATTTCTTTGGCGTGGTGGCAAACAGCGAGCAAAAACAAGAGCAGATAGAAAGCCTTACAAAAACGCTTCAAAGCGGCAAGCTTAAAGACGGCATATTGACGGTGGCGACAGATTACGACGAATTTTTGCAGACGGTTGACGGCGGGTCAAACGAGTTTGAACTGTACATGAAAGACGGCTTTTTGTTTCCTCTTGCACAAAACGATATGATTTTATCTATCGAGGACAGTGGCATAGTAAAGGTTGACCAAACATCTTTTTTTGCAAGCGATATCAGTGGCGGCGGATATGAAAGCGGAGTTAACGCTAATCTTTCGATAATTGCGGTTTTAGCAACCGAAAGGAACAAACAACTTTTGATAAGTCAAACCCCTGTTGCAATTGAAAACCAACAAGGTGAATCGGTGGCGGTGGTTTCGGCCGTTGTCGACGGGGAATATATCAACTTGACGGTGGAACAAGGCGCAGACATTTCGGGATTTAAGTTTCCGGCTTTAAACACTGTGCATTACTAGACGTTAAAAGAATTAATGTTATTCAAATTTTTAATAAATTTGTGTTGACTATTTTGTTTGAATGTGATACAATTACTTGCATTCAAAAATTGCGCTTGTAGCTCAGTTGGATAGAGTGTCTGGCTACGAACCAGAAGGTCAGGGGTTCGAATCCCTTCAAGCGCGCCACGTCGTCGCAAACTTTATGAAGTTTGCGACGGCTTTTTTAATATTAGATGTAGCTTTGTTTTTAAGAAATACTACGTTTTTGCACCATCAGTGCAAAATGCCGAGTGAAACAAGGCAAGGAGTATTTCCATGAGCTCCGCCGTATGGCGGAGCTTGACGTGTGGCGGAAGTTTTTCAAGATATAAACATTTATTAAAAACAGAAAAGGGAACTCGTATGTACACAGTAGTAGTTGCGGAAGACGAATGGAACCTGCGAAACGGTTTAGTTAATAATGTCCCATGGGAGAACCTCGGGTTTCAAGTGTGTGGACAAGCCGAAAACGGAATTGAAGCGTTAGATCTTGTGGAAAAGCTTGAACCCGACCTGCTTTTGACCGACGTGAAGATGCCCCACATGACCGGTATTGAGCTTGCGCGAAACGTTCGCGAGATAAGGCCAAACACCCACATTGCTTTTTTAAGCGGTTATGACGACTTTTCTTTTGCGCAGCAAGCTATACAGTATAATGTCGTAAGTTATATGCTAAAGCCGATAACAACCGATGCTTTAACGTTGGAACTTGAGAAAATCAAGAAAAAAATTGACGATAAATTTGCAGAGTTTTTAAGTAACACCCAAACCCAGACAAGGTCCGAGACTATTAGTTTTTTGATGTCGTTGATTATCGACAGCTATCAAGAGGAACAAGGGGAACAAAACGAACAAAAGCTATTAAGCAAAGCCCGAGAGTGTGGTTTGGTTGGAGAAGATACCAAAAACACAAAGTTTATTGTGATGGTGTCTACCTTTCACGACGAAAAGTCGGGCGGAATAAACTGCACTTTGCCCGAAAACATAAACGCTATCGAAAGTGTTATGAGAAAATATGTTAAACATATCTCGTTTTTTGTCGGCAACAGGATTGTTTCTCTAATCTTTGAATCGCAAAGAAACATAAATAAATATCTCCACATCTTGGTAGACGACATAATGCAAAGCGCAAAACGTATTATGGATTACGAAGCCCACATCGGAATAAGCAAGCCAAAAGAAAGCTTGCAACTTTGCCACGACGCTTATCACGAGGCGATGACGGCGCTAAAAAATTGCAGCGCGGAAGAGGGCGGCGTTTGTTACATGTCGGATATAGAACGGTTGAAAGAAGATAAACAGGTTTCAAGTGGCAGCGAAGTTTGTGATAAGGCTTTGGAAAAAATCGAAAATGAATATGCAAATTCCGAGATATCGTTGGTTTCGATTAGCAACGACATAGCTATAAGCCCAAACTATCTAAGCGCGATTATCAGAAAATCGACAGGGAGCACGTTTATCGACCTTTTGACAAAAAAACGTGTTGAAAAAGCAAAGGAACTTTTGATTACAAGCAACCTTAAGATAAGGGAAATCACCGAACAATGTGGGTATAACGACCAACATTATTTTAGCTACAGTTTTAAAAAGTACGTCGGAATGTCGCCTAATGCGTTTAGACGACAAACCGAAGAGGGGCACGCGGAATAGATGATGAAGTTTGACTTAAAAAGAAATATATCGATGCCGACTTTGATGTTTTCTGCCGTTGCCGGAATTGGGCTTACAACGTTGCTTGCGGCCATTGCCATTTTTATAAACATATACGCGAACTCTATCGAAGAAGTGACGATAATAAACAGCGAACAAACGGTGGCGCAAGCGGCAAACACGATGAACCGATATGTTGAGGATATGGAAGACCTCATGAAGATTCTTGAGCTTAGCGTTAATGCCCCGGCAGACGAATGGGAGCGGGTTGTTAAAAACCTGCTTGAAAGTCGCTCCGACGTTGTTGCGATAAATCTTTATGACGACGACGGAAATTCGCTTGGTTCTTGGTCGGACAACATACTTTACAAACAAGAAATTACGACCGACCTGTCATACTTCGACCTGACAAATAAAGACGAAAACGCCAACCTAATGCCGTTGACGATATCAAAACCACACGTTAATTCTTTGTTTTTAAACGAATATCCGTGGGTAGTTACGATGTCTAAAAGGGTTAAGCTGTTAGATGAAGAGATTGTGCAGATCGGCGTTGATATTGAATTTTCCGAAATAGCAAACTATATAGACGATGTCGGAATAGGGCACCATGGATATTGTTATATCGTCGACAGCGAGGGTAATATCATATACCACCCACAACAAAATCTGATTTTCAGCGAGATAAAGGAAGAACCAACGGCAGAGATAGCTCTTGAAACAGACGGGGCACATATATTAGAGGACGAAATATACACGCTTAATTCGTTGGATAATTCCGAATGGAGGATAGTTGGGGTTAGTTATATCGATGAGATGATAACAAGCAGGGTTGAACGTATGCTTATAATCTCGTTAGTTATTCTCGTCATGATAGTTACAACAAGTTTCGGGTTTGGAATTTTGTTCGCACGAGTTTTTTCGCGACCGGCTCAAAAACTTCAAAGTGCGATGGTTGACTTTGAAAAGAACGCTCAAGGGTTTAAATATAAATCAGTCGACGGAACAAAAGAGATTGTAACGCTGTCCGATTCGTTCGGGCATATGGTCGTTCGTATCCAACAACTTATGGAGAAGGTAAGAAAAGAGGAGATAACCCTCAGAAAAACCGAACTTAATGCACTTCAGTCTCAAATTAATCCCCATTTTTTATATAACACGCTGGACTCAATTGCGTGGATGTGCGAAGAAAAGCGAACCAAAGAAGCGGTTGAGATGATAAATTCGCTAGCGCGACTGTTTCGCATAAGCATAAGCAGAGGCCACGAACTTATAACTATCGAAAACGAGGTTAAACACGCCACGAGTTATCTCAAAATTCAAAACTATCGATATAAAAACCAGTTTACCTATAGCATACAGCTTGATGAAGCGTGCAAAGATTACCTATGTAACAAGATTACTTTGCAACCGATTATAGAGAACTGTATATACCACGGCTTGGATCGCACGGTGGACAAAGGTGAGATTCGAATTGTAATCTCTAAGACCGAACACGAAATAATAATGGTTGTAGAAGACAATGGAGTTGGAATGGACAAAGGGCAGATAGACGACATTCTCCATCAAGATGTCCACGACAAAGCGGGAATTGGAATTAAAAATGTGCGAGACAGGATACAGATTTATTTTGGCGAACAATATGGGCTTGATATCGAAAGCGAGCCGGACGAGGGCACAAAAGTTATTATACGAATGCCACAAATAAAGGAGGGGGATTATGACGAGAAGTAGATGGAGCGTTTTAATTGCCGCCATAGTCCTTGTGTTGGTATATATTATTGGCGGTGTCGTAATAGTGCTTAATTTTGACGCTATACAATTGGACGACGCGAACAGCGTTAAACCATATGTGGCGGTGATAACAAAATCGACAACGTCGGATTTTTTTAAAGAGGTGAAATCCGGCGTGGACGCGGCGGCGGTTGAATATAACCTTGACGTTTCGTTTAACGGCCCAAACAGCGAGGAAGATTTTGAAACACAAAACATCTTTATCGAAAAAGCGGTTGAAGAAGGGGCGAAGGCGATAGTTCTTTCGGCGGTGGACTACAACGCAAACGCAAAAACAGTTGACTATGCCATAAGCCAAGGGGTTCACGTGATAAGCATCGATAGCGACGTCAACAGCGAGGGGGTTAAATATCATATCGGAACAGATAACTATCTTGCGGGAACGATGGTGGGCGAAACGGTGCTCCAATCAAATCAAGATAAACTTAAAATAGGGATAGTTAACTTTGACGAAAACACCGCCAACGGCCAGGAGCGGGAATCCGGATTTAGGGACCGTGTCGAACAAGACCCGCGTGTCGAGTATATCGTTGGAATTAATGTCATGTCGACGGTGGAACAAGCAAAACAAGAAACTATCGAACTGTTTGAACAATATCCCGACATGAACGTGGTGGTGACATTTAATGAATGGACAAGCCTTGGGGTTGGTTATGCAATACAAGAACTAGGACTTAAAGACGAAACAACGGTAGTTGCGTTTGACAACAACTCGATTTCGATAGGGATGTTGGAAACGGGGGACGTCGATGCCTTGATTGTGCAAAACCCGTTTGCGATGGGATATCTCGGCGTCGAATATGCACATAAGCTTATCAACGGCATTGCGATAGAGCAAACCGATATCGACACAAAAACAACCGTTGTAAACACCCAATCTATGTTTGAAGAACAGCATCAAAGGGTATTATTTCCTTTTGATTAAACAATGAGTAATAATATTGCGTGAAAATGTTTTAGAAAAAAATCAAATCGTAGAAATTCCAACAAAATTGAATAAAATATCACATGGAATTATTTGAATTTAATGATATAATTACTACAGTGTAGACGATTACACAAAAACTAATAAAAATTTTAGGAGAAAAGTTTTCATGACAAAAAGAATTTTAGCATTGATCTTGTGTGTTGCTATGGCAACAGTTATGTTTGCGGCTTGTACCCCCGCAGCAGAAGAAACAACTACACCGGAAGCAACTGAAACACCGGAAACAACTGAACCCGCAGGCGATGCAATCGTTATCGGCGCAAACATCTACTCGGGCGCTGACAACTTCATGAACGGCGTTGTTAAACCCGCTCTTGAAGCAGCAGCAGCAGAAGCTGGCGCTGAATTAACAATCGCTGACTCACAAGGTGACCAAGCGACTTTGAACAACCAAATCGATACATACATCACACAAGGTGTTGACGTATTGGCTATCAACCTTGTTGACCCCGCAGCAGCAGGCGAAGTTATCGGAAAAGCTCAAGCAGCCGATATCCCCCTCGTTCTTTTCAACAAAGAAGCTACAGACGGTTCGATGACATCATACGATAAAGTATGGTATGTTGGAACAAACTCGGCTGAAAGCGGAATTATCCAAGGCGAAATGATGGCAGCAGACATCCAAGCTAACCCGGATTGGGATAAAAACGGCGACGGAGTTATCCAATACGTTATGCTTAAAGGTGAAGCTGGACATCCTGACGCAGAAGCAAGAACAGAATGGTCTGTTAAAACTATTCAAGAAGCCGGAATCGAAGTTGAAGAACTTGCAATACAACCTTCTTCCACATGGTCGACAGCAGACGGCGAAGCAAACATGAGCGGTTGGATTACACAATTCGGCGATGAAATCGAACTCGTAATCGCTAACAACGACGGCATGGCTTTCGGCGCATCGGCAGCTATGGAAAAAGCAGGCGTTTCGATACCTCTCTACGGCGTTGACGCACTTGCAGAAGCATTAACAATGATCGAAGCTGGCACAATGCAAGGAACAGTTTTGAATGACGGCGTAAACCAAGCTGTAGCAACTATTGAATTAGCAGCTAACGCAGCTCAAGGAAATGACGTAGTTGCAGGAACCGATTGGGTTCTTGAAAACGAAGAAACTAAAGCAGTTCGCGTACCTTATGTTGGTGTTACAATTGCAAACGTTGCAGATTTTAAATAAATAAAATCAAATCAAAGGGCATTGAGGTATTTAATAAAATGTACCTCAATGCCTTTTTTTATGAGGTGAGTGTTAGTGGCCAGAGAATATTTATTAGAGATAAAAGATGTACATAAATCATTTAGCGGTGTACCGGTTCTTAAAGGCGTTAATTTAAACGTTCGGCCGGGAACTGTTCATTCATTAATGGGGGAAAACGGCGCAGGAAAATCGACATTAATGAAATGTATGTTTGGCATATATTTTCAAGAAAAAGGCGAATTTTTCTTGGATGGGAAACAGTTCAACTTTGACGATCCTAAACACGCCCTTGAAAACGGCGTTTCAATGGTACACCAAGAGTTAAACCAAATTCTACAGATGACGGTTAGCGATAACATATGGCTAGGCCGTTATCAAAAAAAAGGTATAGTTATCGACGAAAAGACAAAGTTTGCTCAAACAAAAAAGCTATTTGAAGAAATAGGCGTTGAGGTTGACCCAAACGCAAAACTAAGCGATTTAAGCGTTAGTAAGCGACAGATGATAGAGATAGCGAAAGCTATAAGCTACGACGCAAAAATAATAGTTTTGGACGAGCCGACAAGTTCTTTGACGGAAAAAGAAGTTGATACACTTTACAAAATTATCAGAAACCTTAAAGCAAAAGGTTGCGGAATCATATACATTTCTCACAAAATGGACGAAATTTTCGAAATCAGCGACGACGTAACCGTCCTTCGCGACGGCGAGTATGTCGGGACAGAAAAGATACAAGATCTTGACCTTGACAAGATAGTCGCCATGATGGTTGGAAGAAATCTTGAAAATCGTTTTCCCGAAGTCACAAACGTTCCGGGTGAAACCTATTTGAAGATTGAAAACTTAACAACCACATATGAACCGCGCATTAAAGATATCAATCTTGAAGTTAAAAAAGGCGAGATCCTAGGCCTTTATGGATTGGTTGGTGCCGGACGATCCGAGTTGGTTGAATCGTTGTTTGGTATACGTACGTTAGATTCCGGAAAAATCTATCTTGATGGCAAGTTGCTTGACAACTCAACGCCGCTTAAATCAAGGAAAAACAGATTTGCGTTGCTAACCGAAGAGCGAAGGGCAACCGGTATCTTCCCCGTTGCGAATATTCGATTTAATTCGTGTAGCGCGAACTTCCATAACTATCTTAAAGGCGTTATGCTCAACAATTCAAAAATGGTTTCAGATACCGACGAACAGATTAAAAGCATGAAGATTAAAACAAACGGACAAGCTTCATTAATTTCTGAGTTAAGCGGCGGAAACCAACAAAAAGTTATAATAGGAAAATGGTTGTTGACCGATCCTGACGTGTTGCTTCTTGACGAACCAACAAGGGGAATTGATGTTGGCGCGAAATACGAAATATACCAATTAATGATTAGGCTTGCGAGCCAAGGCAAATCAATAATTATGGTAAGTTCAGAGATGCCCGAATTAATGGGTTGTACAAATAGAATAGCGGTAATGAGCTCTGGAAGAATTTCAGGCATTGTTGACTCAAAAGAGACAACACAGGAAGAAATCTTTAATTTAGCCGCTAAATATTTATAGGAGAATGGGAATGAACACAAAATTACAAAATATCAACAAAGATAAAGTTGTTGATTTTCTCGTCAAATACGGCATCTACCTTGTTATGGGTGCTTTAATATTAACCGTTATAGCTATGGAACCCGGTTTTCTTTCGATGGCGGTTTTTATAAACATTCTATCACAATCAAGCGTTAAGCTTATCTTGGCTCTTGGCGTTGGCGGAATTATCGTTTTACAAGGCACCGACCTTTCGCTTGGTAGAATTGTTGGTTTTTCAACCGTTATTGCGGCGTCGTTGCTTCAAGCTCTCGATGCAACAAATAAATTTTACCCCGATTTGTTTTTAAACACTATGCCGGCTCCGATAAGACTTTTCGTTACGGTTTTGCTTTGTATTATCGTTTGTAGCGTTTTAACAGCCACAAACGGTTTTATAACCGCAAAGTTTGATGTTCACCCCTTTGTTGTTACGCTTGGAACAAGCTTGGTTGTATATGGTGTAAACACGCTATACTACAACTTTGGCGGCGGACAACCGATAGGTAGCCACGACCCGGCGTACAAAGCGTTTGTTAACGGTAATATCTTGAACTTTAAAGATTATGGTATTCTTCAAGGAACACCGTTTGAAGATTTCTTTATTCCTCATTTGGTTATCTTTGCTGCTATTATTGCTTTTATCGTCTACTTTATCTGGAACAAAACAGTTTTCGGTAAAAACATGTATGCTGTTGGCGGAAACCCCGAAGCTGCAAAAGTTAGCGGAATTAACGTTTTAAAAGTTTTCGTTCAAGTTAACATCTTGGCGGGTATTCTTTACGGTATCGGCGGATTTTTGGAAGCGGCGCGTATCGGTTCGGCAAACAACGCAACCGGCGTTGGCTACGAACTTGACGCTATCGCGGCTTGCGTTATCGGCGGAATCAGCTTTTCGGGCGGTGTCGGAAACGTTCGCTCGGCGATTGTCGGCGTTTTGATGTTCCAAATCCTTGCATACGGAATGTTGTTCTTAGGTCTTGGTATCGAGATCCAAAACATCATCAAAGGTGCTGTTATCGTTGCGGCGGTAGCTCTCGACAGAAGAAAGTACATCAAAAAACGCTAGTAAATATAACATTAACTATATTAGCAATAACAAGGACAGGCGCCCCGAGCGCTTGTCCTTGTTTGGCGTTTTGCCACAATTATAATAGGGGCTTATAATTGCAAAATGCGTCAAGATATGATAAAATATAGCGGAGTATATACAAAGCGTTTAAATTAATATTTTTACTATATATCTGAAGCATTAACCAAAGGAGCTAGTGTTATGGGCAATAAAAAGCCGGAAAAAAATATAAACAGCAAGCCTTTGCTCGGAACAACAGATGAGGTTATGTCTAATCTGTCGGAGCACTTCGGTAACACGGCGGCTATCACGCCTATAGATCAAAAGATGATAGATTCGGCGAAAAAAGCAAAAAATAAACAGCAAAAAGAAAAAAAGAAAAAACAAAAAAACATAAAAAATTTAAAGCCGAAAAAGCAAGCGGGCATCATGAAACAACAAGAGATAGACGTTTCGGACAACGTTCCGGACGAAATCTCGGGCGAGGAGTTTGACAACTTTTTTCAAACCGAGGTTATAGGAAAGATTGTCGAACCGCCCCCCCCACCAAGCGAACCCGAGATTGAATACACGGCGAGAGAGCCGTTTTATGACCTTAATACATATCTTGAGCAACAAGGCTTTCAAGCCCCAAACCCCGACGAATATGATATGTATATGCAGGGTACAACGGCTTTTGAATATGAAGCTCTAAACCGCGAAGCAGACCAAAAGAGCAACAACAAAGATTCGGCTCAACCGTTGGAACATTTCGGTAAACCACAAGAATTTGAACAACCAAAACAACAGTTGGATTTTAAACAACGCATTAAATTATTTTCGCGGCGCGTTAATTTAACCAATATATTAAGTGCAGTCGGAATATTTTTAATAGTTGCGACTATATCAACCGTTGCGGTTTTGATGATACGTGAAATCAGGGGAACAATAATCGAGGTTGGAACAGCGACACCAACCCTTCAAAACTCCGCAGGCGTCGTAAAGATCGACACACAAGGCAACAACAACGGTTTGGGCGAGATGGTGTTTATGCGAGCTTCATCAGCCGAAGAAGACTTGACGATAACGTTCACCGATTCAAACGGAGACGTGATAACAGGCTATCCGTTTTCGGTCGATGTCATAGATATTGAGGGTGAAAGAGAAAACCATGTCGACCAAGACATGGACGGAGAGATATATATAGAAACTATTCCGTCGGGCGGTTACAGCATAGAATATGTTCCAAATTCCGACGCGGCACAGCCAAACGCCAATACATATCTTGCGGCGCGTACCGTTTCGGTTAACGTTGCGCCAAAGGTTGAATATGTTCCTATTGAATATGTTCCGATAGTTGAAAGCGACGCGTCGACTGAACAGGAGGACGGCGGACGCCCGAACGGCGGAGCTCCGAGCACACCCGAACCAACACCGGAGCCTACTCCCGTAACGACACCCGACCCGTTTGTCGACACGGTTGAATTTGTTGAAACCGGTTCGGAACAAAAGTCTACGTCTAGCGAGGTTATAACGGCATTATACTTTATACCCGATCTTTACACCCCTCCGATGGTGACCGAAACCCCGGCAGCGACTGAAACTCCAGCAGTAACCGAAACGCCATCTGAGACTCCGCAATCGTCGGACGATTCAACACAACAAACAGCGTTTACGTTTGACATGATTTCGGTTAGAGCGATGACATATGCGACGTCAAGCAAAGTTTTGACCCTTTCGGCCGCTCTTGACCCACAAAAGGTTTATCTGAAAAACCCCGACGGAACCCCAACCGACATAGAGGCTTTAATTGACCCTGTTACAGGATACCTTATCGGAGCGCAAAGGACGGGAAGCGACGGTTCAATTTCAAGCGTTGAGATATTCGACAACTCGGATCCTCGCGATATGTTGAAAGACGAGAGCGGAAACTATCTGTATCTTGTCACAAAATCGGAGCAAAAAGAAACGATTGAAACGGTTGAAACAATTTACTACGGTTGGCAGACGCTAGACGGCAAAACCTACTACTTTAATAAAGACGGCGTGAAAGTCACGGGAGAACAGGTTATACAAGGCGTTAAATACGTTTTTGATACAGAAGGGGTTATGTTGTCAAGCACAACGCCAACCCCCGCCCCAACAGCAGTCCCGACCGCAGTCCCAACCCCAACGATGCCTACCGACGGCTCCAACATCGGCGTTGACGTCTCGGAATGGCAAGAAAATATAGATTGGGTAAAGGTTAAAGAATCGGGCGTAAACTACGCGATACTGCGCGTTGGATTTAGGGGCTATGGCTCGGGAAGAATTGTAGAGGATGCGTCGTTTAGAGAAAACGTCGTTGCCGCAAAGGCCGCCGGTCTTAAAGTGGGAGTGTATTTCTTCTCGTGCGCGCTTAACACACAAGAGGCGGTTGAAGAGGCTAGCGCCGTATTAAACATGATTGCGGGATATGGGATAGACTATCCTATTGTTATCGATATCGAAACGATAGAGGGCAGCACAGATAGGGCTAACACGTTTAACTATATGTCGGCAAACGAGCGAACTAAAATAGCTATAGCGTTTTGCGAAACTATCAAGAGTGCCGGTTACACCCCGATGGTATACAGCTTTAAGAGCTGGCTTGAACACGGCATGTATGCAAGCGAACTCGAGCAATATTTAATCTGGCTTGCACATATAGGCGTATCACAGACCTCGTACGCCGGAAGATACGACATGTGGCAGTATACCTGGACAGGAACGGTGCCCGGAATAAGCGGCGGCGTTGACATGAACAGAAGCTATCTCGGATATTAATAGAACACTTGAACTAAAACAAAAAAACCATGGAAAGACCCATGGGTTTTTTGGCGCCAAAAAGCGACACGGTTTATTGTGCAAGTTACATAATAGATATACAACATGCACTAAAATAATATGCTTAATATAGAATATATCACAAACTAGTTGACAATGTTGCACAAACAGCATATACTGTGATTGTGCAAAACAACAATGATTTTGCACTTAATATAAATCGTATATATCAACGACACATACAGGAGGTCTTTGAAAATGGTAAAACAAATTAACATCAACGGAATTGGCGACATTAAAAAACTAAACCAAATGGCGACAGCACATGACGGTGAAGTTGGAATTCACACAGAAACAGTCATAGTAGATGCTAAATCGCTTCTTGCTCTTCTTGCACTTGACTACAGCAAAAAAGTAGTATGTGTAACGGAAAACGAAAACTTCTACAATAGGATTAAAGATCTTATAGCAGAATAGGCTTTAGCCTTACAAAAACGCCTTCATGGCTTTATATAGATGCTCCGACTGTATAAACTTGGAGCACAACATTAAAATATAAGCGTAACCCCTCGAACGACTGAACATGTTCGAGGGGTTATTTTTCGTATAAGATGTAGCTTTAAAGATAAGAAATACTACGGTTTTGCACGAATAGTGCAAAATG
>CAYJAY010000046.1:0-12165 GCA_964368445.1 uncultured Oscillospiraceae bacterium
ATTGGCCCTTATAGGGCCTGTTCAAACCACCAGTTCAACTGGTGGTTTTGATTTTTTTATATAGTGGCTTCAAAACTATTCTGAAAATTTCAAACTGACCGTTTACATATAGAATATAGAAACTTTGTAAAACATAAAAGACATCACAGCAAAGCTATAATGGAGCAACTTTATTTCTTAATAATAAACATATTACTAAATCAATTGTTTAAAAGGTGTAAATCTTCTATGCGGTCAATCTTTTGCTCAGGGATAGCCGATTGAGTCTCGTCGTCTGTGTCGTCTGTGTCGTCGCCTTGACTGTTCTGCTCTTGCTCTTGTTGATACTCTTGCGCTTGCTCCTCCTCTATCAACTGCTCAAGCTCTTCAATCTCGGCAATGTCACTTTCGGTTGGTTCGACAGGCTCCGGCATAAATAGAGTTGCTATAAAAGCTATTATAAAAAAAGTTAAGACACAAGCGATCATTTTATG
The DNA here is from genome assembly GCA_964368445.1 of uncultured Oscillospiraceae bacterium. Lineage (GTDB taxonomy): Bacteria > Bacillota > Clostridia > Oscillospirales > Ruminococcaceae > CAYJAY01. The sequence continues at coordinate 474 of CAYJAY010000046.1, forward strand.
TATCGGATTTTTGCTTTTGTACAATGGTAATTTATCCTGAAGACCGAAAAGGTTTGACATAATAAGATACGGCAAAGTAAAAGAAACTAGCATTAAAATATCTGCAACCGGAGTTTCACTTTCCGAAAGTCCCAAACCAAGCCCAAAATACATTATAAAAAGGAAGAAAAAATAAATACAAGCGACAGCTGCCTTATACCATTTTCCACTTCGGAATCCAAACGGTCGCCACAAACGTTTTTTATTCTTTTTTATCGATTTTGCAACGTACTCGTTGCTGTTATTTTGAACTAAAACAATATCGTTGTTGTCGTTTGGGTCAACTTTTGCTCCGCAGTGTTTGCAAAATAAACTTTTATTTGAAATCTCCGCTCCGCAATTTTCGCAATACATTTTTAACATCTCCTTCTATTTTCTTTATTTTAACATAAATAAAACTAATTGTGTTTAGAAAAGTTAATAAAATTAATGTGGATTTTTTGTTTAAATATTTTTTATATTAAAAGGGAGGGCGTGGAAGCCCTCCCTTGCGACAATATTTGTTGTAACGTTGGGATGACAACAAACCACAATGTTTTATTTTACTTTATATTTTTATTTAAACTATCTATCTTTTCCCCTATCTTTTCCCCGTTAAAGTTAACATCAAGCTGCGGGAACGGGATTTCGATGCCGTTTTTGTCAAACTCTATGCGCACTTGTTCGTATATATCGTATTTAACCTCGAAATATACATCTGTGTTACAAAAAGCTCTTAGATAAAAGTCCATTGAACTCTCGCCGAGATTAAAAAGCCTTGTTTCGGGCGCGGGGTCTTGCAAAACTTTTGGGTGGCTGTTTGCGACGTCAAGCATAATTTTTTTAATCTGTTCGATGTCGCTGTCATACGCAACCCCAAACGTTAGGTTAACCCTTCTTGTTGGTAGTTTGCTGAAATTAATCATAACGCCGTTACTAAGATCGCCGTTGGGGTGGGTTATGACTTGGTTGTTGGGGGTTATTAGTGTTGTATAAAAAACATTGATGTCTGAAACTGTGCCTTCGTAGTCGGTTATCTTTATATAGTCCCCGACATTGAACGGCCTAAAGATCATGATAAAAAATCCGCCCGCAACGTTTGCAAGGCCACCTTGAAGAGCAAGGCCGATTGCAAGCCCGGCAGAGCCGATGACCGCAACTATCGACGCTTCGGGAACCCCTATTTGAACAGCAGCAATAAACAAAACAAGCGCTTTTAAAATGATGTTCAAAAGATTTAAAATAAAGTTTTGAACACTTTTATCAAGCCTTAAAACAATTTTTGAAACCTTTAATATGTTGGTCAAGCGTTTGATTAAAAACAACCCGACAATGAGAATTAATATCGCTATTCCAAAATCAAAAACGGTGTCGACAAAAGCGGTTGATGCCGATTGTCCGATGTTGTTTAAAAAATTATCCATACGTTATAACCATCCTTTTTGCGTTTGGTAAAATTAAGTAACAAGACTAGTTATATAATCTTTTTTTGGACGTAAGACAAAAAACAAAGCGAAACATCTATTTTATTTTTTTAGATATTTCGTTAACTTCGTGCAATAGTTTTTCGATGTCTATCGTCAAATAGTTCCCGTCTTTGTACAATATCTTTCCGTTAACCATAGTTAAGCAAACATCGCTTCCTCTTGCGCTGTAGACCAAAGAAGAACACACATCATAGCTAGGGGTTAACGACGGTTTGTTGAAGTCAACTAACACTATGTCGGCAGATAAACCTTGCTTAATCGCCCCTGTTTCGTTTTGTCTAAACACAGCTTTTGTGCCGTTGCTTGTCGCACAACCAAACGCGGTTTTTGCCGGAAAAACTGTCGGGTCGTGGGCTAGCTCCTTTTGAAGTATTGTGCCTGTTTTCATCTCGGCAAAGATATCAAGGTTGTTGTTGGAACCGGCGCCGTCGGTTCCAAACGCAACGTTTATGCCACGATTCAAAAGGCGGTCGGCGTTTAAAATTCCGTCGGTTAGCTTTAAGTTGGACATAGGGTTAAACGCTACAGACACCCCACGCTTCGCAAAGATATCTATGTCATTTTCCGAAAGGTGAATACAATGCGCCGCAAGCGTTGGGATCTCAAAGACTCCGTATTCCTCAAAAACTTCTGCCGGCGTTTTGCCACGGCGTGCAATACAATCGTCGTGGTTTTTCTTTGTTTCGGAGAGATGCATTTGCATGTTAAGCGAATACTTTTGCGCAAACTCAATCGCGGCTTTCCAAACTTTTGGATGTGTTGTGTTTTCGTCATGTATTCCGGCGTCGAGAACGACAAGCCCGCCGCTCTTTTCGCGGTGGAACTGTTCGAGAACCTCGATAGAGTCTTTGTAGCTTCGGTCGTTTTCAAGCACAAAATTTTGTTCGTCAAAATCAACCAGAGCATTGCAAAGGTTGGCTTTTATTCCGACTTCGCAAGCAGATTTTGCTATCACACCAAGATGAAAATACATATCCGCGACACACGTTATCCCGTTCGCAATCATCTCGGCAAAAGCAAGCGTTGAGCCGGCATAAACCATCTCTTTAGTAAACGTTGCTTCGGTTGGAAGTATCTTTTCAAAATACCACTTTTCAAGAGTCAAGTCGTCCGCAAAACCTTTTAACAACGACATTGCGCTGTGGCAATGGGTGTTAACAAGTCCCGGGATTAAAACTTTGTTTTTACAGTCGATTTCGGTTTTGGCTTGCTTTTCCGGTTTTTGATTTCCGACATATTCTATTGTTCCACCCAAAACCCCAACATATCCGTTTGATATGATGCCTTCCTTGTCTTGCGTCACAACGGTGGCGTTTTTGAAGAGATAATCAAACATAAAAATATCCATTCCTTTTTTGTTGTTTTGGCTGGTTTGGCATAGTGGTTTCTAGTATGGTAAAGTTTCAAACTTTCCTTGTTACTAAAGCGGTTAATCGAACAACGGGGAGATCGAACGATCGGAATAGACGCGCGAGATTGTCTCGGCGAATATCGGGGCAACCGACAGTATTTTAAATTTGTCTATCATTTTTTCTTGCGGAATGTCTATTGTGTCGGTGAAAACGAGTTCTTCTATCGCGCTTTCCTGGATAGTTTTAATCGCGTTGCCCGAGAGAACTGCGTGTGTTGCGGTGGCGGTGACACTCTTTGCGCCGTGTTCTTTAATCGCGTTTGCAGCATTACATAGCGTTCCTGCGGTGTCCACAAGGTCGTCATATATTAAAACGTCTTTACCCTCGACGTTTCCTATAATGTTCATAATCTCGCTAACGTTTGGAGCCGGGCGGCGTTTGTCGATTATCGCAAGCGGAGCGTTAAGACGTTTTGCAAAGTTACGCGCACGATTTATCGAACCAATGTCGGGCGACATTACAACAAGGTTTTCTTTGTTCTCAAATTTATTGACAAAATAGGGACATAACGCCGGAAGACCCAAAAGATGATCAACAGGAATGTTGAAAAAACCTTGTATTTGGGGGGCATGGAAATCCATCGAAAGAATACGATCTGCGCCCGCAACCGTTATAAGGTCGGCGACAACCTTTGCCGAGATAGGATCGCGGCTTTTGGCTTTTCTGTCTTGGCGGCCGTAGCCGTAATACGGAACAACGGCGGTTATTCTTCCGGCAGAAGCACGTTTAAACGCGTCGATCATTAAAAGCAGTTCCATGATGTTTCGGTTGACCGGCATTCCGGTGGACTGGACGACAAAAACGTCGCTTCCTCTGACCGACTCATGAATGTTAACCGAGATTTCTCCATCGCTAAACATCGTAACATCGCTTTTTCCAAGCGGCAAACCCAGATACTCCGTCATGCTTTTTGCTAGTTTTTGGTTGCTGTTACCGGAGAAAATTTTAATATCTCTTCCATGGAGGTTCATCTTTTTTTGTTCCTTTCTTGATTTGTAAATCCTCTATTTTTTCTTTTTCTTTTCGATATATTTTTCAAGCTTTCTTGATGCCCAATTTTCTTTGATAACCATCTTGCCGCGGTCGATAGCAAGCGAACCGTCCGGAACTTCGCCGCTAACGGTAACGCCGGCCGCGGTGTATGCCGCTTCGCCGATTACTGACGGGGCAATGATGTTGGTGTTGCAACCGACAAAAGCAAAGTCTTTGACGGTCGAACGATGTTTGTTTTCGCCGTCATAGTTAACCGTAACGACGCCACAACCAAAGTTGCAATGTTTGCCGACGTCGGTGTCTCCGATATACGTTAGGTGGGCGACCGATGTACCTTTGCCGATAGTCGAGTTTTTAATCTCAACAAAGTCGCCTATCTTGACATCATCCTCCACAACCGTTCCGGGCCTTAACTGGACAAATGGCCCTATCGAAACGCCCGCGCCGACCTTGGCTTGGTTGCTTTGGCTTGCGTTAAACGTTGAACCTTCGCCGATGTCGGTGTTGTTTACCACCGAGTTTGGCCCAACTACCGCGCCTTTGCCAATTTTGCATCTGCCGTATATAGCTGTGTTTGGAAGTATCGTAGCGCCTGCACCGATTTCAACATCGGGGCCTATGATAATTCCGTCTTTTTTAACAAAATGAACTCCGTTCATAAGATGTTTCATGATAGCGCGTTCCGAAGCCATGTCGTTTAGGTTTAAAAGATCGACAGGGTTGTTTGCGCCAAGCGTTACATCGGAGGTTTCCGAAAGATAACAACCGGCATTTTTGCCGCCCGAGATAAGAATTTTAACCGCGTCGGTTAGATAGTATTCGCCTTTTTTATTGTCGTTTTTTATAAGAGAAAGCGCCGAAAGAAGTTCACTTGTTTTGAACCAACAACATCCTGAATTAATCTCTTTTATCGTTGCGGTAACGTCGTCACAATCGAGGTCTTCGACGATAGAGGAGAGCTTTCCGCCTGTGCGAACGATGCGCCCGTAACCTTTCGGGTTGTCTATGCTTGCGGTAATAACGGTGACCGCGTTGTCGTCATGTTTATGTTGCAAGAAACTTTTTGTTATAGTTTCTTTATCAATAAAAGGAGCGTCTCCGTACAGAATAAGTGTGTCTCCGTCGCTTAAAGAATTTAAAAAATCTTTGGCGCAAAGCACAGCGTGACCTGTTCCGAGCCGCTCGTTTTGATAACAGATATTAAATTTTTCGTTTGAAACCGCTTTTTCAACGTCTTTGTTGCTAACCACGATACAGATCTCTTGAATTCCGGCGGATTTTGCGGCATCGGTAACCCAAAGTAGCATAGGTTTATGGGTAACTTCGCAAAGAACTTTGGAGTTTTTAGAAAACATCCTTTTTCCTTCACCCGCCGCGAGAATAACACAGTTTAGTTTATTGCTCTCCATAATAACAAATTCCTTCAAAAAACTTTATTGATTTTATCGACAGCGTCAAACCTTTACGCTTAATACAAAGTGTTATACACTTTTGTGTTATACACTTTTGTGTTATACACTTTTGTGTTTTACACTTTTGTGTTTTACACCTTTGTGTTATACACCTTTGTGTTTTACACCGCATGTTTTACATTGTCTTAAAATAATACTATAATTATGTTAACATTATACTACATAAAATTTAATTAAAAAAGATTTTTCAAAAGAATTTTATAATTTATACGTTTGTACTAATTTATATCTGTTTTATAGAGGGTTTTTTTACATTTGATAATCCGTGTCCCAATCGACGTCCTCAACAAGACTTAAAAGAGCCAGAAAATCGAACAGTTTTGTAAGTCGCTTTAACATAATAACACCTCTCGTTTCTTTTTGTATATTATACTTTAAGAGGTGTACGATTAATCGGACAGAATCTAAAATAGTTATTGATTAATTTTGCAAAAAGGAATATTATATCGTTAGGCTTTACGACAAAAAATGTTTTGTAACATAACGCTTGGTGGGGTATAATATATGGCAGGAACAGAAAACCAAAAACTTAAGTTGCTTTGGATATACGATTATTTAAAAACCCACACCGATGCCGAAAACGGTGTTAGCGTAAGCAACATAATTGATTTTTTAAACTCTAAAGGAATAGTTGCGGAAAGAAAATCGGTATACTCCGATATAGCTATTTTGAAAGAATTTGGGCTACACATCGAAACAAAAACCGGCGGTGGCACAAAATATATGTTAGTTTCAAGGACGTTTGAAATTGCGGAACTTAAACTGCTGGCGGACGCCGTTTGTTCCTCGAAGTTTATAACCAAACGTAAAAGTCTTTCGCTAATCCAAAAGCTTGAAACGCTAACGAGCAAGAACTATGCAAAAACTCTTTCACGAAAGTTGGTAGTCGAAGGACAAGTAAAGTCGATGAACGAGAGTATTCTTTACAATGTCGACGCTATCTATTCCGCTATTTTAGACAACAAAAAACTGTTGTTTTATTACTTTGATTACGACGACACAAAAGCCCGTGTTTTTCGACATCAAAAAGCCGAATATTGTGTAAGCCCACTTTCGCTTTTGTATTCCGATTCGAACTACTATCTTGTTTGCTATTCCGAAAAACATGAGGGCATAATTAACTATCGGGTCGACCGAATGACGTCGGTTAAACCGTCAAAACAAACAATTGAAAGCAATCAACAGATAAAGAATTTTAACCCGACAAGCTATCAAAACACAAAATTTTCGATGTTTGGGGGCGAGATAACAACGGTTACGTTAGAGTTTGACAAGTCGCTTTCAAACATAGCGGTTGACCGGTTTGGGACAGATTTAATCTTTAGAAAAACCGAAAAAGAAACTTTTTTAATCGATGTTGTGGTTGAGGTGTCGCCGACTTTTTTTTCATGGCTTTTTATGTTTACAAACCAAGTTGTGATTGTTTCCCCTAACAGGGTAAAGCAACTATATAAACAACATCTAGCCAACACGATTTTAAAATATAACTAACATGGAGACAGTTTAAAAATGGTATTTGACACATCGACCGACAAACAAAAATTTGACGAGTTTGTAAAAAACCACCCAACAAAATCACATTTTATGCAAAGTGTCGGCTGGGGGGAGCTTTGCGAAAAATCAAGAGGACAAACGGCGTACTATACCTCGCTTAAAGACGAAAACGGCGAGATAAAGGCGGCGGCTTTGTTGCTTGCTCATAAACCGTCGTTATTTCCGACATATTTTTATTGTCCATGCGGGTTTGTCATCGACTTTAACGATAAACAACTGCTTGAAGAATTTACAAAAAAGCTTTTTGCTTTTGCTAAAAGTAAGCGTGTTATGTGCGTTACAATTGACCCTGATGTCGAAAGATGGGAGATTGGAAAAGACGGAAAACCCACCGAGGGACAAAGGCAAAACCCAATTCACGACGAACTTTTGTCGCTTGGGTTTATCCATGGCGGACATAACTTGGGTTTTGAAAAAAAGCTTCCGCGCTATAGTTTTAGAATTAACCTTGAGCGCGACGAAAGTTCAATTAAAAAATCGGTTGTCGGAAACGTCATGAAAAACAACCGCAAAGGCGAAACATATCCTTCCGAAATCTCAATTGGAACAAGCAACAACATCGATGATTTTTACCGGCTTATAAAGATAACGGGGGAACGCGATAACTTTTTTAGCTATTCCAAACAGTATTATCAAGATTTTTATGACGTGTTAAACCAAAACGGAATGGCAGAGATTTTTGTTGGGACGGTTTATCCGAAGCGGATAAAAGAATCGCTTGTGCAAAAACTTGAAGAGAACAAAAAACGCCTTGAAACGGTTGTTAAACAACAGTATATCGACGAGGCAAACGCGACCAAAGCAAGGCTTGAGCGAGAGCTTTTAAGCTATGAAACAAAAGCGGAGAAATACCCCGAAAGTTATGTTGCCGCCGCACATATTGTGGTCAACTATGGCGAACATTCGTGGGCGGTTCATGCCGCAAGCGACAACGCTTTTTTTGAGACGTTTATAAATCAAAGGGTATACCTTGACAAGATTATCCAAAGCAAACACAGGGGAAGCGTGTGGCTCGACCAGTTTGGAACGATTGGCGACCCACAAAACCACAAGCTTAAAATGCTCCACGAATTTAAAAGGCAGTTTGGTGGACGATATGTCGAATTTCTTGGGGAATACGACCTTCCCGTCAACAAGGGAGCGTATTATTCGTATAAAAAAATCTTCCCTGCATATAGATATTTAAGGTTCACCGCGAAAGAAATTTTACAAAAAATTAGAAGTTAGGCTATTTTGTTTGACAAAACCTGTCGAAACATGTATAATTCTTAGCGTAGATATGAACAAAAAATTAATTTATCAGGAGAATTATCATGAGCTTTTTTCAACCCTACATTAACATGTGGAAAAATTTTGTCAATTTTTCCGACAGAACAAATCGTAACGATTTCTGGATGGCTATTCTAGTTAACTTTATAGTTGGCGCAGTGCTGAACATTATTGGTTCGGTGATATCGACAGATATTCTTATGACGATTTACAGTTTGGCGGTAATGATTCCAGCAATAGCGCTGTATGTTCGCAGATTAAGAGATATGGGAAAAGGCTGGACATGGCTTTTCATCGTATTTATTCCGTTGGTAGGATTTATCTGGTTGATCGTGCTTTTCTGCAAACCTTCTGTGGAAGACAACGGAGTGCCGACAGTTTAGTTTTTAAAACTACATAAAACAGCATAATAAAGTGACTGTGACGAAATTGTCATAATGCACAAAAATAATAGGGGCGGTTATCAAGTACCGTCCCTATTATTTTTGTGCAATTAAAGGTTTGTATGACTAATATTTTACTTGCCCTCTCAGTCAATCTCGGATTGACTGAGAGGGTTTTTAAAAATTCATATGACATACAAATTAGATAAATTCGTCACAGCCTCTTTCATCTGCAAAAGCTTATCGGTTTGGTTATCCAACCAGTTCTTTTCCTTTTGCTAAAGCCTTGATGTTGATATCGACAAAAGCGGGTTTTACGTTTTCACGTATGATTTGATCCCAATCGATGTTGTCAAGCCCCATCATTTTGATGGTTGCGCCAAGCAAGATGATGTTCATAACCTTTGAGTTGCCAAGGGCAACAGCTTCGTCGGCGGCGTTAAACACCGTTGTCGAAGTTTTGGATTTAAGATCTTCGCAGATGCCGTCGGCATATTGAGCCGTTCCCGAAACTACCGGCATAGGTTTAATTCTGTAGTCGTTTACGACTACGTTGCCGCCCGGCTTAAGGTATTCGAGCCATCTTAACGCTTCCATTTGTTCAAACGAAACGAGAATATCTGCGCCGCCGAGTTCGATAACGGGGCTGTAGACGTTTTCACCATAACGGACTTGCGAAGATACCGAGCCGCCGCGTTGGCTCATTCCGTGGATCTCGCTCATCTTAACATCGTAACCTGCCTGCATGAGGCCGATTGTTAAAAGTTTACTTGCAAGTATCGTTCCTTGACCACCGACACCTACCAAAAGAATACTTTTAGTCATTTATAATAATTCCTTCCATATTTTAATTTTGTGCGTTTTGCCACACATTTTATTGAGGCAAAACTCGGGCGATACTTTGTGCACGAAAGGCACAAAATTCATAGTTTGAAAATTTAATTTTCAAACTTAACCCTCTTTAACTATCGCTTGTTTGGGGCAAAGCTGGGCGCAAACGTCACAACCGACGCATTGTGCCGGGTCGATAACCGATTTTTTGATCTCTGTATCAATCGAGATAGCGGGGCAGCCCGAACGTAAGCAGATTTTGCAACCGATACATTTTTCTTGATCTACTTTGTCGTGGGTCGAGAAAGGTTTGTTAAACTCTTGTTTTTCATCATCCGTTATCTTTTTAAGCACGCAAGGCCAACGGGTTATGATAACCGAGGGTTCGTCTTCAATAGCAAGCGCCCAATCAAGAGCTTCCTTAACCTCTTTAAGGTCGTTGGGGTTGATAACCTTGATGTTTTTTGCGCCAAGCGAACGACATACTTGTTCGACAGAGGTTGTTGTTGCAATTTCGCCTTTGGCTGTCAAACCGTTGCCGGGGTTGTTTTGGTGGCCTGTCATTCCGGTTATCGCGTTGTCAACCACGACACAGATTGTGTTTGAGTTGTTGTAGATAACTTCAAGCAACGAGTTCATTCCGGTGTGGAAGAACGTCGAATCGCCAAGCACGCCAAGCACCCTTTTGTCGGTTACTCCGGCTTGTTTAAACGCTTTTTCGATGCCGTGGGCAGACGAGAAACCGGCGCCCATACAGATGTTAAGGTCAACCGCGTTGTACGGAGGAGCGAAAGCCAACGTATAGCAACCGATATCGCCACACACAACAAGGTTTTTTCTTCTTCCTACTTCGTAGAAGAAACCTCTGTGGGGACATCCTGCGCAAAGCGTGGGCGGGCGGGGAACGATTTTTTCGCGTGAATATTCGATAATATCGTTGGATTTTCCAAAGATCGATTCTCTCAAAACGTCGGGGGTCATTTCGCCGTAATGTGGCAACGTGTTTTTTCCCTTAAGTTTTGATTTAAAGCCTTCCATGAGAACGGTTTCTTCGATGTAAGCGTCGTTTTCTTCGATTACGTAAATGGTGTCAACACTTTCACAGAAATCGGTGATTTTTTGTGTCGGAAGAGGCCATGTGAAACCAAGTTTAAGATAATTAGCGTCGTCTCCAAAAACTTCTTTAGCGTAGTAGTAGCACATGCCGGAAGTTATGATTCCGATTTTTGAGCGGTTGTCCTCGACAAAGTTTAGATCTGTCGTCTCGGAAAAAGCAAGCATATCTTCATAGCGTTTTTCGACGGTTACGCGAAGTTTTCTGGCGTTTCCGGGAACTGTTACGTATTTTGCAACTTGTTTTTCATACGGTTTATGGGGAACTTCGGTTCTGTCCTTACATTCTACAATACCTTTTGAATGACATACACGTGTGGTAACACGGAACAACATAGGCGTGTCGAATTTTTCGGAAAGCTCAAGCCCTACTCTAACCATGTCTTTACATTCTTGACTGCTTGCAGGTTCAAGCATAGGTATCTTTGCCATCTTGGCATACCATCTGTTGTCCTGTTCGTTTTGAGAGGAATGTTGTCCCGGCTCGTCCGCCGTTACTAAAATCATGCCTCCGTTAACGCCGGTATATGCGAACGTAAAGAGCGGGTCGGCGGCAACGTTAACACCTACGTGTTTCATAGATGCCATGCTGCGAACACCGCCGATAGATGCGCCGGCGGCGGCTTCAAGAGCAACCTTTTCGTTGGGTGCCCATTCTGCGTCGATCTCGTCGTAGGTTGCGAGGTTTTCCAAAATTTCGGTACTTGGGGTTCCGGGATACGCCGAAGCAAACTTTACGCCTGCTTCAAAAGCGCCGCGAGCGATTGCCTCGTTTCCTGTTAAAAGCTTTTTCATAGTTTTCCTTTCAACGTTTATTTTAAATAATGCTGTTTAGAGGGGATAGATACCATTGTTTACCGTGTAAAGACGGCAAACAATAAACTTCGGTGATAAGTTTTTTTGGTATCTATTATTTTGTGCGTAGTTTCAATATAACAAAAAAAAAGAAACTAGTCAACAAAATGTTGAAAAAATTTTTATATATTGACAAAAAGTTTTAATAATGCGATTATTATAGTTAATTAGGGATGAGGGATTAGGAATGAAAGTTCGTCGGAACGACGAATTGCCGCCGTTCCGACGGAGATTTAAATGTTAATTAATAATAGTGAATAGTGAATAGTGAATAGTGAATAGTGAATAGTGAATAGTGAATAGTG
>CAYJAY010000047.1:0-11688 GCA_964368445.1 uncultured Oscillospiraceae bacterium
ACCCCGGGTATGAACCGAGTGCTCTAGCCAACTGAGCTATTCCGCCAAATTTCGCTTCAATAAATGCACAAAACTGTTATCTGAAAGCTTTACAATTATATCAGCAAACTTTATAGTTGTCAATACATTTTTCAAAATTATTTTTTTTATTTTTTGTTTTTTATTTTGTAATCGCCATAGGTATTTGTCGTCAACAAGGTTTTTGGAAAACCCACAACAGCGTTAATATATTATGCCATTTAAAGCGACAACCCCGTTTAAAAGATTGTAAAAATCCTACCCGCCAGCGCATACACCGCCATTGCAAGCCCCGAAAGATAAAGAAGCATTGCCGGTTTACCTTTGAACGGTGTCGGGATATCACGGTGTTGAACCAACCTTTGCCCCTCCACAACAAGCGCCACGGCAAGCGCAAATCCAACAGCCGACCCAACCGCATACACAACAGTGGTCACAAGAGACATTCTTTCCGAAGCCGGAATGACCAACGAATTTATGACAGCGATGTTAAACGACGCTATTGGAAGCGATTCAAGCGCTTTTTTAAATAATCCCGAAGGAACAAATTTAAACAGGAACAACAACAAAAGATATATCGGCATTATCGAAGCCACCGCCAGAAGCGGAGAAAGCAAAATCGAGTTGTCGTTTCCCAACAAAAGAGCACGATTTAAATAGTAGTATATAATCGAGCTGACCGATGACACTATCGCCAAAAGCAGAGTGAATATGTTTGCGCCGGACGAATCGTCTACTAGCGACATCAATCGACTTACCGAAAGGCCTTGTGAAAAAACGATGTTTTCGACTGTAATCGCGGTTAGCGCGACAATGACAAGTTCCGACATCGTGGTAAAGAAATCCGACATCATGTTTCACGCTCCTCTCTGTATGCCGATCTTTTAAGCGCGGAAACAAAAACTTGAAACACGCCCGCAATAAGCGCAAGCGTCATAAATCCGCCCACCGTTGTTTTAAGTATCGGGAACAAAACCGGAAAACCCGTAAGGTATATCCCGAAAATTCTTGATTCGCCGAACAGTTCACGAATAACCCCAATCAAACAGACCGCAAACGAAAAACCAAGCGAGATAAAAATTCCGCTTCTGACACTTTCGTTAAATTTTTCGCGTTTTTCAAGCTGTGCCGCCGAAATTATTATCGAATCGAGCACGATTAGCGGAAGAAACCTCTCAAGGCGCGCAACGTCATGCGGCAAAATCAACTCGACTGCAAGATACGCCGGAATAAACATCAAACTTGAAGCCAACGCATAAAGCGGAAAACGAAGTTCTTTTGACAAAAAACCAACCGTAAAGTTCCCAAAAATCCTGATTACAATAATAATCATAGACATTATAAGGGAGATAGTAAGCGAATTTCTAAGGCTGGTTGCGGCAACAATTACAGGGGCAATTCCAAGGCCGGCGACGAGAACGGGATTGTTTGCAAAGATATAGTCTCGCTTAATACGCTCTTTAACCGAAAGGGCATACCGTCCTTTTAAGTTACCTATGTTTCTTTTGCTTTTAAATTTCATTAGTTATCCCCTCCATATCTTGATCGAAGGTTTCTTGTCAGAGAATATCTTCTGTCAAGCCACGAAGACAGCGGTGAAATCGCCATAACCGCAAAACTTGCGCCAAACTCGACCGCCCCGAAATAGGCGAAAACACAGGTCACCACCCCGAAAGACAAGCCGTATATGAGTTTTGATTTTGTGTTGTTTGGCGAGGCGGAAGGTTCTGTCGCGATAAAGATACATGTAAATATTAACGAATCGGTCAAGACCTCGAACAATACCGATTCAAACCTTGAAACTTGTATTCTCGGAAACAAAAAAGACCAAACCACAACAACCGAAAGACAACTGATTGGGATATGCCACGTTATCGTGTTGCTTGCGATAAGCAAGATAAGCGCCGCAAAAAGTATCAAAAAACAAGCCGAGCCTATAGGTCCGTTATAGTTTCCAATCATGAGGTCGATAAGATCGATTTGGGGTACACCACCAATTTTAAGGGTGGCGGCAGGGCTGTTAAACAACGGCGTGTCCGCTACAAAACCGAGCGGAATGTCGCTAAACGGTTCGGGATATCTGAAAATAATGTCGGGCCAACAGATGGCGCTCGCGCCAAAACCGAACGCGGAAGGGTGAAACGGATAGTTTCCCGAACCGCCAAACGCATGTTTTCCTAAGATAACGGTAACAAGCGTCCCGAGTATCGCGACATAATACGGCGCCGACGCCGGCAACATGAGCGTAAATATAATCGCAAACGCTATCGACGAAAGGTCGGTTACATCGTAGACACGTTCACGTCCCCACATCAAAGCATAGTCCGAAACTATCGCCACAAACGATGAGATTATTATCAAAACAAGCGGCCTAGGACCATAGAAATACACAGAAATAGCAACCAACAAAAGACAGATCAAAATAATGTTTTGAAAATGCCGAAACGTCGGGTGTAGTATTCTTTCTTTTTTTCTAAGCCTTGCCATTGTTTAAACCCTCGAAAGCCGCCTGTGTAAGGTCGGCAACTGCTTTTTTTCTGTCTGATTTTCCAAAGATCGACGAACCGGCAACAAACACGTTTGCCCCCGCCGCCGAAACGTCACCAATAGTGTCGCGGTCGATACCGCCATCTACTTGTATATAAAAATCGGTTAGATGTTGTTTTTTTGCTTCGTCGCTTATCTCTTTGACCTTTGCACACTGTTGTTTCATAAAACTTTGTCCGCCAAATCCCGGCTCGACCGTCATGACAAGAACCATGTCAATCTGTTTAAGATAACGAAACACACTTGACGCCGGAGTGTTCGGTTTGACTGAGATGCCAACCTTTTTTCCTGTTTTTTTGATAAGCTCTATAACCGCCAAAACGTCGTCTTCTGTTTCGACATGAAACGTTATCATGTCAGCGCCCGCCTTTGCGAAAGACTCGACATATTTAAGCGGCGACGATATCATAAGATGAACATCATAAAACGCGGGTACAGCTTTTGAGACCGACGCCAAAACAGGAGAACCAAACGAAATGTTGGGGACAAAATGTCCATCCATAACATCAAAGTGAATCCATTGTGCGCCGGCATTTAAAACGTCTGCAATCTCTGCGCCGAGTTTGGAAAAATCGCTAGCTAATATCGAAGGGGATATAATCATAGTTGTTTTCTCCCTAAAAAATAAAATCTCTTATACCGACTTTATTTAAAGAGACATTAAAAGCTGTTGCTTATAATACTTTAATAAACAAATCGGTATAAGAGTAATATTAACAGACTGTAGCCAAAACGTCAACAAAACGCCGCCATATCAAGCGTTTAAAATCCATTAAAAACATACGTGGCGCGACGTTATCAAATTTTTGGCACAAAACTAATTTGTTGATTGAAAACCAACCGGAATGTCAAGGCTCATCAACACCTCATCTATCGATTTAACCTGTGACATACGGGCATGTTGAGTTCCGTCTGAAAACGCTATAACTTGGCCCATCGTGTTTGACAAAACAATGTTTCCAAAATCCCTTGCAATTGGCGCGTCGGTATACAGCATGTTGTTTTCAACATCTGTTTTGGAGATTATACCTTTTGATATCAAACAATATTCGCTTCCGTTACAACCAAGGGCATAGACGTCGTCGCCCGGGTAGGTGTTTGTTACGGTGGAAAGGTTGGCCGGGCGAAGATCGGTGTCGGCAATCTGTATCGATGCATACAAAAGATCTACGTCATACGCTATTACCTCGAACGAAACTTGTTCGCCATTTGACAGGGTTGCTGTTTTTGTTTCGTGGCCACTAGCCGCAACATACGGAACGACCGCCACCCCCTCCGACGATATTATTAACCCTATATAAAAATTACCGTCGTTTTCAACCACAATGGTGGACGGGATAACCTCACGATATACGTCTATATAAACGTTTTGCGTTTCACCGGTATTAGGAGACACCGAGTCTGACACTACTATTGGTGAGCCTGTGGAATAGTTGTCGGTATTGTCCAAAAAAATTCCACCGTTTGCAAATTGAAATATCATGGAGCCCATAACAACAACTGCGCCTAACAGAAAAATCAACAATACGCTTGTGAATGAAATAATTCTAATCTGTCGCGCTTTTACTTTATCTTTTATCTTGTTCAACATTTAATCGGCTCCCTTTTTTGTATTCCATGTGGTAGCCGCTATCCAAGAGGAGATTTTAGAATTTTCCGTGTTAACGGCGTTGTTTTCTGTTTGGAGTTGCCTTATCGGGGTCGAGGGGTTGCTGTCTGCGCGGAGCTTAACTGTAAACTTGGTGTATTCGCCCTCAACAGACGACACCGAAATAGACCCCCCCATTCTTTGCACCAAAGTTTTGGCGATATAAAGACCAAGGCCGGTTCCTTTTTTGTCAAGCGCGCGGGATTTGTCTGCTTTATAAAACCTTTCAAATATAAACGGTATCTCGCAAGACGGAATACCACTTCCGCTGTTGGTTATCATAACCGACGTTGTCTCGGGGTTATTTTGAACAACGTCAATCTCAAGTTTTCCATTTTCAGGGGTAAATTTAATCGCGTTGTCGATTAGATTGTACACTATTTGATGCAGTTTATCTTTGTCACAAAAAACATAGCTCGGCCTTGCGTCAAGGTCGACAACGTTTATCTTTTTAGCCTCGATTCTAAGTTCAGCCGAAATCATGACATTTATTATTACATCCCAAACGTTAACGCTTTCGATGTATATGTCTTGTCTTCCCTCGTCAAGGCGCGAGATATCCAAAAGCGACGACGTCAAACGCGCAAGACGCTTAACCTCTTGGTTTGCAACCTCGAGGTAATGTTGTTGTTGTTCTTGCGGTATCGTTTTATCTAAAATTCCGTCGATATATCCGCCTATCGTTGTCATCGGCGTTCTAAGCTCGTGTGAAACATTAGCAATAAAGCTTCGGCGCGCGGTTTCAAGCTCGTTAAGCGAGACCGCCATTGTGTTGAAAACACCGGCAAGTCGCCCGATTTCGTCCTGTCCCGTTTCGGTTACCCTCACAGAAAAGTCGCCCAAAGAAAAACTTTTTGCCGCAATCGACATCTCTTCAAGCGGTTTTGTTAACATCTTTGTTGCAAAGTATATTATAACCGACGAAGAAGCAAGCATTATGACCGACGAAACAAAAAACAAAACCAAAAGTTCAAACAAATATTCAAACAATGAATTAACCGAGGTTGACGTGAAAATAAAGCCCAAAAATTCAGTTCCGTAATAAATCGGAATACCAAAAGAATATTGGGCGTTTTCCTCGTAAAATCCTCCGAGATACCCAACTTCGGAATATCCCGTTTGTTCAAACGTTTCCCCTAATATTTCGGAAGGGATTACATGCGAAACAAGGTCGCAATAGCTGTCGTCAGAACAAATTTCTATGTTACCGGCAACATCGGAAAAAAGCACGATGTTTCCGGACGTGTCATATATCAGTTTGAAAGCCTCTTGAAGATATGGTCGCGAGATCATCTGTTGGTTGTTTTGTTCATAGTTCGACGCGACAAGTACAGCGGCTTTTTGGGCAGACGCTTCAAGCGAAAGTTGTTTTGTTTGCCTAAAATCTTCCGACGCGAAATATAACAAAACCGCTCCGAGAAGGGTTGTGCATATTACAAGCGTTAACGCATATATCGAAAAATATCGCCTGAAAAGACCGTTTTTCATTTAATTACCTGGTTTCAAATTTGTATCCGACGCCCCAGACGGTTTTAAGGCTCCAATCGTCCGAAACACCTTCAAGTTTTTCACGCAGACGTTTAATATGAACATCGACCGTTCTCGAATCCCCAAAATATTCAAAGCCCCAAACTTCGTCCAAAAGTTGATCCCTTGTGAAAACGCGGTTTGGATTTTTTGCGAGATGGTATAAAAGCTCAAATTCTTTGGGCGGAGTGTCGATTAAAATTCCGTCTACTTTAAGTTCATAACAACCGATATCTACTACCAGTTTGTCGTATTGAATTATTCCGCTGTCCTCTTCCGGTTGGGTTCTGCGCAAAACAGCTTTTATGCGCGCCACAACCTCTTTGCTGTCGAATGGTTTAACGATATAGTCGTCCGCCCCAAGGTCGAGGCCCATAACTTTGTCGAACGTTTCACCCTTCGCGGTTAGCATTATAACCGGCACTTTTGAAAACTCGCGTATCTTTCGACACGCCTCAAACCCGTCAACCACAGGCATCATTACATCCATAAGGATAAGCGACGGATTTTCCTTTTTGGTAATCTCGATAGCCTCGGCACCGTTTCCCGCAATTAAAACAGCATATCCCTCTTTTTCGATGTACAAGCGGAGAAGTTCGCAGATGTTTTGCTCGTCATCAACAACAAGCACTTTAACTGAAGTTTGCATAGTATTCCCCTTTCCTTTTTTTGAATTAAATTTTAACATATTAATTTTAACAAACTATAAACAACCATTCGGGTTTTATAAACAAACTTTAAATTATTTCCGTTTTGCTCCAAATATTTCTAATATAAATAATCCTGTGGATTATTTCAGACTGTCGAAAAACCTCCCGCTAGAATATGTTGCATAAAAATTTAATTAAATGCAGAGTTAACTGATTTCCCTCTCAGTCAATCCGAGATTGACAGCTCTCCCAAAGGGAGAGCCAAGGGATAAGGCTCTCCCTTTGGGAGAGCTGTCACGAAGTGACTGAGAGGGTTTTTGTAAAGTTTTGATTGACACAACGTAGTAGGGGATGGCGTCCTCGACATCCCGTTTTTAGGGGATTTGTGGTGATTTTTCGGGTCGCCGAGGACTCCATTCCCTACAAACTCTTTTGTGTTTTTATGCAATATTTTTTGGCGAGAGTTTTTTTAATTTATAATAGAAATAATCATAGGAGTATTTCTATTATAAATTTAAAAAAATATATAGTCAACACAACTTGTTATGTGTTATACTGTTTTTAACCAAAAAAATTTAATTAAATTTGTTTTTTTGGTAATTATGCACTTGTTTTGTTAACCAAACAGCAAAACAGGGCAAAAAAAATATGAGGAGCTTTTAATAATGTTTTTAATCGAAAACTTTGACACAATCTTTGTCAGTGTGCTGACATTCTTTATCCACGTGTTGGAAATCGTCTGTGCGATTGTAATCGTGGTCGGTGCGGCAAAATCTTTTATTAAATACATAAAGAAAGAACACAGATTTATAATTCGTATTGAACTTGCAAAGGCAATGGCGTTAGGTCTTGAATTTAAGCTTGGCAGCGAGATATTAAGAACGGTGGTTGTGCGTACGTTCACCGAAATTTTAATAGTCGGGTCGATAATCGTTCTTTGCGCCGCAATGAGCATCCTTATACACTGGGAGATAGGGACGCTTCAAGAAGCACAGGAAAAAACCGCCATGCTTGACGGAAAGTTAACCGAAGAGGAAAAGGAACACGCAAAGAAACTTAACGAACTTCACGAAATTTAACAAAACAATTTTTTAACAACACTTTATAACAGCCAACAAAAAACCGAGATTTCGTTTAAATCGACAACGCTGTCTTTTTAATTCGAGAAATCTCGGTTTTGTTTAATTGTTCTTTTTATATAAAATTTTAGAACGAACTCCCGTTTCTTGTTTTTCCCCTAGTTGATGTCTGATATAAGACGGGGTCAAGCTATGAAGAATTGCTTGGTCTTTTGTTATTCGCCCAGCTTTGTATAGTTCGAGAATTCCGCTGTCCATGCTAATCATTCCTTCCGAACGACTTCCTTGGATAACCGAGTTAATCTGGTGGGTTCGTCCGTCTCTTATGAGCGTCCGAATAGCTCCGTTACAATGCATAATCTCAAAAACCGGCGCTACCTTTCCGTCGGTCGTCGGTATAAGCTGTTGGCACACTATCGTTTTAAGTATCATAGAAAGTTGCATACGCACTTGGTTTTGTTGATTTGCCGGAAAACTATCCACCAAACGGTCGATAGAGTTTGCGGCGCCTAACGTATGAAGCGCCGAGAAGATAAGGTGTCCTGTTTCGGCGGCGGTTAGCGCTATGTTAATCGTCGCAGAGTCGCGAAGTTCACCAATCAAAATAACATCGGGACTTTGACGCAACGCCGCACGAAGAGCTATGGGGTAATCCCCCGTGTCAAGCGATATCTCCCTTTGGCTCACTATGCTTTTGTTGTGTCTGTGAAGATGTTCTATTGGGTCTTCAAGCGTTATAATATGTGCATTGCGGTTGTTATTTATCCAATCGAGAACACAAGTTAATGTGGTGGTTTTTCCGCTGCTTGACGTTCCGGTTACAAGCACAAGCCCGCCTTGGTTTGCGCCCAGTTTCAAAACCTGTTCCGGAATACCAATCTCGTCTGCCTTGGGAAGTGAAAACGCAATTACGCGGATAACTGCCGCAAGCGAACCACGTTGAATATATGTGTTAACCCTAAAACGCGAAACCTTTTCGAGTGAAAACGAAAAGTCATCGTCACAGCTTTGCTGTAACTTTTCGGGATTTCGCCCCGAAAGGGCATATATCTGCATAACGAGTTGTTCGGTCTGCTCAGGTTTTAATATATCCCCTTGTTCCAAACTTTCTACTTGTTTGTTAATCTTAAAGCTAATCGGTCGACCTGCGACGATAAAGATATCTACCGCTCCTAATTGTATTAACGTTTTAAGTATCTCTTGAATTTCCATTTCACAAAAACCTTCATCATTAATTTTATTGTAAAGCGTTAGGGCATAAAACGAGTTCGTTTTATGGTCTAATACTTATGTAAGTTCTATCTGCCACGACAGGCGTACAAGTGGTTTTGATATATCATGTGGGACCTCGATTGTGGCAAGTATTATTTTTTTATTGTCTATTTCGGTTTCAAATTCCACAACGACAGCTTGCGGGTTATCTTGATTACTTGAAACGGCATATCCGTTTTGTCTATAAAAAGCCTCAAAACTCTCCGAATTGAACTCTTCGTTTGTTTCGTCTTCGAGATATTCGGCTCGCAACTCGCTTATCTCTTGAAGAGTTTTTTCCGCGAGATAATCCGCATCGTAATAGTTCGATATCGACACCGCCGTCTTGTTTGAAAGGTTAAGGTCGCTTCGTGCACTTGATACGATTAACGTTGAAAACGACGTTAAAAGAAGCATTGTAAAAAAGGTTATGAGCGAGGCTAGGCCTATCGTAACAACCGAACGTTTTTTTTCCATCGTCATCGCCCCCTTTCGGAAAATTTCGCGACCGAAAGCGAAAATATCTCTTGTTGATTTGAGCTCACAATTATATCCGCGTATGACATGTTGTTGTTTGCCGAAACGTCGGCCGCAACAACAAACCCCATGTCGTCAGGTTGTTCCAAACGATTCCAACGCTCGTCAAAATAAAGATAAACCGTGTCTTGTTCAAGCGTTCCCCCAACCGTGTTTTCAAGTAAATTAACGTCCCCGTCCGACGACTTAAACGCCTCTGCCAACGTTTGCGCTTCTATCGACGCGCGCGATATGTCGCGGCTTTGTTTGCTTAAAACGGTTCCGTATATAAAAAGGTTTATGCAGATAGCTGCCGCTACCGTGAAAAACAAACAGTTAAACATAAGCTCGAACAAAAAATATTTTGAACGGTTGTGGTTTTGGTTCATTGTAACCCCCCCGTTTCAAGATATACGCTTGAATTAAATATATTTCCGTCTATGTCGGTTAGCTTTATCGTTATCAAAGAATTTTGTGACATTGAAAGTTCCATGTCTTGTGCCGGAATTATCTTTTGCCCAATGTTGTGTGCAACCGTCATGTTCTCTGCCAACAAAACCTCTTTAAGGAAACCATCTTCAACATATATCCACGTGTTATATTTCGTTCCGTCAAAATCCCGCGAAAGCACAAGCGCGTCCGATTGATCCAATGTTTCGATAGTTACGCTGTCTATACTTTCCGCTTGACGCACCTTTTCGGTTATATATAAAACTGTGGTTCTGAATGTATAGTTAAACTCGGTCGCCTCAACGTTTTTTTGATAGACATTTGCGCCGGTTATCGCCAAAAAAAGCGCGCACAAAGTATAGAACCCAAACAGTCCCAAAACAAATATAAGTTCCGATGAACTACTCCTTTGTTTATCCATGTTACCTCTTTGATTATGGTATTTTTAACGCTCAGGCACAACTGTCTCGTTATATGTCGATGTGCCACAAATTACAGCCGCTGTTTTAAAAATACCGACGTTTGTGGCAAAAGATTGTCCCCTAAATTTTCGTAATGCACAACAAACGTTTCGCTGTCATATGTGAAACCATATTCATTAATTAAAACATCGAGCGATTCTGGATAGCTTCCTTCTATCGCATAATGTTGGATAGTCATTCGCATAAGTCCCGATTCCAAAACTTCAAGTTGTTGTTTGGCTATGTCGGTTGAAACGTCGTTTATGGCGACATAAAAAGCATAGATAATGACCAAAAACATCAATAAAAAGAATATAGGTCCACATTTCGATAGTATAGTTAAAGTTTTTTTCAAATAAAACATCTCCACAACACCTCGCGTCACATGCTTGACAGGATACTTGTAAGTGGCAACATGACCGAAATCATGACCATTCCGACCAAAACACAAAGAACCCCAACCATCAACGGCTCGACGATCGAAAGAAGCTTTCCGATGTGTCGTTCGGTTTCGTCATAATAGCTTTCCGCAACGCTCATTAGCATCTCGCTTGAAGAACCGCTACGCATACCCGCAACCACTATGCTGTTGTAGCTTTCGTCAAAAATATTGCTTTCTATTATCGCCTCAACCAAGCCTTCGCCGTCCTCGATGTGTTTCAATATCTTGTTTATGCGTTTTTGCGCCGTCTTTCCCGTCACGATGATGCTTGAAAATTCAAGCGCATTAAGTATATCAAGGCCGCTCGACAACATTAACGACATTCCAAAAGCAAAATGATTTGCGCTTTCATAATATGAAAGTTTTTTTGTAAGCCATGATCTGTCGTAGATATTCGAAAGAATTTTTCTCCCTCGTTTTGTCACACGCAACAGTATAAACGCCGCTATAACTGCCACAATCGCCCCAACAATCACCAACGAATAGCGGTTTAGGTTGTTACCTATATTGAGCAACATCGACGAAATCGGGTTAAGGGCAAGCCCCAATTGACTGAAAACCTGTTCGAACACCGGCATAACTTGGGTTAAAAGCACAAATATAACCGCAAAAACCATCGTTGCCATTGCAAGAGGATAGACAACGACCGAGCGAATGCTTCGCGCTACCCTGTCTTTGCCTTTATAGTATTCGTTGAGCGCAAGATACACGTTTTCAAGCCTTCCGGTTTGTTCCCCAACCTCGACCATACCACAAGCATAATCGGGAAAAGCTTTTGTGTCATAAAGCGCAAGCGAGAACGCTTGTCCGTTTACAACGTTTTCTGATATAACGCTTAGCAGACGTTTTGCGGCGGCATTTGGGGCGTTGGTCGATATGATGGTCAAGCTTTCCCACGTCGAGATCCCGCTCCGCGAAAGCACTGCAAGTTGTTCAAAAAAATTTGCAAGTTCAAGCGTTGAAAACGATTTATATTTATCTTTCTTTTTTGTGTCAGACATGTTTACAGTCCTTTATAAAATAAATTGCATAGAGTTAATAATCAATAGAAATACATCGCGTTGTAGTTCGTTCCGTCCCCTATATATTGATATATGTC
>CAYJAY010000048.1:0-11298 GCA_964368445.1 uncultured Oscillospiraceae bacterium
TGTCAAGCGTTCTTTTGATAGACAGAACCGAGCCGCCCTTTGCGGTTCCGTCAAGCTTGGTCAATACAATTCCCGTCACCGAAGCCGAGTCGGTAAACTGTGCCGCTTGGTTTATTGCGTTTTGGCCTGTCACAGCGTCCAACACCAAAAATGTTTCGACGGAAGAATTAGGGCTCGCTTTTTTTATTGTCCTGTGCATCTTTGAAAGTTCGTCCATCAAGTTTTTCTTTGTATGAAGTCTGCCCGCCGTGTCGCAGATTACTATATCAACGCCCTTTTGTTTTGCCGAACTAACCGCATCATAGATAACCGCCGAGGGGTCGTTTGCTCCGCGTATCAGTTCGCAACCACTTCTGTTTGCCCAAACCTCCAGTTGATCCTCTGCCGCCGCCCTAAAGGTGTCTGCTGCAGCAAGAATGACCTTTTTTCCGATTAAGCTAAAATACGCCGCAAGTTTTCCGCTTGTTGTCGTCTTTCCGGCACCGTTTACCCCTATCATTAATATAACCGCAGGTTCGCCCGAAAGATCAAGTTGCTTGTCCGCCGAAAGCAGTTCAGAGCAGATTGATATAAGCTCTTGTTTTGCCTCGTTTTCATCAAGTATCTTTTTTTGACCGACACTGTATTTTAGCTGTTCGATAATTTCGAGCGTGGTGTCCACCCCTGTGTCCGCCATGATAAGCTTTTCTTCCAATTCAAAATAAAACTCATCTGTTAGTCGCTTGTTTGAATATTCGTATTGAATTGTTTTTTTAGTCTTTTCAAGACCGTTTTTCAATTTTTGAAAAAAATCCATATTATCCTTTTTAATTTAAAAATTTATTTGGTGGCAACCAAGAACGCTTCATCATGTGTTAGTTTGAGAAGTTTTGAAACTCCGTCTTCCTGCATAGTAACTCCATACAGCGTGTCGGCGGCTTCCATCGTTCCTCGTCTGTGGGTAATTGTGACAAACTGTGTCGCGCCGGTAATTCTTCGAAGATACGCGGAATACCGCGCAACGTTAACGTCGTCCAGCGCGCTGTCAATCTCGTCAAGCACACAAAACGGAGCGGGGTTAACCGCAAGAATTGCAAAGTATATTGCAATAGCAACAAGCGACTGCTCGCCACCTGAAAGTGATGCAAGGTTTTTTATAACCTTTCCGGGAGGTTGAACGTTAATGTCTATGCCGCTTTCAAGAATGTTCTCTTCGTCGGTAAGTGAAAGGTTTGCGCTTCCTCCACCAAACATCTCAACAAAGACTTTTCTAAAGTTTGAGTTAATCTGTTCAAAGCTTTGTGAAAAGATAGTTTGCATTTCGCCTGTTAGCGAAGCGATGAGCGAGATTAACTCTTCTCTTGATTTTTCGACATCGACAACCTGTTCCGAAAGATATTCATAACGGCCTTTAACTTCTTTATATTCTTCGATAGCTCCTACGTTAACAGAACCCAGCGCCTTTATCTTAGAGCGAACCGAAGCGACATCTTGGCGCAAAGTGGTTATATTTTCGTATTTTACGCACTGGGAAACCGCATCTTTAGGGGTTAGTTCGTAGTCCTCCCAAAGTTTTGAAAACGAGGTGTCAAGTTCTTTTTGCATAGACACTTTTCGTTCTTCAAGTCTTGAAATCTCACGAGCAAGGTCCTCTCTTTTACGCGTAAACTCGCTTTGAAGTTCTCGGCTCTCAACCGTTTCTTTTTCTACCTCTCGACGTTTCTCGGAACTCTTCGAAATAAGTTGCTTTATCTCTTCGATTTTGTCATTTAACTGTTTAATCTCGTCTTTTTTATTTATAGCTTCAAGCGATTTTTCTTGATTTTGAGCGGTCAACAGTTCAATAGTTTGGGTTATGTCTCCGCTTCTGTTTTTTTCAAGCTCGCTTCGTCTTCGCAACTGCTCAACAACCTCTGATATCATCTCAAGGTCTTTTTGTTTTTCCATTCTTTCGATACGAGAACTTGAAAGCCTTTCGGTTATCTCGCCACGTTTTGTGTTAAACATCTCAGCTTGTGAACTTTCATTTTCAATCATTAGTTCAAGTTCTTTAAGTCTTTTGGACGTCTCGTCAAGCAAAGCTTTGTTTTGTATCATCTCGTCGGTCTTTTCGATCGTTTGATTTGCAAAATCTTCAAAGCTTTTTTCGGCAGAGTTTAACCCTTCGTTTGCTGCCGTTTGTTCAAGTTCTACACGTTTCAGCTCAGTCTCGACGCGTATCTTGTCTCCGCCAAGGTTAATAAGCTCGCTTGTAAACACCGTTAGCTCGGCTTCAATTGAAACTGTTTCATTTTTATTTTTTTCAAATTCCTTTTTAAGTTGTTCAACAGCTTCGTTTGTTTTAATCTTTTTGGCTTTGAGATCTTCTATCTCGTTTCGACGACTGAAAACCCCTGTTGTTTTAGAAGTTGAGCCACCCGTGTACGAACCGCCCGCATTTATAACCTGCCCGTCTGTCGTTACTATACGGTTTTTATACTGACATTTTTTCGCGATAGACGACGCCGAATTAAGATCTTCTGCTATTATTATTCTGCCTAAAAGGTTGCTTATTATGTCAGAATATTTCGAGTCGCAGTGTACAAGTGACGACGCAACGCCGAAGGCACCTTGTTGTTTTAAACTGTTGTCAAACAAAAAGTTTGATGGTTTAATTGTGTCAATCGGAAGAAAAGTCGCCCTTCCTTGTTTTTTCTCTTTTAAGTAAGCAATTGCATCTTTTGCGGCACGCTCGTCCGAAACAACTATGTTTTGCATCGAAGCGCCAAGCGCGGTTTCGATAGCAACTTCATATCCACTTTCGATTGTTATAAGCGAGGCTACCGTTCCAATAATTCCGCGAAGGTTTCGATTTCTCGATTCTTCGACAACCCTTTTAACGCTAAACGCAAAACCGTCCATGCTTTTTTCCATGTCGTCTAGAACCTGGATTTTATGTGTTAACTGTTCAGACAACGAACTTTGTTTTTGTAGTTCACGTTCCGTTTCTAACAGTTTTGTTTTTCTTATTTCAAGCTTTGAAGATAAACCGTTCTTTTTGTTTTCACAATCGGTGATTTCGCTTTCAATGTCGAACAATTCCTTTGTGAAAAGCTGTTTGTCGCTTTCAACTTGAGCAACCTTTTGTTTAATAGTCGGATATATTTCTTTAAGTTCTTTGTCCCGCTTACTTAAAGCTTCTAACTCGGTTTCCGCCGTCGCAATCTTAACTTGACAGTCGCTAAGTTCAGACGATAGTTTCGACATGTCCTCTACTAATTGTTGTTTCTTTTGGTCGCTTTGTTCCCCTTCGATAGTAAGGCTTGAAAGCTCGTTTTCAACCAAAGATATCTTTTGATCAAGTTCATTTAACACAAGCTCAATCGCAACGCTCATCGCTTCGCGTTCCATAATTTCGCCATCTATTCCGCCCGTTGTGTTGCTTGAGGATTCAACTTGGGTTCGCATCTGCTCGATTTGTTGTTCGCCGTGTGATATATCGCTTTCAATCATCGTCACGGTTTTTTCAAGTGTGGTTATCTTCTCGCTTATCTCGTGTATCTCTGCGTTGCTTTTTTCGGTTGAAAGCGCGATAACGCTGTTTTGTTCAAATATATTCTCGATTTTTTGGTCGATTTCGTTTATTGCGTTTTCAATGTCGGAATAGTCTTTTCTCGCAATCTCAACCTTTTCATCCTGTTGTTTAACCGCTTGGCGTGATCTTTCGATGTTGTCACAATAAAGCGTTATCTCAAGCTTTTTCCTTTGTTCCGAAAGGTCAAGAAACTTAAGTGCTGTTTCGCTTTGCTGTTTTAATGGACCTACCCTGCTTTCAAGTTCGTCAAGGATATCACGAAGACGCGCTATATTATCCTCGGCTGCATTTAATTTATTTTCCGCTTCGTTTTTACGATATCTATACTTTGCTATTCCCGAAGCTTCTTCAAAAATTTCTCTTCTCTCGGTGCTTTTTGCACTTACGATTTCCGATATCTTGCCTTGTCCGATAATAGAATATCCGTCTCGAGAAAGGCCTGTGTCCAAAAACGCCTCTTTTATGTCTTTAAGGCGAACCGCCGCTCCGTTTATAAGATAGTCGCTGTCTCCGCTTCGATAGTATCTTCTTCCTATGTTTATCTCGTCCCCCATGTCGGGTAGGCGTCTATCAGTATTGTCAAGAACCAACGACACTTGGGCGTAACCCATCGGTTTTCTAAGCTGTGTTCCGCCAAAGATAATGTCTTCCATCTTTCCGCCACGAAGCGATTTCGTCGATTGTTCCCCCAAAACCCAACGTATAGCGTCGCTTATGTTGCTTTTTCCTGAACCGTTTGGGCCGACAATTGCTGTGACCCCTTTTTCAAGATTAATGCGTGTCTTATCGGGAAAAGATTTAAAACCATGTATATCTATGTATTTTAAAAACAAATGAAAACTCCTTACAAAATATTGGACTAAAAACTAAAGCCCCATTAGTTCAAGCGCAACCCTTGCCGCGTCCTGTTCAGCTTGTTTTTTGCTGTGCCCTTTGCCTTCGCCAATTACATTTACATTAAGATGAACTTGCACAGTAAACGTCTTGTCATGGTCGGGGCCTTGTTCCGAAATCAAAACATATTTCAAACGCTCTTCGGGATTTTGTTGAATAACCTCTTGAAGTTCGGTTTTATAGTCGCGCGACGTTTTGTCCGAAAGGTCAACCTTCGACACAAACGACATAACAAAATTTTCGGCAACCGAAAGACCGCCATCAAGATAGATAGCCGCCAAAACCGCCTCGAAACAGTCGGCCAAAATTGAAGGGCGTTTCGCACCCCCCGAATTTTTTTCCCCACGACCAAAAAGCATAAAACGCCCAAGTTCAAGTTTTTTCGCAAAACCGCAAAGAGAACTTTCGCACACGATAGTTGCTCGTATGCGTGTCAGTTCACCTTCGGGGAACTTCTCTGTTTTTGAAAAAAGGTATTGTGACACAATAAGTGACAACACCGAATCCCCTAAAAACTCAAGACGCTCGTTACAACTTTGTTTTGTAAGGCCATGTTCATTTGCATAACTTGAATGTGTCAACGCAGTCTTTAAAAGATTTTCGTTCAAAAACGTATAGTTAAGTTTTTTTTGCAACTCTTTTAGCATTGTTTAGTTTATATCAACCTCTCGATTTCACTCGATACATTAGTTTTCGACCATTTTTCGGCTTGTCTGATAGCGTTTTTAAATGCTTTTGCGTTTGAACTTCCGTGTGCTTTTATTACCGGCTTTTTAAGACCTAAGAACGGCGAGCCACCCTCTTCGGCATAGTCAAACTTCTTTTTAAACTCGCGAAGACCCGGTTTCAAAACCGCCGCCGCAAGCTTTGTCGAAAGAGATTTCATAAAAATTTCTTTCAACATTCCGAACAATGCGGACGAAAGCCCTTCGATAACTTTAAGAACTATGTTTCCGGTAAAGCCGTCCGCAACAACTACGTCGGCAACACCTTTTGGCACGTCTCTGCCCTCTACGTTACCTATGAAATTTAATTTTGTGTTTTCTTTTAAAAGTTTGTGTGCGTCAAGTTGAAGCTTTGTTCCTTTGGTTTCCTCCGCTCCGTTGTTGACAAGGCCAACCTTTGGATTGTCGATTCCAAGAACATTTTTAACGTAAGCCGTTCCCATAACTCCAAACTGCATAAGCATTTCGGGGCGACATTCGGCGTTTGCCCCACAGTCCAGCAGTATGTATTTCCCTTTAGGAGACGGTATAACAGCGCCAAGAGCCGGCCGTTTAATTCCTTTGATACGTCCGACAATCATCGTAGCTCCCATCAAAAGCGCCGCAGTTGAGCCCGCGCTTACAAACGCGTCTGCCTCGTCTTTCGCCACCATGTTAAGGCCAACCGACATAGAGCTGTCCTTTTTCGCTTTAAGCACAACTTTCGGGTCGTCTTCCATATCTATGACCGTTTTAGCATCTATAATCTCAATACCGTCAAGATTAATGCCGTTTTCAATTGCACACTGTTCTATCTTTTGCTTGTCTCCCGAAACGGCAAGCGTAGCTTCAACCTCGCTTTTCGCCATCTCCACACCTTTTAAAACTTCAAGCGGAGCATTGTCTCCACCAAATGCATCGATTATTATTTTCATCTTACGTTCTCTATAAACAGTTTAAAATCCTCAACGCCTCTCAAACTGTACCTTTCATACTTTTTTGATTTATCTTTTATTCTTTCCCCGATATCGGGAAGTAAACCCATGTTTGCGCCCATTGGCTGAAAATTTTTATTCGGCGCCGTTATGTATCTTAACAATGCTCCGCACATAGTCTTTTCAGACGGTATAATCTGTTGTTTGTTTTTCAACATCCTATCAAGGAAGATTGCTGACAAAAGTCCGCTCGCCGCCGATTCACAATATCCCTCGACACCCGTTATCTGTCCCGCAAAAAAAACATTTTTATGTTGTTTTAAATTTTGTGTTATGTTTAAAACTTCGGGAGAGTTTATGAAACTATTTCGGTGCATAACACCATATCTTATAAACTCGGCATTTTCAAGCCCCGGAATCATCGAGAAAACTCTTTTTTGTTCTGAAAATTTAAGATTTGTTTGAAACCCCACAATGTTAAACATCGTTGCGTTTTCGTCTTCTCTGCGAAGTTGAACCGCCGCCCAAGGTCGCCTACCTGTTGACGGGTCGGTCAACCCCACCGGTTTAAGTGGTCCAAAACGTATTGTGTCGATGCCCCTTTTTGCGAGTTTTTCAACAGGCATACACCCTTCATAAACCTTAAAGTCTTGATCTGCTTTGTGCTTTTTTGCAGATTCGGCTTCAACAAGGCAGTTCCAAAATTCCTCATACCGCTCTTTATTAAAATAACAATTAAGATAGTCATCGCCACCTTTGCCATATCTGCTGGCGGCGTGAACTTTGTTCATGTCTATACTTTCTGCCGAAATTATCGGGGCAGCCGCGTCAAAAAAACTTAAAAAACCACCCGTTATATTTGATATCTCATCGGCAAGTTCGCCATCGGTCAACGGCCCTGTTGCAATTATTATGGGATGATCTATGTCGATTTTACAGTATCTTTTTGAAACTATATTTATCTTTGGGTTGCTTTTTATGCTGTCGGTTATCTTTTTTGAAAACAGTTCACGGTCGACCGCCAGTGCTCCCCCTGCTGCAACCGATGTTTTTTTTGCAGCATGCACGACAAGCGAACCCATAAGCTCCATCTCGTGTTTAAGAAGCCCTGCCGCGCTTTCAAGCCTTGCGGCTTTAAGCGAGTTGCTGCAAACAAGTTCAGCGAACAGGTCCGAGCTGTGTGCTTTCGAACGTTCGTTTGGTTTCATCTCAACAAGCGTTACGTCATATCCTAGTTGTGTCAGCTTGTTTGCCGCTTCACAACCGGCAAGACCCGCGCCGACAACCGTTATCGTTCCCATCTGTCCAACCGTTTCCTTTCATAGCTTATATGATTTAAAATCAAGAATCATCTGACTTTTTAAAGTCGCATTTCTCATTTGAACAGTATGTGTAGGAGGATTTACCTTTTTTCTTCAAAAGTGATTTTGAACACTTAGGGCAGTTTTCTCCTGTCGGTTCGTCCCACGTCATGTATCCACAGCTCATTCCGGTTTCGCAAGCAAAATAGTTTCGACCTTTTGTCGATTTTCTGCCAACAATCTTTGCGCCACATTTCGGACAGTTCCCTTTTGTTTCGACTACAATCTTTTTTGTTGTTTTACATTCGGGATAACCGGGACACGCAAGAAATTTTCCGTAACGTCCTGTTTTGATAACCATGTTTTTTCCACAGTTCTCGCAGATAACATCAGTTTCTTCATACGGTATTTTAATCCGTTGACCGTCTAGGTTTTGTTCCGCTTTTTTAAGGCTTTTATCAAATTCTTTATAGAATTTATCTATTATCTTAACCCATTCGCTTTTGCCTTCCTCTATCTTATCAAGGTTTTTTTCCATTCCGGCGGAAAACTTAACGTCGACAATGTCGGGAAACTGTTCTTTCATAAGGTCGGTTATAATCATACCAAGCGTTGTTGGAATAAGATTTTTTTGTTTTCGTTCAACATAACCCCTGTCGATTATCGTCGAGATAATCGGCGCATAGGTTGACGGTCTTCCAATTCCGTTTTCTTCAAGCGATTTAATCAAGGTGGCTTCGCTAAACCTTTGAGGAGGTTGTGTGAAATGCTGTGCCGATTTTAGTTCTTTCTTTTTCAAGACGGTGTCTTTGTCTATTTCGGGGAACACGGTAGGACCTTGTTCCTTTTCGTCGGTAGCAACTTCATAAAGAACGGTGTATCCGTCAAAAACTATTTCATATCCCGACGCACGGAACTTATAGTCGCCGGAGTCAATGTCAACTGTGTGTGTCTTTTGTTGTTGGTCGCTCATTCGGCTCGCTATAAAACGTTCCCAGATTAGTTTATAGATCTTAAACTGGTCGGTCGACAGCGATTTTTTCGCTTGGTCGGGCGTAAGGTCTACCATAGTTGGGCGAATAGCTTCATGGGCATCTTGAACGTTTGCGGCATTCTTTTGCTTATATGTCCTTGGGGTTTTAAAAGCATATTTTTCGCCGAAACGGTTTGTAATGTAATCAATCGCCGCGTCGTGGGCGTCATTTGATATTCTGAGCGAGTCGGTTCTCATGTAGGTTATAAGACCCACAGAACCCATTCCGTCAATCTCTACCCCCTCATAAAGCTCTTGAGCCGCTCTCATGGTTCTTCTTGCGACAAAGCCTAATCTTCTCGAAGCGTCTTGTTGAAGCGTCGACGTTATGAACGGAGGTTCGGGTGTTCTTTTTCTTGTACCTGTCTTAATCGAGGATATCTCAAAAGGCGTATCTTTCAAGTCTTCAAGAATAGCGTTACATTGAGCCTCGTTTTCAATCTTGAAATCTTCCCCTGTCACGTCTCCTTTTCCGCGAAGTTTTGCGGTAACGTTTTTTGTTGAACCTCCGATTTTAAGCACGGCATCAACTGACCAATATTCAACCGGGTTAAACGCGTTAATCTCGTTTTCTCTGTCCGCCAAAAGTTTAACTGCTACCGATTGAACACGGCCTGCCGAAAGGCCACGTTTAACCTTTTTCCACAAAAACGGAGAAAGTTTATACCCCACTATTCTGTCAAGAATTCTTCTTGCTTGTTGGCTGTCCACCAACGAAAGGTTAATCGGTCTTGGGTTTTGCATACCCTTTTGAACGCCTTTTTTTGTTATCTCTTCAAACGTGACCCTGTTTTCTTTTTTCTCGTCCAGGTTTAAAAGATGTGCAAGATGCCACGAAATAGCCTCGCCTTCGCGATCGGGGTCGGTTGCGAGATAAACTTCTGTGCTTGTGCTTGCCACTTTTTTGAGCTCTTTTATAAGCTTTTCTTTACCTGTTATATTAAGGTATTGCGGTTTGAAATCTTTTTCAACGTTTACCCCAAGTGAACTTTTCGGAAGGTCTCTTATATGGCCGTTTGAAGCCATAACCTCAAAATCTTCACCGAGATATTTTTTAATTGTTTTTGCTTTTGCGGGGCTTTCCACTATCAATAATTTTGACATACTCTCATCTCATTCGTACATATTTTTTAAACTGTATTTATTTCCCGGCAATGCCACAATCAAACCTTCAATTTCAAGATTTGAAAGTGATGCCAATATCTCAAACATCGGAACCTTTAGTTTTTCAAACATCTCGTCCGGTATTTTTGCTCCATCGTTTAAATGTTCAATAATCCGCCGTTCGGTTTCCGATAGTTCAATCTCTTTTGCTGTCTGGTTTTCCAGTTGAATTTTATTCTCTTTTCGATCTTTATCTACTTGCTTATCAAAGCAGATCCCAAACGTGTTTAAAACATCTGTCGCCGACGATACAGGGACAGCTCCAAGCGAGATTAAATAGTTTGTGCCCTCACTTTGTTTGGAAAAGATGCTCCCAGGAACCGCGAAAACCTCGCGTGAGTTGCTTAGCGCATAGTTTGCGGTTATCATAGTTCCGCTTTTTTTAGCTGCTTCAAATATTATGACACCCATTGAAAGCGCAGCAATAATCCTGTTTCTTAGCGGGAACATAAACGTGCTACACCCAGCCTTAGGGGGATATTCGCTTACGCACGCTCCGTTAAGTTCGATTAGTTTTCTAAACTCTTGGTTTTGTTTCGGATATGTTTGATCTATTGAGCACCCTAACACCGCTATTGTTTTGGCGCCGTTTTCTATCGCCAGTTTGTGAACTTCACTGTCGATACCTTCCGCCAAACCGCTCACAAGACAAAAGTCGTTTTGAGCCAACGGCTTGATAATCTCTTTAACTGCATCTCGTCCGTATCTTGTGGGTTTTCGCGAACCTACCCCCGCAATCGCTTTCTTGTCAAACACCGAACTGTCTCCTGTCACGTATATGACGGTTGGAGGGATTTCAAATTCACGCAGCCTATTGGGATAGTCTATATCGGAATAAAACAGAATTTTCACAGAATGTTTCTCGCAATATTCAAGCGTAGTTTCCATGTCGCTCAACCTTAATTTGTGCATCCTTGAAAGTTCTACAGGCGAAAGATCTTTTGCAACCGACGAATTATAACGATTGTCGTATAGTTCTTCTATAAAAGAAAATCGTTTTAAAAAATCCAATGCCTTAGGATTGCATGGGCCGAAAACTTCTGAAAACCACAGTTTTAATAAAAGATTTCTGTCACTTTCCATTATAGCTCCTTGTTCCAATTTGCAATCCGAAAAACCTATTGTTTGCGAAGATGATACATCGTTATACCGGCCGCTACCGAAGCGTTTAGACTTTCGATATCACCGATAATCCCAATCTTTATTGTGTTGTCGCAAAGATTAATAACATCTATCGGAAGCCCGTTTCCCTCGTTGCCAATTACAATAAGAATTTTCTCTTTCGGGTCGTTTTTCAATTCGCTTATGTCGATTGATTGTTGTTCAAGCGCAGTTGCAAAACACCTGTATCCGTTTTGTCTGTATTGTTGTATGGTTTGTGACGCATCTATATTATACATTAAATTGCACCGCAATACAGCACCCATAGATCCTCTGATTGCTTTGGGCGAAAAAGGATCGGCCGAACCTTTGGAAATCATAATGTCGTCAAAACCAAACGCTACGGCGGTTCTAATAGACGCGCCAATGTTCACGGGGTCTTGAACACCACACAAAAGCAAAGCCCTAGAGCCATTTCTCTGTTCTTTGACGTTATTTGTGTATATAACTCCAACTATACCCTGTGAGGTTTTTTGAGAACTTAACTTATCCATTACATGGCTAGACGCGATATAGATATTATCAGATGAAATTTTATTATTGTCAAGTGTAA
>CAYJAY010000049.1:0-9396 GCA_964368445.1 uncultured Oscillospiraceae bacterium
TTTTTTCAATAGGGGTTTTTCGACAGTCTGACCACAGCTTTTGCTGTGGTTTTTTTGCGTCAAAATCCCTCATTAACAGACCTTCACGAATATAAAAACCATTGTGGGAAAAGATAACGATAATGTGAAAGTTGGAGGTTATCAACAATGTCATCTAACGTGAATATCAAAAATAAAGAGTATCAGAAACTTTGTGAACAAGCAACACCAAAACCGCCGTATATAAAAAACGTTGTGCTTGCTTTTTTGTTTGGTGGAACAATCTGTATGTTTGGCGAGTTGCTAAACTTTCTCTATTTCGATGTTGCACAGCTTGAAAAACAGCAAGCTAGCCTTCTCGTCTCGACAACGCTTATAGCGATAGCCGCGTTGTTAACCGGAATAGGGGTGTATGACAAGCTATCGCACTATGCCGCCGCCGGAACGATGGTTCCGATAACGGGTTTTGCAAACGCTGTTGCGTCGGCTGCGGTGGAATTTAAGACGGAAGGTTTTGTTTTCGGAACGTCGTCCAAGATTTTTTCAATCGCAGGGCCTGTCATAGTTTTTGGAACGTCCGCTTCGTTTGTTTTGGGGGTGGTCTATTGGCTAGTATCGATGATATAAAATGTTTTGTAAAACGAAACGGTGACACGGTTATGTTTGAAAAAAAACCTTTTGTTGTCGCGTCTGAGAGTTTTGTCGGAAAAAAAGAGAAATGCGGGCCGCTTAAAGAATATTTCAAACACTATCAAAACGATACGGTTTTTTGCAAACAAACATATGAACAAGCGGAAAGCGAACTTGTTAAACGTGCGTTTGACCTTGCGACAAAATCGCTTAAACAAAAACCGGAAATAGTTTTTTGCGGAGATCTTCAAAACCAATGTGCCGCAACTACGTTTGGGCTTAGAGAAAGCGGCATTGCACATGTCGGGTTGTATGGGGCGTGTTCAACGATGGCCGAATCGTTGGCGCTTGCCTCAAGTTTTGTCGCTTGCTCGGTGTATGAAACTGCTTGTGCGTTGGCGTCGAGCCATTTTTGCACGGCGGAACGTCAGTTTCGAACCCCTCTTGAATATGGCGGAAGGCGAGTTCCCCCTGCCCAATGGACCGCGACAGCCTCGGGATGTGTCGTTGTTTCGAGAGAAAAACCAAACGGCGACACGGTAGCGATTGACGGATTTCGGTTTGGAAAGATAGTCGATTTTGGGATATGCGACGTAAACAACATGGGCGGCGCAATGGCCCCGGCGGCCGCAGACAGCTATATCGGTTTTTTCAATGAAACAAACAGTTTCCCTAGCGACTATGACCATGTTGTGACGGGTGACCTTGGAAAGGTTGGGAGCCGGTTGTTTTTGGAGCTTATGTCGAACAACGGATTTGATGTCAAAAACCATCTTGATTGCGGTTTGCTCATCTTTGATGTCGACGAAAAAGGCGTGAATTCGGGCGGTTCGGGAGCTGGGTGTAGCGCGGCGGTTTTGGCGTCGTATTTGATTCCGAAACTCAAGAGCAAACAGTTCAAAAAAATTGTTTTTGCCGCAACGGGAGCGCTTATGAATGTTACGACGTTTCAACAAAAACAGTCGATTCCGTCGATTGCCCACATCGTTGTGTTGTCGTCAAATTAAAGTAGGAATTTTTACCACACAAGCTTGTGCTATTTGTTGATTTAGTAGATTGAATGTGATATAATAAAAAACAATTGACATATTATAAATTAAAAGGGAAAATTTATTTTATCGCTTTTAAAAAAATATTAAGCAGATCGCTTTTAAGTATTCTTTCCACCTGTTTTTGAGCGTGGATAATATTCCAAAAAGGAGCATAGACAATGAACGATCCGAACAACAAAGGGTTTGTGTTTAAGGCAGGGGAGTCTCTTCCTCCTGTTCCCGTTCCGCCCACCCCAATTAACCAACCAACAAACCCAGTGCCAACAACATCTGCGGTGCCACCGGCGACAAACACTAACGCTGTGGTGTCAGAGCAGGCTTCAAGCCCTGTTGCTGGTGTGACCTCAACTGCCGGGGTTGCCCCGGTCATTCCGTCGCAATACACCACGACAAGCGTCGCGATACCAACGCCGTATGCCGGTTCGTTGCCTCCCCCAACGCCTGTTGTTTTGCCGTCTTCTGCCCCCGTGTCAAATTCGGCAGTTTTGTCTGCTCAATCGAACTTAACATCACCTATATCATCAATCCCGACCATGTCAACGCCGATTTCTTCGTCGACGCCGATTTCTTCGTCAACGCCGATTTCTTCGTCGGGACAAGGTCCGATAGTCTTTAAAGCTTCCTCGACCGATAAGAAAACAGAAACAACCGAAAAACCAAAGGTTGAGCAGGAGGAAAAACAAGACGATTCGGAAGTTAAGATCTCGCGTTCTCGCAAAACTGCTCCACCGCCAAAAGGACAGGTTTCAAAAAGTAAAATGGGAAAAAAATCGAAAAAAGGGATTGTGATTGGATCTTTGGTCGCCGTTGTATTTCTTGCTTTTGCCGGTTTGTTTGTATATGGCTACAGCTATTTCTATGGTCCGGAACGCGGAGCAGTGGCTTCGGACGGACAGGTGTACCTTGCAGACAGCCAGGCAACCTTTATGTTATATTTCACCCATCCGGCACTTAAAGCGGGCGACACAATTCAAGTGGGTTCGTCGTTTGAAATCGATATAAACGAAGAATTCAGAGGATTTCTTTCGCTTCCGCTTGTCAACATAACAAACGCCGGAGGAACGGTCACGTTTAAAAACGGATCCCTACTTATGACGAGCGCGCGCAAAGACGACATAATGATGGATGGAGCCGTGTTTGACGGAACAAAACTTTATGTCGAAGCCCCCGAGTCGTCGCTTAATCTTATGTCGAGCGTAGACCAATCCGACATAAATGTGTCGCAACTTAACGGCACAGCACACAACAACGGCTTTACAGCCAACGTTGTCGGAATTAAACAGAACATAACAATTAACATAACAAACCAAACGCAAAACCAACTCGACGGACAACGCGTTGAGTTTTTGACCGACATGTTTGCTATTGCGGGCGGAAACGTCATGTCGCTTGACTTTGCCCCCGGCGAAACGGTGAGCGTTGAGCTTTCAACCGTTGCGGTTGCGGGCGGACATGGAACTATCAAAGCTATTGGATATGACACAAGCGGAGCGATAGTTGTGTCGGGCGAATCGGCGGACATAAGCATAGCCGGCGAAGGATACTATGCCGGAGACCTTAACACACACACCGCGTTGAGCGGTTCGGAATATCAAGGCGTGCTTGAAGACAACGTAACGTATGGTTACGACAACGGCCTAAGCTTTATAGCGAGCGTCGAGACCAACGGATATGGAAACGAGATATCCCAATCCGACGTCAACGCTTTAACCGGTTCAAACAACGCATTTTTACAGATACCGACACTTATGGTTGGCGCAAACACCACCACAAGAAAGATTATTGCGCTCAACTACTCTGACGCACTAGACATGCCGGCTAGCAACTATCACATAGCGGCGGAGTCGTGGTATCTTTTGCAAAACGCCGTCGATCAAATAACGTCGCAAGGCGGGGTTGCGGTTATTCCGCATCCGTTTGGATATAACAACGAAAGTCTATACGTTCAACAGATTGAAAACAAAACCACAGGCGAGATTATCGACGTTATAATGAGCGGTATCGAAGAAAGCATGAACCAGATTAAAAACACAAGCGGTGTCACGGCTTTCGACCTTCTTGATAATACAACGAGATCTGATTACAGCGAATTCAACATCGCAAGAAACATCTGGGACAACATCAACTCAAGAGGCGCTACTAAGATGTTTGTAACGGGAAGCAGTAACGAGCTCACGAGCGACCTTGTCGGTTGCCGTTTTATAAAAGGCTACATGCCCTCGCTTTCGGAATATGGCGTTACGCAACTTGTACAAAGCGGAAACTTCTTTGCTTCAAACGGCCCTGAACTTCGTTTCTCCCTTGGTGGGGCGATTATGGGCGAAGAGGTGTTTATCCCGGCAGAGGGCGGGCTTTTAACGCTTAAAGTTTCGACGTATGACACCGTTCCGTTAACTTCGATTAAAGTCTTGCGTTTCCCGATAACGGGGGCGATAGAGGAACTTTTCCCCGAAACTGTGGTCGAACTTGACCTTTCGGGACAAGGGCTATACAGCTATACATTGGAACAGGAACTTCTCGCTTTGCCCGATTGTTACTATCGTGTTGAGGTTACAAGCGAAACAGCACAGATGTACAACGACATTGGAATGGCGTTTAGCAACCCGATTTGGGTTAGCCAGTCGTCCGAAGGCAGTATTCTTCCAAACAACGCTTCGATTAAATCGCTTGAATACAACATATCCGGAGCCCTTATGCCGACAGCAATCTTTTTCGGCTCGAGCTTCAATACCGAAATTATGGAAAACGCCGCGGGTGTTAGATATATAGACGAGAGCGGTAAGTTCACACCAAGCGCAATACAAGTTGACGCATACGGCGCAGATGTAAGCGTCAGTTACCATCCGTCGGGTAGCGATGTTTTGGCGGACTATGTAACGGTTCGTGTGGCGGCGGCAGACGGCACGGCACATGTTGAAAAGATGTATATTGTTAGCGAATAGTTATTAAAATCAAAGAAATAAAGCAACAACAAAACCGCCGATTTTGGCGGTTTTGTTGTTGCTGCTTTTATGTTTATACAATTTTATGAATAGTTTTTTGTCATTACATAAACAAAGACACGGCGCAATAGACAAGCAACAAAGCCATTATTGTGTTTGTTATCTTGGCATATTTCGAGAAAAGCACCTTGAAAAGCGACCCGAAACCCGACCAGCAAAGCACACACACAAACCCGATAAACGCCAGAATAAACGCAAATCCGAGAAGTGCCACATAGTTTCCGTTAAAAAAAGGCAGAATGTAGACCTGCATAGACATTATGCAATAGATATATATCTTCGGGTTGATAAACTGCAAAACAAGCCCCGAGAAAAAACCTGTTTTTGAATAGTTTTCCTCGATTTTGTCGGAGCTTTTAAACGTCTTATACGCAAGATAGAGCATGTATGCCGCGCCCGCTATCTTCATTGGGAGTTCTATAATCGGAAGAAGCGACGAAAGCAAACTGCTGAGCAGGGTGCACACAACCATGACGATTAAAAACCCGCCAAATATCCCAAGATTGAAAGGCATGTTTTTTTTGAACCCAAGTTTGCTAGCCCCCGACATCGACATGATGTTGTTGGGGCCCGGGGTAATCGCCGTCACGACGGCATATGTAAGAAAATTGACAAGACTGAACATTTTTGTTGTTTCCTCTCTGACAGTGTGTTATAATACACTAAAAGTACAATATAACGTTATTTGATTATATTGTACTTTTATATCATTATATTGTCAAGAGGTTTTATGAATATAAATTTATCGGTGGCTCAAAACATCAAAAATGCACGAGAAAAAAAGAAACTTACGTTGGACGAGGCCACAAAGCTCACCGGCGTTTCGCGAAGCATGTTAGCGCAGATTGAAAAGGGGGACGCTAACCCCACCGTGTCGGTGTTGTGGAAGATTGCAAACGGATATAAAGTGTCGTTCACCTCGCTTGTCGAACAAAACAAAGAAGAGAAAACCGAAACGGTTATACTTTCAAAAAACATTGTTCCTGTTTTGGAGAGCGACCGAAACTATATAAATTATCCTGTGTTTGGTTTTGACGAAAAAAAGGGGTTTGAAACGTATCGAATTGTTATTGAGGGAAACGGAAAGCTTGTGTCGGAACCCCACCTTGTTGGAACTGAAGAGTACATAACGGTGTTTCAAGGAAGCGTTAACGTTGAGTTTAATGATAAAAGCTTTTTGCTTAAAAAAGGTGATGCGTTGCGATTTTGTGCCGATGTGCAACACACATACACAAACCCAAGTGACAAAAGGTGTGAGTTGAGCATGCTTATATATTATGGCGAAAGATAGCGAGTGTTAATAGCCATACTGAGATTTGTGTTTTTTGTAGAAATAGATCCCAAGCCCGATAGAAAGCAGTTCCGCAACGGGGATTGCAAGCCACACGCCATAGATATCCAAAACAAGCGGCAACAGCGCAAGCGACACGACTATAAAAACAAGGCTTCGGCAAACGGACAACGTCGCGGAGATTTTTCCGTTTGAAAGAGCGGTGAACATCGCCGAGATAAAAACGTTAAAGCCCATAAAGATATATGATGGTGTAAACATCAAAAGTCCGATTTTCGCCATCTCAAACGTTGGGCTGTCGTTTGAAATGAAAATAGAAACCGCTTGATTTGCAAACAAAAGCGTTGCGCCAATTATGATAGCCGAGGCAAACGACACCAAAACGAAACTTTTTCTCACGATACCTTGAAGTGCCGGTTTGTCGTTTGCGCCAAATTTATATGAAATTATCGGAGAAACGCCTATTGTATAACCGAAATATATAGCGGTTTGGAACTGCTGTATATAAAGGATTACGCTTATGGCCGCGACACCCTCGTCGCCCGCAATTTTCATCAAGATGAAATTAAACATAATTGTGGTTATAGATAACGCAAGCGAGTTTACAAGTTCGCTCATACCGTTGTACATTCCACTTAAAAGGCGCTTTAGCTTAAGTTTTGGTTTAACAAAATAAAGCGGGCTTTTTTTGCGCCAAAAAACAAAATAGAAAAAGCCGAAAATTCCGGGGATTGCGTTGCCGATTCCGGTTGCAAGCCCTGCGCCGGCTATGCCAAAATCAAAAAGATTTGGAGATATAAACAGATAGTCGAGTACAATGTTTGAAAGTCCACCGACGACACATAAAACAAACCCCATCATGGGTCTGCCCGCCGTCACCAAAAAGGATTGGACAAAGACTTGAAATATAACGGGGACAACGAACCCCGAAAGGCTTAAAAGATAATCTTTTGCATAGGGATAGAGGTTGTCGCTTACTCCGAGTGAATGAAGGATGCTTTCGGTAAACAAAAATCCGCAAAAACTGAGTACTATGCCAAGCGCTCCGCCGATAATATAAAGAACCGTTAGAAACTCGTTTGCTTCTTTTGGCTTTCCTTCCCCTAGAAGCCGAGCGATTACGGCGTTTCCGCCGGTTGCAAAAAGAAGCCCAACCGCCATCACCAATCCGAAAAGCGGAAACACGATATTTATGGCCGCCAAGGCATCTTCCCCAACAAGGTTGGCGACAAAAACACCATCTATAATTGTGTATGTCGACATGAAAAGCATCATGAAAACGCTTGGCAAAGTGAACGCCAAAAGGCTTTCCATGTTAAAATTTTTCGCTAAAGAATTGTTTTGTTTCATCTAAATTTCTGCACTTTCAAAGAGTTAACGTTTGTATAACGTTATTGTTTTATTATAAAATTAACCTTTTTAAATCTCTGCCGCTTTTTCCACCTGCAAATTAACCGAATCTGAGAAAAACTCCAGCATCTCGCAAACAAGGTCGACATTTTTTTCGCCGTACTTTTCCGTTAAAAGCTGTGCTGATTTTTGTTCGATATCTTTGTGAAAGTTTGAAAAAAAACTATTGTCTTTGTTTAAAGACAGATAATGTACACGTTTGTCGGTTTCACTTTGTGTTCTAACAACATAACCTTTTTTGCAAAGTTCGTTTATTTTTTGCGTAACCGATGGACGGGTTATCTGTAACAGGTCGGCGATTTTAGAAGAAGTATATTGATTAGGGTGCCCTTCTATTATATTAAGATACAGCGTATCGTGATACGAAATATCGCCGGGGCTGTTTTTTGTGTATAACAATTTAAGTTCTGCTATCGACATATCGTGAAAGATTTTGTCCAGCGTTTTGGAAAGTTTAGTTTTCATAACATCTCCGTTTAGTTAAGTTAAAATAGTTATTTTTGCTTAATCATTTTAACTTAAACTTTTCACTTTGTCAACATATTTTTGAAAAAGCTCTAGCTAAAAAGGGAATTGGAAAATAACGCTGAACAAAAAAATGTTTTCAGGTCGTCAAAAAAACCTTTGCAACGAGTGCTTTTTCAAGCTGTTGCAAAGGTTTTACGTTTAATTGTTATGCCTTTTAAAATTGATTTAACTGTTTCGATATCCTATTTTGCTATCTTCAAAACTAACGTATCAGTAGCAAGGTCGAACGGTTTTCCGCTTTCGATACTTTGTTCAAAAACTATTCCGGATTCGTAAAGAGCTATATCGACAATCTCAAGCTCGACATTAAAGTCAAACGTTTCGCTAAGGCCCTCTATTTCGATTATCACCTGTTCTATCTCTTGTGTTGTCATGCCGACATAGTTTTCAAGCCGTATCAGATAGCCCGTGTTGTAGTATAAGACTATCTCGCTTCCGATATCCACAAGGCTGTTTGGGTCGATTGACTGATTGATTATTATGTCAAGAGTTTTAGTCTCGTCGTATGTTTGTTCGATTCTAAAGTGAAATCTTGCGTCGTATTTGGTTTGAACCTGTTCGATAGTAAGACCAACAAAGTTTGGAACAGATATCTGTTGCTCTGTTAAGTCGGTATCGTTTTGTCCGGTGGCTATAGGTTGTTCGTTGGCACCCAACATGAAAAAACAAATCGTGACGATTATTAAAAGAGAAACCGAAAGAACCGTCACCAGCTTAAGGCCAAATCCCGAGGTTGTTGTTTCTTGCTCTGTCGGTGGTGTTGAAGGACTTTCGTTGCTGCGTTTTTGCAGTTCGCTTCCGATTTCAAGCGCGCTTTTTCCTTTGCCGGAAAATTTCGGAGGAACGGTCCTTGCGGCGCTTTGGTCATAGACATTGTCAAGCATCTGCTGGAAGTCTTCGGCGTTTTCTACCCTCGCGTCTTGGTTTACCATCATTCCTATGTAAAGCGTTTTGGAGACGTGGGCCGGAACAGTTTCCATTATCTCGGATGCGTTTTTCAAATGGTCGTGGTGTAAGCGCTGGTCGGCTTCTTGCGGGGTTATGCCGGTAAGGCATCGATATATGACCGCCGAAAGGGAATAGACGTCGGTTGCCGGAGTTTGAAACTTTGCGGTTGAATATTGTTCGGGCGCAGCGTATCCGGGAAAAATCTTTGTCGCAAGGTCTTTTCCTTTAGTTCGCACAGATGCTGTTGCAAACCCAGAAAGCTTAAACGTTCCGTTGCGGCTTACTTGAATAGTGTCTACGCTTACCCCGCGGTGGAGCAAATTAACGCTGTGTATGGCCGAAACGGCGTCGATTAGCGGACGCATTAGAGAGCTGCACCTGTCCCACGGAATAAAGGAGTTTTTTAAAGCCAAAAACTCCTTTAATGTCATGCTGTCGAAATATTCAAAGACGGCATAACCCGAGTTGTTTTGCTCGAAAAAATCAAGCATTCTGACAAGACCTTTTTCGTCTTTTATTTTAAACAAATTTTTATAAAGTGTTGAAAAAT
Organism: uncultured Oscillospiraceae bacterium; assembly: GCA_964368445.1. GTDB lineage: Bacteria > Bacillota > Clostridia > Oscillospirales > Ruminococcaceae > CAYJAY01. The sequence continues at coordinate 9,391 of CAYJAY010000049.1, forward strand.
CGTCGT
>CAYJAY010000050.1:0-9167 GCA_964368445.1 uncultured Oscillospiraceae bacterium
AAACCTAGCAAAGACCATAGCAGAAACCTAGCGAAGACCATAGCAGAAACCTAGCGAAGACTTTAACGAAGACCCTAGCGAAGACTTTAACGGAGACCCTAGCGAAGATCTTGGAAAATAACACACTTCAGACAGCCTTTGGGAAAAAACAACCGTAAATATAGATGCTTGACGGGAGACTGTCGGCTCTATTTAAAGATAAATTCCCCCAAATGTTTTCTCAACGGTTGTATGGAACAGCCACAGCTTTAGCAACGCCGAACCGAACACGGTTCGGCGTTTAATTGTAATCAAGCAAAACGGGCGAACACAATGTTCGCCCGTTTAATATTTATGCTTTAGTTAAAGCTTTTTAATTGCCTTCTTTTGCGAGTTTAACCTTTTGAAGCGGTGTTATCTCGTCGTTTTGAAGAGCATATCCGTCTATTGGCATAATCCTTGAATGAATGGCGTCGATTATCCACGAAGCTTGCGGGAAGAAATCTTCGTCAAATTCAAACGGAGGTGTGATAAGGTTTCGCGCACCTATGACAACGGGGGGAGCGTCAAGGTTGTCGAAGCAGAATTCCGAAAGATTTCTTGCAACGTCGTTCATGAAGTTTCCACGTTCGCAAGCGTCCGAAACAAGCACAACCTTACCCGTCTTGTTAACCGACTCGATAAGCGGATTGTAATCAAGCGGACTTATGCTGCAAAGATTTATAACCTCTGCCGAAACGCCAAGTTTCTCGAGCTGTTCCGCCGCGTCCACCGCTCTGTAAAGCGCCGCGCCGATAGTAAGGATAGTTACGTCGCTACCTGTGCGGACTTTGTTAACAGCCCCTATCTCGATTTCATATTCACCAACAGGAACTCCGCCTTCGTTGAAACGTTCTTCCATATCATATAGACGTTGGCTTTCAAAGAACACGACGGGGTCTGTTCCTTTTAATGCTGTTGTCAATAATCCTTTTGCTTCGTAAGGAGTAGAGGGGAACACAACTTTAAGCCCCGGAACGTGTGCCGTCATCGCTGTCCAGTCTTGGCTGTGTTGCGCGCCATATTTTGACCCTACCGAAACGCGAAGCACAACCGGCATTTTAAGTATGCCTGCGCTCATTGCTTGCCATTTAGAAAGTTGGTTGAAAATTTCGTCGCCCGCTCTTCCCATGAAGTCGGCGTACATAAGTTCCGCCATAACCCTGCCTCCGCAAAGCGCATATCCAACCGCCGAGCCGACTATTGCGGCTTCCGAAATGGGCGAGTTAAAAAGACGTTTCGGTGGGCAACAAGTAGCAAAGTCACGCGTTATAGCGAACGCGCCACCCCAGAAACGAAGATCTTCGCCGTACGCCGTGAATGTCGGATCTTTATAGTAACACTCGAGAAGCGGTTCCGAAATAGCGTCGCGATAGTTATATCGCATAATCTTTGGAACGGGTTTTCCGTTTTCTGTGTTGGTTCTTTTTTTGCTCAAGATCTTGTTAAGCGGAGCACACTCTGCTTTTGGAACAAGCATCTCGGGTTCTCTTGTCGTGTCCATCGACTCAACTCTTTGGTTTGAGAACATCATTTTTTCGATAGGAGCACAGTTTTTCATGTCAAGATATGGCGATTTTTCGACATCCGCCGCAAGCGCACAGATTTCCGCCATGCGTTTTATCGCGCTTTCAACTATCTCGCCCAACTGTTCGTCCGTTGCAACGCCGGCTTTAACAAGCTCTGCTCTGTATGTGACAATGGGGTCAACCTCTTGCCAAGCGTCCATCTCTTCTTTCGCACGATATGCGTTTACGTCGCTTGTTGAATGTCCGCAAAAACGATAGGTCACGATATCGAGAAGCGCCGGAGCTTTGCCCTCTTTAATTATATCGTTTTTCTTGCGTGTAACAGCGTCGATAACCGCAAGAGGGTTAAATCCGTCTACACGCTCTGCATACATCTGGGTTGGGGTTATTCCCGAACCAATTCTTGCGACAACTTCATATGCCATTGTTTCACCCGACGTGAAGCCGCCCATGCCGTAGCCGTTGTTAAAGAATGTGAACAAAAGCGGAAGACCGCCTTTGTCGCCCCAGATAGTTTCAAACTGTTTCATTGCCGAGAAGTTAAGCGCTTCCCAAACAGGGCCACAACCAATTGAACCGTCGCCTAGGTTACAAAGAACTATACCGTCTTTGCCGTTAACCTTTTTATAAAGCGCGCCACCCGCCGAAACAGGACCCGAACCGCCAACTATTGCGTTGTTGGGGTATACGCCGAACGGCAAGAAAAACGCGTGCATCGAACCGCCAAGGCCTTTGTGGAACCCTGTTTTTCTTGCGAATATTTCGGCAAGCGTTCCGTATAGCGCAAATTTAACCGCAAGTTGTTTTGGTGTGTCGTTTGGATATTCTTTTTTGACAACTGCGTAACACTCGCCGTCCAAAAAGTTTTCCATAATCTCGATTAAACTCTTATCGTCGAGTTTGTCGATAGACGAAAGGCATTTTGCCAAGATCTCGCCGTGGCTTCGATGGCTTCCGAAACTATAATCCTCTGTTGTAAGACAATATGCTTGGCCAACCGCCGCCGCCTCTTGTCCAACCGAAAGATGGGCAGGGCCGGGATATGTGTGTTTAACCCCTTCATATTCGCCTTGGGTTTTAATCTTTGTCAACATGCCCTCGAACTCACGAAGGGCAACCATGTCGGCGAAAATTTTTATTAGTTGTTCGTCTGAATAATTTTTTCTTTCGTCCGAAACGGTTTTGTCGTATGCGTTAAGTGGGATATCGTTGAACTTAAGAGCACCTTTTGCTCGAACCTTTTTGGGGTCTAAAAACATTTCTTTTGGCATTTTGTTTCTCCTATAATTTATTTAATTCGTAATTCATAATTCGTAATGCGTAATTTATGATTGAGGTGTGCTAGCAAAAATGAAATAGCACCGCCACGGTGTTTTGTGAGATGTTGTTTAGGCTTTGTTTTTTGGATTGGATTGAAGCGGTGATGACAGGCGGATGGTATTTGCCTCTACTTCCTTGTGTCATCAAAACTTTACAAATGCCCTCTCAGTCACTTCGTGACAGCTCTCCCAGAGGGAGAGCCTTTGGATTTCTTGCCTTTTAGAGAGAGCTTTTGACTTGGCTCTTGGCTCTCCCTTTGGGAGAGCTGTCAATCTCGGATTGACTGAGAGGGCAAACAGTGAAGCTATACCCGTTGCAAATTTTTGGATTTTACAAAATACTACGGTTCGCAGATTTGTGGCTGGTTCGGGTGACGGAGACGGGCATGGTATTTTGCCCCTACGCGCCCCAAAACGAAAAATCTATAAAACCATATATTAAATTTCGCCACGAAGTGGCGCACCACCATTCCTCATTCCTCATTCCTAATTCCTCATTAAATCAAAAAGCACGCTTCACGTATAATCTCCGCAACCGTCGGGTGTGGGAACACGGTTTCTTTTATCTCGGAAATTCGCATCTCTTGTTCGATCATAAGCGAAGCTCCAAATATAATTTCAGAAGCATACGTGCCTACCATATGAACCCCCAAAAGCCTGTCGGCTTTTTTGTCGGCTATCAGTTTTATTACTCCGTCGCCATCGGGATTTTCAGCAAAATATCTTCCGGAAAATTTAAGCGACATCTCGACTGCTTTGACTTCGAGCCCTTTTTGTTTTGCCGTCTGTTCTGTTTCGCCCACACCTGCGTATTCGGGGTCGGTGTAGATAACTCCTGGAATGGCGCTATATCTCATCATCGATTTTCCGCCCGTCATGTGGTCCACCGCAACTTCGCCCTCACGATACGCCGTGTGTGCTAGCATAGATTTTCCATTTATGTCGCCTGCGGCATACAACCCACCTATGTTGGTGCGCATGTATTGGTCGGTCACGACAGCACCTTTTTCGGTAAAAAGTCCAAGTTTGTCGGCATCTATCGTCGAAAGGTCTGCGCGTCTTCCGACAGATAGCAAAATTTTGTCGGCGGTTAAAGTTTCGGTTGTATCGCTGGTTTTGACAACTACTCCGTCTTTTGCAACCTCGTCCACCGAGCTTTTAAGCATGAATTTAATGCCTTTTTTCTCGAGGTTAGCTTGCAAAATTTTTGACAGTTTCGCGTCTATTGGCCCTCCGACTTGGTCGAGAAGTTCAACCACCGTAACGTCGCTTCCGGCACTTTTGAAATATGAAGCAAGCTCAAGTCCGATAACCCCTCCGCCCACAACGACAAGTTTTTTCGGAACTTGTTTTATGTCGAGCGCCTCTTTGCTTGTTATCGCAAAACCGCTTTCAAGTGCTTGTTTTGAACCTTTAATTGGAGGGATAAACACGGTTGAGCCGTTACAAAGCATTACATTTTTGGCTTTAATGCTTTCGGTTTCAACGTCGACAACAAACCCATCGTTTGTTTTTTCGACAACTTTGCCGGTCTGTTTAATCCATTCGACACCTTGTTTTTTAAGTGTCATCGCTACGCCACCCGTAAGTTTTGTGACGGTGTCGTCTTTGTGGGCAACCGCAACTGAGTGGTCAAAGCTAACCTCTTTAACCGTTACGCCAAAAACTTCGGCATGTTTTGCGTGGTCAGCTTGTTTTGCGGCATAAAGAAGCGCCTTTGTCGGAACGCAACCTTCGTTAAGGCACACGCCTCCAACATTGTTTTTTTCTATCAACGCAACTTTAAGCTTTTTGTGTGCCGCTCTTTCGGCGGCATTGTATCCGGCAGGGCCTCCGCCAATTATAACTAAGTCAAACTCTCTCATGCAAAACTATCCTCCGAAACATTTTCAAGCATATTCTTTAAAGCCAGCGCAAGCTGTGCCGCCGGCGCTCCGTCTAAAATCCTGTGGTCATATGTGACCGACAACGTCATCGACGGATAGAACTCGACCTCGCCGTCTTTAATTCTAGGACGCGTTACAATCGCGTTAATGCCAAGTATTGCAACCTCGGGCGGATTAAGTATCGGGGTGAAACTCTCGATGCCAAGTGAACCTAGGTTTGTTGTTGTAAACGTTCCGTTTGAAAGAAGATCGGGGGATATTGAACCTTTACGGCACTGTTCAACCAAACTTTTTGATTCTCTTGAAATTTCAAGCAAGCTCTTTTTGTTTGCGAACATAATTTTCGGAACCATTAACCCCCTGTCGGTTGCGCAAGCAATACCTAGATGGACATCGTCAAAATGTCTAACCGAACCGTCTTCGAGAAGATGGCAGTTTGCGTCGGGGAAATCTTTCAAAACCCTCGACACGCAAAAAAGCATTATGTCGTTAATCGTTATCTTGTCGCCTTCCGGAACTTTACCGGGTTGTTTAAACGCCTTTGCCGTCGCCATTAGGTTTGTTGCGTCGAACGACGAGTTGTTTGTTAGCTGGGCGGTTGACGTTAGAGAATGTTTCATAGCCGCCGCAATAGTTGAGCGGATTTTGGTCATCTTTTGGTCGGTATATTCCCCTACAATTTTTTTGTCGGGGGTTGGAATCTTGACAGGCGCGGGTTTTTGCGGCGCTGTGGCCGAACTCGCCGAGTTTGAAGCAGACGAGGCAGCGTTCGCGATATCCGAAACCCCTATCTTTCCGCCGATAGCGGTTCCGCCCGTCAAGGCATATGCCGCCGACGTCATGCGAACATCGCAATTTCGCACGTCGCGTTCTATTATTCTTCCGTATGGGCCTGTCGGCGCGACAGCTTCAAGCGGCACACCAAGTTTTTGTGCAACGGCTTTTGCTCTTGGCGAAACTTTTTCGACGTCTGCTACCGCGTTTGATGTCGGGGCGGCGGCTTTTTGTGTCGGTTGAACGGCGGTCGGCTGTTCAACTTGTTCGACCTCGGTTTGAAGCCCGCTTTCGGAAAGCGCAGCTTTTGCCTCGGCGACAAGCGCCGAGATATCCTCGCCCTCGTCCGACACTATGCAACAAGGCAAAAGCACAGGAACTTCTTCACCGGCTTCAAAAAATATCTCGCGCAAAACGCCCGAAACCTCGGCTTCTTGGTCCATCGTTGATTTGTCTGTTTCAAAGCTAAACAGATTTTCGCCAAGCGTCACGCTGTCGCCGACGTTTTTATGCCATTCGGTTATGACACACGATTCAATCGAGATACCGATTTTAGGCATTATTGTTATCTTTGCCATTAATATATTTTCTCCTTTATGGATTATAATTTTTTTGTTTTTTGATACAAAGGGAGGGAAGATGAGTTAATTAATAGTGTATAGTTAATAATGAAAAATGAGGGTGGTCGCTACTGCGACGATTGAAATGGAGCTTTGCCCCAAACCCCGACATAAGAGACAGGGCGTATCTTACAACGGAGACGGAACGGTCAAGACCGTTCCCTACAACCAACATTTGTGCAAAATGCCGAAGCGTATTTTTTCAATAAGGGTTTTTCGACAGTCTGTGGCAAGAGCAAAGCCCTTGCCCTACGGTTTGCCTTTTGGGGTTTGTCTCGGGTGACCGAGACGGGCATGGTATTTGCATCTACACGCCGCAAAACGAACAAATCTATAAAACCATATATTAAATCTCGCCGGAACGGCGCACCAACATTCCTAATTCCACATTCAAAGACCGCCACGAAGTGGCGCACCTACACTATTAACTATTAACTAACGTAATTACGCATTACGAATTACGCATTACGAATTACGAATTACGCATTATTTAAGCATCACCTGTCCGCCGGTAACCGGAATGGCTTGTCCCGTTTCATATTCCTGTTCAACTGCGTAAAAGATAGCTTTTGCAACGTCTTTCGGGAAACACCCTCTTTTTATCGGACTTTTTGAAAGATAAAAATCTTTTACGTCGGCGATAGTCTTTGCGCCGGGAACTTTTCCGCCCTCGAGATATTGTTTGAAAAGTCCTCTTTCGGGATCGCTCCAAAGCGGCCCGTCATAGTAGTTTCCGGGGCAGATAGAATTAACCTTGATGTTATACGGAATAAGTTCAAGCGCGAAACTTTGAGTTAGACCTATTCCGCCAAACTTTCCGCCGGCATACGAGAAATTTTTGTTGCTGCCCTCAAGCCCCGATTTTGAATTAATCTGGATAATGTCAAACGTTTTGGAGCTGTCCGCTTGGTGTTGGGCTTTCATTATTGCGCTTACGTATTTTGTCGTTATGAAATATCCGGTGTAGTTTACCTTTGTAACAAAATTAAATGTATCTACGTCGGTTTCTTCAAGGCTTCCCGCTTTTAAAACCCCGGCGTTTGAAATAAATATATCAATCCCACCGAAATGCTCGACAGTGTCGCACACCATCTTTTCAACCGACTGTTCGTTTGAAACATCGACCGAAACGGAAAACGCCCTTTCGCCAAGTTCAGTAGCTACGCTTTTTGCAAGCTCAGCGTTAAGGTCGGCTATCACGACAGATGCGCCCTGCTCATACAGCTCCCCCGCAATGCCAAGCCCAAAACCTTGAGCGCTTCCGGTTACAATAGCAACCTTTCCCGAAAGTCTTCCGTCGGCTTTTATTCTATTGTTTACATTTTGTTTCGCGTGTTCAATAGCTTGTTGTAAATTCATATTATACCCTCATTATTTTTAACATTATATCGCTTTGGCGTTTTCTAAAAGATATTTTTCCGCGCTTGCGCTCCAAAGGCCGTTGTTATCTTTAACAAGCTTAGCAAGCTGTTTAAACATCTCGTCGGTTTCACCTAGTTTTTCAAAATCTTCAATAGCGGTCATCGGCATCGAAATATTTGTATACGAAAGTTTCTTTCCGCCTTTTATGTTTGGAAGATTAAGCGTGGTTTCGATAACGCTGTCAAGGCCTCCGACGTGGGTTATCATGGCGGCGGGGTTAAGAGTTCCTTTTTCCATCATCGCGAGCGATTCAAGCATGTCCGCCGTGTTTCCGCCCGATGTTCCGACGATGTGTGTCGAGGCATAATGAACGTCATAGAAGTTGAACATAGCCGAAAAGTTAGGGTCAACGGGGCCCGCAAAAAAGTTTAAGCAACCGTCATTCGCAAGGATTTTATCCCCCATCTCGACAACGGGTTTAACCGGCGCGTAAACAAAAACATCGTCATACCCATATCCGTCGGTTATGTCCATGAGCATTTTAACGGGATCGTCAACGCCCGAAGTGTTAATGTAAAGAAGTTCGACGCCCTCTTTTTTTGCCATCTCGGGGGTTACTATCGACTTTGCCCTTTCAAGACGCGCGTCGTCTATGTCGGTCACGACAACGAGTTTCGGTTTAATCGGCGCGTGAATAGCGTAGTCAACCGCACCAAGACCCATAGGCCCCGCGCCCGCAAGGATTGCAACGTTTCCGCCTTCTACAATCTCCATCTTGTGGACATAGCTTCCGGCAGTCGTGTGATAGTTTGCGTGGAAACCGCCAACGATACAGCTCATAGGTTCAGCTAGCGAACCATAGAAAAACGCGTCTCCGTTATATGGGAGAAGACAACCCTCTTCCATAAATTCATTAGGCACAATTCCGTATGTTGCCGCGCCGCCAAGCGTTGCAAATGAATATCCCGGAGCGTCGAGAGATCCTTTGTAGTTTATAGCCGGTTGGATAGAGAACCTTTGTCCCTCTTTCCAATCTTTTTGCCATTTTGAACCGACTTTAACTATCTCGCCACAAAACTCGTGGCCTATAATTACCGGGTTTGTCGCTATGTCGTTCGGAACCCTTTTGTGGTCTTCGCCTTGTTCCGCCGCCTTGAACGACGACATGCAAATCGAGTCACTTATAATGTGTACTAGAATTTGGTCGTCTTTAATTTCGGGCAGATCAAATTCCTCTAACCTTAAATCTTCTTTCCCATAAATTCTAACAGCTTTTGTTTTCATATCTTATTCCTCCAAAAAATAATTAACATGTAATTTACTTTGTCTATTATAACTTATATAAACTATTTTGTTCAATTGCTTACAACGGATTTTTGCTCAAATTTGAAAGAAAATTTTTGAACGCCCCGATTTTTTGCACAAATTTGCACAAAACAACGTCTAAATGCGCAAATTCGCGCAAACATCGCCACCTATCACGTTTGATAAATTTAATCTGCACATACTGTCTAACCTATGTTATAATGTCTATAGGTTAAAGAAAAAAAAATTTTTTAAAATTAATAAAAAAAACGAAAAAATATGTTGCATTTTCGTTATGGAAATGGTATAGTATTATAGCTGTGAAATCATAAGGAGGTGGAACTATGCCTAACA
>CAYJAY010000051.1:0-8381 GCA_964368445.1 uncultured Oscillospiraceae bacterium
AGGGGGTGACTCGAAAAAAATCCCCTACGCCCCCTGACAAAAACGATTGAAATCGATTAAGATTTTGTGAGAAATGATGAAACTTAATTTTTCAATAAGAGTTTTTCAACAGTTTGAAAGGAGCAGAAACACGCAGTTTCTGCTCCTTTTTTGTTTTTTGTGTGCTGTTTAAACTAGAACTTAACTCTTTTTGATTTTCCGGCAACGCTTAACCTTGCCATTGCCTTTGAAAGCCTAAGTTCGGCTTGAAGATGTTCGCGCATACTTTGTTTGTGTAAAAGTATGTCCTCGTTGTGTTCCAACTCGGCTTTTGCGCGCACGACATCGATGTCTTCGGGACGTTCGACCGTGTCGGCGAGTATCGTTACGGCGTCGGGAAGTATCTCGACTATGCCCTCACTCACCGCGGCGTATATCCATTCGCCGTTTTTGTCCTTAAACTTAAGCTCACCGGGTGACATCGCGGTTACCATAGGTTCATGGTTTGCCAAAATTCCGTGGTAGCCGTCGATAGTCGGTATAATAAGGTTGTTTGTTTCGCCGTCAAAAAAAACTTTTCCGATGGCAATTATGTTTAAATTGAATTTTGTAACCATACTAACTCTCTTGTTCGCTGTTTCGTGAACGTTCAATGACTTCTTCGATAGTTCCGGCATTGTAGAAGTTGACTTCGGGACAGTCGTCCACGTCACCGTTTAAGATAGCCCTAAACCCTTTAATTGTCTCTTTAAGCGGAACATATCTGCCCTTGTTGCCTGTGAAGTTTTCCGCGATGAAAAACGGTTGAGACAAGAAACGTTGAACCTTTCTAGCGCGTATAACGGTTAACCGATCCTCTTCTTCCAGTTCTTCCATGCCAAGAATTGCGATGATGTCTTGAAGCTCTTTATAACGTTGGAGAACCTCTTGGACGTCGCGTGCACAGCGATAGTGCTCCTCTCCAACTATCGAGGGTTCGAGAATCCTTGAATTTGACTCAAGTGGATCAACCGCGGGATAGATACCCTGTTCAACTATCTTTCGAGAAAGAACCGTCATGGCGTCGAGATGAGCAAACGTCGTCGCGGGCGCCGGGTCGGTCATGTCGTCCGCCGGAACATAGATAGCTTGAACAGACGTTATCGAACCATATTTAGTTGAGGTTATGCGTTCTTGCAACATGCCGACTTCGGTCGCAAGGGTTGGTTGATATCCAACCGCCGAGGGAATTCTTCCGAGCAAAGCGGAAACCTCGCTTCCGGCTTGGACATATCGAAAGATGTTATCGATAAACAAAAGAACGTTTTGACGTTCGACGTCGCGGAAATATTCCGCCATTGTAAGTCCGGTTAGCGCCACACGCATTCTTGCACCGGGGGGTTCGTTCATCTGTCCAAAAACAAGCGCTGTTTTGTCGATAACCCCCGATTCAATCATCTCGTTCCAAAGTTCGTTGCCCTCGCGTGTACGCTCTCCGACACCGGTAAAGATTGAAAATCCGCCGTGTTCCGTCGCTACGTTACGAATTAGTTCTTGTATTAAAACGGTTTTTCCAACACCCGCGCCACCAAAAAGACCGATTTTTCCGCCTTTTGCATATGGTGCGAGAAGGTCGATAACCTTAATTCCTGTTTCAAGTATCTCGACAACGGGGCTTTGATCTTCAAAACTTGGAGCTTTGTGATGTATACCCCAACGTTGTTCAGACACAACGGGTTGCTTGCCGTCGATTGGGTTTCCGAATACGTTGAACATTCTCCCCAAAACGCTACGTCCTACGGGCACAGAGATAGGCTCACCCGACGCTTTGACATCCATGCCACGGTGGAGACCGTCGCTTGAATTTAGCATTATACAACGAACTACGCCGCCGCCGATGTGGCTCGCAACTTCCATAATTCGTGTTTCGCCTTGGCAATATACCGAAAGCGCTTCGTGGATTTTTGGGAGGGTTTGAACATCGAACTCGACATCTACAACCGATCCCATTACCTGATATATTTTTCCGTTGTTTTCAATCATCTAAAGTTTTTCTCCTTCGTTAAGGCTCATCGTTCCGCCGACTATCTCGCTTATTTGTTGGGTAATAGAAGCTTGCCGCGCTCGATTTCTCTCAAGCGAAAGTTCGGACAGAAGTTCCTTTGCGTTGTCTGTTGCTGTGTTCATCGACGTCATGCGCGCGTGTTGTTCGCTCATTAATGACTCGACAAAACAACCATATATAATTCCCCGTACATAGTCGGGAATTATGTGGTCGAGAACCGCTTCTGCGGACGGAAAAAATGTGTTGTGCGTTTGATATTTGCTTTCGTTAGCACGTTCGGAAATTTTGTGTTTTTCAAGCGGCAAGAGTTTAACCATGCGCGGTTCCGACTTAAACGGTGATACCATGTCGGTGTACACAACATATATATCGTCTAAAAATTTTCTTCTGAAAAGATCAAGAAGAGTTTCCGCAACATGTTTTGCCCTTTTTGTCGTTGGTTTTTGCCCAACATACAAAAATTCGGCGTCAACCGTAATATTTTTTTTGTTGAACGCTTTTCTTCCCATCAACCCAACTAAAAATATAGTCGTGTCCTCGTCGCCGACACGCCCCTCGACAAAGTCGATAACGTTGTGGTTATACGCTCCGCAAAGACCTTTGTCACCCATAATGACAAGATAACCGCTTTTTCTGTGTTTGATATGCGGACGATCGTCAAAGTATATATGGTCGAAGTCGTCGGTGTGTTCGATTATTCTTGCAAGAGTTTTTTGAAGCGCGTTAAAATATGGCACCGTTTGGTCAAGCATTTTTTTTGTCTTTTTAATTTTGGACGAGGCGATAAGGTGCATTGCGCTTGTTATCTTCATCGTGTCGTTAATCGACTTTATATGCTCTTGAATTTCACTTATGTTAGACATAAACTATCCTTTATTTTGAGTTGTCCAAAAAGACGACTTTATACTTTTCAAGCATAAGAACTATGTCGTGTTTAAGCTCGTCGGTCATAACCTTTTGGTTGTCAATAGCTTTTAAAATATCAATGTAGTTTGTCTCGGTATACTCGAAAAGTCCCTCGAAAAATGTTGAAATCTTTTTGTCGTCAACATCCAAAAGATATTTTTCGTTTGCACATATAAGCATTAAAACCTGTTTATGGAGGTTAAGTGGCGAGTTTAACGGTTGTTTTAATATTTCAATTAATTTTCGTCCGTTTGCAAGCGTTTCTCTTGTTGCTTTGTCAACGTCCGCGCCAAACTGTGCGAAGATTTCAAGTTCGCGGAACTGGGCAAGGTTTATTCTAAGGTTGCCCGAGACTTTTTTCATAACCTTTGTTTGAGCCGCGCCGCCGACACGCGAAACCGAAAGGCCAACATTAACCGCCGGACGAACGCCGGAATAGAAAAGGTCGCCTTCGAGACAGATCTGCCCGTCGGTAATCGAGATTACGTTGGTTGGGATATATGCCGAGATGTCGCCGGCTAGCGTTTCAATAATCGGCAAAGCGGTCATTGAACCGCCACCAAGACTATCTGAAAGCCTTGCTGCCCTTTCGAGCAAACGCGAATGGAGATAGAAAACGTCTCCGGGGTATGCTTCGCGTCCGGGAGGACGTTTTAAAAGAAGCGATATCGCACGGTATGCAACCGCGTGTTTTGAAAGGTCGTCATAAACAACTAAAACGTCTTTGCCTTGATACATGAAATGTTCCGCAATTGCCGCGCCGCTGTATGGAGCGATATATTGGAGGGGAGCCGCTTCACTCGCTGTGGAGGAAACCACAACTGTGTAATCAAGCGCGCCGTTTCGCTCAAGCGTTCCGACGAGTTGCGCCACCGTCGAAGCTTTTTGTCCGATGGCGACATATACACATATCATGTTTTTGCCTTTTTGGTTTAATATCGTATCGACCGCAATAGAGGTTTTGCCGATTCCGCGGTCACCGATTATAAGTTCTCTTTGTCCGCGACCGATAGGAAACATCGAGTCGATAGCCAAAATTCCCGTTTGGAGCGGAGTGTCTATCGGCATACGGTCGATAACGGAGGGAGCAGCATATTCTATTGGGCGATATTCACCGTCCGAGAGAGGGCCTTTTCCGTCTATTGGTTCGCCAAGAGAGTTGACAACACGCCCCAAAATATCGTCCGGAACCATAATGCCGGCTGTTCTTTTGGTTCTTGTTGCCTTTGAGCCTTCGGCAATTTTGTCGTCAAGCGAAAAAAGAACACAACCGCAAAGGCTGTCGGACACGATGTTTTGAACCATTCCTTTTGTGCCGTCTTCAAATATTAATATTTCGCCGTATTCGACGTTGTCAATTCCGTATACCATCGCGATACCGTCTGCGACCGAAGTTACGCGTCCCACTTCGTTTATCGTCATGAAAGAGTTGAAGTTTGCTATCTCTTCCTTAAGTATCGAGATGATGTTTTCCGGGTTTGATATAGTCCGCCTGTTTCCGCGGAGCTTGTTTTTAAGCTCGGTAACAGCGCCAAGAACGCTTCGGTCATAGACCTTGTCCCCGACTTTTAGTATGCAACCGCCCACAATACTTTTGTCCTCAACAAGTGTAAGATCGATGTTGTCGACCTTAAAATCGTTGTGGATTAGCGCTTTAACAGATTCGATTTGCTCGCTGTCCGGCCTTGTCGCATATGTTAGCGTGGCTTCAACACAATCGCTGTTAATACGTGTGATTTTATGGTATTGGTTAAAGATTTCAATGATATCTTTAACGGCGTTTTTCTCGCAAAGGTCACACACGAACTTTGCCATATTACCGTCAAAAAGTCTTTCGATAGAGGCTTTCTTTTCGGTTGGGCGAACGGTTGGATTACACAAAAACTCCATGATTTCAGGGTTTTTGTCAAACACCATTCTGCACGCAATAATCTCTTGTTCCGATACGTTGATTTTGCCGAGTTTTTTTGCAAATTCTAATACAAGCTCTGTCATCTCGCGCTACCTGCCTCTTTTAGAAGGTCGTCTATCATTTTTTTGCTTGCGCTGTCGTCTATCTGTTGACCAGAAACTTTGAGAACCGCGTCAAGCACCAGGTCGGCGAGTTGATTTTGTGACTTAGTCGCCGCTTTTTCAGCTTGCATAGCAATAGCTTTGTGACTGTCTTTGACAATTTTGTCTGCCTCTGTTTTTGCCGCCACAACTATTCTTTCATATTCTTCTTGAGCTTTTTGACGAGCTTCGCGAATTATCTCGAAACTTTCGCCTTCGGCTTGTTTGAGTTTTTGTTCGTATTCCGATTTCATCTTTTCGGCGTCCGCAATCTTTTGTTCGGCGGTCTCAAACTGAGAGTCGATAGCCTCTTTGCGTTTCGCCATTATGCCGCGAATGGGTTTAAATAAAAACATTCTCATCAAGATATACAAGATTAAAATGTTAATCGGAATTCCTATCATGTGCCAATCTATATTTAAAAACATCTTTCCCTCTGTTTCTCCTTAATCTTTAAAGGAAGAAAATTATTAGAACCGCGACAACAAATCCGTAGATTGCGATAGCTTCTGCCAACGCACACCCAAGTAAAAGGGTCGAGTTAATCTTGTTTGCCGCTTCAGGTTGCCTTGCAATTGCGTCTACCGCCTTGCCCGTTGCAATACCAATTCCGACGCCTGCGCCTAATCCCGCTAATATAGCGATGCCTGCTCCTATTGCTACCATTTTAAAAAATCTCCTTAAAAATTATTAATGTTGTTCTGTTGCTTCTTTTATATAAAGCGAAGTTAAAAATATAAATAGATACGCTTGAAGCGTTCCGTCGAAAAGTTCAAAGTAGATACTGAATATGGCGGGGACACCAACCGGTATTAGTATCCTTATTATCTCCATAATTAGAAATGCGCCAAAAATATTTCCGAAAAGACGCATACAAAGCGACAACGGTTTAATCAATATCTCTAAAACGTTGAGCGGAGCTATAATTTTAATAGGCTCGCCGAATGATTTGAGATATTTCCCGGGACCTTTTGCTTTGATTCCGGCATATTGGATAAGAATAATGCTCATAATTGCAAGCGCCGCAGTAACGTTGAGATCCCTTGTCGGAGGACTTTTGCCAATAAGCCCAACAAACACGTTTGAAAAAATTAGATATGTTCCAACCGTCAGGATATAATCGACATACTGTTTGCCGTGTTCACCCAAAGTATTTTCAAACATCTTTGTCGGAAACTCGACGAGAGCCTCGATATAAAGTTGAAAATTAGACGGACGAACCGCGAGTTTTCTTGTCGCCAAAAAACAAAGCACACCTACAACAACGACTATCACAGAGGTGTAGAACGTTGATTGCGGAATGTCTATTCCCCCGAAGAGTGGGATGGTAAATGCGGTTTTAAGTTCCAACACGTGGTTAAGTTCTTCAATAAAATGTTCCAATAATTATCACAGCCTTTTTTAGACGAAATAATTCGTCTTTAATCTACATTCGTGAGTTTATCACTTTTTTTTATGCTCGTCAACACATTTAAACACCGTTTAATAAGTATTAATAAATAAACTTATTTTTATATACGGTGTGTTAATATTTTTTGTTTAGTTTACACATATTTAATCAAAATAAACGTTGTGGAAAAAATTGTTTGGGCTGTATGACAGTAGAGTTATCCTTGATAATTAATTGTTTAAAACGCGAGATAATATTTTTGTGGTCTGTCGCATATATTTTATTAATTCAAGTTTATCAGACGCTAGCTTATGTTAGCGTAAGCAATTGAAAAAGACGGAGGATATATATTTGTCACAGTTTTTTTATGAAGGAAAACTTTTCAAAACAAACCACAACAAACAAATGATTAACAACGAAATTGCGTTGCGGCGCGCATTTTCAAACAACACTATTTTAGAACAAAAGCCTGTGTTATATGAAGTTAATAAAAATCTTGTGTTTGAGCTTGGCGCGTTCAAAGGGATAATGCCGTTTAAGCAGACCGCCAAAGGGATTGAGGACGGCACGGTTAAGGAGGTTTCGGTTATATCAAGGGTAGGGAAACCGACCTGTTTTTGTATCACCAACATTGTCGAAAACGACAAGGGAAGAATTGAGAAACTTGAACTTTCGCGAAAAATGGTTCAAGAAAGGTGTTTTGAACAATATATAGACAACTTGAAATCGGGAGATGTTATCGACGGACGAATAACGCATATCCAGACGTTTGGTTGTTTTGTCGATATCGGTTGTGGAATAACGGCTCTTTTGCCGACAAACTATATATCTGTTTCCCGTATAAATCATCCTTGCGACAGGTTTTCGGTTGGGGACGAGATAAAATGCATCGTCAAGACAATCGACCAAAACGGCCGAATAGTTTTGACACATAAAGAACTGCTTGGAACGTTTGAACAAAACGCCTCGATGTTTTCGAGAGGGGACACTGTGTGTGGAATAATCCGGTCGGTTGAAAGCTATGGTGTTTTTGTTGAATTGACCCCAAACCTTGCGGGGCTTTCGGAACCGTTCGAGGGGGCAAAGCCGGGGCTTATGGCGACGGTTTATATAAAGAGCATTTCTAACCAAACTATGAAAGTTAAGCTTTCGATAGTCGATGTGTTCGAGGAAAACATGACAAAGCCGGATAATACATATCATTATCTCGGTTCAAACATCAAAAGATTTGTGTATTCCCCCGACGAGTCGCAAAAACTTGTCGAAACAATATTTGAATAGTCCTATGTTGTTTTGTTTGTAAAAATGCCCAAAATATGATATAATTACACAACATTACTTATTATGGGGGTTGTGTATGGAAAGCAAAGCGTTCACCGCCGGAGTTGTTCCGGGGGGCTTGACTTCGATTAAAGAGATTAAGATTTTAATATGTTATATACTTGATAAACTGTCTAATCATATAGGTAAATTTAAAAACGCAAATCTAACCCATGACAATTTGTTAGAGGCGTTAACGGGAAGCGGGCTTTGCAACTATTTCGAGGCAGGTTCTGCGATTTCGGAACTTTTAGACAGTAAAAACATCGAAGAGTTCGACCGTGGCTATCGTTTGACCGACGACGGCAAAAGTATATCTATACTTTTGCAGGACGAAGTTCCGATAACGGTTAAGGAAAGGGCACTTGAACGAACGCTTAAAGCGCTTAAACGACAACGAAACGAAACGGAATACGATGTTCAAATTTTGAAACAACAGGATGGTTTTTTGGTTCGCGGGGTGATAGCGGAAAAGGAATGCACACTTTTTGCGCTTGAGATATACGCCCCAAAAGAATTTGAAGCGAACCAAATCAAACAAAACTTTATTGATAACGCCGAACAGGTTATGTCGATGTGTATCGAAACTTTGACGAAAAGACAAGACGACTAGGTGTTTCGACAGAAAAATAACCAGTTATAACATAAATACAAAAAACTCGAAAGTGTGACTACTTGCAACCACGCTTT
>CAYJAY010000052.1:0-8225 GCA_964368445.1 uncultured Oscillospiraceae bacterium
CGGCAGATTTATCTGAAAAAGTTATAAGAGGCATGACTGACAACGCACTAAAATGCAAGTTTAACGGTGGCACTATTCCGGTTGGATACACGATTGATAATGAACAACATTTTCAAATTGACCCACTAAAAGCGCCGTTTGTTCTAGAAGCGTTTAAGCAATATGCAGACGGAAAAACTATGACAGATATTCTTGATTGGTTAAACAATCAAGGTGTTAAAAATGCGCTGGGCAGAGCATTTACATACGGAAGTATAAATTTACTTTTGAAAAACCGTAGATATATTGGCGAGTTCACATATAGAGAAATAATCATACCGGATGGCATACCGGCAATAGTGCCACAAGAGCTATTCGACAGGGTGCAAGAAATAGTCGAGAAAAATAAAAAAGCCCCTGCCAGACATAAAGCAGAGGACGATTATTTGCTAACAACTAAGATTTTTTGTGGGCATTGTGGCGCATATATGTGTGGTGAAAGCGGAACCGGCAGAAGCAAAGTTTATCACTATTATAAATGTGTAAATACCAAGAAACGCAAGACTTGTGACAAGAAACCTGTGAAAAAAGTGTGGCTTGAGGACTTGGTTATAAATGAAACCATGCGTATAGTTATGGACGATAAATCTATCGAAGCTGTCGTTTCAATGGTGATGAATTTGCAAGAACAAGAGAACACGAGCCTGCCACTTTTTGAACAACAACTACAAGAAGCAAATAGCGCTATTCAAAATATTCTCAATGCAATTCAACAAGGAACACTCACTAAGTCAACCAAGACAAGGCTTGAAGAACTTGAAGCAGTCAAAGAAGATCTAGAAATTAAGATTGTGAATGAGAATATAACAAAGCCTAAACTTACAGCAGAGTTTGTGACATTTTGTCTACATAAATTCAGAAAGCTAGATACAAAACAAAAGTCGCATAGAAAAATGTTGATTGATACTTTTGTAAATGCTGTATATTTGTATAATGATAAGGTGATTTTAACATTTAACTATAAAGATGGCACTAAAACTATTAGTTTTGAGGATATAAATGGTTCGGATTTGGTTTGCCATGGTGCACCAAGTCGTCACAAACTTCACTTAAGTTTGTGACGACTTTTTTTGTTTAACTGAATAAAGCCGTCGCTTTTGCTTTTTGGGCTTTAATGGGTTTGCGATTTGTTTTAACGGTTCCTGCAACTGAAATTTTAAATTTTATTTGCTATTTCGTCCCCCATTCAAAATAAATTCTTGACATATATAATAATATTTGTTACGATTACTTTTAGATATAAAAACGGCAAAGACTCGGTCTTTTTGGAAAACCCGCAAGAGATTTTGCGTCGGCGGCTGGAAGCGCAATTCGGGCAAGTAGTAGATTTCGGGAACGCTTTGCTTTTGTTTGGTTCGATAGATTTATCACCAAACTTTTTAACAACTAAATATCAAAAGAGGATGTTTAAATTTAAACATCAAAACGGGTGGCACCGCGGGGTTTTATAAAAAAAACTCGTCCCGAGAGATAATTGTTATGATTATTTCTCGGGATTTTTTATTAGTAATTATTTATAATAATACAACAAAAATAGCCACAGACTTAAATTTCAATTTTAAAATTTAAACAGAAAGAAAGGATTTTAATATATATGAAAAGAACGGAATATTGCGGAAAGGTTAGCAAAGAGAGTATCGGAAAAAGGCAGACGGTTGCCGGTTGGGTTTTGAACAAACGCGACATGGGCGGCGTTATCTTTGTCGACCTACGCGACAGAGAGGGCGTTTTGCAGATTGTTTTTAACGCCGAAAACCTTTCGCCACAAGATTTTGAAACGGTCGAAAGTTTGCGCAACCAATCGGTTATCTATGTAAGCGGAGACGTCAGACTTCGCGACGCTGAGACGTTTAACCCGAAGATCTCGACGGGCGAAATCGAGCTTTTAGCGAAAGAGGTTGAACTTGTGTCACAGGCCGAAACACTTCCGTTTTCGGTTGACGACGACGCTTCGACAAGGGAAGATCTGAGGATTAAATATCGTTTCCTTGATATCCGCCGTTCCTCTATGATGCACAACCTTAAAATTCGCCACGCGATACAGCGAGTTATAGAAGAATACCTCGATCAACAAGGTTTCATATCGGTTGAAACCCCTATATTAACCAAATCGACCCCCGAGGGCGCGCGCGACTATCTTGTCCCAAGCCGTGTACACAAAGGCACGTTCTATGCGCTTCCACAATCGCCCCAAATCTTTAAACAGCTTCTTATGGTAGGCGGTGTCGACCGCTATTTCCAAGTTGCGCGATGTTTCCGCGACGAAGATCTTCGCGCCGACAGGCAACCCGAATTTACCCAAGTCGACCTTGAGATGGCGTTTGTCGACCAACAAGACGTGCTCGACCTTCTCGAAGGCCTTTTCAAACATGTATACAAAGAGATTAAAGGGGAATCTCTCCCCGATTTCAAACGCCTTACATGGACAGAGTGTATGGACGTTTACGGAAGCGACAAGCCCGATCTTC
The DNA here is from genome assembly GCA_964368445.1 of uncultured Oscillospiraceae bacterium. Lineage (GTDB taxonomy): Bacteria > Bacillota > Clostridia > Oscillospirales > Ruminococcaceae > CAYJAY01. Next base: position 2,508 of record CAYJAY010000052.1, read on the forward strand.
GTTTTGACATGCCGATAGTAGACATAACCGACATAGCAAAAGGCTGTGACTTTGCGGTTTTCAAAAAAGTTGCGCAAGGTGGCGGAGTCGTTCGCGCAATAAACGTCACCGGCGGAAACTCGGCGTTTACGCGTACCGTAATCGAAAACTTAACCGAAAAAGCCGAAAGTTACGGCGCAAAAGGAATGGCGTGGATAGCGCTTAGAGAGGACGGCGAGGTTTATTCTCTGCTTTCAAAGTTTTTCTCCAAAAAAGATATCGACGATATCATAAAAGCTGTCGAGGCAAAACCGGGGGATTTCATAATCTTTTCTGCCGATAAGCTCGACACCGTTAGAAAGGTTCTTGGAAACCTTCGCCTTGACGTTGCGGAATTTTTAGGACTTCGCGACAAAAAAAAGTTTGAATTTTTAATAGTAACCGATTTCCCACAGTTTGAATATGACGAGCAACAAAAACGATATATAGCAACCCACCACCCGTTCACGATGCCGTATCCCGAAGATGTCGAGTATCTTTTGACCGACAAGGGAAGAATTAGAGCGCAAGCGTACGACATAGTTCTTAACGGCGTTGAACTTGGAAGCGGAAGCGTAAGGATCCACCGTCCCGATGTTCAAAACAAGATGTTCGAGGCTCTCGGTTTCAGTCAAGACGAGATAGACAACCGTTTCGGGTTCATGATAAACGCGTTCAGATACGGAACGCCACCCCACGCAGGTTTTGCGTTTGGGCTCGACCGCCTTGTAATGCTTATGGTTGGCGCGTCGTCGCTCCGCGAAATTATCGCGTTCCCCAAAGCAAAAGACGCTTCCTGTCTGATGACGGGCGCTCCCGACCTTGTCGACAAAAAGCAACTTGAAGAACTCGCCCTTGGGGAATTTTCCGAACAAAGCGAGGTTTCAAAAACTTCAAACGATAAATCCGCAAAATCGGTTGAGATCGATGTCGATAAAATCGCTACACTTTCGCGCCTTAGTTTTTCGGACACCGAAAAACAAGCGATCAAAAAAGATCTCTCGGCGGTTATTGAATTTGCCGACATGTTAAACGAGGTTGACACAACCGACGTTGAACCGACCGCACACGTCGTTCCGCTTCAAAACGCTTTTCGCGCAGACGAAGTCGACATATCGTTTGACCGTGACAGTCTTTTAGCCAACGCCAAAACCAAAAAAGACGGCTATATAACTGTGCCACAGGTTGTGGAATAGGAAAGGAGCAAAGAGAATGACATCGGAAAAACTAACGATTAAACAACTTTCGCAAAGCCTCAAGCAAAAACAACTCTCGGCGCGCGAGGTTGCGGAAAGTTATCTTAAAAGCATAGAGATGAACGAACCCAAAATAGGGGCATATCTTGAAATAACAAAAAAAGAGGCGCTTGAAACGGCCGACGTTGTCGACAAAAAGATTAAGGACGGCGAGACGCTCTGTCCTCTTTCGGGAATACCCTATTCGCTTAAAGACAACATCTGTACAAAAGACATTAAAACGACCTGTGCTTCAAAGCTTTTAAGCGACTTTGTTCCGCCATACGACGCGTTTGTTGCCAAAAAACTTAAAAGTCAAGACGCGGTGCTTGTTGGCAAACTCAACATGGACGAGTTTGGAATGGGTTCTTCGTGTGAAAACTCGGCGTTTAAACCGACCAAAAACCCCGTCAACACGGAATATGTTCCGGGCGGAAGTTCGGGCGGCGGAGCGGCGGCGGTTGCAGCAAACATGGCGGCGTTTGCGCTAGGTTCCGACACGGGCGGTTCTATCCGTCAACCGTCGGCGTTTTGCGGGGTTGTTGGGCTTAAGCCTACCTACGGAACGGTATCGCGTAACGGACTTGTCGCGTTTGCGTCGTCGTTCGACCAGATAGGCCCTATGACAAAAACCGTCGAGGACAACGCTTTGGTTTTTTCCGCGATAGTCGGCAAAGACAACGGCGAAGCAACATCGATAGCCCACCCCGACAGCGATTTTTGCGCCGACATTAAACGTGGCGCAAACGGCATGAGAATAGCGTTTGCTAAAGAGTATTTCGCACAAGGTATCTCGCCCGACGTTAAAGCCGCCGTACAAAATGCCCTTAAAGCATACGAAAAGCTCGGAGCTACTATCGAGGAAGTTTCTCTTCCGTCGATGAAATATTCGCTTGCGGCATATTATATCATGTCGTCTGCCGAAGCTAGTTCAAACCTCTCGCGCTTTGACGGCATACGCTACGGAACAAGATCAAAAGATTTCGACAACATCGAACAGCTCTACCTTAAATCGCGCAACGAAGGTTTCGGCGACGAGGTCAAGCGCCGTATAATGCTTGGTTCTTTCGCGCTAAGTTCCGGATATTATGACGCATACTATAAAAAAGCGTTACAGATACGAACGATAATAATAAACGAATTTAACGATATCTTTAAAAACTTCGATGCTGTGTTGTCCCCTGTCGCGCCAACCGCCGCATATAAACTTGACAGCAAAACAACCGACCCGCTCGAGATGTATCTCGGCGACGTGTACACCGTTCCGGTCAACATAGCGGGGCTTCCGGCTCTAGCGCTTCCCTGTTCACAAAACGATATAGGGCTTCCGATAGGATTCCAGTTAATCGGAAAAGCATTTTCCGAAAAAACGCTATATCGTTTAGGTTATTCGTTTGAAAACGAAGTCGGAAACTTTCATTTAAAAAGACAAGGATTATAGAAAGGGGGAACAAAAATTATGATGATTAAAGATTATGAAATGGTAATAGGCCTCGAGGTCCACTGTGAACTGTCGACTAAAACAAAGATTTTTTGTAGTTGTCCAACAGATTTCGGCGCAAGCCCCAACACACAATGTTGCCCCGTTTGCATGGGTATGCCGGGAACTCTTCCCGTTTTAAACGAAAAGGTTGTAGAATACGCCATTAAAGCAGGCGTTGCGACAAACTGTCAAATCGCCGAGTATTCTAAACAGGATAGGAAAAACTATTTCTACCCCGACCTTCCGAAGGCGTACCAGATATCCCAGTTTGATCTTCCGCTTTGCGAAAAAGGTTTTGTCGAGATCGAAAGCGAAGAGGGAACAAAAAAGATTGGCATAACGAGAATTCACATAGAGGAAGACGCCGGCAAACTTGTCCACAACGACGGCGAAACGATGATCGATTGTAATCGTTGTGGAGTTCCGCTTATCGAGATAGTTTCGGAACCCGACATGCGCTCTGCCGAAGAAGCAGTAGCATATTTCAAAAAACTTCGCGCCATTATCCTTTATACCGGAATTTCCGATTGCAAAATGCAGGAAGGTTCGCTTCGTTGCGACGTCAATCTTTCGGTTAGAAAAAAAGGCTCTCAAAAGTTTGGGACACGAACCGAGATGAAAAACTTAAACTCGTTTTCGTTTATCCAAAAAGCAATCGAGTTTGAATACAAACGCCAAGTCGAGGCTATCGAAAAGGGCGAAATAATTGTTCAAGAAACAAGGCGTTACGACGAACAAAGCGGAAAAACGTTTTCAATGCGTACCAAAGAAGACGCGGACGATTACCGATATTTCCCTGACCCCGACCTTGTTCCGATAGTAACAAGTCCCGAAAAACTCCAATCTATCAAAGACCAAGTTCCCGAGCTTCCCGACAAAAGAAAAGCGTTGTACACCGAAAAGTTTTCGCTAACGGCATACGACGCGGAGCTTATAACAAACGAAAAAGCCGTTGCGGATTTCTTTGAAAAGGTTGCGCAAAAAACCAAGTATCCGAAACTTTCGGCTAACATAATAATCTCCGATCTTTTGAAACTTTGCGATCTCGAAAACGGCGTTATTCCGTTTTCGGCCGAAAACATCGCGGATATCGCCGAGATGTGGGGGGACGGCGACATAAACAGCAGCGTTGCAAAAAAAGTTTTAAAAGCTATGCTTGAAAACGAAATTGAGCCTAGAACCTATGTAGAGCAAAACGACCTTAAGCAGATAAACGACAGGGCGGTTTTGTTGCCACTTGTACAAGAAGTTGTTAAACTTGAAACCAAATCGGTGAACGATTACAATTCGGGAAAAACCGCCGCGATAAAGTCGCTTATCGGAAAGATAATGTCCAAAACAAAAGGACGCGGCAATCCGGTTTTGGTTGAAGAAATTTTGCTTGACGAGATTTCAAAACTCTCTTAACACCACCGCTGTTTCACACTTTAAACATGTTTAGACTTTGTTTTGTGTAGGGCTCTCGTTGCGTTGTGTTAGGCGAACCCTACAGATATATTGTTGTATTTATAGACAAGTTTACATCGCGCCTAACCCTTGAAATAATACTAAAAAAATAGTACAATATCTTTACATCCTAAAAACTATTGGGATACACTACGATTTAAAAATATTTTTAAATTTGAATTTATAAATTTATAACCTAGAAAGGGTATAATAATAACATGAAAAGATTTTTGCTGGCGACCTTATTAGTCGTTATTTTATTGGTTGGTTGCGCCGAAGAGGTTCCGCCCGTGCCCGATTTCAGAAATGCATTTTGGGGCATGTCTAAAGTACAAGTTGAGGACCTTGAAGTAGGCGAATATCTTTATGCCGACGAAAGCGTTATGTATTATCTTGGAACGCAAAACGAACAGGATGCCGAGATATCTTATTTCTTTTCGGAACAAGACGAGTTGTACGAGGCTCAATGTCGTTATGTTATAGGCGAGAGAACACTTAACGACCTTATCGAAAGTTACGAAGAATTTCGGCTTTATCTTTCGGAAAATTATTATGGCGAACCCCTTGAAGAGGAATATCGCGTTGATATCGAAACCGGAACGGAATATGACACCGACACAGACAACAACAAAATCTACTATCAAGTTATGAAATACTACACCGAATGGGAAACCGAGACCAGCCTTGTCAGTTTAAACCTCGATTATCTGAACCAGCGCGTCAACTATGTTCTCACGGTAACCGCAAAACCCCAGCCGGTGGAGGAATAGTTAAAAAGCTTTAGATAAGTAAAAGGACAGGCGTTTAAAAAGCCTGTCCTTTTTCGACTATAGATATAACTATTTGTTTTCGGGAATTGGTTCTATTTCTTCAAGCTCGGCTACCTCAAGCCCAAAATATGGCTCGGTTGGAACTTTCTCGCCGTCTATTCTAATTTCAAAATGAAGCGCGTTTCCTGTGGTGTTTCCCGTGGCCCCAACGTATCCGATAAGCTGGCCTTTTTCGACGATGTCGCCGACTTCAACCACGTTTTCAAAATTATGCGCATACAACGTTTCAATGCCGTTCCCATGATCTATGATAATATGGTTGCCATATCCTTCTTCGCTCCAACCCGACTCGGTAACCTCGCCTTGTTCGGCGGCGTAGATATCTGTTTCCGATTGGGCGGCTATGTCTATTGCGCTGTGAAAGCCCGGTATCCAACCGCGACTTATAAATTGATAAGCTCCTGTTGGCCAGGTGGGTTCAAAGTTTTTTTGTGCGGTTTCGGTTTCGGCCTCGTCGACAGCCGGCACGACTTCAGGAGGGTTGGAAACTTCGGGCGAGTCTGCCACAGCCGGCTCGGCGCCACACGCAGTTAACAAAACAGATAAAATCAATATAACCGTTAGAATAACAATTTTTTTCATTTTAAAAATCCTTTCAACCTAAAATTTGCAAAAATAAATAAAAATAGCAAAATAATACAAAGAAAAAATTGTATTGAAAGTATTTTATTACAAAACGGTTACAAAGTCAAGCGAAAAAAGTTCA
>CAYJAY010000053.1:0-7837 GCA_964368445.1 uncultured Oscillospiraceae bacterium
TATGGTCTTCGCTAGGTTTCTGCTATGGTCTTTGCTAGGTTTCTGCTATGGTCTTTGCTAGGTTTCTGCTATGGTCTTCGCTAGGTTTCTGCTATGGTCTTCGCTAGGGTCTCCGTTAAAGTCTTCGCTAGGGTCTCGGTTAAAGTCTTCGCTAAAGTCTTTGCTAGTGTCTTTGCTAGGGTTTTCGTTAAAATCTTTGCTAGGATCTTCGTCAAAATCTTTGCTATGGTCTTTGCTATGAGAAGCGATTAAATCTTTTTCACGTATTAATCTTTCTCTGTAAGTATAATTTAACATCAAAAGATTAACGTTCTATATTGTTTTTAAGAACAATTTAAATTATTTTGAGTTTGATATGTTTTAATAAAACAAAACAAATTTTTATTAAAAGTTTATACTTTTTTTCGACATTGTTTTTTACTGTTCCGCTTGTGTAAAGCGGAATTTTTTATTTGGTTTTAACTGTGGATTTGCAAAAAAAATATAAACAAACTTGTTTTGTGACAATAACAAATATAATTATACGGCGTTGTTCGACCGAAAAAAAGTGGCTTCGAAAGTATTATTTAAACCCAAAGATCAATCGGTTTAAACGTTTGGGATTAAAATTATAAGGAGTGAATTTTTTTGAGCAACAACAAAGTCTTTGCAATTTTCTGTTTAGTTTTTCTTTTGATTTTCGGCGCTGTTCCAATAGAGGGACACGCAGTCGATTATTATTTGGGGGACGGCAAAAGCACGCTGTCGTTACAAAAACAAGCGTTAGACGTAACAGACAAACTGCCGCCCTTGACCGACGATAACGGCAACAGTTTTCAGTTTTTCGATGTGCAGTTGTCGATAAGCGGAGGCATTAGCCAAACGTCGGTTAAGAGCGGCGGAGATGTATTGATTGTTTTAGATCAATCGGGTTCGATGAAGTCAAACAAGGTAGAGGGCGTTTCGCTTGCAAACGAACTCAAACAAAACCTAAACGGAACATCTTCCGAAGAGGGTCTTGTTGAACACCTTGTCGACCTTGGCTGTAACGTTGGGATTGTGGCGTTTGGGGACACGTCAAAAGCATATAACTTTAACGCGAACAACACAACTTCATACGACCACGATACCGAGGTTTTACCATACGAACTTTATTTTACAAATAATCTATCAAAACTTGAAAATGCCGTTTCAGACGCTCTTGACATCGATAGTGGAACTGCAACCAACACACATGGTGGATTGTTGATGGCTAAGACGTTGGCTAACGGTTGGGAGGCTTCAAAAAACGCCGACAAAAGCGAAAACCTTATTGTAGTGTTGTTTACCGACGGTGTGCCGACCGCAAGATACTTAAACTCAAGCAACGTGACTAACGATAGTTCGAGCGCTTATTGTAGCAAAGAAGAGTTTAACGGCACAGTAGAAACGGGACAAGACATATTAAAAATATCAGAATATATAGATATTTTTACGTTTGGGATGTTGGCGTCTTATAACGAGGGTAGCGACCAATTTAACCTGGCTCAACGTCTTTTGGGGGAAACTTCATATAAATATAACAAAATGGGCAACGAAACAAACGTTGCAAAGGATGCCGACAACGACGGACGTTGGAGCGAAACTTCAAGCTATGTAGACATGTACATACCACTAGATTCAAGCGCAACCGAAAGCGATTACAAAGAGGCTTTTGAAAAACTTACCGAAACAATCGAAGAGGTGATTGAACTTAAAGTCGACCTGTTTGACGAGATTCCTCAAGGTTTTGAACTGGTTGAAAACAGCATAGTAATAGAAAATTCCGCAAACACAGCAACCCCAAACGTTAATAATCAAAACGAATTAACGATAGCCGATTTGGCGGTGTCGACCGACAAACAAAACCCGACAACCGTTAAATACACCATTAAATATCTCGGGAACAATTACGGAAACGCGTTTTCAAACGTTACGGCATACGTAACAACGGAACAAGATCCCGACACAAAAAGGTTGTTTCCAAAACCGGTAGTAGGGCTTAACCCTAAAACGGTTGATGACATAGCGTTTGCCGGCGTCGGGCAACAAATAGAAATCGACATAACCGACAATGATTTTTTAAAGACAGCAAACAAAGTTTTTGAACAAGGATATGACATCGATGATGACTATACGATCTCTCTTTATAACCTTGACGGAACTCCTATCGACCCTGTCGATTATTCCGTGACAATCAAAGACGACAAACTAAGCTTTGTTTCAAACACCGGCAACACAAAAGAATTTCTATATACAATTAATATAAATGCCAAAATACATGAAAACGGTGAACCAAACACACAAAAAGAGATATCGTTAAGCTCTCGCAAAACAAAGGTCACCGTTAACATGACAACGTCGCACACCGTCAACAAGACGTGGGTAGATCTTTCGGTGGACAACAAAGAGACGCCTCCTAAAATCGAAGTTTTTCTTGAACGCTCAAGCGACGGAGTAAACTTTGAACCGGTTGAGGGAAAAAAAGCGATATTGACTCCACAAGGCTCAAACGGTAGCTATAGCGCAAGTTACACCTTTTCACAGCTTCAAGCCGGGGAACAAGACAAACAATATATCTATAGGGCGTATGAAAACACCGATTCAAAAGCATATGCCGTTACGACGACATGTTTTGCTAACCAAACAAACATTGTGAACACAAGAAACCTGTTTGACAAGGATGGGGATATAACCGTTTCAAAGGTTTGGGACGACGAACAAAATAAATACTCCAATCGCCCAGACACGCTCGAGATAAGCTTAACGGGAACGGCGGGCAACACGGTTTTGATCGGCCAAACCAAGACGCTTTTGGTTAACTCCTCTGTCGACAGTCAAGAGGTTTTATTTGAAAACATGCCGTCACATTCTGTGTTGGGTTTTGAGATAACCTATTCGGCGGACGAAACAACAGTTCCAGACGGTTATGCCAAATCAGTCGAAGGATTATGTGTTACCAACAGCACGATTAAATCGGCTATTACGGTTAAAAAACTTTTTGACGGAGGCTCACAGGAACTTTCAAAGATTTCTTCTATTAAGGTTGATATATTAAGTTCCGTTTCAAGCGAAGCGCTCGACAGCCTTGTGCTTTTGCCGTCCGAAGGGTACACCGCGAAAACTGTTCTTTTGCCGACATATCTAAACCGACAAAAGGCGGTCTACCGTGCAGAAGAAAAAGAGATCGTTCCGGTTGATCCAAACGACCCGATTATTGGCGTGTTTACATCGACAAGTAGCGTCTCTTCAAGTAACGAGATAACGCTTACAAACATATACGAAAGCGGAACGCGAGATTTCTTAGTCACAAAAAACTGGGAGGTTTTCGAATACGACCAATATAAAATGCCGGTAGAGATAACGATTGTCGCCGCCGTTTCGGGTTCCCCTATAACGATTGACGGCATAACGACAACCGCTACACTTTCGGAACAAAACGGATATTCATACACATTCCCTGAACTCCCAATAACCGACGGCGAGGGTAACACGATAACATATAGCGTATCGGAAAATGAGGATAGCGGTATTTTTGACAGCGTTGTCGAGTACAACGAAAGCGGAGCGACGATAACCAACAGCCTTAAAGTTAACAACGTTGTGTTGACAAAGGTTTGGGACGACCAAAGCAATCGCGATTTAATGCGCGAAGACATAACTCTTTTATTCCAACGAATGGAAGATACAAGTTTTCAAACGTTTGTCGAGATAGATTATGCCGAAGCGGAGTTCGCGTCGGACAGTCTGTCGAAAGATGTTATTAACCTGCCGGTGTATGATGTTAACGGAAATCTAATTGAATATAACCTTGTGGAACAAAGCGTTCCGACAGGATACGAAGTTACGTATAAACTTAAGGAGGACGAAACAGAACAAACGCCGCCATCGTCGGGATTTAGCCTCGACAAACAAACGTATGAAGTTATTGTGACCAACACATATATTGTGGAGGATATGACGGTTGAGTTTTTGAAAGTTTGGGACGACGACAACAATCGCGACGGCATACGTCCAACCGTTACGTCGCCCGAGGATGACCCGCTAGGCGTTACGCTTGAGGGCGGAATGTTCCATGACGGAAAAAGCCCCGATTCGGTGACGGTTACCGACCAAGGCTGGGTTTACATCTTTAACAACATACCGATAAACTATAACAGACAAACGGCAGAGTATCTTGTTTTTGAACAGGTTCCGCAAGGTTACACCTGTAACAATCAGCCCGAGAACAGCCGAATAGCTGCCGAACCCGAGGAGTTTAGCGAGATAGATAATTCGATGTCGTTCACTCTGACCAACACCCACATTCCAGAACGCGCAACCGTGACGCTTGTCAAGACGTGGGAGGACGACCAAGACATGTTTTCCAACCGCCCGGACGACGTTTCGGTAGAGCTCCAAAGCCAAACGGCAGGCGCACAAATTCCAACACCGTTTATAGTTAAACAGGATAACGTCTGGACATATACTTGGCCCGACATGTTCGCATATCAAAACGGTGCACGCGTGACATATGATACACCGGCGGTTGGCGAGATCCCGAGTTTTTACGATAAAGGTGATGTTTTTGCTTCCGACCAAACGGGATTAAATTTTGAAGTCGTCCACACCTATGCGGTCGAGGCGCTGACGCACACAGTTCAAAAGGTTTGGCAAAACGACAGGGCAAACGATATCTTTGCGCGGCCGTCGGGGGTTGCGGTTCGCCTTGAGATGCAGCTTGACGGCGAAAGCGGATTTTCCGATACGTTTATCGTTTATCCTAGCGACGTGATATTGGTTGGAAACGAGGACACATGGTCGTTTGTGTTTTCCGATCTTCCGGCGTATGTCGAGGGAAGGGCGGCGCAATACCGCGTTCGCGAGGTGACAAACCTTTCGCCTACCTACACAACAAGTTACAGCTATGGCGAAAATGTAACGACGATATACAATAGCTACAATGTTACAAATGAAGTTGTGCCTGTTTCAACTGTTCCACAGACCGACGACAGGTTCCCGCTTGATATTATGTGGCTGTTTTCGGCGGTGTCGCTTGTTGTTCTTGGAATAGCGCTAGCGCTTAAGTTTGGGTTTAACAACTATTTAAAACAAAATCCAAAACCTAAAGAAAGTTTTGATATAGAAACTTACAGGGGGAACAATGAAGTTTAAACGATTAGTAATCGATTTGTTAACCGGAATTCTTATGTTTTTTGACAATACAGTTACAATCGCGGTTACAAAGATGAAAAATCTTAAACCAAATTCGCTTATAAATATAATAATTGCCGTGTCGATAGCCTCGCTTTGCATATCGCTTGTGTCGATAATGACATATTATACCCTCTTGTCTTTTGAGAACAACAAAATTAAAGAGGTACAATCGATTATGTCGGGGGAAAAAATGGCGGTTAGGGACGAGCAAAACAGCGACCAACAACAGGCAAAAACCGTCGAGCAGATGTTTTTTGAAAATTTCAATAGCTTGAAAGAGCAAAACTCCGACATGGTAGGTTGGATAGAGATACCGAAAACCACCATAAATTATCCCGTTATGCAAACCAAGGACGACCCCGAATTTTATATACGAAGAAATTTTGAAAAAGAGTATTCTTTTTCGGGAACCCCGTTTGCAGATGCCGCGGCAGATATTGACGGCGAGGGTGGAAACATCGTGGTCTATGCGCATAATATGAAAAACAACACGATGTTTTCAGTTTTGGAAAACTATCTTAATCATTCTTTTTGGGAACAAAATAAAATTATAAATTTCAGTACAAGCGAGACAAAGATGCAGTATGAGGTTTTTTCGTCGTTTATTATCGACACAGACATACGAAACCCCGAAGCGCTTGTTGCATATCAAAGCCTTAACGACGCCGCGCCTATCGAGGTTGACGAGTATCTTGAATTTCTCAAACAAAAAAGCTTATATCAGCCCGAAACGGCTCCCGACATTGGCGACAGTTTTCTGACGTTGTCGACTTGCACGAATGAACAGGAGACGGACAGGATAGTTGTTGTGGCGAAAAGAATAGAGAACTGAGTTAATGCGTAATTCGTAATTCGTAATTCGTAATTAAGGTGTCGCCTTCGGCGACAATTCAGGGTGTCAAAAAACCCCTATTGCAAAATCGTGTTTCATCAAAATGCACAAACATAATTGGTGGAATGTAGGGGCGGATATTATCCGCCCGTTCCGACACAACCCACAATGTAGCAAAAAAAACTTAGAATGAGTTTTTTTGTTACTATTTAGCCGTTTAATTATCATAATAACAGCGGTTTATATAATTTGTGCAACCAATGGCGGGCGGATGGTATCCGCCCCTACGTATAGTTTTGTGCAACATTTTTGAGGGTGCACCTTTTCTGACGTACTAAAAGGACAGGGTTTTCCCCTGTCCTTCGTTATGTTTGCGATATAAGATTAATTGGCTATTCGTTGATATTTAACATGCGCCGCCGCAATATTCGCAACATCCACTTGAGTTTGGAAGCGTAGTCGCGTTGCAACTCGGGCAGGTAACCGCCGTTTTCGGGGCGTTTTGCGCTTTGATTTGCTCCCTTGCGTGTTCTCTTAATGTTGTAAGCGCAGACCGAATTGCTTCGGCATCTTCCTCGGCATTCCTGTATTCAACGCTGAACTTGCTGTCGACATCTCGGTCGTTAATTTTAAAGTCTATCTCGTCAAACCACGGCGAATTAACATGTATGGTCATGTTAAAATCATATCTTCTTTCATAACGCGGTGGCCGGTAGCTTACGCTTTTTCCGTCTTTGTCGGTGTCGTATTTTTCCCATTCGTTCTCGCGAATGTCAAGGTCACAACCGGTAACCTGTGAAAATTCGATTATGTCGGGATTTTCTTCTTCCCATTTTTTAGACCTTGAATAAAACCAAAGCTGTTTGTCTTCGTCGATGTATATCTTGCTTCTTCCGCCGATTACTTTGGTTGGGTTAAACTCGGCAACCTTTTGTTTGTTTGCCTCTCGATATTCGAGTTGCGCTTTAATCTCCTCGATAGTCGAGCTTCTTCTGTCGTCGAAAAACGGCGACAACAGTTTTGCGCAGTCTTTACAAAGGTTTCCGTCTTCGAGTTTTCTGTTGCCCAAAAAACCAATCTTTTCGCCGCAAACATCACAGTATTTTTTGTCGAACAATCCCATTTTTAAACCCTTTCTTTTATATAATATATTTGTGTTTTGCTTTGCTTTGCTTTGTTTTGCCGCAGTTGCCTGTTGTTAGGATAACAAACACATTATTCATCCTAAATTAACGAGTTTTAGCCTTGTATTGTAAAGATTAATATATTTTAATTATACAACTAAAACAATGTATATTCAACAAAAAATAATTAATTTATAATATTTTTTTGTGACAAACAAACGGACTGTGACGAAATAGCAATTTCGCCACAGCCCGTTTGTTTGCTGTATATTTAATTATTAAACTTAAGCGTATTGTGTCAAAGCGAAAAGGAGCAAGAAAATTATCGAAAGAACCCAAAGGGTTATTGGAATTTCTTTGAATTTGCCTTTTGCAACTTTAACGATGATGTAGCTGATGAAACCGAAAGCGATACCGTCTGCTATCGAATAGAAGAAAGGCATTCCGATTATTGTAAGGAATGCGGGGATAGCGTCTTCCATGTTGTCCCATTTGATGTTGGAAGCGTTTTTCATCATGAAAACACCAACGATGATGAGAGCAGGAGCAGTAGCAGCACCCGAGATAATTCCGGCGATAGGAGCTAGGAAGATAGCAAGAACGAAAAGGACGCCGACAACTATCGATGTTAGGCCTGTTCTTCCGCCTTCTTCAACGCCCGAAGCGCTTTCAACGTATGTTGTAACGG
>CAYJAY010000054.1:0-7346 GCA_964368445.1 uncultured Oscillospiraceae bacterium
TTAAAATAGTATTGAAGACGCCGTGGCAAAGCCACATGGCGAATTTATATAATGCTTCGCATTATATAAATAATCCGCAGGATTATTTATATTCCCGTATTTTATTTATTAAATAAGGAGCAAAACCATTTGGATATACTTATATCTTCTTTTAACGTAGTTGTGCCTTTTGTGGTGCTTTTGTTGTTGGGGCTTATAGCCAAAAAGAAAAACATCATAACACCCGAGAGTATATCAGGAATGAGTTCGCTTATCTACAATATTCTTTTGCCGGCGATGTTGATTTCAAACATCTTGGACGGAGACTCCGAAGTAGAGGGGTTTGCGGCTCTTGTGGTTTATATGGCAGTTTGGCTTGTTGCAATTGCGGTTGCCGGAATTCTTATCGTGCCGAAGTTTGTGAAAAAGCAACAGTCGTCGGCGTTTGCCGCAGGGATTTTGCGCGGAAACTTTGCTATATATGGGCTTCCCCTCGCTCAAGGCCTCCTTGATGAAAAGCTGCTTCCCGATCTTGTGACGCTTCTTATTCCGGGAATATTGATCTCAAACATACTAGCTCTTGTTGTTTGTGAACTTATGGGTGAAAAAGACGAGGGCGAAAAATTTTCTTTGTTGCTATTTTTAAAAAAGGTTTTTGCCGCGCCGATAGTAAGCGCCGTTATAGTTGGCATGGCCGTTAAATATTCCGGAATTGTGTTGCCAGAAGCTTTTGAAACCTCGTTGTCTTTGATTGGTGGCGCGACGACACCGATAGCGTTTTTGTGTATAGGGGCTACGTTTAAGTTTGATTCGATTAAAAATAATATAAAACTGATATCGGTTGCGACAGCGCTTAAATTGGTTGTCATTCCAACCTTGGTTTTAATCCCGTCTATTTTATATTTCAACTTTGACAGCATACAAACGGTTGTGCTTTTGTGTATCTTTGCAACGCCAACCGCAGCTACCGCCTCCGCTATGGTTAAAGAGCTTAGGGGTGACTCAAAACTTATCGGAGAGATAACGATGTTCGGAACGATTTTTTCGGTTCTTTCGCTTTTTGTTATCGTAACGATATTAAGATTTATCGGAGTATTAAGTTATTAATGAAGATTTTAACAATTGGCCCCGGAAGATGGGGGACATTTATTGCAAGCTACCTTTGCTCTATAGGAAACGAGGTTTCGCTTTATGGACGAGAAGGTTCAGAGAATTTTTCGACACTTTTAAACACAAGACAAAACAACTATCAAACTATCGATAAAAATCTTTTGCTAACAGACGACATAAGCGCCGCTCGCGACGCTGAAGTTATAGTGATTTCAATTAACTCTCAAGGCCTTCGGGGGCTTATACAAAGCCTTGAGCCGCTAGGGCTTAAAAACAAGATGTTTGTGCTTTGCATGAAAGGAATTGAAATCGAAACGGGCAAACGACTTTCCGAGATAGTTTCGGAAAATGTAGACGAAAGTTGTTCGGTTGCTGTTTGGCTAGGGCCCGGACATGTAGAAGATTTTTGCAAAGGTCTTCCAAACTGTATGGTTATTGACAGCGACGATCAAAAAACAAAAAGTATTTTGGTCGAAAGTTTTTCAAGCGATCTTATAAGGTTTTACTATGGCACAGACCTAATCGGAAACGAAGTTGGCGCCGCCGCAAAAAATGTTATCGGAATAGCCGCCGGAATGTTGGACGGGTTTTCTTTGACGGCGCTTAAAGGCGCGCTCATGTCTCGTGGCGCGCGAGAGGTAGCAAGGCTTATTAAACTTATGGGAGGCAACGAACTTTCAGCGTATGGACTTTGTCATCTCGGCGACTACGAGGCAACAGTTTTCTCTAAACATAGTCACAACAGAATGTTTGGCGAGGCGTTTATAAAAAACGAAAGCTATAGTTCGCTTGCGGAGGGTTTTTATACAGTAAAAGCTTTGAAAAATCTTGAAAAGCAGTATGGCGCGGAGCTTCCGATAACCGACGCTGTTTATAGAATTATCCACAAAAAACAGGATGGACAAACGGTTTTTAACAGTCTTTTTTCAAGAAGCTTGAAAGAAGAATTTTAATATAGTATTAAACAAGGAGAAACTTATGGATTTCTTTTCAGTCATTAATCTTTTGGGCGGGCTTGCAATTTTTTTGTATGGCTTGAATATGCTGGGCGGTGGCCTTGAGAGGGTTTCGGGCGGACGACTCGAGAAAACCCTTGAGAGCCTAACCAACACCGTTATAAAATCGGTCTTGCTCGGTATGATTGTAACCGCTGCAATTCAAAGCTCGTCGGCGACCACCGTTATCGTTGTGGGTCTTGTTAACGCAAAGATACTTAAACTTAAAAACGCAATTGGTGTTATCATGGGCGCAAACATCGGAACAACGATAACCGCCCACATTCTAAGACTAAGCGACATATCGTCGGACAACTTTTTCATGAAGATGCTAAAGCCTGATACGCTAGCGCCCGTCGCTTGTATTATAGGTATTGCGTTTATCATGATAAGTTCGCGAAGTAAATACAAAGACATCGGAACAACGCTTGTCGGGTTTGGTGTTTTGTTTACCGGGCTTTTTGCTATGGAGGCGACGGTTGAACCTCTAGCTGAACATCCGGCGTTTGCCGAAGCGTTTTTGACGTTCTCACAATATCCGCTTCTTGGGGTTGTTGTGGGCGCGGTTGTAACCGCTATAATTCAAAGTTCCTCCGCGTCGGTCGGTATACTCCAAGCGTTGTCGTCTACGGGCGTTATCTCGTTCTCGATGGCGTTCCCGATAATCATGGGTCAAAATATAGGTACAACGATCACTCCGGTTTTGGCGTCGATTGGTGCGTCGAAAAACGCAAAGCGCGCCGCGTTTGTCCACGTTACGTTTAATATTCTCGGAACGGTTATATTTATGTTGGCGTTTTACGCAGTCAACGCGTTGTTTCCGTTTTCGTTCTTTAACGATATAGCGGACAGGGGAATGATAGCTAATTTCCACACCGTGTTTAACGTGACGGTAACGCTTTTGTTTATTCCGTTTGTAAGCTTGCTCGAAAAACTTGCATACAAGTTTGTTAGAGACACCGAAGATGATTCCGAAAACGACATTACAACAACGCTTGACGAGATATTGTTTAAATCTCCCGGCCTTGCGCTGGACCACACAAAAGATGCCGTGCTTGAGATGGCTGTGTTGTCGAAATATAACTTTGAAAAATCAATAACGTTGTTCACAGAATACAACCCAAAACTTGTAGAACGACTTAAAGAAAACGAAGATACCGTCGACAAGTTCCAAAGTCGCGTTGAAAACTACCTTTTGAAACTTTCGGAAAAGGAACTGACCGACATCGAAAGCCACAAGCTTTCTAAGCTTCTACACATAAGCGGCGAGTTTGAAAGAATTGCCGACCACGCATACAACATAATTGAATCTGCGGTTAAGTTAAACGACAACAAGGTTTCGTTCTCTAAAAAAGCGGTTCAAGAACTTGAACTTTTTGCGGAAGCATGTCTTGAAGGGGTTAACCTTTCGATTAAATCGTTTGCGGAAAATGACGAAAAATCGGCAAAAAATATAATGCCACTTGAAGGGGTTATCGACACTATCGAAGAAACGCTTCGTGTTAAACATATGGATAGGTTAAGAAAAGGCAAATGTACAATCGATGCGGCGTTCCCGTTTATCGAACTGCTTAGAAACTTTGAAAGAATTGGTGACCTTTGCAGCAACATAGCCGAATCGGTTCTAAGTTATGAAAGCTTAAGTCGAGAGGTTGACAGACACGAATATAAAAAAGCTATCATAACGACGGAAGACTATAAAGATAAATATGTCGTTTATTCGACCAACTACATTGGCAGACTTGAGAAAATATAGCCTAATTTTAAATATGTAATGCGCAATGCACAGCGTGTTTTACATCCATCAAACCATAGTTGCTCTACCGACAATTAACTTCCGATATCCTCCCGCGAAAATAACGGATAAATAACAACTTTTCGAAAAACTAACATTACTAGTATTTTACAGCCGAGGCTTAAGATGTAAAGCCTCGGCTGTTGGTTTGTATTTTCTTTTATCGGTAACTAACAACAATATTGCAACAATAGCGAAAGTCAATGTGATATGTCATAACGCAATATTATAGTATAAATTTTTTTGTCGATATACCTTGACAGATGAGGTATATAACGATATAATATATTTCAAAGGAGGCGAAGCTATGCTAAATATATCGGATATTATCCGAGGGTATACCGAAACGGTTATACTAGCACAGTTGACCAAGGGCGACAGCTACGGTTACGAGATAAACAAGGCTATAGGGCTTGTGACAGGCGGAGAGTTCGAGCTTAAAGAGGCTACTCTTTACACGGCATTTAGGCGGCTCGAAGCGTCGGGGTATATAGTTTCCTATTGGGGCGACGAGGCTACCGGCGCGAGAAGAAGATATTATACTATAACCGAAAGCGGCAGAGCGCTTTACAAAGAAAACTGTGGCGATTGGAACAGGGCACAAAAGATGATTAACAAACTATTAAAGCAGGAGGACGACAACACATGAACAACAAGATTAAAAACTATGTAGACGTTTTGTTTTCAGATATTCCAAGAACAAAAAAAGCAATTGAACTTAAAGAAGAGATACTCTCGAATCTTTCGGAGCGTTACGATGATTACATCAAAGAAGGTAAAAGCGAAACCCAAGCATATAGCCTTGCGGTTAGCAACATGGGGGATGTCGACGAGATGCTCGAAACGGTTAAGCCAAGCGAGGATTTCATTAACGGCGCAAATAAATATCGCAAGCGAAACGCACGTAACACGGCTATAGCGGTGGTTATCTATATCCTAGCCATAATCAGCTTTTTGACGCTTGGGATGGCGGCGGATATTGTCGGAAACATGACAGGATCTTTTGTAGAGGATATTCTCGCAATGGTGGCACTGGTCAGCATGTTTGCGCTTGCCGCCGGAGCAACCGCAATTTTGATTTATACCTATATGTCGGTGCCTATCGAATACAAAGACTATAACGACAGCGAACAAAAGGTGTATAAAAAAGCCAATCCCGAACGCAAGAGATTTGATTCAATAATGTCTATCTATTGGCTAGCGGTAACGCTTGTCTATCTTACAATTAGTTTCACCACCCATTCGTGGGGAATAACCTGGATAATCTGGCCTATCGCCGGCATAGTTGGCGCAATAATCGACACACTTTTTGAAATGAGGGAAAACAATGAAAGGTAACAACAAACTTGTGATTAAACTAATAGTGCTTATAATCCTTTTAATAGTATTTATAGGGGTGGCTATTGGGTTGGTTTCGTATTTTGCTTTTAACAACCACACCTCGGGTGGGCTTTTAAATCATGAGGGCGGCACGCCCACGGCAGAGGCACAGTCGTTTTCCGATGTGCAAGAGATTATAATCGATGTTGCCTCGCTCGACATTAAGATTATTGAAACAAACAGCGACAAAGTGACACTATACGACAACTCACATTCATATGGGTTTGTCATAGGGGTTCGCGGCCAAAACACAATTTCTCAAAATGGTGGAATACTGCGCTTTAAGCAAGCAAACTCAATAGGCATTAATTTCGGTTTTGGCATGAGGGGCGACATATTGGTGGAGGTTCCCAAAGGCTCTTTGATAGAGTATAAATTAAACAATGTGGCAAACAATATCGAACTTGACGCTCCCTCAAAAGACACGCTTGAAATCAACAGCGTGAGTGGGACGATAGAGATTTTGCAGGGCGGCGAAGACTTGAAGATAAACACCGTAAGCGGACGAACAGAGGTTTTTGAGCCGTTTGAAACGGTAAAGGTAAACTCGGTTAGCGGAAGCGTCTATTCGGTGGCGAACGTCGACAGTGAGTATGTGCGGCTTGATACCGTAAGCGGAAGATCGGTGGTCGAGATTGATGGAGTTTCGGGATATGAAACCTCGCTAGACAGCCTTTCGGGTTCGGTGAACGACAGTTATGGCCTTAACGGAAACGGAAATGATCTTGATATTGAGGTTTCTTCGGTGAGCGGTTCGATAGAGCTTGAGGACTGGAGATAGAAAAAAACTCATCTAATTGCTAATAAATGTAGGGGCGGTTCTGCGTGACCGTCCGAAACCTTGGATTTACCATTGATTTCGGGCGAACACATAGGTTCGCCCCTACCGTTTTGTGCATTATGACAATTTCGTCACATTTTTTTGTTCAATATAAAATACCCAAAGCCATTTGGCTTCGGGTATCAAAAAAAGGGGGTTGCAAATAATGAGGAGGAATAATGTATACAAACTCTTGCGGTAGAATTTGTATGTCTATATTATAGAAAAGCGTTGTGTTTATACTATTAAACCGCTATGAATTTTTTGTTAAATGTAAAATGTATAAAGCTATTTTGCTTCGATGTTCAAAAAAAACAAATGTTGAAATATATGTTCGTCTATGATATAATAGGTTCATAAATATATGTTTGTTGTAAATTATTCAGTATTTAAGGGATATTTTAGGTTTTTAGCAGACAAGTTTTACAAAGAAAAATACTGAAAATTATAACAATTTACAAACAAAAAAACTGGGCAAAAATATGGAGGAAGTTATGACCAACAAGGAAAAATTATACAGATATCTTGTCGAAAACAGCTTTAGTTCCCCTCCCACCGTTCGTGAACTTTGCGACGCGCTTGAGGTAAAATCTACCTCGACGATGCACGGACTTTTGCACGAACTTGAGGCAGACGGTGTTTTGACAATCGACAAAGGGAAAAGGCGCAACATCGCAATTGCTTCGGGGAGCGAAGCAATTAAAGTTCCAATTCTCGGGGTGGTTGCCGCCGGCGTTCCAATCCTTGCGCATGAAAACATTGAGGGTTTCATCTCTATCGAACGCCCGCGTTCCGGCTCGAGCGAACTTTTCGCGCTTCGCGTCAAGGGCGACAGCATGATAAACGCCGGAATTCACGAAGGCGACGTTATTGTCGCACGGTGTGCCAACACTGCCGACAACGGCGACATCGTTGTCGCGCTGCTTGGGGAAGAAGCGACGGTCAAACGGCTTTACAGAAACGGAACGGCGGTTGAACTGCGTGCAGAAAACCCGAAATACGACCCAATTATCACAAACGACGTCGTGTTGGTTGGCAAGGTCGTCGCCCTTAGCCGATATTACGAATAAAGCAAGCAACAAACCTTGCAAAGCGACGAGAACGGCTACGCCGCAGCCGTTTTCGTCGCTCCCTACTACGTTGTATCAATCGTATCTTTTTGACAACATAAACCACGAGGCATCAAATTTCTTTGATGCCTCGTGGTTATTTTTAGCGCCGAATAGGCATGACAAAACCCCCGGTTAAACCGGGGGTCGGTAAAAAA
>CAYJAY010000055.1:0-6639 GCA_964368445.1 uncultured Oscillospiraceae bacterium
AAAAAAGACTTGGCTAGTTAAATACATTTAAAAAAACCGCCCTTCGGGGCGGTTTCAGCGTGCACCTTTTTCTACTCCCTGAACCTTTCGTTTTTGAAAGGTTTCTTTTTTTCTATTGCAAAAAAACTATTTTAACATTATAATAAAGCGTAAGTTTAATTGATATGGTGAATATATAAAATACCTAAAATGTTGGGGGAAATATGAAACAACTATCTAAATTGAGGAATATTGCGGCGAGACTTGCGTTTTTTGCGGTTATAGCGGTTGCCATGTTTGCGTTGTCGCCCAAGGCGTTTGCGGCGACGAGCATCGATATTGGAGGAACAGTATACAACGCACCCGCAGATTTATCTAGTGATGCATCTGTGTTAGCCGGTAGCATTGTATGGACTGACGCAAACACCCTAACACTCACAAACGCAACAATAACAAACTATGTCAAAATAGCGGGCGACATAACGATAAAGCTTAGCGGAACAAATGAAATTGACGCCAGTGGAATTCTCTCCGCAGTCTCAGGCGTGAACGGTGCGCTTCATGTAACAGACGATGCTATAATCGAAGGTAGCGGCAGCCTAACTACAAAAGGCGGTGCTTATCAAGACGGAATTTATATTGGCTCGAGTCCCGATTCAAACGATCCGGCTGATAAAGCTTTAACTATTGAAACAGCAACTGTCACGGCAACCGGCGGAACATCAAGTGCCCCAGAAGGCAAACACGGAATTGATTGCGGAATTTTAAAAATTGAGGAGGGTGCTTCTGTCACTGGAATCGGCGGAACAACTGGCGATTCAGGAATAAGAGTTGGCGGTCACGGAATTTCTGTTAATAAAGGGCAAATTAATATTAATGATGCTACAATTAACGCAACGGGCGGCGTTGGCAACACCACTGAAGGAGGCGGCGGAGACGGACTTCGCATTGCTTACAGTAGTGGTTCAGGTAGTGGTACTATATCTAACACAACAATGACGTTAACCGGGGGTGATGCTCCCAAAACAAGTGG
This sequence comes from uncultured Oscillospiraceae bacterium, assembly GCA_964368445.1. Taxonomy (GTDB): domain Bacteria; phylum Bacillota; class Clostridia; order Oscillospirales; family Ruminococcaceae; genus CAYJAY01. The sequence goes on from CAYJAY010000055.1 coordinate 1,013, forward strand.
TACCAGTGAAGGCGGTATCGGATTACATTCCATGCATGACTTAACGTTAGAAAATTGTACAATCATAAGCGCCACGGGTGGCGACACAGGAAGCACCTTCAAGGCAGGATACGGCATATATGTCCACGACACAACGCTCACCCTTAATAACACAACAATAACAACCGCAAAGGGCGGATCAGGCAAATCTCCTAAAGCCGGAATTGGTATGACTAGCGGGAAATTGATTTTAGAAAACGGTTCAACAATTAATGCAACGGGTGGCGACGGAACGACAAACAGCGCAGGGAGTGGTGTTTTCGGATCAGTTGAGCTAAACGGCACCTCGAAACTAACCGCAACGGGCGGCAACGCCGCAAGCGGCGGAACGATATACACCATGGGACATGGCGTTTACGGAGAGGTTACGCTGAACGGTAGCTCGCAACTAACCGCAACGGGTGGCAACGCAAGCGGTGGAACGACAAACAACACCGCAGGGCATGGCGTTTACGGACCAGTTACGCTAAACAGCGATGACATTGTTTTATCCGCAATAGGAGGAGAAGGCGCCCCCCCGGCACACGGGCTTTCGCAGGTGGCAACGATAACCACAACCCAAACTCTTTTAGATGCTTTTGTTGGCTCAAGCGGTTTTACGACCAAAGTAGACCTCGCAGACCCGGCCGACCCTTTATTTGGAACATATAATCAAAACCGCTATGTGTACATAAGCAAAGATGCTCCACCAACACCAATCTACACACCGACACTCGTACAAAAACCGGCGAGAGATGTTATCTATCCCATCAACCTTTCGCTTTCAAACTACGAACGCTATATCTTTAATTCAAGCGGTTTATATAGCGACTTTACAGGCGTATGGATACATGGCTTTGCAATCCCCGAAAGCTATTACACGCTGACGATGGAAAGCGACGGAACGGCAACGGTTCAATTGAAAGACTGGTATGTTCGAACGCTGAACTACGGCGAAGAGTATCTCATTCATCTTGTTTTTAATAGTGGATATGGAATAACGAAGTTTTATAGATAGCTAAAAACCGTCCCTTTAAGGGGACGGTTTTTAGGGTGTCAAAAAAGGTGCACCCTCAAAAAAGGTGCACAAAACCGCAATAGAGTTTGCAGGGAGATGGCAACGCCAATATAATTGGGCGGCTTCGACATCCCGTTTTTAGGGGATGTGTGGTGATTTTTCGGGTTTGTCGGCTACGTCTACTGCGTAGCCGACGCCGACCCCTACATTCCACCCATTATGTTTGTGCAAAATACGAAGCGTATTTTTTCTATAGGAGTTTTTTGACAGTCTGATCGCCCCCTTTAAGGGGGCGACTTTTTTGTTTTATCTATAAAACTTCGTTATTCCATATCCACTATTAAACACAAAATGAATGAGATACTCTTCGCCATAGTTTAGCGTTCTGACGTACCAATCGGCGAGTGTTATCGAAACGCTTCCGTCGGCGTTTTGGAATGCTGTGTAGTAGCTTGAGGGTATCGCAAAGCCGTGTATCCAAATACCGGAAAAATCGCTAAACATTCCACTTGAACTAAAGGTATATACCCCTCTTGTAGTTCCGGTTTGTGAGGTCGGGTAGATAACGTCTTGCGCGGGTTGTTGTTGCGGTTGTACCTGTGATGTTTGTGTGGGTTGTGGAGGGTTCGACAAGCTAAAATGGCTTCCGCCGTATTGTTTTCCGTCTTTTCCGTCAAAAAAGCCCGGCAAGCCTTTTGTTCCCATTCCGCCCTCAATGTCTATGGATGGGCTAATTATACCGGTCGGCGTTGTTAAATTTCCGCTTATTCCATCGCCACCATTGCTAACTCGATCAGGTGAACCAGGGACACCCGGTCCTCCCGTTATTTTTATAGTTTTTGTAGAGACCTTTGATATCGTGACGTTTCCTCTTACCCCGTCGCCGCCGCCAGCGCCTTCGATACCCAATCCAGATCCGCCGGATATATCGACAGTTGTTGCATCGGCGTGTATCTCAACATTTCCGTCTACCCCGCTGCCACCGGAGGCGCCTTTGGTACCACTTGCATTTGCGTTTCCGCCGGTTATTTCTACGCTTGTTCCGCCGGATATAATGACGCCATTAAGTGCATAAACACCATCTCCGCCCGCTCCATCAAATCCATCTCCGCCGGTTATCTCTACCGTTCCACTTAATATGTTAAGGCTGCCATTTGGCAAAAATACCCCGTGCGCGCCGGCATTGTTAGCCCTTCTAGTATCTCCGCCGTTTGCGATTATAGTCGGTCCGTCAATCGTTATTGTTCCTGTGCAACTGATTGCCGTGCTGCCAAAATCATAGCTACCAGCAACTGCATCGTGCCCATTTACGGTTAAGCTTCCGCTGCCGGTAAGCGTTAGGTTGCCGTCTACATATAATGCTCTGCCGCCGGCGTCGTGGTCGGTTATAATGTTGGTTGAACCTGCTGAAACGTGTATTGTTATGTCGCCGTTTATGCTGATTGCGTTAATAGCAGAGTAGTTGTTAAGAGTTAGGGTATTTGTGGCATTGTCATAGCTCATGTTTGCCGGCAAAGTACCGGTTGCTAAATTAATAGCCGCACCACTACCTATAGTTATTTCAGTTGCCGGTGCCGCAAACGCCTTGGGCGACAACGCAAGCATGGCAAGCGTCGCTACCACCACAAACGCAAACACCGCCGCAACGTTCCTCAAATTTGATAGTTGTTTCATAATTTCCCCCACAATTTTTAAATCGATTATCTATTCATTTTTTATTTGTCGTTATATTTTGTATTTTATTATAGAGTGAAAATAGATTTTTTGCAACAGAAATGATATATAAAAAGAGAAACCTTTCAAAAACGAAAGGTTTCTCGGAAAATGATTTAACAGAAATTAGGCATAAAAGTGTGGTTCGGGCGACAGAGGCGGACGACCACAGGTCCCCGGGGTCGGCGTCGGCTACGCAGTAGATGTTGCCGACAAACCCGAAAAAACATCACAAAACCGCTGAAAACGAGATGTCGAAACCGCCAATTATATTGGCGTTGCCATCTCCCTACAAACTCTATTGCGATTTTGTGCAATATTTTTTAGGGTTAATCAACGCATTTATCCACACCCTAGTTTGTTATACCTTGACTTTTTTATCTTTTTTTGGTTTTTTTGCGGTTTTGTGTTTTGGTTCGTCTTGTGTATCATTCGGCGTTTGGTCTATGACAGGGGTTTCAAACGTCTGGGTGAACTGCGTTTGCTCCTCCGGCTGAACAGGTTGTTCGATTAAATCGGGCAACGCCGAAAGGTAGACTAGCGGTTTTGAAAATGTTAAAAGTCCTAGGAAAAAATATAAAACCGTGTTTTTTCCTTTTTTACTCGCAAGACTTGCGCTAAAACATCCGCAACAAAATGACGAAAACAAAAACAAAGCGACAACTACAACCGCGATAACCTGTGCTATCGGCACGACTTCCGATATCGTCGTTTGAACTGTGTCTAACATGACGCGAATCTCTTGCACCAAGAGTTCAATCTCTTTAAAAGTGCTCTCGACCTCCGCGACGCTTAACGTTATTTCGTCGAAATTTCCGGTGAGGGCGCCAAGGCTTTCGGTGAGTTTTGTTTCAAGATTAAGTATTGCGCTGCTTAAATCGCTGAACAGGTTCATGGTTTTGTCCTCTCTTTCAACTGTTATGTATTTACTTTTAAAAACCGAACATCCAAAGATTAGATTGATTAAATGAGTTCTAGAGAAAATTATTGTTTAAAAATTGTATAGCATATCTAAACAAAAAAGCGTATAGATACATGTGTATAGTGGTCCATCCGTAACCGCCGATTAAGCCGGTTATAAGTCGCCTTTTGTTGGTCGAATGCAGTATGTTAAGGCGTTGTAAAAGCCAGTCAAACAGCATGACAAAGCTTAACAAACACGCCATTTTAAACGAAATTGGCGCGAAAAAAAACATCACAGCCGAGGCGGGTGCGGACAACAAAACCCCGGTGCACCGCGCACAGAGGGGAAACTGGTATCCGGCAACAAAAAAACTGCGCTCGGGCAGTTGGTGACAACCGGTTACGCCACCAAGCTCCATAAATCGAATCCATCGTTTTGTCGATATGTCCATTACATCTTGTATTTGAAACCGCAGTTGTCACACACCCAATAGTTTGTGTTTTTAGTTTGCTTGCCTTCGCCGCAAGCTCCACACAAAATTCCTATTGGCCCCATAAGAATCCAACCACAGATGCCCTTTGTTGCGCTGTAGTCTTTTCCTTTGGTTGTAACCTCGTTGATAACGTGGGTTCTGTCGCTTCCACATCTTTTGCAGTTCATGTTTATATAATCCTGCCTTTCAAAAAAAGTATAGTAATTCAAATTTACAAGATATTCGCCGAAACGGACGGCGACTTAAATCGTATAATGCAAAGCATTATATAAATAATCCGCAGGATTATTTATATTTAGCTCCACCGTAGGTGGAGATTATGCATCTTGACCTTTGGTCAGGCGGTTTAAAATAGTATTGAAGACGCCGTGGCGTTGCCGTGGCAAAGCCACATGGCGAATTTATATAATGCAAAGCATTATATAAATTCTACTATAAACATGACGAAATATCAAACGCATAACTTTATTGTTTAACAATTGTTAATATTTTGATATAATAACGATAAATATCGACAAAAGGAGTTTTGTATGTCGCTTTATGGAATAGTGCTGTTTTCGTTGCGTGCGTTGTTGTTTGCTGTGGCCGTTGGGGTTGTATATGGCGTTGTTTATGTTGCGTACACGCTTATCATAAAAAGAAAAATTAATGTAACAAGGTTTGCTTTAAGCGTTGTTTTCGTCTGTTATATAGCGGCGCTTTATCAAATAACTGTGATTCGAGATTGGGGAGCTTTTCTGAACTTTATAACCCCGGATTTTACGTTTCGCGATGTTCAAATTATACCACTTAGAACAACCGTTATAACTGCAAGAAGTAGCGTTTGGTCGTTTGTATACAACGCGTTTGGCAACATGTTTTGGTTTTTTCCTCTTGGCATGATAGCGCCGACTTTGTTTAAAAAGATCGATAATCTTTTTGCCGTCGTCCTGTTGGGTTTTTCGATTTCGCTTTCGATAGAGATTTTGCAGTGGATGTTTACGAGTGGCGTCAGTGATATCGATGACGTTATATTTAATGTTTTTGGAACGGTGGTTGGTTACTTGATTTATAAACTTTTTAATGTTTATTATATACATTTTAATGCATTGTTAAAAAGACGTTAAATGTGTGTATAGTTTTGTGTATATATACATTACAGAAATCGACTGTTCAAGTGCGCTTTATGTCGAAAGATTTTTGAGACAAATTGAGCTGGACAACGCATAAAGTTAATTTTTGAAAAATATAATTAACAAAAACAAATATTTAAACAAAAGATTTTTTAGCAAAAATTATTTAAAAAAATTGACGATATACAGCTAATAACAAAATAAAGAAAAAAATGCAAATTATAAGTTGATGTGTGATATCAAGATAAATTACAAAGTGTTTGTTATATGATTAACATAATTTAGCGGAAATTTTGGTTATTTTGTACATTATGGAATTGAATATATATGCACATCAACAGTAATATTCACATTTTATTAATTTACCTT
>CAYJAY010000056.1:0-4479 GCA_964368445.1 uncultured Oscillospiraceae bacterium
CAGGATATAAAAAGCTTAAACTTTCTTGGAACAAGATGAAAAGACAAAGAGTAGATTTTACAAACTAGAGGACAACAATGAAGAAATTTAGCAGAAAACTCTTAACGATAATTACAATAATAATATGCTCTGTTATAGGTTTTTCGGGGCTTGCTATAACTGTTATTCAGGATATAACACCCGAAACGGGAGAGATATATGTTTTGGGATACAAAGACAATTTCCCGGTTGAAGCTAAGGTAAACGGAAACTGGGAGGGGATAATGCCTCGCTTGTTTGATGAGATAGAAAAGCAAACGGGAATAACGTTTGCTTACGTTGAGGATGGCGGAAAACGAGAACAATTGATATCCAATCAACAAGTAGAGATTATCGGAGCACTTACAACCCAAGAGGGGGAAAACCTGGCTGAACACTATAATATAATTTTAAGTGAACCTCTTTTTAGCTATAACGGACTTGAATATCATATCGGATTTTCCGTCGGTTTACCGGAACAACACCGACAATCCATCGAGCAAGCAATTAACGAGATTGACGCGTTTAGTCGAACTGAACTTGCACTTGAATCTGCACAAACAAAACACTTTTACCTGCCTTTTGAAATTTATTTGATATTGTTGTTGTTGACAATTGTGCTTGTAATGACGTTGGTTTCGGATTTCGGCACAAAAAAGAATTTGGTTGTGGCACAAAAAGAGCTAGACGAAGGTGTTGCTTCGGGTGGAATAAAGAATTATTCTTTTTTTAAAAATAAGATTGATGAGCTGAAGAAAACGAGCTTGATACATCTAAAGTATGTTGCGCTTTTAGAGTTTGATGATAGCAATGTCAAATGGTTCTATGGGGAGAAAGAATCGGAAATTCATCTTAAAAATACTTTTGAAGTTGTAGCGAAAGCTTTAAATCATGATGAATTTGTGGCGCGATTATCGGAAAATAATATATTGATGATTTTTAACGCCAAAAACAACCAAGAGGTTGGAGATAAAATTAAAGATATTTACAAAAAGATAAACGCCAACTTAGCATATAAACTTAACAATATAAACATGCCATTAGTAATAGGGATATGCAAGTTGGATTTAATTGAGGACGAGGATATAGGCATTGTTCGTATATTGAGATATTCGATTGAAATGGCGAAAAATGAAAATAGCACCATTAAAATATGCGACGACGAGATGATATCGAATTTGCAAGAAATCACGACTTTGGGCAGAGAACTTATAGAGCAAACCGATCTTTCAGAGTTTGTTGTTTATGCGTTGCCTGTGATTGAGGTTGAAACAAACAAGATAGCGGGAGTGAAAGCGTTGGCAAGATGGGAACACCCGACAAAAGGGCTTTTGCAACCAAAGTTGTTCTTAAAACAGTTTGAAATGTCTGGAAAAGTTGTTGAGCTTAACTATAGAGTTTTTGATTATGTCTGTGAACATATTAACAAATTAAACTTAGAAAAAAATAAACATTTTTCTGTTACTTGTGAGATGTCTCTCTTGAACCTTCAAGACCCGAAGTTTAAGATAAGGGTACTAGAGAGTTTGGCAAAGCATAAAGTTGTGCGAGATATCTTGAATATTGAGATTAAGTCAGAATATATTGACAAACAAAACCCGGCCGTTATTCAAAATTTAGAGTTTCTTAAATCGTCCGGTATAAAACTTTCTATTGGAGACTTTGGCGGAAAATATGCATGTCTTTCATTGTTTTCGGAACGTGGTGTTGAAAGCTTAGTCTTAGATCCAATGGTTTTTAACGATGCGCAGTCTATAGATGGAATAAAACTAATCGAAGCAGTTATTATGGCCGCTCGTTCGCTTAATATAAAGATTGAGGCAAAAAAAATTGAGACAAAGGAACAAGAGACCACGATAAAAAAATTAAAGATAGACAACGCTTCGGGATATAGATACTTTAAACCGGTGCCTTTTGGTGAGCTGGCTCAAATATTGTAAGTAAAAGGGTTGAAAATAAGAGTGAAAAAACGTTTCATATTTAGTGTGTTGCATTAAAAATATTTCAAGTGGTTTTACTAATGTGTAGCTATTTGATGTAAATACTGCATTTGACAGCCTAAAAACCCTTTGTTTAAGGGGTTTTTTGATAAGTTCTATAACGCCAACTGTACCAGACAAACATAATCCGAACCAAGCCCGGCAGGTAGTTTCTGTTGGTGATGGGTTCGGATTGTTGCTTTATTTGGAGGAAAAGTATTTCTCTAATGGCAGCATAACAAACGCCAACAAAGCTCATATCGAAAATTAATTTCTATGAACGGCATTTGTATTGGGTAAAAGATACCTCAAAACCGAGAGCGGTTAGAAATAAGAGGATTGTTGCGGAGAAAAGGAAAGAAAAATAGTATAGCAAAGACAAGACAAAACGAAACAGTAAAAACAATCTACTTTGTGGTATCCGATAGAGGACATTGAAAGTAGGTTGTTTATTTTCTTTCATCCGATAAACCAAGAATATAATCGGTCGTAGTATTATAATATTTCGCAAGTTTAATAACAGCCCAAGTCGGAATTTCGTGAACGCCTTTTTCATAACGCCTGTAAACTTCACGCTGACAACCTAAAATTTCAGCAACTTCTTTTTTTGTCAAACAAATGCAACTATTTTTTAGAAATTATTTTTGCTTTTAAAGCTATAAATACAGATTTAAAAGCAAATTATTCTTGAAAAATTCTTGCTGTTTCCACATAAAAACATTACCTGTAAATCTATTTTCAATTAGCTTTAATATAGTTAATCTACACTCAACTATACTTCTTATAATTCTCCGCTTGCCCCATTACTTTCGCATAAACTTCCTCGTTCCATTCAGGCGGATAACCGTTATTATAAAGCAATACAGTTAAATCCGTGTCTAACTGGTTTTTTATATCGTCTCTTGTTAACCAATCGGCAAATTGCGACTTATCATCTACAAGTTCTTTAATTTTTTTTGCAAGCATTATACACTTTTCGTCGTCATAAGAAAATTCATGGTCGTCACGCACTTTAACAAGAATATCATAAAAAGTTTTTTCTTCGTATGTTATGCCAAGGCTCTCAAAAGAACTTTGGTCTTGTTTTAAACCTTTGTATATTCTTATTATTTCATCCGAAAGTTCGTCCATAAAGTCGTTAAAAACATCGCCTGCAAACGTCAAATTGTCCCTGTTGTTGTATTTTTCTATAACGAGTTTCAACATCTCGTCAAATTCCAACGCCTTCACCTTGTTAGTTCTTTTGTATGCCGTAATCGCTTTGCGCAACAATTTTAGTAATGCGTTAAATTTAGATATGGGAAGTTTTATTTCATCAAGCTGATGCATAAAATCTTCGCTAAATAAATCAATTGATTTATCAACATCTACAATATTTTCAATACCTGTGCAGGAAATTGCTTTTTCAACCATTTTTTCTACATGGCGGTTCATTATTTCGGTATCCGGTGCGTTACCTATTGTTTGTTTGTAGATTATCGAGCGAACAGCAAGATAAAACTGGGCTTTAGCTATTTCGAGTTCGCTTAGTTCGCCGGACGGACAACAAATATTAAAAGCGGCTTTCATTTTGCGAGATAAATCCATAAACCGCATCTCTAATTCTTTAGTTTGTTGTACGAATTCGGTGGCTCTGTTTAAACACATTAATCTCTCAAACGGCTCGCCCGTAAAATATAATTTATCATCAAAATTAAACAACGCCTCATCAATCAAAACTAAATGATTTCTAAAAACCGAAAGTGATATATCAAGTTGTTCTATCGGGCTTTCCTGTGGCGAACCATATCTCTTTACCGCCTCCATCATGTCGGCCTCTATGCCGATATAGTCAACAACCAACCCTTTGTCTTTTCCCTCGAAAACTCGATTAACCCTTGATATAGTTTGTATCAATGTATGTTTTTGCAACGGTTTGTCGATATACATAACCGCCAAAGACGGAACGTCAAACCCGGTTATCCACATATCAACCACAACCGCTATTTTAAAGTTTGAAGTTTCGTTTTTAAATTGTTTATCAAGCATTTTGCGGTGTCCTTTTGTTCCGCAAAGATCATACAGTTCTTTTGGATCGTCTGCTTGTCGAGTTGCAACAAGATTAATTTTAGGTAGCGCCTTTAACTTGTCGAGCGTTTCTTTGTCTAATTGCTCTTCGTTTTCCGCCTTTTTAGCAACTCCCCAATCGGATTTTTGCGCAACAATTTCTTTAAGCAGGTTAAACGCAAGTGTTCTATCTGCGCATACAATCATAGCTTTTTGAACAATTTCCGGCTTCTCGTTACATAACGCTTCATAATGATTAACTATATCAAAAGCAAGTTTTTTAACCCTTTCGGGGTGTCCGAGTATGCCTTTCATCTTTGTCATAGCTCGTTTGCTGTCTTCAATCTGCGCTTCTGTCGAGCCTTCCTCGGCACATTTATTATTGTCAACAACGGTGATAAAATGAACAAAAGTAGCGTTTAAAAAATGAACAAAA
>CAYJAY010000057.1:0-4323 GCA_964368445.1 uncultured Oscillospiraceae bacterium
CGCGCCTGCTTTGGGAGCAGGATGCCGCAGGTTCGAATCCTGTCGTCCCGACCAGACAAGCATAATCCGAACCAATCCCGACAGATAATCCCTGTTGGTGATGGGTTCGGATTATTGCTTTATTTGGAGGAAAAGTTTTTGTTTAGTTTAAACGCTGTTTAACCTTTTTATTGTAAACTCGTTTATAACCATTCCGCTCTCGCCGAAAAATAGTTCAAGATGTGTGTTTGTCGTCGCGAGCATATCGATTTCAAAATTGAATACTCCGCTTTTTCCGCCTTTAAGGGAAAGTGTTTTAACTATCTTTCCGTTGATTCGAATGGTTAGCGGAGGTTGAGCAAGCTCGGGGCTGTCCGCAAACATATCGACGGTAAAGTTATAAACTCCTTTGACTTTTTGGTTTAATATGGCGCTGTTAATAACGCCTTTTGTCGTTATTATTTTTTTTGTATCTAAAGATACAGCGTTTTCAACATTTATAACCCCAAGGTCATTTCTCGGAGAAATTAAATTTTCGGGTTCGTTTAATATCTCGACATCTAGATGTCCTTTAGAACAGTTGTAGTTAACAATTGAACTGATAATATTAACGGCGTTTCTCGCGAGGGAATGCCTCGAAAGTTCGCCCAACGCAAACTTTTCGTCGCTGTTGTCGCCGCCACTGTTTAGCTCGCTGCTCACACATACCATAAACAGATCGTTTTGCGCCGTTATCATGTCCGCCGTGTACTTAACGCTTGCTTCGCCGTTTTCTTTGTTCATCGTCGCCCACCAATCGGTCATGACGATCCCTTTAAATCCCCAATCGTTTCGCAAAATGGTTGTGTTAAGATCGAAATTCGAGGCGGCTTGCGTTCCGTTTATCGGATTGTATGCCGTCATAATGCAAGTTGCGCCGCTCTCTTTAACCGCCATTTCAAACGATTTAAGATATATTTCTCGAAGTGCTCGTGCGCTGACTACCGAATCAACGGTGTTTCTCGCCTTTTCTTGGTTGTTAGCGACAAAATGTTTTATCGTTGCCGTTATGTTGTGGTTTTTCATCGTCTTAATTTGGGCGATTGCCATAGTTCCCGAAAGGAACGGATCTTCTGAATAATATTCAAAATTTCGTCCGCAAAGAGGGTGTCTATGGATATTGATGCCGGGACCTAAAAGCGTGTCAATTTTATGGTATGCTAATTCTTTCGACATAAAATCAAAAAGTTCACACACGATATCTGTGTTAAATGTGGACGCTATTGCCGTAGCGTTTGGAACGCTAAACGCCATCGTTCCACAGTCCATTCTAATTCCGGACGGCCCATCGGAACAACAAGCTATAGGGAGTTTTCTTTTTTCAAAAAGCGATGTGCTAACTCCGCCGTAACTTCCGGCAGTTCCTGCCGTAACTTTTGGGGAACACATTCCCTCTCCCCTTGAAAGTTCAATAAGCTCTTTGTCCGAAAGATCTTTAACAAAAGATTTAACATCTATTTTTCCGCTTTTAACGTCGTCAAACGTGTAACCTATGTTTGTTTTTTCGGTAGCTTTTTCGCTTTCGGTTTTTATGCGATCATTCAAATCATAGGTTCTTGTCAAAACGTCGCTGTAGCTCTTTATAATTTCACCGTCTTTTTGCAGGGCGGATAATACCTTAAACGGTTTTATCGGCATCAAAGCCGGACAACATTTTTCCAAAACTTCAAGCTTGGCTATATTAAAATGTGCTATTTTTTCCGCCGATCTAACATCAAACCCTAAAAAGAAACTGTATTCGCCCTCTTCCAAAACAAATGCTGATATCTTTTCATCAAACGACGACATATGTTTTGTCGAGGTAACTATCGTTAGTTGTTGAGTTTCGTTCGGCTTAAGTTCCTTTGTTTTTGCGAACCCAACAAGGACCCGCGATGGCTTGCCGAGTTTACCGAAAGGCTGAGAAACGTAAAGTTGAACTGTTTTTTTGCCTTTTGAATTACCTGTGTTTTTAACGTTAAACTTAAATGTAAACTCGTTGTCTTTGTTGTTGTAAATTATATTGTCAATTTGAAACGACGTATAGGAAAGCCCAAAGCCGAAAGGATACATAACGTCTTGTTTTGCGAAAGTTTCAAAATAACGATAACCGACAAAGATATCTTCGGCATATATGTTTTCTTTTTCACCTGAGAAATTTTGGGTAGCGGGATAAAGGTCGACGGTTTTTGCGACGGTATCCGGCATACAACCGCACGCGCCGACATCTCCACACAAAACATCGGCGTAACCGTTTCCGCTTTCAATTCCACCATGCCAAGCATATAAAACGGCAGACGGGTTAAACTCCTCGACAAACGACATATCGACAACGCCGCCTGTGTTTAACATGACAACAACTTTTTCAAAGTGTTTTGTTATGTACTTAAGGTTTTGTTTTTCAATATCGCTAAGATAATAGCTTCCGCCCAAAGTTTCGCTGTCACGGTCTTCGCCCGCGCTTCGTCCGACGACAAAAATTGCGACATCGTTGTGTTGTGCTGCTGTTTCGACCGTTTGTTCCGAAAGGGACAGTTCTTTTTGAGAAAACGGTTCTTGCGCCCAACCCTTGCCTTTGTCGAAAAGATTTTCCGAAATGAAAGCTTTATACAGCTCATGGAGGCTTTCATCGATATCGCGTTTTTGTTTCAAGCCGTCAACAATGTTGACGAGGTACGGAATGTTAACCATGCCGCCCGAACCCGTTCCGCAATAATATGTATCAATCTGTGCTCTTCCGAATATTGCTACCGTTTCGTTTTGCTTAATAGGCAACGTTTCGCCGTCATTTTTAAGCAAAACAACCGATTCCGCAACAGCTTTTCTTATGCTTTTTGAATACTCTTTATAGTCTAATGTTAACATGGTAAACCCTTTGGCTTTTTTGCCGTCCTTTTATTTATTGGGGGTTATAAGTTGCTCAATGCGTTTTATTTCCCGACGTTTAACAAATGTAGATATTGATAATTTTACACCTAAACGACTTAAATGTCTATTGATATAAATTAAATTTAGTAAGCCGCTGGTGTTATTTTTCAAACAAATTTTTAATCGTACAAATCGTCTTTTTTTCAATTCTGCTGACATACGATCGGCTTATACCCATGAGTTTTGCAACCTCATTTTGTGTATGAGGGCGAGCGCCAAACAAACCGTATCTTAAAGTCAACACGAGTTTTTCGCGCCCAAAGATGTTGTTTTTGACGATGTCGGTTAGTTTCCTTACGTCTTCAAGATACTCAAGCTCTATGTCGAGCGCGCTGTCGTCGCTTAGCATATCGGCAACAGTAAGGTTGTTTTTGCTGCTTTTGACATCAATCGGATCGCTTAAAGAGCAGATGTTTAACGACTTTTTAGAAGAGCGAAAGTCCATTAGGATTTCGTTTTCGATACACCTCGAAGCATAGCTCGAAAACTTGGTTCCCTTACTATAATCGAAACTATCCACCGCCTTTATAAGCCCAATCGTTCCTATCGAGATTAGGTCCTCGGGGTCGGTTTTTGAGTTATAATATTTTTTTGTTATGTGTGCAATAAGACGCATGTTGTGTTTTATTAAACGGTCTCGCGCTTCGGTTCTTTTTTTCTCGTCGAGCATAAGCTTGAAACATTCCGCTTCTTGTTCCTTTGAAAGGGCGGCGGGAAAGCTTGAGGACGGAAGGTGGAGCATGAAAAAGCGGATGCTGCTTGTTATTAAAGAAATTATCTGAAAAAGGGTGAACATATCTTACGTATCTCCAATATCAAATTATAGATACTATATAGATATTGGGTTTTTTGTGATTTTATGTCTTATTGTGGCGGAGATTATAAATGTAAAACCGCAAAGCTTAAAGTTAAAGAAATACTACGATTTTGTGCCAACGGCGCAAAATGGCGAACGAAGTGAGACAAGAAGTATTTCCAAAAGCTCCGCCGACAGGCGGAGATTAGGGCGTCAAAAAAGGTACACCCTCAAAAATGTTGCACAAAATCGTGGGTAGGGGCGGATACCATCCGCCCGCCATTAGTTGCACAAATTATATCATAAACTGCTGTTTCGGTATTTAAACGGCATAAATGGCAATAATGAAACCTTTACTCTATGCTTTTTTGCACATTAGAGGCTGTGTTTGAACTGGCGGATGATATCCGCCCCTACATCCCACACATTATGTTTGTGCAAACGGTATACAACCGTTTTTTTGACGAAACACAATTTTGCAATAGGGGTTTTTCGACAGTCTGAGCTCCGCCGACAGGCGGAGATTATAAATGTAAAACCGCAAAGATTAAAGTTAAAGAAATACTGCGATTTTGTGCCAACGGCGCAAAATGGCGAACGAA
>CAYJAY010000058.1:0-4213 GCA_964368445.1 uncultured Oscillospiraceae bacterium
TTGCAACTACGAGAAAAAGAGCTAATAATTTTTTCATTTTTTTCTTCCTTTCAATACTTGAAGTACTCTTAATTTAGTACTTTACAAAATTTAAGTCTGTTAATTTTGTAATTTTGCATATAACAAACTTTATAGTTTAAGCAACTTTTTACTGTCGCTCACTTGAGATATCTTAAACTTAATTTTTGCTAAAGTCAATATATAACCTCACTTTGTAAACATTACTGTATGCATGCACAATTTGAAGCCGGAAAATTTGGCAATCACAACAATCAATCGAAACAAGAATGTGCAATATGCAGAAATAAACTGTAAATATATGTATATTAATTCGATCTCAACTGAAAATATTACGTTTTTTTTATAAAATAATTCGCTGTTTTTGAATTTAATGTAAATCACTACATAACTGTTTTTCGCCTTTTACTTAATATTTAGTTTATTATTAAGTAAAGTTGTGTAAAAATTAATAAGTTTTTTTTGCAAAACCCTTGAAGATTTTATAAAAATCTTGTATCCTACTTAATAAAGATGTTAAAACAATTAATTCAACACATCATAGTATTAGTGTTATATTATAAGTTTAACCATGTCCGACTATAAATGAAAACCCTTGTCTTTGTACAGCGTCAGAAAGGAGCCGAACGATGCCAAACATAACCGCTAAAATAATAGCCGACATGCTCGGCATATCCCCTGCCGCCGTGTCATTTGCTTTAAACAACAAACCGGGGGTCAGCGAGGAAACGCGAAAACTCATACTTGAAAAAGCACACAGTCTTGGATATGTAATGACAACCAAACAAAATTCACAGGTTGTTACAAAAACTATCTGTTATCTTGTGGTGGTTGGCGAGTTAACAAGCGTGCTTGAGCATAGCACATTTTCGACATTGGTATTGCAAGGGATTGAAAAAACCGCAGCCGACGCCGGTTATGCCACAACGGTTAGATATCTGAACATTTCGCAACTTCAAAACCCACAAACGCTTGAATATTTCAGTAACGTCGACGGCGTCGTTCTTCTTGGAACCGACCTTGGAGAACAACACCGTTCTCTCCTCAAACCTTTGATGCGCACGTTAGGCAGCATTCCTCTTGTAATAACAGACAACGACGTGTTCTCCGACATTGCGGACACTATTTGCAACGACAACTCTGCTGCGGCTCGAACAGCTATACAACATCTCGTCCAACGCGGTTGCAAAACTATCGGATACATTCGTTCCCGCCGAAGGATTCCCTCTTTAGACGCGCGCGAACGCGGAACGATTAGAACACTGTCCGAACTTAATTTAACTCCACATACTATTTGGAACATCAGCGTCGAGTCGGACAAAGCATACAACGATATTTTGCAACTTCTTGAAACAAACCCCAAGTTGCCGGACGGATTTTTCGTGGAAAACGACGTTATGGCGGTCGCCACAATTAGAGCAATGCAGACAAAAAACATTGCAATACCGAACGAGGTTTCGATAGTTGGGGTGGACGACGCGCCGGTTGCCGAAATGATTATCCCACAGCTTAGTACAATCCGTTCCCACGCAACCGAAATGGGTGAATGGGCGATGCGTTTAATTTTGGTGCGCCAACAGGAACTTGAACAACCAAAGGCGAAACCATATATTCAAGTTAATGTGAAAACATTACTTGTCGAGCGCGACAGCGTGAGAAAACCCGAAAAATAACCGCAAATCTCGACACACTAAAAGCCGCAGAAATTTTAAAATTTCTGCGGCTTGTTTTTTTGATTGTACTAAATTGTACAGTATTCAAACTGACTTTGTGTTACAGTTAATTATTTTTTAGAATAATCGATAAGGTTTTTCTTAGACTCAAAATCAAACAGATGCGAAAGAGCTCCGTCAAATGTGAAGTTGATCTCGTCGCCAACCTTAAATCCGCCTTTAAATTCGTCGGGAATTTCGGTAACTTGAACACGCACAACGATATCGATACCGCTTTCAGTTGCGGCGTGGAGGTGAATTTCGCTACCCATCATCTCAGAAACGTCGATTTTGCATTTCATCGAATCTTTTCCGGCTTTTCCGATAGTCATGTGTTCGGGGCGAATTCCAAGCGCAATCTTTTGCGAGTCGATGTTTCCTGCTTTAAGCCCATCAACAATTGAGGCGGGAAGTGTTATCTCTGCGCCTTCAACCGTCACGTTGTAGCCGTCGCCGCTCTTTTTAAGTTCGGCGTCAAAAAAGTTCATTTGCGGAGTTCCGATAAATCCTGCAACAAAGATGTTTGCGGGATGATCAAAAACTTCTTGCGGAGTTCCAACTTGTTGGATATATCCGGCGCTCATTATAACGATACGGTCGCCAAGCGTCATAGCCTCGGTTTGGTCGTGGGTAACATATATAAATGTTGTGTCAATTCTGCTGCGAAGTTTGATTATCTCTGCCCTCATTTGGTTACGAAGTTTTGCGTCGAGGTTACTTAGAGGTTCGTCCATCAAGAAAACTTTTGGGTCACGAACTATGGCGCGTCCTATTGCGACACGTTGACGTTGACCGCCCGAAAGAGCTTTGGGTTTTCTTTGTAAAAGTTCTGTGATATGAAGAATTTCTGCGGCTTCTTTAACCTTTTGGTCGATAACTTCTTTCTTTTCTTTGCGAAGTTTCAAAGCAAAGGCCATGTTTTCGTAAACCGTCATGTGGGGATAAAGCGCATAGTTTTGGAAAACCATCGCGATGTCTCTGTCTTTCGGTGCTACGTCGTTGACAAGCTTGTCGTCGATGTGAAGCTCGCCCGAGGTTATCTCCTCAAGACCCGCAACCATTCTAAGCGTTGTCGACTTTCCGCAACCGGACGGACCAACAAGAACGATAAACTCTTTGTCTTGAATTTCAAGATTAAACTCGTGAACTGCCGTTACGTTACCTTCGTAAACTTTTTTGATGTTTTTTAATGATACATTGGACATAAACCAAAGCCTTGATAAAACGCGATAATCTCGCATTAAATCTCGCAGACGGCAAAGCAAAATCGCCGTCGCCTTACGACAGGTCTCCACACTGCCGCACCGCAGGCCAAGCGGTAAAGATAAGCCTCCTTCTTTTTTGCGAATAGCTATAATATGGAGTAGCTACCGGCAAATCAAATTAAAATATTTTGAAAAATTTTAAACTCTTAAAAAAAACTTAAAATATTTTCTATAACATTATAACAGTAAACCTATTTGAAAACAACAGTTTTTATCTATTCTAAACACATTTTGGTTATTTATTATATTATCAGACACAAATTTTATTTATAATTCCAAACTTCATTAAAAATTTGGTTTTCAATCGTTTATCTTTTCGATATGCAAAAGCAACGCCTTTTTAAACACTTCTTCAAACAAAGGGGAAACATATCCCGTGTTTGAATTTCTTATCGCTGTTTTTTGAATTAAGCTGACAGAACACATAGGATAAAAACCGGTAGCCAACGCAAGGCACACCACCATAAACTCTTGAATTTTCTCTTCCGATTTGCAACCGGTTGAATACTTCAAGCATTCATATATCGGCGTTTGATACAATACTATGTCTCTTTTAAACTTAGTGAGTGCCGCAAGCGACACGTTTTTTTCGATTTTGGTGTAAAGCACCGCGTATAAATCCATAAACTCGGGCGAATTTAAAAATGCCCTTGTGAAGATGTCTGCTATCTTTTCGTTGCTGTATTCGGTGTCCTCCATAAACGCCCTTGAAAGAAACGCCGAAAGTTTACCCATGTAATGTAAAACAAGCGACAACATAACCTCTTCTTTTGTTTTAAAATACTTGTAAATTGCGGGGCGCGTAAAGTTTGTGTTTTTTGAGATCGCAAGAAAATTAAGTTTTTCAAGTCCGTCTTTTTCATATATTTCAATAGCGCAACGCATAATTTCGTTAACTCTGTTCTCGATTTGTTCGCTCGTTCTCGCCCGTTCAAAATCCATCTCTCGTCCCTCCGTTTGTGTATATTATATCATATAACTTACATATTGCAAATTATCCATTGTCTATGACAATTTGTTGACTATAACAATTTATTGACTTTATCAAAAAAATCAGTATAATAATAAACATCGCGTTAATTAAATTATGACTGTTAAATAAATAATCCGTATTTGTTTTTTAGGAAAACGTTTTTTGTCAGGGGACAAGGGGGAGTTTCGATTCTCCCCCTTTGTCCCCCGACACCCCCAAAACCCCCTCAACGATTTAGGGCGACA
>CAYJAY010000059.1:0-3914 GCA_964368445.1 uncultured Oscillospiraceae bacterium
TTCAGGCTGTGGCTCGGGTTGCGGTTCAGGCTGAAGCTCATTTTTTTGTGCGGAGAATATTTCGGTCATTTCGGCTATTTCGGCTATCCACAATTTTCCCCTCGGCGTTTCTACAAGTCCCCATGTGTAGCCTTCGTTGACACACAGTGCTGTAATTGGATAATTTCCTGTTTCAAAAAAATCGGAACAAACATCGTATGCTCTGTTATATCCTCCGACAAGAAATTGATGTTTTTTTGTTTCGGGTAAAAGTCTTATGCGAACATCACCTTTTTTCACAGTGATATTTCCTTTTGCAGATATAATATTGTTGTTTGGCTCGGGATATGGTATTGGGTCCATTACGCTAAGCGAACTATAAAATTTTTGATTTTCCATCAAGTGGCAAACAGCCATTGGATCTACGGCATATTTTGCTCTATCTCTAAAATTATATCTGTAATTTTCTGGACAAAGCCATGTTTCAAGGTGTAGATGTGCGCCGGTAGTAGCGCTTCCTGTATTTCCAGTATATCCAATTAGTTGACCGCGTTTAACCTTCTCGTTAATCTTAACGCTTCTGCTTTTAAGATGAGCATACCTTGAAAGTTCACCGGTTTGTTTGTCGTGTATAATTAACATATACCCGCCACTGTTATCCCAAAAAGACGCTATAACGGTTCCTTTGTTTACCGAATAAAGCGGAGTTCCAACGCTGCAACCAAAATCCATTCCGTAATGCATTATATTTCTGCCAAACGGCGAATAGATTATAAATCTTGCGGTTATGTTGTTTCTGTCAAGCGGAAATTGAAACATATTTACTCCTCTCTAACCTTGAGCATTTTTGATTGGCTGTATTTCGGGTTCGTCCGTTTCATCATACTCAACCGACCTTATATTGTTTACAGACAAGCCAAACATCATGGCAATAGCCTTGATTGTTTTGTATGCATACGCCACATAGGCCATCGTAATAACAAGCTTTAACGCCATAATTAAGCTTACATCATCGCCCCCGATGTTTGCGACTGTTATATCGGGAACAAGCTGTGCGGCTATATATGTAATAGCAATTGAAACCCCGATAATTATTCCTTGAAGAATTCCTTTCAACGCACAAGACCAGCTAAACATTTTTGTGTTATCCAACCAAATTTTCAAAGATGACAATATATGATAGGCCAGACTTGTTAAAATTAACCCTATAAAGATATTTATAAAATCCACATTAATCATTCTTGTAACCAATCCCTTACTATACTTTTTTATATGTTCGTTTTAACTAAGTTTAAGCTGTTTATTTATATTCCGATATATAAATTTTTAGACCGATTTTGCCAATGTTGAATTTTGCCAAAATACAACAAAATTTTTTTTTGACTTGACATTAAAAATAAACATACGTATACTATCTTATATTGTGAAATGAATTTAATGTTAGGCAGGTATGCAAATTGGCTCAGGTTTTAAAAGATTACCAACGAAAACGAATAGTGGATTCTGCGAAAGAAGAATTTGCTAAAAATGGAATATCCGGCTCATCTATGCGAAATATTTCAAAAAATGCAGACATGACAGTTGGAAATTTATATCGTTATTTTAAAAATAAAGAAGAACTTGCAATATATATAATCGACCCTGTTTTAAGACTATTAAACAATGTAACCGAATATTTTTCTATTGACAATGGCTTTTTGAACGATCAAGTTATCCTTGAGCTTGACGAAAACATGTTAAATAAATTGTTTGAAAACTGGGTAGATAATCTTGTAGAAGCCGAGGAACAATATAAGCAAGAGCTTTTCATAATTATAAACGACGAAGCGATAAACAAGATGTATAGCGACAGATTGGTTGAAATGATGAAACATGTTTTACAGATAATTATGCCTCCGCATATTAACACTCAGCTTGATGTTGAGTTCTATGCGAACATGATTGCAAAATCTATCTTCCATGGATTGCGAGTTGGTGTTCAAATGAAATATGAAAACGAAATGGACAAAGAGGATTTCAGGGCACTCATGAAACATTTTATTAAACGTTCATTGATAGCTAATTAAAATACAAAAAAATTTATAAATCTGAAATACCCGTTCGCTTGAATATATACAAAAGCGATGATATAATTAATGCCTATCAGACATCTTTGTTTGATAAGGCATTTTTTAATAATGTTTTAATAATTTGTTTTATAGAGGTGTTTATGCAAAAATTAAGCTATAGTGAAAAAGTTGTTGTTCTTGACTTTGGTGGACAGTATGCCCAGCTCATCGCAAGGCGTGTCCGCGACTTAAACGTTTATTGTGAAATAAGGTCATATAAAACAGATTTGGAACAGCTTAAACAGTATAAAGGGATACTTTTTACAGGCGGCCCTAACTCAGTCTATCTAGACAATTCCCCAAAATGTTCAAAAGAGATCTTTAATCTTGGCATACCGATTTTAGGAATATGCTATGGAGCACAGCTTATGGCGCATCTTTTGGGCGGAGAGGTTAAGTCGGCAGAAATAAGAGAATATGGAAACTGCGAAGGTGTTTTTGACAAAGGCTCAAAGCTAACCGGTAATATCGGCAGAAGCGTTTTATGGATGAGCCACACAGATTATATCTCAAATCCCCCTAGCGGATTTAAAATCTCCGCAACAACCGACAACTGTCCATGTGCAGCCATGGAAAACAACGACAAAAAGCTGTTTGCGGTTCAGTTCCATCCTGAAGTTGAACATAGCGTTTGTGGTAACGAAATTTTAAAGAATTTTTTGTATGACATATGCAATTGCACAGGCGACTGGGAGATGAAATCTTTTGCAACAACTACTATAGGCAACATAAAAAATCAAGTAGGCGATAAAAAAGTTTTGTGCGGCCTTTCGGGCGGCGTAGATTCATCTGTTGCTGCGCTTTTGGTGCACAGAGCTATAGGTAAGAGTTTGACTTGTATCTTTGTCGATCACGGAATGCTTCGCAAAAACGAAGGTGATATTGTTGAAAAAGTGTTTAAAAAAGAATTTGACATGAACATAATACGCGTCGATGCTAAAGATCGCTTTTTAAACAAATTAAATGGCGTAACCGACCCTGAAAGAAAAAGAAAAATTATTGGCGAAGAGTTTGTCAGGGTATTTGAAGAGGAAGCAAGGAAACTTGGCGAAGTTAATTTTCTTTGCCAAGGAACAATCTATCCCGATGTTGTGGAAAGCGGAACGGGCGAAGCCGCTGTAATCAAAAGCCACCACAATGTCGGCGGGCTTCCCGACGACATAGCGTTTGAAGGCCTTGTTGAACCGCTTAGAGATCTGTTTAAAGACGAGGTTCGCCGCGTCGGACTTGAACTTGACATACCAAGCAACCTTGTGTGGCGTCAACCCTTCCCGGGTCCCGGGCTTGCGGTTAGGATTATGGGTGAAATCACCAACGAAAAATTAGAACTCTTGCAAGAAGCAGACGCAATTTTCCGCGAAGAGGTAAGCAATTTTGGACTTGAACGTGAAGTTAACCAATATTTCGCGGTTTTAACAGGCGTCAAGACAGTGGGCGTCATGGGCGACGCGAGGACATATGGAGAGACTATTGCGCTTCGCGCGGTAACCACAAACGATTTTATGACAGCCGACTGGGCAAAACTGCCGTTTGAACTATTGGGCAAAGTGTCCAATAGGATTGCAAACGAAGTCAAAGGCGTAAGTAAGGTTGTGTATGATATTACGTCTAAACCGCCTTCGACGGTGGAGTGGGAATGACATTTTGAAGCGGAAAAACCCAGTAACCATGCGGATTTAAGCGGTTTCACTACTGCCTTTGGCAACAAAATGGCAACATAAATTATAAAAGATAAAAACAGCTAACTGATTTTTTGAAAAAATCGGTTAGCTGTTTTTTAGCGCCGAATAGGCATGACAAAACCCCCGGTTAAACCGGGGGTCGGTA
>CAYJAY010000060.1:0-3330 GCA_964368445.1 uncultured Oscillospiraceae bacterium
GTAATTCGTAATTCGTAATTCGTAATTCGTAATTCGTAATTCGTAATTCGTAATTTATGTGCGCCACTTTGTGGCGAGATTTTGAATAAAATTTTGTGGTGTTGTTGTTTTTTAGTATACTTCAAAAGGAAAGTGATGAGGTCAAGGAATTCGGAATTTGGAATTCGTAATTCGTAATTCGTAATTTATGTGCGCCCTTACGGGCGAGATTTTAAATATGTGATTTAGTAGATTTTACGTTTTTTTGAGAGTTCGCTCCTCCCGTCGACCTTACGGCTTTTTGCCTCCCTCTTCGAAGGAGGTGTCAAAATCTTGTTATTTAAATGCTGTCGGCGTAAGCCGACACAATAACTATTCACTATTAATTGTTCACTATTAACTAAATAATTAACAACTATTTAATTCCGGCGTAAGCCGCACCTTAATTACGAATTACGAATTAAAAACAACTCTCTATCTTGATTTTTTCAGTTTCTCAATCTTATCTCTGAGTGTTGCCGCATATTCAAATTCGAGAAGCGTTGCGGCGTTTTTCATCTCTTTTGTGAGACGTTTTATAAGCTCTTCGCGCTCTGCCCGTGTAAGCTTTTTCTTGTCCGAGTTTTCGGTGTCTTTGGACGAAATCTCTAAAACATCGCGAACTTCCTTGACTATTGTTTTTGGAATAATCCCGTGTTTTTCATTATACTCTGTCTGAAGTTTTCTTCTTCTTTCGGTTTCATTAATCGCCCGCTCCATCGAGCCGGTTACGCTGTCGGCATACATGATAACTTCGCCCGAAGCGTTTCGAGCCGCGCGTCCGATAGTTTGAATAAGCGACGTTTCTGAGCGTAAAAAACCTTCTTTGTCCGCGTCGAGTATTGTGACAAGCGACACCTCGGGGATGTCCAATCCCTCGCGCAACAGGTTAATTCCGACAAGCACGTCGAATTCCCCTAAACGTAGGTCGCGAATTATCTCCATTCTTTCTATTGTGTCGATGTCATAGTGGAGATATCTAACTTTAACATCGTGTTCTGTTAAAAAATCGGTCAGATTTTCCGCCATCTTTTTGGTGAGCGTTGTGATTAAAACACGTTCATTTTTATCTACACGTTTATTAATCTCGGACAACAGGTCGTCTATCTGTCCTTCGGTCGGTTTAACGATAATTTTCGGATCGACAAGGCCGGTCGGGCGAATAATCTGTTCTACTGTTTTTTGCGAGTGTTCCTTTTCAAACGGCCCCGGCGTTGCGCTTGTATAGATAACTTGGTTAATCTTGTTATAAAACTCGTCAAACATCAATGGGCGGTTGTCAAACGCCGACGGAAGCCGAAACCCAAAGTCGACAAGATTTTTCTTTCGCGCAAAATCTCCGCCATACATTCCCCTGACCTGTGGCAACATAACGTGGCTTTCGTCCACAAAAATCAAAAAGTCTTCCGGAAAATAGTCAAGCAGCGTAAACGGTAAACACCCCGGTTCTCGCCCACCGAGAACACGAGAATAGTTTTCGATTCCTTTGCACATTCCAATCTCAGCAAGCATCTCGATGTCGTACATCGTGCGTTGAGCAATTCTTTGCGCTTCGATAAGTTTTTTGTTTTCGGTAAAATACTTGACCCTTTCGTCCATCTCCTCACGCAATACTTCTAGTTTATCGATTAGCGTTTGGCGCGGAATAATATAATGTGACGCTGGGTAGATTGCGACGTGGTTCAATACCTTTGCGCCCTGTTCCGAAATTACATGAACTTCGCTTATCTTTTCGATAGTGTCTCCGAAAAACTCGACTCGAATGGCCGTGTCGGTGTGGTATGCCGGGTATATCTCGACAACATCTCCGCGAACGCGGAACTTGTTGCGTTCAAACCCAATGTCGTTGCGCTCATATTGAATTTCGACAAGCCGCCTTAACAAAACATCGCGTTTAATCTCGGTCCCCGGGCGAAGCGAAACAATCATGTTTCGGTAGTCTATCGGGTTTCCAAGCGTGTATATACAGCTTACACTTGCCACAATTATAACATCGCGCCTTTCGGAAAGCGAGGCAGTTGCGGAATGGCGAAGTTTGTCTATCTCGTCGTTTATCGCGCTGTCTTTTTCTATATAAGTGTCGGTGTTTGGAATGTACGCCTCGGGTTGGTAATAGTCATAGTACGACACAAAATACTCGACGGCGTTTTCGGGGAAAAGCTGTTTAAATTCGCTGCAAAGTTGCGCCGCTAGCGTCTTGTTGTGCGCTAGCACCAACGTCGGGCGGTTTGTTTTGGCAATTATGTTTGCCATTGTAAACGTCTTTCCCGAACCGGTTATGCCCATAAGCGTTTGTTCTCGAACGCCTGACTCAACCCCCTCGACAAGCTTTTCAATAGCCGCCGGTTGGTCTCCCGTTGGTTTATATTCCGAAACCAGTTTAAAATCCATCTATTAAAATTCAATCCTTTTTATTGTAAATATATTATTAACACATTAAGCCCAAAAAATAAGCACAGGTTTTTGCACCCATACCAAAACAAATATATGTTTGTTTCTATTATATCATATTTAATTTTTATTTCAACAGCGTTGGTTGTTATTTAAATGTTAATTTTTCACCAACATAAACACATTTAAGAAAAACTTACATTCAAAAACAAAATTTACAACTAAGTTGCAAAAAATTTAATTTCTGTAATATTTTACAAGAATTAGATTGTAATTTTAAACAAGTTGCGAAATTTGACGAATATTGTCGAAAAATCTTGTTTTGTTGTTAAATTTATGTTAAATTTGGATTAACAAATGGCATTTGTTGTTTAATTCGACGGCAAAACCTCCTTATTAAACTTCACGCTGTTCAGACATCATTTCAAGATTACAGTAACAATTTTACAAATCAACTATAACCGCTTTGTAATATATGTGTTGTGCTTTGTTTTAGAAAAGCAGATTCTAAATCTTGAACAAAATGCCAAAAAATTTTTTCGACAAGAAGGAGTTTCAATATGTTTACCCGAATAAAAAAGTTGATGTTCGCTGTGCTATTGATTTGTTTGCTCGCTGTTTTGTTTTGCAATACGGTGGTAGCTTCTGTCGAACCAGATGGCGCGTCAACACCCTCGACAGCAACACAAGAGACGTTACCGATTGTCCATGAGACACAGCCGACACCTATTTCTTTTGATTACGGCCAGCCTATAAAGGTTGGATATTACTATGCCTATAATGATTTCATTGAAGATTGGGACAGCCATAGTAAAAAAGGTTTTGGCTATGATGTGTTTCAAAAAATCGAAGAGGTATCCGACCTCCAGTTTGAATATGTCGCAATTACAGGAGACATGAACGAAGCTGTCAACAGAGGTG
>CAYJAY010000061.1:0-3028 GCA_964368445.1 uncultured Oscillospiraceae bacterium
GTTGAGCCGGTTGTTGTTGCTGTTGTGCCGTTTCTTGTTGAACCGGTTGTTCTTGATGTTGTGCCGTTTCTTGTTGAACCGGTTGTTCTTGCGGTTGCGCTGTTTCTTGTTGAGCCGGCTGTTCTTGCGGTTGAGTTGGTTCAAGTTCGCATGAAGCCGTTTTGTCGTTTGACATGTCGGCGTCGCCCTCTTTGGACAACACAACATCAAAAACCGACGGCTGTTCGTAAGAAGAGTCGCTTTCGTCTTGTTGTGGCGCTCCTTTGAGTTCCTCGAACGCCTCTCTATACTGTTCAAGTATCTTTATAATCGAGTTGTACGCGGTTATAACCTCGTTTAACTTTGTCTTGAGGTTTAATATGTCTTGCTTTAACTCGTCGTTTTCTTGCTTGTGTCCCGTTATTATATCGTCTATGTAGGTTATGACCTCTTGTTTGTCGAACCCTCTAAACGACGATGAAAACAAATTTTTTTGGTTAACTTCTTTTTTTTCGCTCATTTTATGTTTCCCTTCAAAAATATAGATTTTCTTTTGTTTGTCTTTAATTCTATTGCATATCGCGTTGGTTTTCAATCTTTTTTTTAAAATATAAAGATAATTTTATATTAAATTTTAAATTTCAGTGTGTAACAAGTATGGAAAAGTCTTTGTAAAGCTTTCAAAAAAAATTATTTATCAAAAATTCTATCGGTTCTTTGACATCGAATAAAAAAAAATATACAATAAACAGAGTTAGAAGTATCAAATTAAAACACTGGTGTCGCTAACACGACGAATTTAATATTCTCGATTCAACAAACTATTAAAAGAGGTAACTAACATGCCAAAAAACGCATTGATAACCGGAATGACAGGAATGGTTGGAAGTCATCTTGCGGATTTTCTTCTCGAGAACACCGATTGGAACATACATGGTATGCAACGTTGGAGAAGCCCGCTCGACAACATAAACCATCTTATGGATAAGATTAACTCAAAGCAAAGGGTTTTTGTACATTATGGCGACCTTAACGACCAAGGCTCTTTAATAAAGGTTGTGGGCGACGTTAAACCGGACTATATCTTTCACCTTGCGGCGCAAAGCTATCCGCTAACCAGTTTCACCGCGCCGATAGACACACTTAACACAAACATTCTCGGAACGTGTAGACTGCTTGAGGCGGTTAAGATTTTGGGTCAAACTCCCGTCATACATGTTTGCGCTTCGTCCGAGGTTTTCGGCCGAGTTCCGAAAGAAAAGCTTCCGATAGACGAAGGTTGCACGTTCCACCCCGCGTCGCCCTACGCAATCTCTAAAGTTGGGACAGATTTAATAGGAAGATACTACGCCGAAGCGTTTGACATGACGGTTATGACGACAAGGATGTTCACCCACACGGGGCCGCGCCGCGGAGATGTTTTCGCGGAAAGCACCTTTGCAAAACAAATAGCGATGATCGAAGCGGGGCTTATGCCGCCCGTGGTTAAAACGGGAAACCTTAACTCTTTAAGGACGTTTGCCGACGTTCGCGACGCAGTCAGGGCGTATTATATGCTCGTAACGGTTAATCCAATCAAAGGGGAATACTACAACATCGGAGGAACATACAGCTGTACCATCGGAGAGATGCTTGAAAAGCTTATTTCGCTTTCGACGGTAAAAGGAATTTCGGTTCAAACCGAAAGTTCAAGGCTTCGCCCGATAGACGCCGATTTACAGGTTCCAAACACCGCGAAGTTTGAAAAACATACCGGTTGGAAACCCGAGATATCGTTTGATAAAACGATGTTAGATCTTTTAGATTATTGGAGAAAACGCGTTGGTCGCGAGGGCGCGTTTATAGACAGATAAAAAGAAAAGGAATTATTATCGATGTTGTTTGAACGTATCGAGCCGAATTTTGTGTTTAACGACGAGCGCGGAAGCCTTGTCCAACTTGTTCGTGAAGGGTATAAACAGTTTAACTTCATAACCTCCAAAAAGGGGGTTGTTCGCGGTGGACATTATCATAACCAAAACGAAGAAGCTTTTTTTGTAATCTCGGGGAGCTTTGAATTTATGGCACAGCTAGACGACAAAACCGAAACTGAAATTTTTAAAGCGGGAGATTTTTTTAAAGTTTCAAACGGAATTAAACACAGCTTTAAATACCTCGAGGATACAACGCTTATAAGCATGTATACAAACGGCGTTGAACTTGAAAACGGCGAAAAGGATATCTTGGAATAAAGAATAAGAAAAATTTTTAATTTTGCAACAAAAAAACCGTTTCTCCCGCGTTGTCGGTTGTCGAAATCTCTTTAACACGCGGGTGGTTTTTGTAATCATATCTGACAAGCTCTAAAAGCACGGTGCCTTTGCGGTAGCCGTGGATTATAGTGAGGCTTTTTGTTGTTTTGGGCAACGTGCGAAGAACGCTGTCTATCTCTATTTTTGCGCCTTCTTCCGTCATGCCGTGGATATCAATTGAATGTTGCATATAAGCCACCAATCCTTTGTTATTCCTGAAATTTTAAATATGAACTATAAGCAAATTTTGTTGTATACGTATAGCTTTTGTATTGAACAAATTGTGAAATTGTGTTTAGTAGGCTTTATTTTATATCATTTTGAGTCTTTTTTCAATAACAAAAGACAACAAAAGACGGTTGTCTGAAACTTATTAAAAGCACACGCCACCCAAAAACAGTTCTTTGTGAGACCTGTTTTTGGGTAGCGTGTGCTTTACTTATTGTAAAGAAAGGACAATGAAAAAACTACTATCGTTTTTTAATTTTCATGTTGATTTGTCTTGTTAATTTTTTATTTTATCTCGGTACTTTCGGAAAGGAAAGTACACGCAAACGAGCAAAGTTTAACCTCTGTCGCGTCTACGGGGCGCAAATTCCCCGGAACTTCAAGCACAACGACGCACCCGATAGCCTTTGAATTAGCTATGACCGGCGCAATTATCCTTGCTTTTTGTTCCGATTCTCTCGATATGTCGGCGCCTTCTTCCCCTTCGCCAATAGCGAAAACTTTTTTTCTGTCCATTGCGGTTTCAAGAT
>CAYJAY010000062.1:0-2955 GCA_964368445.1 uncultured Oscillospiraceae bacterium
AATTATCGATAATTTTATCTACAACAGAGCCTTTTTGAACAGATTCCATGCTTTGCGCAATTATTGTATTAGTAGCCATCTATTCTCCCCCTGTCATAAATATTGTTTACAGTAAATTTACATCATACGTAATACGTTCTACGTATTTTTTCTATCGTCATTATAGTACAGAGCTAAACGTAATGCAATAGCCTTTTGTCAATTTCGTTCAATTATACAAACGGCAACATCGTTATTTATACAAATTCGACAACAAACTATGTCGCATTCAATTTTAAACGGCTGTTTTAAATAGTTTTTATTGATCTATTGTCGTATTAAGTTCATTTTTCACCAGTCTGTTGCAATTTCGGAAACTATCTTTTTAAACACTTTGTCTTGCAAATTTTTAATTTTTATGATAGTCTAACCGACATAGACAAAATGCGTTATCGTTTTACACCGTCATAGGTAGGACGTACTATATTTAACTGATGGATAATAATTATCTATCGACGTAACGAATTTACTCGAACTAATTAATTTTAAATGGCAAATTAGTTATAGCGAAAATAACATTGCAAAGCTTTACAACTTATTAAAAACATTTTATTTGTAGAATATAACCTTTGCTGTCTGCGGACGACCTAGTCAAACCTTTATTTCTCACTTATTATTCACAATTATTTGTATACTAAAACTTTCAACAAACATCGGAGGTAACTATGGAACTGTCTCTCGCACTTCTAAAACAGATTGGCACACTTTTTTTGATGGTGCTGTGTGGATATGTGCTGGCACGTGCCGGCATTGTTAAACAATCGGAATGCGGAATACTCACACGAATAAGCGTGTATATCTTTATACCGGCTTTGCTTTTGGTAAGCTTTCTAAGCGAACACAACGAGGTTAAACTCGAGGGTATGGTTATTGCTGCGGTTCTTGCTGTTGTTATACATATAGTATTTTTAGCTTGCACAGCTGTCATATCAAAGATTACAAAACTTTCTGAAATCGATGGTGCCTCACTCACATATACAAACGTCGGAAACATTATGATTCCTCTTGTCATGGGCACTATCGGAAGCGAATATATTGTTTATTCCGCCGCGTTCATGGTTGTTCAAAACCTTATAATGTGGAGCTATGGCATGGGTAAAATAGGTGGACAAAAAAAGTTTCAGCTTGGAAAGGTTGTCAAAAACCCTGCTATAATCGCTATATTCTTGGGTCTGCTACTCATGATTTTCAACGTCCCCGTTCCATCTTCGGTTGTTTCATCGCTTCAAAGCCTTGGCAACTGCATTGCTCCTGTGTCGATGATTTTGGTTGGAATTATCTGTGCCGAATTCAATGTAAAAGAAGCGATTAGTATGAAAGGGATTTGGAAAGTTGTTTCACTAAGGCTTGTTTTATATCCTGTCATCGCTATCGGTGTGTTGTTTGCGGTTCGCGGTTTTGTCGTTCATCCCGACGGTTGGGAAATACTTTTTGTAATACTGCTTGCAAGCTCGGGACCTTCCGCCGCAACGGTGACGCAAGTAGCACAACTATATGAAAACAACCCCCAAAGGGCATCTTGCATAAATGTTATAACGACACTTTTTTGCGCTATAACTCTTCCAATCATCACGCTTTTGGCGCAGACTATTTTATAAAATTATTAAAAATTTAAAATTAAATTTAGAGGTATTATGAAAAAGATAGTTTTAATCCCTGATAGTTTTAAAGGCACAATGTCCTCGGTTGAGGTGTGTGACATTCTTAAACAAAGCATCGCCAAATTTTCCGATGCCAAGGTTATCAGTGTACCGGTTGCGGACGGCGGAGAAGGAAGCGTCGACGCTTTTTTGGCGGCTTTGCCGGGAGAAAAAAGATATCTAACGGTAAAAAATCCATTTTTTGAAGATTTTGAAAGCTTTTATGGCGTCATACATGACGGCAAAACCGCAGTTATCGAGATGGCGGCGGCGGCAGGGCTTCCTTTGGTCGAAGATCGGAAAAACCCGCTTAAAACAACAACGTTTGGCGTTGGAGAACTTATGCTTCACGCCGTTCAAAACGGTTGTGAAAACATCATCATTGGTCTTGGCGGAAGCTCCACCAATGACGGTGGCACGGGTTGCGCCGCCGCTCTCGGTGTCAAATTTAAAAACAACGTTGGCGAACAGTTTATCCCGGTAGGAGGCACCTTAAACGAGATCGAGTCTATCGATTTATCAGACGTTTCGCCGTTAATAAAAAAAGCAAACATCACGATAATGTGCGACATCGACAACCCTCTTCATGGTGAGAACGGAGCGGCTTATATCTTTGCTCCGCAAAAAGGCGCAGACGAGATAACGGTTGAGTATCTCGACGACAATCTAATTCATTTTGCAAACATCATACAAAAAGACCTCGGAACAGACGTTTCCACCCTTCCGGGAGGAGGTGCCGCAGGGGGTATGGGGGCCGGAATATGCGCCATGCTTGGCGGGAAGCTTTATATGGGAATTGAAACGGTGCTTGACACTGTTGGGTTTGACCAACTTATAGACGGCGCTTCGCTTGTTATAAGCGGCGAAGGACGAATAGACGGCCAAAGCGCAAGGGGCAAAGTTGTCGCCGGTGTTGCAAAAAGAACCGCTTGCAAAAACGTCCCGACAATTGCAATAGTCGGAGACGTCGGAAACGGTTTTGAACAACTGTATGATATGGGGCTGACTGCAATCTTTAGCATCAACAGGATAGCCGCGCCATTCTCGGAACTGAAACCCCGTGCAAAGCAAGATTTAAGTGCCGTTTCGGACGATATA
Source organism: uncultured Oscillospiraceae bacterium (assembly GCA_964368445.1). Taxonomy (GTDB): domain Bacteria; phylum Bacillota; class Clostridia; order Oscillospirales; family Ruminococcaceae; genus CAYJAY01. The sequence continues at coordinate 2,778 of CAYJAY010000062.1, forward strand.
TTCAGATTGTTAAAAGCTTTTTTAGTTTAATAATTATCAAAATCACCGGTTAAACTGGTTGCATACACAAGCCCTATAAGGGCATAATGTTGGCTATCTCTCAAGAGATAGCCAACATTTCACTAGCGCCGAATAGGCATGACAAAACCCCCGGTTAAACCGGGGGTCGGTAAAAAAC
>CAYJAY010000063.1:0-2775 GCA_964368445.1 uncultured Oscillospiraceae bacterium
CCTTGTTTCACTCGGCATTTTGCACCGATGGTGCAAAACCGTAGTATTTCTAAAGATTATAGCTGCATCTAGTATATATAGTCTCCGCCTTGCGGCGGAGCTTTTGAAGATAAGCTACATCTGAATATAAATTTTGAGGGGAGATGATTTTTTGCACAGAGCGATGACTCCGCACAACAGAGAGAACTTTAAATATCTATGTGAGGAATTCAAAAAATATAACTATATCTCGGAAAATGACTACAGCACCTATGACGTAAAAAGAGGACTTAGAAACAAAAACGGAACGGGTGTGCTTGCGGGGCTTACAAGCATTTGTAACGTTGTCGGGTATGACGAGAACGTTATGGAACAAAAAGTTCCGATTGAAGGTAGTTTGATCTACCGCGGAATAAACGTTCAAGATATCGTAGACTACGGTAAACAAAAAGACATGTTCATGTTTGAAGAGGTGACGTGGCTTTTGTTGTTTGGCTCGCTTCCAACAAAAGGCCAACTCGCGATGTTCCGCGAATTTATCGCCGAATTTCGTAAACTTCCCGAAGGTTTTGCGGAAGACATGATAATGAAATGTCCTTCTCCCGATATAATGAACAAGATGGCAAGTTCAATACTTGCGCTTTACACGTATGATAATCTCGCGGAGGAGGGTTCGCTTGAGAACGCGCTCCACCAAGCCGTTACACTTATCTCGTGTATGCCGACAATAATGGTTTACGCGTATCAATCTAAACGTTGGGCATATGATAACAAGAGCATGTATTTCCATCAAACAAAGCCGGAACTCTCGATTGCGGAAAACATACTGCGCACGATACGCCCCAACAAAGAATTCACCCACGAAGAAGCAAAACTTCTCGACCTTTGTCTTGTGCTCCACGCCGACCACGGCGGTGGTAACAACAGCACATTTACAACAAGGGTTGTAACCTCAACAGGAACCGACACATACAGCGCAATCTCCGCCGGCATAAGTTCCCTTAAAGGTCCTCGCCACGGTGGAGCTAACATCAAAGTTATGGATATGTTGGACGATATGAAAAACAATATCTCTAACATCAACGACGACGACGAGATCGAAAGATATCTCGAAAAGATAGTCGACAAACAAGCGTACGACAAGACCGGGCTTATCTACGGCGTAGGTCACGCAGTTTATACTTTAAGCGATCCTAGGGCGGTTATCCTTCGCGAAAACCTCCAGTCTATAGCGGATAAGAGCGGCCAAAGCGACCTGTTTACGTTGGCACACGCCGTCGAACGTCTTGCACCCGTAGTCTTTAATCGCAAAAAAGGCGGCAAAGATATCTGTGCAAACGTCGATTTATATTCGGGGCTTGTGTATCGTTCTATGGGGCTTCCGACCGAGCTTTTCACCCCACTTTTTGCGGTTTCTCGTATAAGCGGTTGGTGTGCGCATAGGGTTGAAGAAAAACTTTTTAGCAACAGAATAATTCGCCCGGCTTATAAATATCTGGGTGAACAACGTGAATACATTCAAATTGAGGACAGAAAACTTTGAGAAAATCACCAATTCTTTTTTTAATATCGGTGGCGTTACTTTTTTTCTCGTTGCGATTTCTTGACGTTTTGTTTATATCGGGAATGGGAATTAACACGTTACTCGTCGATTTTATTCATTTTGCGGCATACCTTGCCTGTGTCGGCTTTGCAATAATTATATTTTTACAGTATCGAAAAAAAACCAAAAACCTGTCTGAATCGGATGCTTTTTTTTCAACAAGCGAAATAAAAGCTTTTCATATGGGCATTTTCCCTGTCTTGTTCACGGTGACCGCCGTTTTAATCGGTGCAAATTCCGTTTCGATAGGATATAGAGTTATAACCAGCATATCAACATTTAACCAACCTGTTTTCGTTTCGGTTTACGCAAGCATTATTGAGCTTGTGCTCGATTTAATTTCGGCGACAAGCGGACTTGTTGCGATGTTTTGGTTGATACTTGTGGCGCTGTGGTTTTTACGCGGCAAAGGTGAACTTGCCGTTAATTCGTATTTCTCTTTGTCGATAGTCCTGTGGTTTTATTCAAGGGCGCTTTCCGGTTTTCTCGGAAAATCAATTAACCAACACGAATCCGCCGAGATAATAGCGCTTTTTTCGCTTGTTTCGTTGGCGCTTGGGTTTGCAAAGTTTTCAAGGTTTTTGGCGTTTAACTTTTCCGTTCGCGATTACGCCGCGCTAATCTCAACGTCGGTGTTTTGCCTTGTTTGGGTTGTCGGGCTTGCAGGACCAGAACTCGCGTTTACTATAAGCAGAATATTCGTGCTTGATTCGGCTTTGATAGTGTCCGACGTACTTTCTGCGATTACGTTGTTTTTGTTTTCCGCAAACATAGTTATAGTTGATGTAACGTTAAAAAACAAATCAACCAAAACAAAAAGCAAGTAGATTTCAATAAATATAAGGAGTTTTTTTAGATGCAAAACGAAAGATTCAAAAAAACCGTTGCGATTATAATAAGCGTTGTTTTGGTTTTTGCACTTGTAGCGTCGCTTATTCTTCCGGTTATCGGATTATTTTTTTAAAAGTTTTTGACGTCGACAAAACAACCAAAGCTATGGGTCAAGGCGACGCTTAATCTATAGCTTTGGCTTATCGTCCAATCGAGATGACCTCGATAATAAATATAAGTTTTTTGGTTTTGTTCAAAAATATATTTTTTTAAGTATATTTTTTTTGATTTTTTATTGACATGTTGCTTTTTTTTTGATATAATAACTCACTGTCAGATGATTTATGCGGGTGTAGTTCAAT
>CAYJAY010000064.1:0-2503 GCA_964368445.1 uncultured Oscillospiraceae bacterium
CCTGCGGCATCCTGCTCCCAAAGCAGGCGCGCTACCAAACTGCGCTACGTCCCGAAATTCTCTCATTATATTGCTATTTATTTTACAGTTTTACACACCACAAAATTGCAAAATTACAAATCAGTTTGTGTTACAACTCGTTGCCGCGCCACCCCTATAAACGATAGCCTATATATTTTATCATTTTTATTTTAATATTGCAAGTATTAATTTATTAGAGTAAACTATTAATAGAGATATACATTATAATAAATAAGGAGTTTTATATGAATTCATTTGAATACCATTCACCGACAAAAATAATCTTCGGAAAAAATGCCGAACAAAAAACCGCCGCCGAAATATTAAAGCTTGGCAAAAAAAGAGTCATGTTAGTTTATGGCGGAGGAAGCATAGTTAAATCCGGGCTTCTCGGCAGAATAATCGCCGACCTCACCCAAAACAACATAGATTTTTTAGAATTCCCGGGCGCGCGCCCTAACCCATATCTTTCACATACATATGACGGCATAAAAAAAGGCGTGGAGTTCGGCGCAGATTTCATCCTAGCCATAGGTGGCGGAAGCGCGATTGATACCGCAAAAGGAATAGCACTTGGAATTGCAAATCCAAAAAACGACATTTGGGACTTTTGGCTTAGAAAAGAAAGCGCAACAAATTCATTACCTGTCGGAGTTGTTTTAACTATATCGGCGGCGGGAAGCGAAACCAGCAACAGCGCGGTTTTAACCAACACCGACACCAATATTAAAGCGGGCCTTTCATCCGAGTTCAACCGCCCTGTCTTTGCCATCATGAACCCGGAACTTACCTACTCGGTTCCAAAATATCAAATCGCTTGTGGCATCGCAGACATCATGATGCATACCCTTGAACGATTTTCTTCAAAACTTAACAACAACATGTTTACAGACGAAGTTGGGGCAGCCCTGCTTAGGGTTGTTATGGAAAACGGCAAAATTCTTTATGGTGACCCAACCAACTATGAGGCTGCAAGCGAGGTCATGTGGTGTGGAAGCGTTTCACACACCGGCTTTACCGGCCTTGGCGGAATTGCAAGCATGGCGGCACATCAGCTATCGCACGAACTTTCCAAAACATTCGACACCGCACACGGCGCATCGTTGACCGCGGTTTGGTCAAGCTACGCTCGATATATCTGTGTCGAACGAAACGCATATCAACGATTTGAAAAACTCGCCCTCCTTGTTTTCAAAGAGGACGTCAAAAAACAAACCGGTGTTGAAACTGCACTTTGCGGAATTGAAAAGTTTGAGGACTTTTTCAAAACGCTTGAACTCCCCGTTAAGCTTTCAGAGCTTGGAATTAAAACATTGACCGAACAACAAATACAAGATCTCGCGTTTGGCTGTAGTTATAAAAACACAAGAACAATTGGAAACACGGTAGACCTTGACACAAACGACATGAAAAACATCTTTATCAAAGCAAATAAATAAAAATTCAATATTTTTTACTTTTAGCTACAAGCAAAACTATTAATTACACTATGTAATTAATAGTTTTGCTTGTTTTTCTTGCTAAATATTTGTCTACTCGTGTTTTTTCGACAATTGAAGTTTTACGCCTTAACTTGAATGCATTTTGTTTAAATAATCGTTTCCAAATTTGCTGTTTATCTGCTTTCATTTTGCGTTAAGTCAAGTACAAACCACAAAAAAGCTATTAAACAGTAGATTTTTCAGAACAAAGCTATCAATTTTTGATTAAACTACACAATGTTATTTATTTAAAATTATCAATTTAACTTACTTATTGTAAACTATATGGATAACAAAACGAATAATCATTTTAAATTACACATTGTAATTTAAGTAAAATACATCTAAAGATAGCTTTATTTTGTATTTAAACATCTGATTTGAATTAAAAATATTTGATTTTAACTTATTATTCTTTGATGCTAAAAAACTTTTATCAAAAAAACAGTCGATTGGTTTAATCGGTCTTCAATTAATTTCTATAGAAAAACACTTTAAATTTTTAACTTACACATAGTAATTTGATTAAATTCTAATAAGTTAAAGCAACCTTGTCACCCTTGACTATGTATCAAAAAATCTTAACAAAAATTTAATTGGTTTATTTTATAAAAATGTGTTAAAATAATGTTATTACTTTTACAAAATACTGCTTTAACAAACATTGTACAAAAACTATTACAGAGACATTCAACAACAAGAAAGGAATGGTCACATTTATGTATCAATTAAAAAAAATCGCGGACAGTTATCTTGTTAAATACAATATCGAGCCAATACTTATAGTTAGAATTCTTTTGGTTCTTATTGCGCTTGTTCTTATGATTTCGGTCAGAGGAACTGCCCGACGGATCTCTGTCTTCACTTGTGTTGTGGCTTTAATTGTGACATTTGTCCCCGAGATGATAACCGTTTACAAAATTTTTGCTCAAAGCAAAGACCGTTATATATAAACTCCGCCTTGAGGCGGAGCTTTGGGAAATACTCCTTGTCTCGCTTTG
>CAYJAY010000065.1:0-2494 GCA_964368445.1 uncultured Oscillospiraceae bacterium
TAAGCGAAGTTGATGGATATGAGGCATACGACGCAAGACCACATATGAATTTTGAAAGTATCCCAACAGGATTTATAACAAGAGGATTTCAAATTGAAAACGTGGAATAACTATTATGAGCATAGCACCCCATAACCAACCAAGGCGCTTCTGAAAAGGGGCGCTTTTTTGTTGCAAAAAAATAAAAGAGGAGGTTTTCTATGTCGATACAAGAAGACGTCAACCACCGCTCAATCTCGTTAAGCGTTCGAGCGGCAAAACTCACAGGGCGAACGTTGCTCAAAGTTATACAAGCGTATCTGCGCCATCGCAAAAACCAACAGCTACGCCCAGATATACCCCAAGGCAAGCAGACGGTTAAGCAACTCGCAAAGCAAGGGCAAGGCATGACAAGCCTTGATATTAACGACAAAGACATCAAACTTTTCGACCGCATAATGAAAAAGTTTGCCGTCGACTATGCCGTTATGAAAGACAAGACCACTAGTCCTCCGACACACACGATATTTTTCAAGTCGAAAGATGCCGATGCTATCGAAAAAGCGTTTAAGAACTTCACAAAACAAGTCACAAATAAAATATCAAAACCGTCGGTAGTATCAGAGCTTAAACGACTTACCTTGCTTGTTAAAAACACCGTCAAAGACAGGGTTAAAAACAAAGATAAGGAGCAAAGTCTATGAACAAAAATGGCGTTAAAAAACTCGTTATCTTGAATATCCCATATCTTTTTATCGGGCTTTTGGCAACCAAGCTACCGCAAGCGTGGCGACTTTCCGGTGGCGTTGACATCAGTCAAAAGCTACTCAACATCGGAACAGGCTTTTCAAAAGCGTTTGAAGTTCCGCTCCCCTCTTTTTATCCGCAAGATCTATTGATCGGGATTGCAATTGGGCTTACCGTTCGGTTGATTGTCTACATGAAAGGCAAAAACGCAAAAAAATACCGCAAGGGCGTTGAATACGGCTCGGCAAGGTGGGGCAACGCAAAGGACATCGAACCATACAAAGATCCTGTGTTTAAAAACAACGTTATTCTAACCCAAACGGAGCATCTAACGATGAACAACCGCCCCAAAGACCCGAAAACGGCACGAAACAAAAATGTCCTTATCGTCGGCGGTAGCGGTTCGGGAAAGACAAGGTTTTGGCTGAAGCCAAATTTAATGCAATGTCATTCTTCACTTGTAATTACAGATCCTAAAGGCAGCATCGTGATTGAGTGCGGAAAGCTGTTGCAACGAGAGGGGTATAAAATCAAAATCCTTAACACGATAAACTTCAAAAAGTCGATGAAATACAATCCTTTTGCATATATCCGAAGCGAAAAGGACATCTTGAAACTTGTTACAACGTTAATCGCCAACACCAAAGGCGACGGAAAATCGGGAGATGATTTTTGGCAGAAAGCCGAAACACTTCTTTACACCGCATTAATCGGGTACATCTGGTACGAAGCTCCCGAAGAGGAACAAAACTTTAATACCCTTATTGAGTTTATCAACGCTTCGGAAGTTCGTGAAGATGATGATGAGTTTCGCAATCCTGTGGATTTGATGTTTGACAAGCTCGAAGAAAAAGACCCACAGCATTTTGCAGTTCGTCAGTATAGAAAGTTTAAACTGGCGGCAGGTAAGACAGCAAAGTCTGTCCTTATCAGTTGCGGAGCAAGGCTCGCCCCGTTTGACATCAAAGAACTTCGAGAGGTTACGGAATACGACGAACTTGAACTCGATACCCTCGGAGATAAAAAGACGGCGCTGTTTATCATCATCAGCGATACCGATGCAACGTTCAATTTTCTTGTGTCGATGTGTTACACACAGCTTTTCAATCTTCTTTGCGACAAAGCGGACGATGTGTATGGCGGACGGCTTCCTGTTCATGTGCGATGTCTTATTGACGAATGTGCCAACATCGGGCAGATACCAAACCTCGAAAAACTCATGGCAACAATCCGAAGCCGTGAGATCTCAGCTTGCTTGGTGCTTCAAGCTCAGTCACAGCTAAAAGCCTTATACAAGGACAACGCCGACACGATAATCGGCAACTGCGACAGCATGATATTTTTAGGCGGTAAAGAAAAGTCAACGCTTAAAGACCTTGAAGAAGTTCTCGGAAAAGAAACCATCGACAGCTACAACACATCTGACACGAGAGGGCAAAGCCGAAGCTATGGGCTTAATTATCAAAAGCTCGGAAAGGCGCTTATGACACAGGACGAACTCGCCGTTATGGACGGAGGAAAATGCGTTTTGCAACTTCGTGGTGTGCGACCGTTTTTCTCGGATAAATACGACATAACAAAACACCCAAACTACAAATATCTATCCGACTTTGACAACAAAAACGCCTTTGATATCGAGAAATTCTTAAACCGCAAACTAAAGCTAAAGCACGATGATGTGTACCAAAGTTATGACCTTGGCACCATTGGTGACATTGGCGATGTAAAAAAACTGATTTAAACACTACTCTCCACGGTAGTGTTTTTT
>CAYJAY010000066.1:0-2457 GCA_964368445.1 uncultured Oscillospiraceae bacterium
ATAGCGTATAGTACTGTGAAGGAAAGGTGAAAAGCACCCCGGGAGGGGAGTGAAAAAGAACCTGAAACCCTGTGCCTACAAGCACATAGAGCACGTCAACGTGTGATATGGTACTTTTTGTAGAACGGTCCGGCGAGCGAATGTATGTAGCAAGGTTAAGGACTTAAGGTCTGAAGCCGAAGGGAAACCGAGTGTTAACTGCGCGAATAAGTTACATGCATTGGGCCCGAAACCGGGTGACCTATCCATGGTCAGGCTGAAGTGGAGGTAAAACTCCATGGAGGGCCGAACCGACCTCCGTTGAAAAGGCGGCGGATGAACTGTGGATAGCGGAGAAATTCCAATCGAACCCGGAGATAGCTGGTTCTCCCCGAAATAGCTTTAGGGCTAGCCTCGATGAAGATTACTGCAGGTAAAGCACTGAATAGGGAAGGGGCCGAGAGGTTACTGCACCTTATCAAACTCTGAATGGCAGATAATGGAAGACATCGGGAGTCAGACTATGTGAGATAAGTCTCATAGTCGAGAGGGAAACAGCCCAGACCCACAGCTAAGGTCCCAAAGTAGATTTAAGTGGAAAAGGATGTGGAATTGCATAAACAACCAGGATGTTGGCTTAGAAGCAGCCACTCATTTAAAGAGTGCGTAATAGCTCACTGGTCTAGTGATTCTGCGCCGAAAATGTAACGGGGCTAAAATTTACACCGAAGCTTGGGCATCCGCAAGGATGGGTAGGGGAGCGTCGTATGAGAGGAGAAGCATTAGCGGAAGCGGATGTGGATTTCATACGAGTGAGAATGCCGGAATGAGTAGCGAGAATTATGTGAGAATCATAATGGCCGAAAGCCTAAGGTTTTTGGAGGAAGGTTCGTCCGCTCCAAGTTAGCCGGGAGCTAAGGTGAGGCCGAAAGGCGTAGCCGATGCACATACGGTAGATATTCCGTAGCCACCGAAGGATTTAAGCGTGATGACACTTTTGAAAGGTATAACCCGGGCGATGGTCGACCCGGGCGAAAGGGACATAGGCAACAGCCCTATGGAAGTATGCTGGACGAGAGGCGAGAAAAGTCACGAGGTATATCCAAGGTGCCCGTACCGCAAACCGACACAGGTAGATGGGAAGAGAATTCTAAGGCCAACGGGAGAAGGGTTGTTAAGGAACTCGGCAAGTTGACCCCGTAACTTCGGGATAAGGGGTGCCTACCGCGCTAGACGCGGAGGTCGCAGAGAATAGGTCCAGGCGACTGTTTATCAAAAACACAGCTCTCTGCTAAATCGAAAGATGACGTATAGGGGGTGACACCTGCCCGGTGCTGGAAGGTTAAGGGGATGCGTGAGAGCGTTGAACTGAAGCCCCAGTAAACGGCGGCCGTAACTATAACGGTCCTAAGGTAGCGAAATTCCTTGTCAGGTAAGTTCTGACCCGCACGAATGGCGTAACGATCTGGACACTGTCTCAACAGCCCGCCCGGCGAAATTGTAGTACCGGTGAAGATGCCGGTTTCCCGCAACAAGACGGAAAGACCCCATGGAGCTTTACTGTAGCCTAATATTGGGTTTCGGTATGATATGTACAGGATAGGTGGGAGACTATGAAGCTAAGGCGTCAGCTTTAGTGGAGTCATCCTTGGGATACCACTCTTATTATACTGGAATTCTAACCTGCGGCCGTTATCCGGTCGGGGGACATTGTTAGGTGGGCAGTTTGACTGGGGCGGTCGCCTCCAAAAAAGTAACGGAGGCGCTCAAAGGTTGGCTCAGCATGGACGGAAACCATGCAATAGAGTGCAAACGCGTAAGCCAGCCTGACTGCGAGACTGACAGGTCGAGCAGGAACGAAAGTTGGAGTTAGTGATCCGGCGGTATGTGAGTGGAAATGCCGTCGCTCAACGGATAAAAGTTACCCTGGGGATAACAGGCTGATCTCCCCCAAGAGTCCACATCGACGGGGAGGTTTGGCACCTCGATGTCGGCTCATCGCATCCTGGGGCTGTATTCGGTCCCAAGGGTTTGGCTGTTCGCCAATTAAAGCGGTACGCGAGCTGGGTTCAGAACGTCGTGAGACAGTTCGGTCCCTATCTGTTGTGGGCGCAGGATATTTGAAGGGATCTGTCCCTAGTACGAGAGGACCGGGATGGACGCACCTCTGGTGCACCAGTTGTCACGCCAGTGGCACAGCTGGGCAGCTATGTGCGGAATAGATAAACGCTGAAAGCATCTAAGCGTGAAACTAACCTTAAGATAAGATATCCCACCGAGAAATCGGATAAGACCCCTTGAAGACTACAAGGTGATAGGCACAATGTGTAAGTGGTGAGAGCCATTAAGCAAGCGTGTACTAATAGGTCGAGAGCTTGACCTCGTGAACGTACTGGAGCATGTATAGTGCAAAGGATACGGAAAAAAGCTGATACGCTAATCAGCACCTTTTGAGAGTCAAAGGATTTTAAACTGCTA
>CAYJAY010000067.1:0-2412 GCA_964368445.1 uncultured Oscillospiraceae bacterium
AGATTGGCCCTTATAGGGCCTGTTCAAACCACCAGTTCAACTGGTGGTTTTGATTATTTGCGTATAACTATTTAATCCGTCGTTATGTCTTTTATGATATACTAAAAGAAATAACGATGGTTTTTTACGGATTACTTTATGCTTTTCTTTGTACAACATAAAAAACAAAAAGGCGGAACAAACATGAGCGAAAAGTTTAAACAGACCGATGAGCGCGATATAATTTTTGCACGGCTTAACTATCAAAACGGAACAAAACAGTACCAAGATTTTTATAACCGCCATCCCGAGCTTAAAGACAAAGACGACGAGTTTCGCACAAGACCCGCAACAGGGGACCAAGATTCAACGTTTTTTCACCAAAACCATTCACAGATTATAAACGCAAACTTCGATTTTTTAAGTGACATAAAGCATCTGTCCGAGGGAGAACCGTTCGGCGAAAAGGTAGACGGAACGGCAGAGCAGTTTACCCAAACGATAAAAGGCCTTGCGAAATACTATGGCGCTTGCCTTGTCGGTATAGCGGAAGTTACACAAGACTTGTATTATTCCCACCACGGCAGGCCGCTTGAAAAATACGGCCAAAAGATCGACCCGAAATATACCAAAGCGGTTGTGTTTGGGTATGAGATGAACGACGAGATGATCTTTCGTGCGCCAAGGCTTTCGGAGGCTATCGCCGTGACAAACGGATATGTTGCCGCCGCTGTCGGCGGAATGCAGCTTTCTTATTATTTACGTCGGCTTGGATATAACGCGCGAAACAACATGGACGGAAACTATCTTTTGCCAATCGTTCCGCTGGCGGTGGCGGCAGGCATAGGTGAGCTTGGGAAAAACGGGTTGCTTTTAACCGAGCGTTTCGGAAGCCGCTTGCGCCTTGGCGCTGTGTTGACCGACCTTCCACTCGTTGCGGACAAACCGCTTGAAAAAAATCTTTCTCTTTTTTGCGAACGATGTGACCGCTGTGTCAAAACCTGTCCCGGAAAAGCGTTGCAACCAAGAGAGGGTGGGCATTTTTGTGACAACAACTGTTTCACGATGTGGCAACACCTCGGCACAGATTGTGGCGTTTGCATTGCGTCTTGTCCGTTTTCCTCGCACATTCCGCAAGAGTACACAAAAAATCTTAACCAAAACGAAAATCTTGAAAGCCTTTTAGATTATTGCGACCAAAATCATGCACGACGCGCATTTATCAAAGACGACCCCGAATGGTTGAGGTAGTTTAAGACAAACGACAGCTTTTATCGCTGTCGTTTTTTATGTCTTAAAGCACTTTTTTTCTGCCTTTTTATAAATACAATATAATGCTTTTTTGAAATACGTTGAGTAGGGTTTAAAGTTTAATAATTTTTTTAAAAATTAGGTATTGATAGTTGACACAAAATACTTTATAATACATGCGGTGAGATATGTGTTTTTGCAAAAAAATAAAATTTTTTATTGTGAAACTGCCTAAAAAAACACAGATTTAACTATGTATATATAATTTTTGCCCAACAAGCGTTTGTGATACAAAATAATAAGTAAATTTTAGGTTATTTATTTTTATTTTTTTATTAAAAACTCGATAAATTTGGCAAAATAGAATATATAAATTCTGCGAAAATATTTTCGCTAAATTCAAAAAAACAGGAGATTAAAAAAACGGTATGAACAAAAAAGTGATGCTCACTGAAACGGTTTTGCGTGACGCAAACCAATCGCTTATCGCAACTCGAATGACCCAAAAAGAGTTCGATGGTATCCTCGAAACTATGGACAAAGCCGGATACTATTCCGCTGAATGCTGGGGCGGCGCAACGTTTGACAGCTGCCTTCGTTTCCTTGGCGAAGATCCATGGGAAAGACTCCGCAACTTTAAAGCTAAAATGCCCAACACAAAGCTTCAAATGCTTTTAAGAGGACAAAACATTTTAGGATATAAACACTATCCGGACGAAACAGTTCGCATGTTCGTTAGAAAAGCTGTTGAAAACGGAATTGGAATCGTTCGTATCTTTGACGCGCTTAACGACCTTAGAAACATCAAAGTTGCTGTTGAAGAAACAAACAAATGCGGAGCAATAGCTTCGGGCGCAATCTCTTACACAACAAGCCCTGTGCACACACTCGACAACTATGTTGCACTTGTTAAAGAGATGAAACAAATGGGCGTTGGCACAATCTGCATCAAAGACATGGCGGGCGTTATGAGCCCTAAAGAAGCATATGACCTCATCAGCGCTATCAAAGACGCAGTTGACCTTCCCATCGTTCTCCACACACACTGTACAACCGGTCTTGCATACATGACAGCTATCAAAGCTGTTGACGCCGGCGTTGACGTAATCGACACCGCAACTTCATGTTTCTCGGGCGGAACAAGCCAACCGGCAACCGAAGTTTTGGCATACGCTCTTGAGC
>CAYJAY010000068.1:0-2356 GCA_964368445.1 uncultured Oscillospiraceae bacterium
GATATTCTTGATTGGTTAAACAATCAAGGTGTTAAAAATGCGCTGGGCAGAGCATTTACATACGGAAGTATAAATTTACTTTTGAAAAACCGTAGATATATTGGCGAGTTCACATATAGAGAAATAATCATACCGGATGGCATACCGGCAATAGTGCCACAAGAGCTATTCGACAGGGTGCAAGAAATAGTCGAGAAAAATAAAAAAGCCCCTGCCAGACATAAAGCAGAGGACGATTATTTGCTAACAACTAAGATTTTTTGTGGGCATTGTGGCGCATATATGTGTGGTGAAAGCGGAACCGGCAGAAGCAAAGTTTATCACTATTATAAATGTGTAAATACCAAGAAACGCAAGACTTGTGACAAGAAACCTGTGAAAAAAGTGTGGCTTGAGGACTTGGTTATAAATGAAACCATGCGTATAGTTATGGACGATAAATCTATCGAAGCTGTCGTTTCAATGGTGATGAATTTGCAAGAACAAGAGAACACGAGCCTGCCACTTTTTGAACAACAACTACAAGAAGCAAATAGCGCTATTCAAAATATTCTCAATGCAATTCAACAAGGAATACTCACTAAGTCAACCAAGACAAGGCTTGAAGAACTTGAAGCTGTCAAAGAAGATTTGGAAATCAAGATAGCCAATGAGAATATAACAAAGCCTAAACTTACAGCAGAGTTTGTGACATTTTGGCTACATAAATTCAGAAAGCTAGATACAAAACAAAAGTCGCATAGAAAAATGTTGATTGATACTTTTGTAAATGCAGTATATTTGTATGATGATAAGGTGGTTTTGACATTTAACTATAAAGATGGCAGCAAAACTATAAGTTTTGAAGAAATAAATGGTTCGGATTTGGTTTGCCATGGTGCACCAGTATGGTTGTTCTTATAGGATTTCAGTATCCCTATAAGGACAATCATTTTTTTACACTAACAATTCACGGCTTTAGGCACTAAAGGCGTGTAAGTCACTGCAACACCTCGTCTTGTCGGTAGTGTAATTTGGGGTATTGTGAGTGGCACTTCTTTCGGTATTTCGATAGAGCCGATACAGTTATAATGAATAGTGATGTTTTGGGTCTGCACTCCATTTGTTTTTTCGGAGTGGTAGACCTCTATTTTTTCTATAAGTTCATTTAAAACCCTCGGTGTCAGCTTGCGTATGCGTGTATATTTGCGTACCGCACAAATAAACATATCGCCGGTCATTGTTTGACTTTTGCCTTTTTGCAACAGGGTTTGAAGTGCCTTGATTTTGCTTTGAACCTCGATTTGTTCGTCCTCGTATCGTCTTGACATTCGACTAAACCTATCATCGCTCAGTTTGCCGGAAACATTGTCTTCATAGATTTTCTCGAAAAGCGCATCCAACTCGTTTTCTCTTGCAGTCAAGATGGTGAGTTCTTTTTGTTTTAGCTGAATATCTTGCTGTATTACCTTTTGAGAGTACCCCATAACCGCCTGTGTGAATACGTCCTCGTGCTGTGTTGCAAACTTTGTTAGTCTTCGGATTTCGGATAACACAACTTGTTCCAAAAAGTCCACTCGTATATAGTGCGTTGTTTCACAAGTGCCTCGGTTGCCCTTGTAGTTAGAGCAGTTGAAATACTTGATATCGTGATTTCCTTGGTTAAAGTGGTAGTGTAAGTTGTGTCCGCAATCGGCACAAACAAGAAGCCCGGAAAACATATTGCGTTCGCCTTTTGACAATTGTTTTTTTCGAGTGCTCCCACGTTTTATTTGCACTTTTTCAAAAACAGAACGCTTGACAATCGCATCGTGGACATCTTTGAATACCGCCATGTTTTCGATGTCGTTTTCGTGACGTTTTTTGTTTTTGTACGATTTAGTGAATGTTTTGAAGTTGATAACATCACCACAATACTCTTGCTGTGCAAGTATTTTTGTCACAGATGAGCTGTTCCAAAAATATGGAGCGGTAGTAGGCGGTGATCTTCTTGGGCGATGAATACCTTTGCTCTCCCAGTAAAAATAAGGGGTTAAAATTTGCTCGGCAGACAAAGCCCCCGCAATTTGTTCTACACCTATTCCATTGAGTGTCATGTCAAATATTTTTTTGACAACACCTGCGGCTTCATCATCAACTATCCACCTTTTAGGGTTAGTGGGGTCTTTTATATAGCCGTATGGAGGCTGCCCGAGCGGTTCTCCTGCCGCACCTTTTATCTTGTTGCTGATACGACGCTTTTTGCTGATATCTCTTGCGTACCACTCGTTGAAAAGATTGCGGATAGGGGTTAGCTCGTTTTCGCCCTCGTCGGTATCTATGTTGTCCGACACCGCTACAAGGCGTATATCGTTTTCGGGAAAAAATTCCTCCGTCA
>CAYJAY010000069.1:0-2234 GCA_964368445.1 uncultured Oscillospiraceae bacterium
GTCCTAAATATTCCTTTTTGGCAAGCAGGTGGGTTATGGTAGAACTTCCCCAAGCGCAAGGGTCTTTGAGTTGTCTGTTTTGCCATAAGCCAATACCGAGTTTCTGATGATGTGCGGACGGTATTGGTATCTTTTCGTCTGTTAGTATCTGCGCTATTTTATACGGTCCGAAACCGTCAATAGTTAGCTGAAATATGCGTTTTACTATCGGCGCTACTTGTTCATCAACAATCCATTTATGACGGTCGTTTGGGTCTTTCAAGTAGCCATAGGGTACGGCGCTTGCGGTATGTTTTCCCGATTTGCCTTTTGCTTGAAAAACGGAACGGATTTTCTTGCTTGCGTCCCGTGCGTAGTATTCGTTCATGACGTTACGAAACGGTATGAAATCATCATCGCCCTTGAAGCTGTCTACATTGTCGTTGATAGCGATTAGCCTTATTCCTCGTTGTCTGAGCAGTTCCATAAACTGTCCAACTTTGAGATAGTCTCTTCCGATACGGCTCATGTCTTTTAGACAGATTACAGAGACATTTCCTTGTTCAACTTGTTCCATCAATTCCATAAATGCCGGGCGGTCGAACCGAGTTCCGCTGTGTCCGTCGTCGGCAAAATGCCTTATGTTGTAAAATCCGTTTTTCTCTGCATAGTCTTCGAGTAGTCTTTTTTGATTAGAAATACTGTTACTTTCGCCTTGCAGTTCGTCATCACGACTTAAACGCTCGTACAAAGCTGTTATCTTACTTTTCAAGAGGTTTCCTCCTTTCTGCCTTTCGTTTTATTAAACCACATTTAGAAACATTCCTTTCGATTTAGATTATAGTTGATTAAAACTACACCTACAGTCTACATTCCCTGCCGCCAATTTAAACTTTTTATACTGACGAACCGCAAAATGCTGTGGGTCTTTTTCTTCGAGCTTGTCAAACATCAAATCCACAGGATTGCGAAAATCCTCATCATCTTCACGAACTTCCGAAGCGTTGATAAACTCAATCAAAGTATTAAAGTTTTGTTCCTCTTCGGGGGCTTCGTACCAGATGTAGCCGATTAAAGCGGTATATAGCAAAGTTTCGGCTTTCACCCAAAAATCGTCTCCGGATTTTCCGTCGCCTTTGGTGTTGGCGATTAACGTTGTGACAAGTTTCAAAATGTCCTTTTCGCTTCGGATATATGCAAAAGGGTTGTATTTCATCGACTTTTTGAAGTTTATCGTGTTGAGTATTTTAATTTTATACCCCTCTCGTTGCAACAGCTTTCCGCACTCAATCACGATGCTGCCTTTAGGATCTGTAATTACAAGTGAAGAATGACATTGCATTAAATTTGGCTTCAGCCAAAACCTTGTCTTTCCCGAACCGCTACCGCCGACGATAAGGACATTTTTGTTTCGTGCCGTTTTCGGGTCTTTGGGGCGGTTGTTCATCGTTAGGTGTTCCGTTTGGGTTAGAATAACGTTGTTTTTAAACACAGGGTCTTTGTACGGTTCGATGTCCTTTGCGTTGCCCCACCTTGCCGAGCCGTATTCAACGCCCTTGCGATATTTCTTGGCGTTTTTGCCTTTCATGTAGACAATCAACCGAACGGTAATCCCAATTGCAATCCCGATTAATAGATCTTGCGGATAAAAAGAGGGGAGCGGAACTTCAAACGCTTTTGAAAAGCCTGTTCCGATGTTGAGTAGCTTTTGACTGATGTCAACGCCACCGGAAAGTCGCCACGCTTGCGGTAGCTTGGTTGCCAAAAGCCCGATAAAAAGATATGGGATATTCAAGATAACGAGTTTTTTAACGCCATTTTTGTTCATAGACTTTGCTCCTTATCTTTGTTTTTAACCCTGTCTTTGACGGTGTTTTTAACAAGCAAGGTAAGTCGTTTAAGCTCTGATACTACCGACGGTTTTGTTATTTTGTTTGTGACTTGTTTTGTGAAGTTTTTAAACGCTTTTTCAATGGCATCGGCATCTTTCGACTTGAAAAATATCGTGTGTGTCGGAGGACTAGTGGTCTTGTCTTTCATAACGGCATAGTCGACGGCAAACTTTTTCATTATGCGGTCGAAAAGTTTGATGTCTTTGTCGTTAATATCAAGGCTTGTCATGCCTTGCCCTTGCTTTGCGAGTTGCTTAACCGTCTGTTTGCCTTGTGGGATATCTGGGCGTAGCTGTTGGTTTTTGCGGTGGCGCAGATACGCTTGTATAACTTTGAGCAACGTTCGCCCTGTGAGTTTTGCCG
>CAYJAY010000070.1:0-2218 GCA_964368445.1 uncultured Oscillospiraceae bacterium
GTTCCGTTATCTTCATCGGAACGTGGCTCTTGTCAAGCACGATGCAATGTTCGTTGTAATATGTATACGGCGAATACTGCAAACCCCATTGTTCGCCGTCCAGCGTCATGTTCACAATGCGCAGATTTTGACGCGCCGGATGGGTTAACGTTCCGGCAAAGCCTTCGTTCTCGACACATAAAAGACATTTCGGATATCCGCTTTGCGGTTTGTTTTTTTCCGCCGCAATTGCTTTTGGGTCTTTTTCCGGCTTAGAAAGATTTATCGTTATATCAATTTCTCCGTATTCCGACGAAACTTTATAACTAACGTCTTTTTTCACCCTGTCGGTTCTTATATAGTTAACGTCTTTGCAAAGATTGAAAAAATATTCCGTTGCCTTTTCGGGCGAAACGTTGTATTTTTCCCAAAACTTTTTGTTAACCGCCGACGGTGGCGGAGTTATTGCGCCCATTATCTTGGTATCGAAAAGGTCTTTCGCCGTAATCGAATCGTCGATAATCTCTTTGCCAACCGCAGCGTTAATCATAACCGGAAGAATGTCAAAAAGTTCGACAGGTTTGGTGCTGTCGAAATCGGGGTCTTCAAAAAACATCTCTGCAGACATCGCTTCAAGCAGACGATTTAACGTATACTCTTTGTCTTCTTTAGTTATAAGTTTCTTTTGCAAGGCGTATTCGGTTAGATAAAAAGCCGCAAAACTGCTGTATTCCATAAAAACTCCTTGTTTAATTGTTAATCCGTAATGTGTAATCGTCCAATTAATTGTCTGTTTTGTTTTTGTTTAATTTATTCTAGATTAATTTGTTAAGGCAGGTTCCGCCATATGGGCGAATGTTTAACACGTGGCAGGTGCCCTCGCCGCCTATCTTTTCGATCTCGGTTTTAAAGTCTTTTACATAATCGCTAGGCACAAATGCTTGAACCGTTCCGCCAAAGCCACCGCCATGTATCCTCCAAGCACCCTTGCCTTTAAGAAGTTTTTCACACACTGCGAGAAGCACCGATATCTCTTGTTTTGTCGGAGTTGTCGCGGCATAAATGTTTTGAAGATATTTATACGAGCTGTCGCCCGATTGGATAACGAGCTGTTTAAACGTTTCGAAATCTCCTTTTTGCAAAGCCTCAACCTGTTTTGAGACTCGTTTATCGTCCTCGAAAAAGTGTATCGCACGTATAACTGCGCGGTCGGAGATCTTTTGTTTAAGTTGTGCTATGTTGTCGTATATATCCTGTTCCGAAACCTCGGAAAGCACCGATTTCCCGAAATATTCCGCAACCGCTTTCATCTCATATGCAATGGCGGCGTATTCCGGCGTGAGGTCGGCATGGTCGCCCTTTGCGTCGATTATGCAAAGTTTATATCCGCATTTTTCAAAGTCTACATCAAGTTTTTTGACATTTGGGTTTTCCTTATCAAAGAAATCTATCGTGACGATGTTTCCGACAGAGGACGCCATTTGATCCATAAGACCGCTCGGTTTTCCGAAATATACGTTTTCGGCATACTGTCCTATTTGAGCAATGCTTATAGCGGTTTCTTTTCCGCCACAAAAAAGTTCGTTTATAATTGTGCCAATCAAAACCTCAAATGCCGCAGACGACGAAAGCCCCGAACCCTTAAGCACGTTTGTCGTTGTGGTGGCGTTAAAGCCTTTGACGTCGTAACCGAGTTGTTTAAACCTTGCCGCAATTCCGCGAATTAACGACTTGGATTTATTAATCTCGCTTTGTTTAATCGAAAGATCAGAAAGTTCCACAACGTCTTCGTCATAACCTTCCGATTTAACGCGTATTACCATGTCATCATTAGGTTCAACCACCGCTATAACATCAAGATTAATTCCTGCCGCCAAGACGTTTCCTCTTTGATGGTCGGTGTGGTTTCCGCAAACCTCTGTTCTGCCGGGAGCGGAAAAAAGATAGAGCTTATCTTGATTAGGTACGTTATAGATATCACAAAACGTGTCGTAAATTCTTTCAAACCTTTCGATGTTTTCATCTTTCAATTCGGCCGTGTAAAGTTTTTCAAAGCTGTTTTGAAACTTGCTAAAATCAAATTTGTTTTTCATAAGACGTTTCTCTTTCTAATCTATTAATTTACATAAAAACATTATATCAAGCATATATACAAAACGCAAATAAAAAATTAAAAAATCTCACCGTTGTATTTTTGAAAGTAATCCAAGCAAAGACACATTTAAACCTTTTGATTAAT
>CAYJAY010000071.1:0-2165 GCA_964368445.1 uncultured Oscillospiraceae bacterium
GCAAGTATCATACCGGCAACCCAAAGCGCGAGAACCGCAAGGAACAAAAGCGCCGAGATATAGCTTATGAATGTTGGGTTGTCTGTCATTATCATGGGACCCGGACGAATGTTGTGTATCATCAACGCTCCCAAGAGAACCGCCGCTGGGGGAGAGCCCGGAACGGCAAGCGTCAACATCGGTATAAGTGCGCCACCAATAGCCGAGTTGTTGGCAACTTCGGGAGCAATTGCACCCTCGTAACAACCTGTTCCGTATTTTTCAGGGGTCTTGCTCGTTTTCTTTGCGGCATCATAGCTAACCCAAGCGGCAACATCTTCGCCAACACCCGGAAGCGAGCCTACACCAAGACCGATTAAAGCAGATTGTACAACCAAACGGAGGTTTTTGAAAACGGTGCCCCAGATAGGCATCTTTTCTTTAACATCATCTTTAACTCGTCCAACTTTGACATCTTCGCCCATGCGAGCAAAGGCTTTTATAACTTCGGGAACGGCATAGAAGCCAATCATGGCGGGAACCATTGAAATTCCGCCGAGAAGCTCTGTCACTCCAAAGTCGAAACGAGGGGCACTTTTAACTACGTCTAGCCCTATCATAGATATTAGAAGACCCAAAGCTCCGCCTATCCATCCTTTCAAAGGGATGTCGGTAGTGACTATCGATCCACAGATTAAAACACCGAACACCGCAAGCATGGTATACTCGGGGCTTTTAAACATAAGAGCTACTGTTGTCATGGGGGGAGCAATCAAAGCTAGTGCCAAAACACCGATAAACGTTCCGACTATCGAAGCGGCGCGAGTAACTTTAATTGCGGTTTCCGCCTTGCCTTGTTTAGCGAGCGGATACCCTTCAAGGGCGGTAGCCGCAGCGCTCGCAGTGCCAGGAATGTTAAGCAAAATTGCCGACATGCTTCCGCCGTATATAGCTCCGACATAGACACCCATCAAAATAGCGAAAGTGTATTCAAGCGGAAACTGATATGTGAGACCGGTTAGAAGTGCAATTCCCATTGTTGCCGAAAGTCCGGGCAAAGCACCGATTACAACACCCAGAAGGGTGGATGCCAACAGAATGAGCAGAACAATTGGGTCCATCAAGTTTAAAAACTCTTGGCCAAGATTTATAATACTTTCCACAATTTATCTCCTCTCTTTTTATGGTAGCGGGATAAGAGCCAAAGTGCCAAAACCATATGTTATAGCACCGGCAAATATCGCCGCAACTAACAAAGACATTAAGATGCCTTTGAGATTTTTCTTGTTAAACACAACCATCTGTAAAGCCAAAAACAAAAACGTTGCTATAAGAAACGGAAAGCCTTGGAACATTACAAAGAAATTGAGGTATTCCCTGCAAAGGGGTATAAAAACTAGGACATAAAGACAAAACGCTCCTATAACAAAAGCTGCTATTCTTGTTTCTTTCATAAAAATAAAAGCTTTTATATTAGAAACTGATATAAAATCGAACTTTGCTCCGTCTTTAAGAGCTACTGCACGAAGTCTAAACGCTAAAAACAAAATTATGAAACCCAACAAAAACGGCATCAGTGCCGGAGATTCATACCATTTTTCTATAGTATCTTTTAATGTTTCCGGTTTAATATCTTCCCAATCACGTCCGAATGGGTTGAAAAAAATGTTAACTGATTCAATTATTACATACACAGAAATAGCCATTAAAATATAGCTAAACACAAGGTCTGCCCTGCGCAACGACGATTTGCTCACATCAAAATCTCCATTCTACCGCATCTAATATTTGATCTTTGTATGCGGTCAACAAAGAACGTTAAAAAAATTTTTACAATGTTGTGGGAGGGTAAAGAAACTTCACCCTCCCACAACCGGGTAACTATATGCTATAGATTAAATGTCTATCAAAAAACTAGGGTTTTTCAATCCCGCGCTCGTCCGGGCTGAATGTTGTTTGACCCATGTCGTCAAGTATCCAGCACAAGCTTTTTTCAATGCCTTCAGCCATTGTGCGTGCTTCGTCACCTGTCAAGCCGTAGATTACGCAGAGTTGTTCTTCAGCAGCTGCGATAACTTCAGGGTTTTCCATTGTTTTTGCAAATGCATCTTGAAGAACTGCGATGATTTCTGGATCTGTGTCTGCCGGAACTTTAAATCCGAGGAATTGGCTTAAAGGAAGGTATG
>CAYJAY010000072.1:0-2087 GCA_964368445.1 uncultured Oscillospiraceae bacterium
ATTATATTTTATCAAATACTTTTGAGTTTGTCAACACTTTTTTCGAAAAAATTTAAAAAAAGTTTAAAAAAGTCGAAAAACGCACTATTTCCGCGCAAAAACAATATGTTTTGTTACTGTTTGAGTTTATTTCGGTTAAGTTTTGATAAAATTTCGATGCCGATTTGTAAAAATAATTTTACTTTTCATATATTAATACCATATAAACAAACTGATAACTTTTCATCTTATTTCTTAAACTCAAAGCATACTCAGCACTTTTTTAGATAAATTTTCTCTTTAATTGTATTAATAAGAAATTATAATCTATGATGCTTTACATAAAATCTGTTTTTGAGTTATAATAGAAAAGCATTAAAAAACAAAGAAAGATATTACATGAAAAACAAACTTATTAAAAACATTTTATCAACTTCGGTTATCGCCGCCCTTTATGTCGTTTTAACTTTGGTCTTCTCGTTCTCTTCGTTTGGTGCGATTCAAGTGCGCGTAAGCGAAGCTCTTGTGTTGTTGTCGGTCGTTATGCCACAGGCGGTTTTCGGGGTAACACTCGGTTGCTTAATATCAAACCTTCTGTTTTCAACTCCAATCGACGCTTTTTTCGGAACTCTCGCAACGTTTATAGGCGCTTGGCTTGCGCACGCTTTACGAAATCATCGTATAAAAGGTCTAGCCATCGTTTCAAGCATTCCTCCAGTCGTTGTTAATGCAGTTGTCATTGGCCCTATGATTACGTATTTTTTCATGGGCAGCACAGACATTGGACTCATGTTGTTCAACGGATTAACCGTCGCTATCGGACAAGCGATAAGTTGTATGGTGCTCGGCGTGTTACTTGTTCGCACTATCGAGCGAAACTCCTCTTTAAACAAATATTTATAAGGTACACAACATGATTTATAAACCCGGCATGACCTCAAGCGACCTTGAACTGCAAAAGCCGACCCCCACAAAAAAAGAAAAAACACCACGAAAAAAGTTAAAAAAACCTTCAAAACGTTTGATAATCATCTTAATTTCGTTTGTTGTGGCGACAGTGGTGACGCTAGGGTTGCTCTTTGGGCGACAAACCGCAAACTATATCGAGGCGAAAACCTCTTTGTCAAACGGAAGCTATATGTCGGCGATTGAACTTTTTTCGTCCTACCCCGATTTTTATGACACGGCTGAACAAATAGAGCTTAGTTACTATCTTTGGACGCTAAACTTAATCGAAAACAAAAGTTTTTCGGCGGCGGCTAGCAACCTAGATTTCATCTCAACTCCAGAACGTCTCGTCGAAATTACGGAACTTTTATACATAGGGGCCAAAGAACTTTTTGAAATTGGAAAGTATTCCGAAACCGCCTCTCTTTTGTCGGACAAACTTTCGCATTTTCCCGACGATGACAACATATACATGGACAGTATATACCACCTTGGCAAACAAGAACTCGAACAAAGCCTTTATTCAAACGCTTATACATACTTAACGACGATAGATTCGACGTTTCGCGACACAGCGGAACTTATAATCGCGGCTCAAACCGCGGTTTATGATCGCCTTGTTGAACAGTACGAGACAACCGACATCGTACCCGAGGGATTTGACGTCGAGATGTTAAACGGATTTCTTGATGCGGATAAGTTTGCTTTGCTTAGAACTCTTCAACAATCAAGTTGGGAAACAGACGAAAACATAAACGCCAACCTTGAGATTATATATCAACTCGAAGGGTTTAGAGATGTAACCGAAACCGAGTATATATTTTTTCGTCTATTGGACAAAAGATTTTCGGGCGGCGGATACTATTTCGAGATCGATTCCGAAACAACGCGCGGAAAACCTATATACAACGTTCCCGGATTTAGTTTTACGGGATATTATGGTTTGTATGAAAAATTTGAAGAGAACCTCATGTATATCGGTTCAAGCGAAAGGGCTTGGACAAAACAATTTCGCTTTTATCTAAGCGAAAGAGACACAGTCCTCACCATCTACAGTTACATGACAAACAGTTACTATACATTATATTTTGAAAAAGACATCTAACCATTTTAAAAAAAACTTGCAAAAGCAAAATAATTGATGTAGAATTAAATAAAAA
>CAYJAY010000073.1:0-1886 GCA_964368445.1 uncultured Oscillospiraceae bacterium
TTGTGACATCTACGAGTGGACTAAAAAGAACATATACAATAAATATAACATCTTCATATGTTGATACTAAAATAATAGAATACAACCCATATAGAATAGGTGAAGTTACAAGAAGTGTATTGCTAAGAACAGATCCATCAACTACTAGCGGTGCAATAAGGCTTCCAGTAGGACAAGAAGTAATAGCTATGGAACTTTTAGATAGCCACGCTGGGGATGATTGGTATTATGTAAAAACTGAAGTAGAAGGAGTTGAGAAGACAGGATATATACATTCTTCATACATGCAAAGAAACTTTGGAAGATTAGATGAGAGTTTAAATCTAGAACCAAAAGCAGAAGTAGGAAGTGTTATGCTAAAATCTGGAGTCTATTATAGCTCTAGTGATGTTATTGAAGTGCCAGCAGGAGCAAAAGTAGTAGCGACTCATCTGCATGAGACGGTAGATGGTGGATGGTATGCGATATCATATAACGGAAAGCAAGGATATGCTCCAGTAAACGAGTTTGAACAATACAGATTAAATTATGATCCATATAGAATAGGTGAAGTTACAAGGAGTGTATTGCTAAGAACAGATCCATCAACTACTAGTGGATCGATAAGACTTCCAGTAGGACAAGAAGTAATAGCTATGGAACTTTTAGATAATTATACTGGGGATGATTGGTATTATGTAAAAACTGAAGTAGAAGGAGTTGAGAAGACAGGATATATACATTCTTCATACATGCAAAGAAACTTTGGAAGATTAGATGAGAGTTTAAATCTAGAACCAAAAGCAGAAGTAGGGAGTGTTACGCTCAAATCAGGAGTCTATAATAGTTCTAATGATGTTATTGAAGTGCCAGCAGGAGCAAAAGTAGTAGCGACTCATCTGCATGAAACTGTAGACGGAGGATGGTACGCGATATCATATGATGGAAAACAAGGATATGCTCCAGTAAGTGAGTTTGAACAGTATACATTAAATTACGAAAGTGATAAAGAAGGCGAAGTTACAAGGAGTGTATTGCTAAGAACAGATCCATCAACTACTAGTGGATCAATAAGACTTCCAGTAGGACAAGAAGTAATAGTTATGGAACTGATAGATAACTATACTGGATCGGATTGGTATAAAGTGAAAACGATGGTGGATGAAGTTGAGAAGACAGGATATATACACTCTTCGTATATGGTTACACTTTCAGATGCTAAGATTACAAAGACGGTTAGACTTAGAAGCGAATTATCATCAAGTTATACGACTATAAGATTTCTCGATGTTGGAGAAATAATTGAGGTGGAAGATACTACTTATACATATTCAGGTTACACATGGTATAAAGCTAGAGTGAATGTTGATGGTGAAATAGAAGAGGGATATGTTCATTCCTCATATATGGTTACACTTTCAAAAGGGGAAATTACAAGGGAAGTTAGACTTAGAAGTGAGCTATCATCTGATTACACAACTATAAGATTCCTAGATGTTGGAGAAATAATTGAAGTAGAAAATAAAGAATACACATATTCGGGATATACATGGTATAAAGTTACTACTTCAGACAATAAAACTGGATTTGTGCATGGAAATTACTTTGATTTTGTAAAATAAACCTTTATGTGTGAATGCTTGAAGTACTTAATTAAGATATAAAAAAAACTAGAAACGATGGATTGTAAAGACATTGTTTCTAGTTTTTTAACGTATAGAACAACTGATTTGATTATTCTGATGTTTTGATATATAATAAAAATGTAGGATTGCGGTTTAATTAAGGTATTTAAAGGGAATTAGTATGATTATCAAATATCATAAAAAAAATAGAATAATATCTATCATGTTACTTGTGACATTAGTTATAAGTAGTGTTTTTGTTATGCCGCTGAATAAGTCGAA
>CAYJAY010000074.1:0-1535 GCA_964368445.1 uncultured Oscillospiraceae bacterium
TATTTCCTCGTGTAGCTCTGCCACGGTGCCGTGTTTCACAAAGCCATCGGGGGCTCCAACACTCCGCACTCGAACCCCTATATTCTCTTGTGCATAGAAATCTCTAACTGCCGAACCTGCCCCGCCTTGCGCCACGCCATCTTCCACCACTACTACCACGCTGTGTTCTCTTGCCACATCCCTCAATATTGCTTTGTCAAGTGGTTTTACGTATATCATATCCACCAGGGTTGCGCCCATTTCCTCTGCCGCACTCTGTGCCACACCCAGTGTGGTGCCCACGCTCAGCACCGCAATGCCACTCCTCTCGCCCCTGCGTAGCACTCTGGAGCGCCCTATTTTCAGCTCCTCAAATTCGCTCTGTTTCGCACCTGTCGAAAACTCTCCTCCACGCGGGTAGCGTATCACAAAGCAAGCTCCATAACCACCCTTCGAGGCTGTGTACATTAGGTTTCGGAGCTGCTCTGGGGATGAGGGCGCCGAGATTATGACATTTGGGATACTGCGCAACAGGGCAATGTCAAAGACTCCGTGGTGGGTGGCCCCATCTTCGCCCACAATGCCAGCCCTATCCAAACACAACACCACCTCCAGCCCTTGGAGTGCAATGTCGTGAATAATGTTATCCACCGAGCGCTGTGCAAAGGAGGAGTATATGACACAAAATGGCATAATGCCTTCGCACGCAAGTCCTGCGGCAAAGGTCACGGCGTGCCCCTCGGCGATGCCCACATCAAAGATGCGGTGTGGCAGCTCCTTTTGCATTATGTTGAGCGATGAGCCGCTGGGCATAGCGGGGGTGATGCCCACAATCTTGCTGTTTTGTTGCGCCAGCTCCAGGAGCGTGTGTCCAAAGATATCTTGATAGCGGAGCAGCCCGCTTGAGGGGGCTCTCTCTCCCGTTTCGGGATTAAAGCGTCCTGGGGCGTGCCATTCGGTCTGTTGTTGCTCGGCAATTTCGTAGCCTTTGCCTTTGAGGGTGATGGCGTGGAGGAGTTTCGGCCCCTTGATTTCTTTTAGATCTTGTAGTCTGCGCACCAGTGTTACTACATTATTACCGTCCACTGGGCCGAAGTATCTAAATCCCAGCGCCTCGAAAATGTTACTATGGCGCATAAAGAATTGCTTTGCTCCATTGCCAAATTTTTGGAGCAAGCGTCTGAGTTGAGGCCAGAATCCGAGTGTTCGCCACACTCCACTCTTGAGTCTGTTGTAGCTCTTAGAGGTGGTCAGGCGGGTGAGGTAATTGCTCATCCCCCCCACACGGGCATCTATGGAGATGTTATTGTCGTTGAGGATTACGAGTATGTCTCTGCCCTCTACATTGTTGAGCCCCTCGAAGGCGAGCCCTCCGGTGAGTGCGCCGTCGCCAATGACTGCAACTGTCTGTCGTTCCATTCCCTCCAACTCTGCCGCCACAACCATTCCCACCGCCGCCGAGATGGAAACCGAGGCGTGCCCCCCGCCAAAGGCATCAAAGGGACTTTCGCTTCTGTTGGGAAAGCCGCTAATGCCACCCCTCTTGCGATTGGAGT
>CAYJAY010000074.1:1550-1859 GCA_964368445.1 uncultured Oscillospiraceae bacterium
GCGGTCGGTGATAATTTTGTGGGCATAGGCCTGGTGTCCCACGTCCCACACAATTCTGTCGTGGGGGGTGTCAAAGACGTAGTGCAGGGCAACGGCAAGTTCCACCGCACCGAGCGACGAGCCCAAATGCCCTGGGTTGCTCGACACGCTGCGGATGATGAATGAGCGTAATTCCTCGCAATACGCGGGCAACTCTTTGAGGTTAAGTGCTCTTAGCTCCTCGACACTCTTTACTCTCTCTAAATATCTTGACCCCTCTTGTTCCATTGACTTTTGTTTTAAGACCTACAAAAGTACAATTTTTTTTGC
>CAYJAY010000075.1:0-1810 GCA_964368445.1 uncultured Oscillospiraceae bacterium
AACGGGGCACGAGGGTTCGAATCCCTCCTTCTCCGCCAAAAAATTCCTCATTATCAAAATGGGGAGTTTTTTTATTGTCTAAAACGGCAACATCTTTCATCTACTTTGATTTTTTGAATACTTGCGAAATTTTAACGAAACTCTTTCATTTTTATTGTTACACTGTTCAAAAGAGCAGTTGCAGATGTAATTTTACTGTTATAGTCAAGATGTGCATAGATATTAGCTGTCGTAGAGAAATCCGCATGACCTAACCAATCTTGTATCTGCTTCATCGGAATACCGTTTGCCAGTAGCAAACTAGCACAGCTATGTCGAAGATCATGAAACCGAATACGCCTTAAATCATGTTTGTTTAAAAGTTCCGGGAAACTAGATGTCAGATAGTTGGGTTTCATTCGCTCCCCTATTTCGTTTACACAGATATAATCTAAGTCTCTATGGCAATAGCTCCGACCACACAGTCTTTTGTTTTCTAACGTTTTTTCTTTGTGTTCAATGAGCTTTTCTTTAATCTCCGGCACAAGTGGCAAAGTCCTTAAACTTGATAAGTTTTTTGTTTTGTCTTTGACGACGATAACATTTTTACCATCCAAGTGACAAGTAGTTACGGTATGACGTATTGCAATAGTGTTGTTTTCAAAATCTATCGCATCCCACTTTAAACCAATAACCTCACTTCGTCGCAATCCGTAAATAGAAGCAAGCAAAATAGGTATTTCGAGTAAACCGCCCTTTGACACTTCAAAAAGTTTGTTCAGCTCATCGCTTGAATAAAAACCACCTACGAACTTTTCCATTTTAGGACGATCGACTTTTGATGCGGGATTGCTGGCTATTAAATCGGTTTTAACCGCATATTTAAGTGCTTTATGTATGTTGGCATGATAGTGGATTACAGAGCTTGCCTTAACTCGCTTTAGTTGTTCTGTGTAAAAATCTTGGATGTGTTTTGCTTCCAATTCGCTAAGTGTAATGTTTAGTTTGCGGAAATACGGGACAATAATCGATTTTATTGTTGTTGAATAAGAAGCATATGTAACAAGTTCTATACTGTTTTTTGCAATTTCAAGCCATTTAATCATGTAATCAGCGAATAAAATTTCTGTTGTTAGCGGTATAACAGGTTTAAAAGTACGCCTATACTCCAACAGCATTGCTTCTGCGCGTTTTTTGTTTCCTTTGACGTGTAGTCCTGTTGATATCCATTTGGTTTTTCGTTTTTGGAATTCATCGTTATAGTTTAACACTACATAGTAAATTCCCTTTTTCTCTTGCAAATGTCCTGCGACCATATTTTTACTCTCCTTTAACTGTTGCAACTATGATTACTTGTTGTTGACAAATTCATCATAGCACAATAAAAACATGTCGTCCATGTTGCGAAAATTGAAAATATCTAAAAGTTATTTAAGTATTTTTCATTGTTTTAAAGACCGGTTAATTTCTAGATAATTTAGCAAGTGAGCTTTTGGAATACGATAAGCTCGACCAACTTTTTTAGACAAAACTTTTCCTTCACGTAAGAGTTTATATGATGTTTTTGTGCTTACACCAAGAATTACAGACATCTGATTTACATCCATAACATCCGGGTAATTTTTCAAAGATTGTGTATTCATGAAAGCCTCCTCATTTTCAAATACATTAATTAAAAATGTATTTGATGTTTCAATTAGCTTAAGATTAATATAACGTTAATACGATATTTTGAGTCGCTGTCCACACAGCTGCATAGCCCCGCAAGTACCGTAACTCGTCCTTTCTAAAGCTACGAATACCGCAGGAACTCCCCCTGTTTTCCTCGACT
>CAYJAY010000076.1:0-1542 GCA_964368445.1 uncultured Oscillospiraceae bacterium
AGCAGTGCATATATTATCTGAAATAATCTGTCGTGTTTCATAGAGTTACCTCCGAAACCTATTATATCACATTAATATGACAACGGCATGTCAAGTTTAAAAACTTCTTGACAACTGTGCATATTCAGTATATACTGTTCATATAGTTAATATACAGTTAGGGAAAGGAGCATTCATGAATATAATAGTCAGCAACGCAACGGGAAGCCCCATATACGAGCAGATATACCTGCAAATCAAGACGGCAATAGTATCTGGGGAACTTCTGGCAGGGCAGATACTCCCGTCTATTCGCAACTTGGCAAAGGATTTGCGAATAAGCGTGATTACAACTAAAAGAGCATACGAAGAGCTGGAAAAAGACGGCTATGTGTACTCTGTCCCCGGCAAGGGATACTATGTAGCAGAGGGCAATACAGAACTACTAAAAGAAGCCATACTTCGTGAAATAGAAGAGCATATGCACAAGATTTACGAGCTTGCACCGGCTTGCTCTCTTGCTACGGAAGATATTATAGAAATGTTTAAGGTTTTTGGGGAGGAAAATTATGAACGCAATTGAAGTACAGGGCATCAGCAAAGCATACGGACAGTTTAGGCTTGCAGACATAGACATCACATTGCCAAGTGGGACTATAATGGGGCTTGTGGGAGAAAACGGCGCAGGAAAATCCACACTGATAAATATAATCATGAATACGGTCGATCCGGACAGCGGAAGTGTTAGCGTTTTAGGTGTGCCAAACTCATCAAAGGATTTCATTGATGCAAAACAGGACATTGGTGTGGTGCTTGACGAGGCAACCTTTCCCGAGATGTTTAGCGCAAAAAGCATCTCAACAATCATGTCAAAGACATATAAGAATTGGGATACAAATAAGTATTTCTCGTATATCGACTCATTTAAAATCGACAGGAATAAGAAATTTAAAGACTATTCAAGGGGCATGAAGATGAAATCCGCCATAGCCGTGGCGCTTGCCCACGATGCAAAACTTCTCATCTTAGACGAAGCCACAAGCGGACTTGATCCACTTGTCAGGGAGGAAATCCTTGAAATTTTAAACGAATTTACAAGGGACGAGAATAATTCAATCCTCATGAGCTCTCACATCGTAAGCGACCTTGAAAAAATTTGCGACTACATAGCGTTTTTGCACCAAGGTGAGCTTGTTATCTGCGACGAAAAAGACGAGGTTTTAGACAAGTACGGCATCTGTAAAATTTCACCCGAACAACTGAGCGACATTCCCGAACATATCGTGATAAGTAAAAAACAGACGGAATACGGGCTTGAATTGTTGGTGCTAAAACGTGAACTTTCCTCTGCTTTTCCCACGGAAGTAACCACACTGGAGGACATTATACTGTTTTTATCAAGGAGGGAATCATAATGCTTGCATTGGTCATAAAAGAATACTATGTGATGTCAAAACAACTTAAAATTATACTGCTGTTATCCCTGATGTTTGCCTTTATCGGCAATGAACTGTTTCCGCTGATGGCGCTTATTTTGGCGGCGATGTTGCCTGTCACCGGGCT
>CAYJAY010000077.1:0-1425 GCA_964368445.1 uncultured Oscillospiraceae bacterium
GACGGACCTATGAGGACAACAATTTCGCCTTTTGCTATCTCGAAGTTTGCGTCGTTAATTACGTTAACCGTTCGATAGCTTTTACTAATGTTTTCAAACCTAATCAATAAAATTACCCCTTTCTATAAAACGTCGTGTTTAGTTTCGATATGGATATTATAGCATAAATCTAATATAATTTTCCACTATTTTTATCAAAATATATAAAAAATGTTTTATCGCTTTAAATTAACAACATTAAAATTCAACGCAATAGCTTCTTTTTGGTTGTTTTTTTGCACATCAATATAATTTAAAACCGAGCTTAAATCGTTCAATTTATCAAACATAATCGTCTTTTTATTCAATTACAATCTCTAAACTTTATATTTCGACATAATTGTCCGATTGATTTTACTATCATATATTTAACTAAAAAATAATTTTATGTTAGAAGGTTCAAAACATGGACAATTCAAAAAGCTATGACGTAATTGTTGTGGGCGCAGGCATAGCGGGGCTTGTCGCGGCGGCTTCGGTTGCAAGGAAAAACAAAACTGTTGTGCTTATCGAAAAAGAGCCTTCCGTCGGCGGGCTGGTCGGTGGGTTTCAAAAACTAGGTTTCACGTTCGATTGTGGTATAAGGGCGCTTGAAAACGCCGGCACACTTATACCAATGCTTAAAAGTTTCGGTATAGACGCAAACCTTGAAAAAAGTTCCGTTATGCTTCGTGTTTTTGAAAAAACCGTAACTATAAGCGATGACGACGGGCTTTTAAACTATAGTGAAATTTTAAAACATTATTTCCCGGAAAACAAAAAAGATATCGACAAGATAATATCAGTTATACAAAAGACTATGTTTAATATGGACGTGCTATACGGTGTTGAAAACCCACTGTTTTCTCCGTTATACGAAACCCCTGAAAAACTTATAAAAACTCTTGTTCCGTGGCTGTGTCGATACCTCGCGACGGTCGCTAAGATAAACATGGCAAAGTCTCCTGTTCGCGATACCCTTTTTAAGTTAACCGACAATACAGCGCTTGTGGATGTAATATCTCAACATTTTTTCACAGGTTCTCCGGTTTTTTTTGCCTTGGGGTATTTTTGGCTTTACAAAGATTACTACTATCCGAGAAACTCAATTTCAAGCGTTGCTCAAAGTTTGAAAAATTATATAGAACAAAACGGCGGCGAGGTTGTGTGTGGTGTTTTAGCAAGCAAAGTTGACATAACAAAAAAGCAGCTTTCTCTTTCGTCGGGCGAGAAAAAAAGATTTAATAAACTTATATGGTGTTGTAGCAAAAAAGCTTTGATAAATAGTATTTGTTCTGAAAACTCTAAAACTCAAAACAAACGAATTAAACAAATCAACAACCAACGCGGCAGCGATTCTATCTTAACTTTTTACATAGCTTTAGACATACCCCCCGAAACATTAGA
>CAYJAY010000078.1:0-1416 GCA_964368445.1 uncultured Oscillospiraceae bacterium
CATCCCTCACCCCACTATCAAGCGAGGCAAGCCATTCTGACTCCCCCACGGGCATAATCCCGTACAAAAAGTGGTTGGAGGAGTGGATCAGCAGTATGGCCATTATGGCAAAGCCACGAAGTACGTCCAAGAACACGTAGCGTGGCTTTGCCCCAGCCATAGGGATTTTTAACCCATTATCCATTTGCCCCATTTTTTCCATTTCAGCACTATTGCGACAAATGCCCAGGTAACTGCGAGTACAACCACGGTACAAATCACCATTTTAAGCATCACGTGGATAGGCAATTGGCCGATGAGGTCATATAGCGGCCCCACGAAGAGGTAGTGCGACATCCAGATTCCAAAGGTACAAACCGATGCGCTGGTGATGAGTTTGCGAGCTCCTGCCGATTTGATTTTGATTTTTTGTGCCACCCACACCAATGGGATGGTCATCAACAGCACATTGGGTGTGCAATAGGTATAGAACAGTTCCACAAGCGACTCTGGCTGACCAGGTACAGCCGTGATGGTTTTAAATCCAAAGAATGTGATGCAATAACCCACAGCAAATAGCGGAATGCCATAGAGTGCAATCTTGCCCCAGCTCATTTTAATTGGGTTTTGCATCATATAGTAGCCAAGCAGCAGGTAGCCGTTGAAGCCAGCGAAGCTATACAACATTCCAAATTCATTCCACGAGCAAACGCCCCATAGGTCGTGGCTCACATACTCGCGCAAGTAGGGGATAAAGAGCGATGCAAACCAGAGTCCGAGGAAGATATGCTGCTCTTTTTTGGTAGATTGCTTTACCCACGCCGAGAAGAATGGCAGGTAGAGATATATGCCTATGAGCGTATATACATACCACATTTGCACGGCATACCACGAGAAGTTAAAGGGTATCATAGCAACATTATCCATTGCTGCCGAGAAACTTTGGTCGGGAGCCCCCCACGCAAAAAAATCATTGATCACCGAGGCATCGAACCCCAAAACACCTGTCAACCAAGGAAAAAGGTTGTAGAACAAAGACCATATCAAAAATGGAACCACGAGTCTGGTCAAACGCTTGGAGTAAAACTGCCCCATTGTCTGCTTCACGGGCAACAGCAGTGCACCCGTTGCAATTACAAAAAGTGGGATTGCTGGGCGCAAGAACGAACCATAAAGGCTACCCCAAAGGTTATACCACGGTTCGCTGCGCTCGGCAGGCGTTACATTATCGGTGCAGTGCACGGCAATCATCATAAAAATCGCAATGAATTTTATGATATCCACCCACTCCACACGAGGCTTTTGAAAAATCTTCGTTTTTTCCATTCTAGAGTTTTTTGTTGTGTTATAGATTATTGTTTTATTACCTTTTCCAGTTGTTCCACATTTCTGTTTATCTCCTCTTGCGACAAAGCGTGATTCACCAAATCGCCACTG
>CAYJAY010000079.1:0-1403 GCA_964368445.1 uncultured Oscillospiraceae bacterium
GGTAGTTGTAGGGATTGCTACATTTATTAATATGATGCGAGAAAATGAAACACCAATAGTAGAACCAAGCTCAACAAGCACAGCAACTCCAACAACAGAGCCTACACCTCAAGTTACACCAACCATAAAACCCACAGCAGAACCGACAGAGAAACCGAGGGTAACACCCACCCAAAAGCCAACTGAAATACCAAAAGAGGAAACACCTCTGACAGAAAAACCAGTAACAGAGCCGATTCCAACAGTAGCGCCAACACCGAAACCCACTCCTGAACCTATACCTCAACCCACCCCAGAGCCACCACAGGAGACAGTCTTAACAGATGAAGAAAATTACTGGTTAGTTATGCTTGAAAGAGGGTGCTCACACTGTGGGACTAACACTTGTGGTGGGTTTGATTACGCAAACAAAACCTACAATTCGGCTAACTGCGATGCAGCAAATTCATTATGCGACACCTGTGGAAAAGAGATAGGAAACGGACAAAATGGAACTTGCATAATTAGGGAATCAGGCACATGCTACTACTGTGGAGCAGAGTTTGACGGTAGTTGTCACACCTGTGGATAGCGAGGTTTAATGAAAAGAATAATATCAATAATATTAACAATATGCATTCTCACTCTAATGGGTGGGAATGTTTTTGCGTTGGATTGGAGTGGTAGTTCTAACTTAGGTGGAAGTGGTTCAAGCATAGCAAGGGGTGGCTTTTCACTGCCTTATGCAAACGCAAGCAAAGACTTAGTCGGTTATAGATTTTCTGTGTTAACTGGGAGTGGAATCACACTTAAAAAGATAGATTTATACTACAATTCAAGCTATATGTCGGCGTATAAAAAGTTTTTAGTAAATGCAGACAATGGACAAGTGCAAAATAAATATCAACTAAAATCAAATTGGTATGGAAGTTACAAAACAGAGTATAAATCTATAGAATATATGAACATGCCTTATGTAACCGAAATTGGAGCATGGACCACAAACAATGCAGATACAGTCTTAAATAAAATGGGGTTTTCATATGGAACTAAGGATTTATATTATGGCGACAAACTCATAGTTGAGCCACTTTTTATGATAGAAATAAATAACGAAAAACTAACTATGACAATTTCGGACATTGCAATGATAGGCAGTCATGTATTTGGAAAAGGCGGAAATGTATATTCAGCCGGTTGGGGTGACGGAACTTGGGGTTATTTGGCGAATTTTACGCAGAAAATATACCCTAACCTACTTCACACCGATACAGGAAGTGAGATGTGGGGCAACTTGTGGGGTTATGCACCTACCTTAAGTAGCATAGCGACGTTTGGCAGTTTGCTTGATAATGGCTACGGCGTAGGTGTTGCTTTTCAAAGCTACAAAGACCCAATAATAGATGTGACGATTAAGCATTTTA
>CAYJAY010000080.1:0-1348 GCA_964368445.1 uncultured Oscillospiraceae bacterium
ATGTTGTTTAATTTTCAAGGTCCAGCGCGTTTTCGGCGCTTGTATATATTATCATTCAAAAAGAATAAAGTCAAGCGTTTTTTTCATTTTTTTTGAGTTTTTTCGCGTTGTGTATATCGCCTCCGTGCGTTCCACATTATTTTATTCTATATACTACATTATAATAAATTCGCGTAATTTTGAAACCATCTTCTTTTCGACCCTTGAAATCTTAACCTGTGTACACCCCAACAAAACCGCAGTTTGTGCTTGAGTTAGATTTTTATTAAATCTATATTTTATAATTTCTAGTTCAAAATCCGAAAGTATCTCAACCGCTTGTTCTATTAACAGCTTTTCAAATATCCTGTTCTCCTCTCCAAAAACAGGTATGTCGATTTCGCCGTTGTTGGAATCGTCGTCCACAGTTAACGAAATTGCAGGCAATGAACAGCAAAGAGCCTCGACCAGTTGCTCTTTTTCAACCCCCATAATCTTTGAAAGCTCACACACTGTCGCCTCACGACCATGCTGTTTTGTATATTCTTGATTTACCCTTTGTGCTTTATACGCCATGTCTTTGAGTTTACGTCCAACTTTAACCGTTCCGTTCTCTCGAAATACACGTTTAATCTCGCCGAGTATAACCGGAACGGCATATGTCGAAAACATAAATCCTTTTGTGACGTCGAAACCGTTGTATGCTTTTATTAGACCTATGCAACCGGCTTGAAACAGGTCATCATATTCGACACCGCGACTCAAAAACCTTTTTGCACACGAGTGAACAAGTCCTATATTGCTTTCGATAAACTGCTTTTTGTTTTCAAAATCGCAGTTTGCCATCATAGGGCCGCCTTTGACCCGTCGTTTCTTTGCTTGAGTTTTTTTGTCATAACGACCACCGTGCCCTTTTTAAGCTTCGATCTAACTGTAAGTTTGTCTGCAAAAGCCCCCATAACCGAAAACCCAAGTCCCGAACGTTCCTCTGCCCTACCTGTTGTATACATCGGTTCAAGTGCCTTTTGGACATCCTCAATTCCACACCCCTTGTCTTTAACCGAGATGTAAACCGTTCTGTCGTCAAAAGCCTTAAGATGTATGTACACAACTCCAATACCATCGCCATATGCATGGACAATACAGTTTGTGACAGCCTCGGACACGATGGTTTTAACGTCGGAAAGCTCGTCAATCGTAGGGTCAAGCATAGTAACAAACGCTGCAGTAGCGGTTCTTGAAAACGATTCGTTACACGAACGGCTTAAAAAGTTCAACTTTACCTCATTAATCAATTTTTTCATATATTGTTCTCCTTCAAAGAAATGATACGATCTATCCCCGACATCTCAAGCACCTTTCGACACTG
>CAYJAY010000081.1:0-1325 GCA_964368445.1 uncultured Oscillospiraceae bacterium
AGAAGAGCTCAAACCAGAGATTGTAGAAGAACTCAAACCAGAGATTGCAGAAGAGTATAAGTCAGACACTGAAGCAGAATAAACTCACGCAGATATATAATCCAGTTTATGCATAATTTTTTTATTAACGCAGATATTTCTCCTGATATAACAACCCCTCTTAATCAATTATTTGACCATTGGGTTTACTTTTATCGAGAAGGTGAACTATTGCTGAAAAAAAATGAAATATTAGGAATAAATCTCTCAGAGAGCATTGTTAAATCCTTAAGTGATTCTACAAATGCCATAATTGAAGCTATACAGATGATGGATGAACAATCAGTCACCAATGATGAAATTTCAAAAAAACTATTATCGGCTATATTACATGCGCAGCAAGCATATGCGCGATCGTGTTTGGATGCTATTAAATATATTAAGGTTGAATTTCACCCCGCATCTAAAAATTTTGCAAAGTATAGTAAAATTTTCGAAGATCACATGAGTGTTGAACGAAATTTGGAGAACTATCCTGATAACCAACCAGGAATACGAGAAAGCTGGCATAATATTAAAGGGAATTCAATTCCACCCGAAGTAATGCCGTTAAATATTTTATCAAAAAGTCGTTTTGTTGAAATTTATGAAAAGCCTGTTCGAGATGGGATAGCTATACTTACTTCATATAAGTATACTGAAAGAGATATAAATAGAGATATAACGAGCTTAAAATTAAAAAAATGGTCTGCTTATGTAGTACTTACAGGTGCTCTATTTGCTCTTATTCGTTACATCTTTGGCTTACCTTCTATAATTGACTTTTAGGGATAATCGTCTCTAAGAAGGTGATTTGCACATTTTTCTTTTAACATTTTAAGTTTGTTTTAAAACTCACTTAAATAGCCCTCATGACGGAGAGGATGCCTATGCTCTCTACTTGCGGGATTTTGCGTAGGAGGCGGGCGCAGGTGTTTCACGCTTTGCGTTAGCGACGGTAGAGAAGAGTCGCGCTTTGCGCGAGTCTATTGGGGGGCGACAGTGAAATTGGGCAGGCTCACCATGCAACATGGGCGTAGCGGGCATGTTTTCTTTTAAGGGACTGTCGCCACCTTGCGCTAGCGCGCTTCGGTTTTTCTTTCGGGCTCTGCCCGAACCCGGCAGGGCTCTGCCCTGCACCCGCCCAAGGCATTGAATGCCTTGGGGAACCACGCGAACGCAAGCGCAGGATGAAGGTGAAGTAGAGCTTATATCGCCCTCATGACGGAGAGGATGCCTATGCTCTCTACTTGCGGGATTTTGCGTAGGAGGCGGGCGCAGGTGTTTCACGCTTTGCGTTAGCGACG
>CAYJAY010000082.1:0-1236 GCA_964368445.1 uncultured Oscillospiraceae bacterium
AGCGACACGGTCGAATGGCTTTGCTTTGGAAGATAGTTAACAAGGTTATAGTCTACCGAAACGAAAAAAATCATGACAGAAAAAATAACGGTAAGTATAATACTTATCGTTAAAACGGTTTTTTTGTGGTCAAGAAGCAGTTTTGAAAAACGTTTCAAGTTGTCTTCCTCCAAAGTTACTTCCACTTTTTTTATAACGCTTAAATCAAGCAAAACGAACAACTAACATACGCTTACAGCTAAACTATATCACTTTAATTTTAAATAATATGATTTGAAAATTCTATTGTTTTTTGTGAATAATATTCTTTTTTATTTTTTGTTTATTCTTATATTAATCTCATTTATAAATTCACCTAAAAAGATATTAATATAAAAACAACAAAACAGCCGAAGCCGATTTAATCGACCTCGGCTTTAAAAATACCAAGAGATAAAAATGTATAATCAATAAATTAAAGACTTTGTGCAAACCTCAAAAATGCCTCTTGTCCTTGTGTGTCACGTTTGAAAACTCCGGCGTGGGTCAAAACTTCGACAAAAGCTTTGCCAACCTCTTTGCGCAAAACCTCCGCTATATCCTCGTTTATGAGGTCGTATCGTTCGGCAATGCCTTTCGCCCAATCAGCATGGGAGGCGGTCAGCGGATTGCTTTCAAGGTCAAGCCCTTGTTTAAGCGCCGTCTCGACTTCGGCAAGTTCCTGTTTAAGGCGCGCCGGAAGCACCGCAAGCCCCATAACCTCGATTAAACCGATGTTTTCTTTTTTGATGTGATGAAGTTCGCTGTGTGGGTGGTACACCCCAAGCGGGTGCTCGTCGGTTGTTTTGTTGTTTCGAAGCACCAAATCAACCTCGTAAAACT
Organism: uncultured Oscillospiraceae bacterium; assembly: GCA_964368445.1. Lineage (GTDB taxonomy): Bacteria > Bacillota > Clostridia > Oscillospirales > Ruminococcaceae > CAYJAY01. Next base: position 862 of record CAYJAY010000082.1, read on the forward strand.
CGCCTCGTTTTCTTGCTATCGGCGTTATCGTGTTATGTGGTTCGCCGTTTGTCTCGCTGTATATAAACACGCTTTGATCGCTGTAGTTCTGCCATTTTCTTAATATATATGTGCAACATTTTGAAAGCTCGCTTTTGTCTTTTGATTTAACGCGAACCACCGACATTGGCCATTTCACGGTAGCCGCCGAAACACCCTCAAATTTTTCTATTTTAAAATCGTGTTCCGTTTCGGCTTTCGCCATTGCAAACTCATAGTTTCCGCCTTGGAAATGGTTGTGGGACAAAATCGAACCGCCAACTATCGGAAGATCTGCGTTGGAGCCGACAAAATAGTGCGGAAGTATCATGACAAAATCAAGCAGTTTGTTAAACG
>CAYJAY010000083.1:0-1225 GCA_964368445.1 uncultured Oscillospiraceae bacterium
GTGTACTCGTTCCGGCAATCGCACGACCACGAGAGGACGGCGGTTATGAACTTGTCGCAGGACACAGACGACATAGAGCGAGCCAACTTGCCGGGCTTGAAACAATGCCGGTTATCGTCCGAAATCTCGACGACGACCAATCGACGATAATAATGGTTGATAGCAATTTGCAGAGGGAAAACATTCTTCCGAGCGAGAGGGCGTTTGCGTATAAAATGAAGCTTGGAGCAATAAAAAGACAAGCCGGCAGACCGTCAAAAGAAAATTGTAGCCAAGTTGGCGACAATTTAAGAAGTGTCAATATTTTAAGTGAAAAAGCTCCGGACAGCGCAAGACAAATACAACGTTTTATCCGCTTAACCGAGCTTGTCCCGGAACTTCTCGACATGGTGGATGAAAAGAAAATCGCCTTTAATCCGGCGGTTGAACTTTCCTATCTAAAACCAAATGAACAGACCGAACTTATTAACGTCATGGACGAGGAGCAAGCCACACCATCGCTGTCGCAGGCTCAACGGCTTAAAAAGTTTAGCGCCGAGGGTAGGTGTACCTACGAAGCGATGAGCGCAATTATGAGCGAGGAAAAGAAAACCGATCTTGACCGTGTAACATTGAAGTCGGACACCCTTAAAAAGTATTTCCCGAAATCATATACACCACAAAAAATGGAGGAGGTAATTTTAAAGCTACTTGAAAACTGGCACAAAAAGCGAACACAGGAACAAGAAAGATAGTTGAAACGGCGGTAAATACTGCCGTTTTTTTAATGCTTAATAATGAAAGGAAGTATAGAAAATGGCAGTATGTCGCATAGAAAAAACAAAGGACTACACCGTAATGGCTAACCACCATCTACGCAACAAAAAGTTATCGCTCAAAGCAAAAGGGTTGCTCTCGCTTATGTTGTCGCTACCGGAAGACTGGGACTACACCGTCAAAGGTCTTGCGTTTATCTGCAAAGACGGGATTGACAGTATCAACGGAACGATAAAAGAGCTCGAAGCGTTTGGATATATAAACCGCCGACGACTAAGAAACGACAAAGGGCAACTAACCGATGTTGAATACACAATTCGAGAATATCCAAACGAAGAACAGAACGATGAAGTCCAACCTAAGACGGAAAAACCAATCTTGGAAAACCCAATATTGGCTAAACCAATCTTGGAAAAACCCCACCAATCAAATACTAATATATTAAATAAAGATATATTAAAGATTAAAT
>CAYJAY010000084.1:0-1217 GCA_964368445.1 uncultured Oscillospiraceae bacterium
CATTACACAGTGCCCTTTGGTGGGATATTAAGGAGTGCGACCAGGAACTCACACTCTACTACGACTCACGATTTGAAGTTTTGGAAGAAAGCCTCCTTCGCTACGAGGAGCAGGGAAATGTGTTGTTTGCAGAGCGCACGCAACAACTTTTACAACATGAGTTGACGGGACTTTTGCACCACGGTGCAACCTCTGCATTTAACGATTATGCCTCATTTTCGACTGTAATTCTTATCGTAAGTTTGTTGATTTTGCTCGCACCCACGATTACACGGGACAACAAAAACAATATGCGACAGATTCAGTGGAGCTCTAAGGCGGGCAGAAAAATAGCCCTGACACAGTTCATTGCGCTCTTTTCATCGGGAATAACGTTATTTGTGCTTCAAACGGCATTGCTCTCCCTCGCTTACCCGGTAAAATACGATTGGAGTGAGTTTTCCATGAACGGTTTCTACAATAGTCACAACCCTACCTTCTTGGACATGACGTTCGGCGAATATATGTGGGCGGTTGTGGGTTTGATTGCGCTATTTGCGGTAGCCACGATACTTGGGGCATTCCTCATTTCGCACGTCAGCAAGAGCAATCTTTCCCTCGTGTTCAAAATTGCACCGATGGGGCAACTTCCCCTGAAACGGGCGATAATGCAAATCTCACATTGTGGGTGATGATGGCACTCGTGGGTGCGATGGGAGTTGCGGTGGTTATGAGAAAGAGGTTTGCTAAATAGCGAATAAATACCAAAAGACGGTTTTCCGATATGGAAGCCGTCTTTTTTCTTATGGAAGATTGCGCCCCGTAAAAATACATTTATAATTATCACGTAGAATGTCTGTGAGGATTGACTAAGCGAATGTGTCAGTCAAAAGTTGTACAATGTTACAATAAAATAAGAATAATTGCCCTTGCAAAATCCTTCCCCGTACGGTACAATACGTAGTGTGTATGTTTACATACATCTATTTTGACGACAAATTAACAATAAGAGAGGTTAATTAATGAACATTACTAAGAAGAAAAGACCTGTGGCACTCATTATGTGTCTGGCGATGGTGATGAGCGTATTCAGCGCGTTTGCCGTAGCCCCCACCGAGGTTTCGGCGGCGGCACCGAGTAGCGTAATCGTTGCAACGGGCGATGGTGTAGGCTGGGATTTTGAAAAAAATGCTGCTGTAGGTGGAGGTTCAGCACCCACCGGATTTACCTATTCTAAC
>CAYJAY010000085.1:0-1206 GCA_964368445.1 uncultured Oscillospiraceae bacterium
GGGGAGCCAAAAAGCCCCTCGTAACGAAATGTTACGAGGGGCTTAAAGTTGTTTGCTATTGCTCGATAGAATTGTTTTCAAGTTTAATTAATTTACTATCAGCAGCTTGATTTTTGAAAGCCGTAACTATAGTTCCTATGCTTCCGCCAATTGCAAAGATCCCGACCATAATCAAATTGTAATTATACGAAGATTGATCAGCAATTTCGGGGACAAGCATATATGCCGACAATATATCAATATCAATCTCTCTCATGATATATACTGCCCAATCAAGTCTGTTTCCGAATAGCGTCATTATAACCATAATAGCAATCGAAATTATAATACCTGTTTTCGATAGCTTACCGGCGAGCTTCACATAACCTTTTAGGGTACAAAAGGCAAGCAATGCTCCCGAAATAGCCGCAACATAACCTAATTGACTAATTATAACAATGGCAGCGACGCCTATTAAAGAGCCCAGTAAAGCGCCAACTACTCCAAAACCAATCTTTTCTTTTTTTGCTTTGTCAAGTTCGTTTTGTTCAGCTAGTTTTTCTGAGAATAGCGGAGCGCAATTATCACAGACTTGCAACACTAAACCGCTTATAGCATATGCTGTTGTGTTTCTTTCTGCACTGCAAAGAAAGCAGCTACTGATAAGATTTTTTGCTTTTAAGTAGGGTATTAGCGAGTTAATTGCAATTTGCAAATTTTCAAAAAGAGCGCCTACCAAATATGATTTGCTTAATTGGAACGCTACAGCGCCATTTTTTACAATAGTTGCTCTGTCAATTTTTTGTGTGCCATTTTTTAGATCTTTAAATGTTTCTTCGGTAACAATACCTTCCGGCCCTTCTAAATTCATATATACAATCAGATTTCCTGTTTGAAAGTATATTCTGATGGCTAAATCGTATCCGCCAATATTTCCGAATGCTACGCCCTGATTGTTGTCAAACTCTAAATTATTAGTGTTTGCAAATTCTTTTAGCTTTGCTATGTTGATGTTTTTCTTCATGTCGCTTCCCTCTTTTTATTATTGTAATAATTTGTAGAATTTACTGTCCGTCATATATTGTATCACTGAATTTAGCGAATTGCAAACAATTTAATGAATTTAAGTTAAAAAATCTTGGCTTAAAAAATATCTAAGCCAAGGTTCTTTATTAGCGCCGAATAGGCATGACAAAACCCCCGGTTAAACCGGGGGTCGGTAAAAAA
>CAYJAY010000086.1:0-1133 GCA_964368445.1 uncultured Oscillospiraceae bacterium
TGAAAGCCGGAGCGGAGGAAGTTATCTTGAACGAGTTGATCTACAGTTAGATGACGAAATTGACGATTTAGACAACGACACACAAACGGAGCAGTTAAGCCTTTTCCCACGGGCGATAAAACAGATTAAAGAAATAGCGGACCGACAACAGCGTGAAAACACAGAAAGTGTGACACGACAAAGTCAGTCCGCTTTTGTTTTGCAAAAAGACGAAATCAACGCCGAACTAAAACGTGGCACAGGCTTTGAAGACGGAAAACTGCGTGTTTATGAGATTTACCGAGAAAACCTATCGCCAAAAGAAACGATACAAAAGATAAAAGATGCCTACGGTTGGTATGGACACAGTCATAAATTCTTAGACGGAACGAGCGGTTTTGTAAACTACGAGCCGTCCAAAGGCATGGTGATTAACCGTTACGGAAGCGATGAGAAAATAGCCGTTAAATGGACGGAGGTCGAAAAGCATTTAAGAGCATTAATAGCAACCGACAGCTATTTGACGGAGGGCGAAAAAGCAAAGTTCGAGCAACAACAGCTCTCCAAAGTCGGGCTTGACCATGAAGATAATACACAACCGATTGAACAGCAACTTGCATTAGGCGAAACATCAAATCAAACGCCAAAGCCGCCGGCAACAACTCCGTTTTACCAAGGTTATCTCGACGTTAAAAACGAATATCCAAACGACATCGTCCTTTATCAATTGGGCGATTTTTTTGAAGCGTTTAACGACGATGCAAAGGTTTTAAGCGAACAGTTAGGGCTTTTCTTAGCCTCTCGCTCGTTAAACGACACCGGCGACCGTGTCGATATCGTTGGCGTTCCGGCACATTCGCTCGAACAGTATGTCGAAAAACTTACGGCTAACGGACTAAACGTTGTTGTCGGTACACTTGAAAACGGCGAAAGAACTTTAGAGCATTTTACAACCGTTTCCCCACAAGCCGAAACGATTGAAGTAGCGCAAACTGACATCGAACAACCTGTGTTCCCCTACAAAGTCGGTGATGTAGTGCAACTTGAAAACGGTACGGACTTCATCATTGAGGGCATAAGCCATCGAGAGGTAGAACTCCGAGACCCGTCGTTGTACTACCCGATTACACGAGCCGAAAGCAAAGAAAACTTTT
>CAYJAY010000087.1:0-1086 GCA_964368445.1 uncultured Oscillospiraceae bacterium
CAAATTATAATCTTAAATGTACTGAAACAATTTTGCGCTCTTTTTTTCTTTCCCTTGCCAAGACTTATCCCTATAAAGCTTTGAGTACCAATGCTGATAATCATGCTCACGCCAACAATTAACTGCATAAAAGGCAGGGCAATATTGACACTTGCAAGGGCATTACTACCTACAAATCGTCCGACAAATATACCATCAATCATACCTTGAACACCAGCTATAATCATAGCAATTACGGCTGGAAAGCAATATTGAAACATTAACTTTGGAATGCTATCAGTCTCAAGTATGCTTTCATGTTTAATATTTATATTTTCTGTTGCAGAATTATTCATATTTCTTCTAACCTATTTTTTACTTTGTCGACATTGGTTTCTTCAAGAAAAATATTGCTTATGATAGCAAGGGTTTCACATAGATTTTTTATATCTTTTTCAGAATATTTTGTATTTAATCTTTCCAAAAGCTTTTGCTTTAATGCTTCGTCATAAAAATTAATACATGTATTCTCAACCACAGATAGGTAATATGTCCTTTTGTCACTGGGATTTTGCTCTCTTGTGACATAACCTTTTCTCATAAGTTCTTTTATTTTTTTTGTTACCGAGGGGCGTGAAACACATAGCATATCCGCAATTTGTGTTGACGTGTACTTTCCAGGATAAGCTCTTATTATATCAATATATAATATATCATTATAGGTGAGCTTTGTTTGACCTTGTAAACTATTTTGAAGCCTTAACTCAGAAATAGATAAATCATGGTAAAATTTAGTCATTGCCATTGTTAGTTCGCTAATCACATTGTCTCCTTATCATGAGATGGTTGCGTTAAAATAGTTATTATAAGGCAACTATTTTTTTGTCAAGAGGAGTGTGAGGTATCGTCAAAATTTGTAACATGAAACGTAATATCTTGATTTTCTAGATATACAAATAGATTTTTATGACTTTGTCTACATCTTAAATCTTTGACAAATATACTGTTCTGTACTTTCTTCTTGCCATTTACTAATATTCTTAGAATTTTTTTGCAAAGCCAAATCCCCAGCTACACCAAAGGCATAATTTGCTGTGCGTTCAGCGT
>CAYJAY010000088.1:0-1038 GCA_964368445.1 uncultured Oscillospiraceae bacterium
AACTTTGGAGGATTAGATTCATACTTAAACCTTGAACCGTCAAAAGAAGCAGGAACAGTTACAATTAAATCGGGAATATTTAATAGTTCTAGCGATGTTATTGAAGTGCCAGCAGGAGCAAAAGTAGTAGCTACCCATATACATGAAACAGTAGATGGCGGATGGTATGCTGTATCTTATGGAGGCAAAAAAGGATATGCCCCAGCAAGTGAATTTGAACAGTATACACTGAATTACGATCCGTACAGAATAGGTGAAGTTACAAAGAGTGTATTATTAAGAACGGATCCATCAACTACTGCTGGAGCAATAAGACTTCCAGTAGGACAAGAAGTAATAGTTATGGAACTGATAGATAACTATACTGGATCGGATTGGTATAAAGTGAAAACGATGGTGGATGAAGTTGAGAAGACAGGATATATACACTCTTCGTATATGGTTACACTTTCAGATGCTAAGATTACAAAGACGGTTAGACTTAGAAGCGAATTATCATCAAGTTATACGACTATAAGATTTCTCGATGTTGGAGAAATAATTGAAGTGGAAGATAAAAAGTATACATATTCAGGATCTACATGGTATAAAGCTACGGTAATAGATACAAATGAAACAGGGTATGTTCATGCAAGTTATTTTGAATTTCTTCCAAACATAAAGAAATAAAATATTATTTTCTAATAAAAAACCCCGCATGATGTAGTGATCCCCAAAAGTTGGACTTGATAGTGTAGTAACAAGAGTTGCTACACTATTTTTATGCCTTATCCTAAGACCTTGATTGCTGATACGATAATAGGGTATAATATATATAGTGAGAGATGAAAAATATGGACGCTTAATTTTCGCTCAAGTATTATTTGATCAAATAAAAGTGATCAATTATGTTTTGAACATAAAGAATTAAAGAATTAAAGAATAAAAGGGAAAAGGTATGATTAAAAAGGTTTGCAAAAAAAACAGAATTGCTTCAATTATGATACTTGTGACATTAGTTATAAGTAGTGTTTTTGTTATGCCGCTGAATAAGTCGAA
>CAYJAY010000089.1:0-1011 GCA_964368445.1 uncultured Oscillospiraceae bacterium
TTCGACCCACTATCTTATAATACCCTTTTTCGTCTTTAGTTGCAAGGTCTCCCGTGTGCAACCAACCATCTTGGTCGATAGCTTGGGCGGTGGCTTCCGGCATGTTGTAGTAGCCTTTCATTATGTTATAGCCTCTAGCGCAAAATTCTCCTTTAACTCCGGGGCCTACCTCTTCGCCTGTTTCAACGTCGATAATCTTTGTTTCGATCATCGGCAAGTTTCTTCCGACGGTTGAAACGCGCATCTCGATGCTGTCGTCCGTTGTGGTTTGTGTGCAAACGGGGGAAGCTTCGGTTTGGCCGAAAGCGATTGTAATTTCGGTCATGCCCATCTCGTCAACCACTTGTTGCATAACCTTTGTGGGGCAGGGCGAACCCGCCATTATGCCTGTTCTAAGGCTTGAAACGTCATAGTTTTTGAAATCGGCACATTCAAGCATAGCGATAAACATCGTCGGAACGCCGTGGACCGCCGTGCATCTTTCGCTTTCGATAGCCGCCAAAACATCGGTTGGGCGGAAACGGTCGATAGGAACTATCCCTGTGCCGTGTGTCAACGCCGCCAAAATTCCAAGCACCAAGCCAAAGCAATGGAAGAACGGAACAGTTATACAAAGTTTGTCGTTTTCGGTAAACTTCATGCAATCGCCAATGCTTAAACCATTGTTGATAATGTTGTAGTGTGACAACATAACCCCTTTGGGGAAACCTGTTGTTCCCGAGGTGTATTGAATGTTGATGACGTCGTCTTTGTGACATGCATTTTTTCTTGTGTTCAACTCAACGTCCAAAACGCCTGCGCCTATCTTTTTAATCTCGTTAAAGTTAATCATTCCGTCGTAGTTGCTTTCGCCGCAATAGATAACCTTTTTCAATCTCGGAAGTTTAGAGCAGATTTCGCCGGTGTCGTTTATGCCCTTAATGTTTTTCAAGTTGGGGCACAAAGAATTTATAATTTCGGGATAGTTTGCGTCTTTCAAACCGTCGTTCATAACCAAAACTTTTGTGTCCG
>CAYJAY010000090.1:0-1000 GCA_964368445.1 uncultured Oscillospiraceae bacterium
AGATTGGCCCTTATAGGGCCTGTTCAAACCACCAGTTCAACTGGTGGTTTTGATTGTCGTTTTCATGAATATAAATATCGTCCGAACTTATTATAATTTCTTCACATTCCCTTTGGACTTCGATTAGTCTTTGTATCGCATCTTCCGTCGCCCCGAAGAGTTTTATGTATAGTTGTTTGTAGTCGTGCATAATTAACCCTTTTTTATTTAATGTAAATTTATCTAATAATATCATTACATCTAAATTTTGTCAATTAAATGTATCGCTAGTGATAATTTAATATCATATCAGATAAGTTATAGTTGTTTTGGAGGTATACTTTATGATTGCAGATACAATTAAACAGCTACGTGAACGTTCCAATTTTACGCAAAGCGAGCTTGCAAAAAAGCTTAACATTACTCGTTCAAGCGTAAACGCTTGGGAGATGGGTATTTCAGCTCCGTCTACACAATATATTGTTGAACTCGCCGAGATATTTAAAGTTTCAACAGATTTTATTTTAGGGGTGTCAAGCAAGCAAACAATAAACCTTGACCGACTAAATGACGAACAAATAAAAATCATTTACACACTTGTAGAATATTTTGATAGTCTGAATTAAAACAACTTTTGATAGTCTGAGTTAAAACAACCTACTTTGCAATGTCCTTTATCGGATACCACGAAGTAGGTTGTTTTAACTGTTTCGTTTGTTTTTTTCTTTCCTTTTCTCCGCAACAATCGGTTTATTGCTAACTGCTCTTGGTTTTGAATTTGCCTTTACTTCTCTCCCATTAGTAAAATACTTTTCCTCCAAATAAAGCACAAATCCGAACCCATCACCAACAGAGATTATCTGTCGGGATTGGTTCGGATTATGTTTGTCTGGAGGGAGTGTTGTTATATGAACAGCCAAAAAAGAGGGCAAACCCCGCAAAAGCCCAAAGCAAGAGCGAACCGTGGCGAGGGCGTTTACAACCGAGCAGGTGAGCCGAAGCGACGGCTTTTTCGGAAAAC